>CATLDC010000041.1 GCA_949902595.1 uncultured Candidatus Melainabacteria bacterium | reverse complement strand
AATGTTATTAACCTTCCAATCAAAAAAGCCTTCTCTTACAAGAGAAACTTCAATTTTATCGTTCTCCTTTTGATTAGGTCTAATGATTGCAAAAAATTGGTTGGTATTGTCTCCGTAATTCAAAGACCAAGTAACGTTAGAAGGAGATTTTTTCTGAGTGTTGGTTTGCTTGGCGCTCGTGGATTCTTCTTTCGGTTTGAATTCTTTCTTTATCGTTTGCAGCGTGTTTGCACCGGAAAACAAATCTTCGATGCCTTCAGGCGTCACATATTGATCGACAAGGTTATCGATTGCTTCATAAGAAAATGCTTGAATGACCTGATTTATTGGTTTTTGTTGTTTTTCCGCAAACTGCATCTCCACTTGATTCGTTAATTGATTTTTCAGATTTGTCCTTAAACTATCAAAATCAATATAAGAGTCAATGACTTCTTGATTTCTATCTGCAAGAGCTTGTTTGATTGAATAAACCGCCCAGTACGGAGAGCCCAAATAGCAAAACATGAACATACCCACCGCCAGCAGAAGGAACATCCACCCCCATGTCTTTTTAATAAAATTCATATTTCACCCCGTTTTTTTTTCAATCATATTCGGAAAGATTTGCAGTCGAATTCCTCCAAGCGAAAATTGAGAATAGAACTGAAATTTGGCTTTGTAAGGGTTTGCATCAATAGTAACAACCTTATGGTTGATTACAATCAGAAACGTTTTATACCCATCAGGAGAAAACATGAGACCCACAAAGTTATTGATCGCTACGGCCGTCTCTTTCGCTTTAGCAGCAACTGTACAAGCTGCAGCAAAAGACGGCACATATGAAGGAACTGCAAACGGCAAAAACGGCCCATTGACAGTTCAAGTTGTGATCAAAAACAGCAAAATCGCTTCAGTCAAAGTATTGAAGAGCGGTGAAACTGCCATGGTATCCGATGCTGCCATGGAAAGAGTTCCTGCAGAAATCGTCAAAACTCAATCGCTCAGAGTCGATAATGTCGCAGGAGCAACATTGACAAGCATGGCTATTCAAGCTGCAGCTACAAAC
>CATLDC010000040.1 GCA_949902595.1 uncultured Candidatus Melainabacteria bacterium | reverse complement strand
TACTACAATTTCTCAATCCTTTTTCCTCTGAATGAGGAATTTATCAATCATGCCAGCATAGACATCCAATTTAACGGCCTCATGGATATTATACTTTTGGAAACCTCAAAAGAAGAAATAGCGGATTTGAGTGAGGTTATCAAAGATAATTTGGGTTTAAGTTTCAATTTCTTTAGCCAAAAGGAAAACTACGATTATTTCAACGAATACTATCTTCATTCACTAAAAATTATATTCATAACGACCTTTATTCTGCTGATCGTCATAACTTGTCTTTCTGTTTGGAACGCATTGGTTAGTGTTCGCCTAATGCTGAAAGACTTTACTATCAATCTGTTGGTGGGATTAAGCTACTCAAAGCTAAAAAGAATTTTTTATGGTTACTTTGGGATGCTCTCCTTTGTTAATGTAGCACTAATTGCCACATTCACCGCTTTTAACCGATACGGGTGCTGGTTAAGGAAAGACGCTACCTTTGCCACTTACGGATTGTTTGGTTTGATAGGAATGGACTGGCTGGCTTTGTTGCTGGTTGTCGTTTCTGATATTGCTATCGGAATAATTGTTGTCGAAAGTATGTTGTGGAAAATCAAAAAGGTTCCAATCTCCTTGGGGGTATTGCAATGACGAAGATTATTGATCTAAGCGTTAAAGAAAAAATCTATAAGAGCAAAAAGGCGCAGATTTCAATACTAAATGGTTTCAGGCTTGAAGTCGCCGCCGGTGAAAAAATCGCCATTGTGGGCGAATCGGGAGCAGGCAAGAGTTCTTTGCTCAATATCATTGGATTGCTTGATCGAAATTATTCCGGTGAATATACGCTTTTCGGTTCTCCGACAGATCAGTTACATACAAGTCAGTTGGCGCAATGGCGAAATCAACGGATTGGCTTTGTTCTTCAAGAGTCGGCACTCATTAACTCTTTGACGGTTGAAGATAACATCAAACTGCCGTTTCTTTATGCCAGTCCTGACAAAAAGGGTGTTGGGGAGATTGAGGATTTCGATGCTGTCGTTAGTGCGATTGAGATCAGGCACATACTAAAAAAGAAACCTCTTGAATGTTCCGGCGGAGAAAAGGCCAGAGCTGTATTTGCCAGA
>CATLDC010000039.1 GCA_949902595.1 uncultured Candidatus Melainabacteria bacterium | reverse complement strand
CGTGTCCCGGAGTGTCAATCAAGTTAAGGACATACTTCTCACCCTTATAGGTATATTCCATCTGGATAGCATGGCTCTTGATCGTGATTCCCCTTTCTTTCTCCAGGTCCATATTATCAAGCATCTGTCCCGAAGTCACCTGAATAGTCTTGGTATATTCCAGCAGGCGGTCGGCCAAAGTCGATTTACCGTGATCAATATGAGCAATAATGCAAAAGTTGCGTATATTCTTCATTCTGAATTCTTATTATTTTATCTTTTTGGTGTGCAAAGATACGTAAATGACGGAATAAAAAAAAATGCGTTGATAACATTATGATCATGTACCAACGCATTTTTTTATTGCTTAAGTGAGTTACTCGCTTAGATCAATTTGATGAAGAGTTCACCTTCAACTTCTTCCACAGAGATTTTGTCTTCTCTCAATAACCAGCCAAGGCCGAGAAACAGATCTTTGTCAACCAATTTAGTCGCTTTTTTAAGCTGCTTGGCAGTCATTCCTTCTGTTTCATTCAGTGTATTCCAGATAGTACCTGCAATTACACCAGCTTTTTCTTTCAACATTTGCTTTGCAATTTTAGTTAGACATGCTTAAAATCCTTCCAGCCATAAAGACTTTCAGATTTTATTTCGGAGACAAAGATAGCTATTTTTATGTTATATAACATTTTATTGAGTACTTTTTTACCGTTTTTGTAATAAAAAAGCATTTTAAGAGCTCATTTTGGATGCTTTTCGAGATATTCAGACCAAATTCTTGCTGCTTCTTCAACCATTTTTGCACAAGGGCGCTTGCTATAATATTGAGTAGTACGCTCTTCCGGCACGGTAGAAACCGGTTCTTTTTTCTTCAATCCCAACAATTCGCCGCAAATCAGCGAACCGTTGCGTTTTTTAAATTCAGCCGCCAGTTCTTGCACTACCGCATAGTTGGCAGCTTTGCCTTCCCGGTCTGCCGCTTCCGTCGCCCCGGTTTCCAGGCCTGCCAGCAAGAACATGCCGCAGGCAGCTCCGCAAGTTTCACGCATCCTGCCTATCCCCCCACCGAAGGAAGCGCTCATGCGCAAGGCCTGTTCTTGTGTAAATCCATACATATCCGCAAAGGCAGCCACAACAGACTGCGAACAGTTATATCCGCTCCTAAAAAGCTCCACCGCTTTCTGTATTCTAT
>CATLDC010000038.1 GCA_949902595.1 uncultured Candidatus Melainabacteria bacterium | reverse complement strand
GAATGAGCAGTTTAGAATATCACTTTGGCGTAAAAGTAAGATTCTATCCTAGCAATAATCAAAAGAAAATGATTAAGCAGAATTATGACGCACAGCGTTTTGTTTATAACCAATACGTTGGCGCTGGTCGTTTGATCTATCACGTTAAAAAAAATAGTAGGATCAGACAGCTTAATAACGGCATGCCCTTTGTAATGCAGACAATGTCCGAACAGGAAAGTCAACAGGCATTAAGAATGATTGATGCTCAAAACTTGATTTCTAAACCTAAAAATATTAGAGATAAGTATGATTTCTTACGTGTCGAAGACATTGATAGCTTGGCCATCGCCAATGCAATTCAAAATTATCATAAGGCATGGAGGAGCTATCACAAAATCGGTCGCGGTATTCCTTCTTTTCATAAGAAGCAAAGCGACTGGTCATATCAGACTAACTGCCAGTACATAAAGCAAGACGAAGCTTATCTTGATAACGGTACCGTTAGGTTTATTGACGCTAAGCATGTAAAGCTTCCAAAATTAGGAATAGTAAGAATTGCAGGATTGCGTAAATTGATTAAAAAGCGCTTATTTGACCATATTCCAACTAGAATTGGCACTGCTTCAATTAAGAAAACGGCAGACAATCAGTTCTATCTTTCTTTACAGCTTGGAAGCGATAGTGCCTTTGTCAAAGACTATGCTAAAACACAAAAGCAGATCGGCATTGATCTTAACTTGGATAATTTCTTGACGGATTCTAACGGTGCAGTGGTAGCTAACCCAAGGTTTTATTGCAGAGCCAAGAAAAAGCTCGCCCATGCTCAAAGAATCCTCTCACGCAGAGAACGCAGAGCGAAAAAAGAAGGACGCTCTTTGTGTGAATCCAAGAATTATCAAAAACAGCGCCTAGTCGTAGCTAAAATGCACGACAGGATTCGCAGAAAGAGACAAGACTTCTTGCAGGTTCTTTCTACTGCATTAATCAAAAACCACGATTTAGTAGTAGCCGAAGAACTAAGAAGCAAAAATCTGTTAAAGAATCATGCTCTTGCCCAATCTATTTCTGATGCAGGATGGCGGAGTTTCTTAACCATGCTCGAATATAAAGCTGATCTTTATGGCAAAAAGTTTGTCACGATTGACCCAAAATTTACTACGCAAAGGTGTCATAATTGCGGAAACATAATGGGACAAAACGGCTATAAGAAACTTACGCTTAAGGATCGGAAATGGACTTGCCCAGT
>CATLDC010000037.1 GCA_949902595.1 uncultured Candidatus Melainabacteria bacterium | reverse complement strand
TACTGATTTCCGTATTTGTGATTGAAGAATACAGAAACAAGACAATCGGCTTGCTTTTCACTTACCCGATCAGCCGCACGAAACTGATTACGGCAAAACTCATTTTGATATGCTGCATTAGTTTTACGTTCCATGTGCTGTCAAATATCTTCCAATATGCCACAATCTTTCTTGCGGCAAAATGTTTTGATTTTGTCACGTTCAGCTTTGGAAACATACTGGCACAGGCAGTTACAACAATATCCGCTATCTTGTTGGGGCTTCTTCCGCTGTATGTTGGAATGATAAAGAAGTCAACGATTGCAACCGTTGTTTCGTCTATCATCATTGTTGCCATAGCGTCAAACTCACAGGGAAGCAGCGCAGGATTGATGTCAATTCCCGTTGCGGCAATTATTTTCGGTATCATAGGAATCATTTTTTCAGTAGTCGCAATGAGAAAAATGATTTTATCAGATTTGAGCAATTAAAAGAAAGGGGGCGATAACATGAATTTTCCAATTCCCGATTTTGTACCCGTTCCAAGTGCGGAAATCATGCAGACTATTTCAATCGTATCATTGATTGTTGGTATCTGCCTTGTGGGTGTGGGATTGATTTTCCTGTTTCTGAACAAAAGAAAAGGGAAAGAAAAGAAAACCACAGCCCTATGGATTGTCATAGGCATTGGCGTGTTGCTTATTGTAAATCACGGCATACAGTTATTGTTTTAAAGGAGGACAAAATGATTAAAGAAGTAAATCAGGCTTGCGAAAAGCTGAATGGTAGATTGGGGATTTCCGTAGAACTTCCCAACCCGAAAAAGAAAGCGTTAAAAACGGCTGCGGCTTGTAACTTAGTTGTCGGTGCTGGTCTGGTGGCGGCAGGAATCCTTTTCCCGTCAAAATCTTGTGCGTTGTTGGGCGGCATCAGCGTTATCAGCAGCGTTGTACTGCGAAAAGAAAGCAAGCATAAGAACCATGAATCATGACGGGAACGAGCAATTCAAATGGTTATTATGCCCTGTTTGCGGAAGCAAGACACGCATTAAAATGCGGTCAGACACAGAGCTTCGGAATTTCCCGCTGTTCTGCCCCAAATGTAAGCAGGAAATGATAATCCACGTAAAAGATTATAATGTATTAGTTATCAAAGAGCCAGACGCACAGACGCAGAGCCGGTAACATTGAGCAAATTCACTCATTGTTATCGGTTCATTTTTTTATAAGCCGTTGCTCTTTTAACTCTTGAAGGTATAACATTTTTTGACTTGTAGACAACAGCGGTTTAGATGGGAGCTGTTATGATACAAGTTA
>CATLDC010000036.1 GCA_949902595.1 uncultured Candidatus Melainabacteria bacterium | reverse complement strand
AAAAAACATTAACAGAAGCACAAACATTGTCCGCTCCATACCAAATCAGGCACGAAGTTGACAGTAATATTACTTGGGAAATATTCTTCATCGTATCCTCCACACTTGTCATCACAAAGATACTATAACATAACTTTTCTTATTGTTCAATCATTAATTTTGATGAGAGGAGAGAAAAATGACAAAGACATAAAAAAAACGGAGCCAAAGCTCCGTCAAAAATTTAAAACGCCCACAGAATTCAAAGACACAACTCTAATCAGCTGATTAATATTGCCTTGAATTTCAGGATTTTTAAACGCACATTTGCTTATCCAATCGTAAAAACGACTGATATCATTTGAAACGCCACATTGCCGGCAAATGTAGGCAATAACGGCATCACTGCAAAGAAGCTGGGACAGCGGCGGCAAATATTCCTTAAGATAAACCTTATCCCCGCTCGGACTCAAAATCTTATAAACATACTCAAAATAAGCAATCAGCCGATGTTCCAATCCCAAACACAACTCCGGATGCTTAAGCAAAAGGGCAAACAAAACATCAAACTCCTCTTTGCAGAAGCCATCGTTATTGACTTGCCACACTTCTGGAAAATCCGTTACAAAACGTTTAACAATCTTTTGTTTTTGTTGTTCAAGAGAACGCAGAGAATGCCTGATATTTTTCCGCAACACTGTTTTTTCTTTAAGCATCTCTCTTTGTGCTGTGATTTGTTCGTTAAAAAAACAATACAAATCTTCAAATTCACTTGGTCTCATAATTATATAAGTTAAAAATTTCAATAAAAATAAATTATCGCAAAAAGTTATAGCTGATTTTGTCCATAATGTCAAAACAAAAAACAATCTTTTAATTACCACCTCAACATCACACTTTGTCATTTTTTCCTCCTTTTATCGAAATTAATGATTGAACAGTAGAAATTTTTATGATATAGTATCCTTGTGATGACAAGTGTGGAGGATACGATGAAGAATATTTCCCAAGTAATATTACTGTCAACTTCGTGCCTGATTTGGTATGGAGCGGACAATGTTTGTGCTTCTGTTAATGTTTTTTCCGGTATCCCTAAGTCAGGTACCCACAACACACTACACACAACACCTTACCTTGCTTATCCACACTTGCCGTCTGCACACCCACAGGGTGTCGCGGAAAGTTCGCCGCGTCTTGTCCCATCTGCTGAAAGCGCGATGCTTACATCGTGCCTGCCACAAGCACAATCAAGTTCCTCCCCCGAGGTGGGGGAGGCTGGAGGCAGAAAGAATTCTCCGGTGGAGAATTTTTCAACGACAGGCGAGAGTTTGTTAACT
>CATLDC010000035.1 GCA_949902595.1 uncultured Candidatus Melainabacteria bacterium | reverse complement strand
CAATAGCTTTTAGTGAAATCTTTAAGGACATGCCCTCATGGCGCAAACAAATGATTCACTATATTAAAGAAGAAAATCCGGAAATTAACACAGCTATAATAGAAGCTGCAAACAAAACCGATTTAGACCCGAAAGCTGTTGCACTGGGGGCATATATGACATACGCCCTTATTGAACTTGCAATGAAAGATAATGATGCATTAATGAATTTTCAGGAAGGGTAAAATATGCTGATAGAAGAACTTTTAGAAAAACTGGTAGAATTAGGCGGTTCAGACTTGCACATTTCGAGCAACCTGCCTCCTGCAGCACGTATTGACGGAAAATTACAAAGACTTGATTATCCACCTCTAAGTCCGGATGATGTGGAAGCTTTATTATTCCCGATGCTTTCAAACGAACAAAGACGTACGCTTGAACAGACCTGGGAACTTGACTTTTCATACGGTATTGAAGGTTTAAGCCGTTTCAGGGTTAACTTCTACAAAGACAAAGGCAACTATGCGGCTGCATTCAGAACAATTACATCAATCGTACCTTCTTTTGACAAACTGGGCTTGCCGGAAGTTGTAAGAAAACAAGCAGATCAGCCAAGGGGTCTTATCCTTGTAACAGGACCTACAGGTTCAGGTAAATCAACTACACTTGCTGCAATGATTGACTATATAAATGCAAACAGAGCAGAACATATTTTGACAATTGAAGACCCTATAGAGTTTGTTCACACATCAAAACAAAGTATTATTCACCAGCGTGAACTCGGCATGGATACAAGATCTTTCGCAAATGCTCTTAAATCTGCACTTCGTGAAGACCCTGATATTATTCTGGTAGGTGAGATGCGTGACCATGAAACTATCGCACTTGCATTAACAGCCGCAGAAACAGGGCACTTAGTTTTCGGAACACTTCACACTTCATCTGCAGCACAAACAATTGACCGTATCATTGACGTATTCCCCGAAGGACAACAGCAACAAATTCGTGTACAGCTTGCAAACTCACTTCGTGCAGTATTCTCGCAAACACTTTTACAAAAAGTTCAGCCGGACGGAAGCAAAAAAGGTCGTGTAATGGCACAGGAAATCATGCTTGTAACTCCTGCGATTGCAAACCTTATCCGTGAAGCAAAAGCTGCACAAATTTATTCAACAATTCAGATGAATCAGGCAATGGGTATGCAAACCCTTGAAATGGCTCTTTCAAATTTTTATAAACAAGGGTTGATTACGATAGAGGATGCGCTTCAAAAATCCTCAAGACCTGATGAACTTAAACGTTTAATGAATTAAATTTGACTTAAAATTTCTTGATATAAGCGCAAAAATAAATATT
>CATLDC010000034.1 GCA_949902595.1 uncultured Candidatus Melainabacteria bacterium | reverse complement strand
ACTTATCCACATTTTTGCAATGCAAGTGCAAATTTTCTCCCAAAATGTTTGTTGTATTAAATAAAACTATTATCTTTGCAGTGTGTTACTATAAAACACAAGAGTAATAATAAATAAAACTTTCGCATGAAAAAGACAAGTATTGAAGCACTCGCAACCCAATATGGGTTATCGGTTGAGTTCCTGAACGAACTTGAAGCAAAGATTGTGGACAAAGAAAACTTTGCCCGTGCGGTCAAGATGTTTGCGGACGGGTTGTTGCCCTACGATATGGCAACCGGGAAAGACCCAATCAATGTTGCCGAATATCGCAAGACCGTTGCCCGGAACTTGTGGGGCTTCCGGCACAATCAGCAAGAAAAAGTCAAAGAAGCAATGGAGCAACACCGCAAGATTGTGGAGTATTACACAAGCTGCAAGCGTTTAATACTGCGCAACAAGGCAAATAAAGCCGTTTCGGAGGTCGTTTTTGTCAAGGATGGACACTTGGTTGCCTTTGCGCACTTTGAGCCGAAACAAGGGGGCATCTACATGGCAAACAATGAAGTTATGCCGAACTTTCATTGGCAACCGCATGAAGCATTGGCAAGGCTGCGCAGGCTGAACAAAGCCTTTTATCGGAAAGTGAAGAAAGCGGCGGTCAATTCACCGCGTGAATGGTTTGATTTTAATATGAAGTGATATGATGTATCAAAGTTGGCAAATTTGTACCCGTTGCATTTATGACGGAAACAGAACGTGAAAAGTTAAATATAAAAAAGCAAGATGGAACAAAGTTTTGAAAACATAAAGGTCGGTGATTCTGTGATTTTCTATTCAGGTGGTTGGCATAACTTTATGACAATCGCCGAAGTCACAAGGGTAACACCGCAACAATTTGAAGCCGGGGCATACCGCTTTCGCAAGAAAGATGGTTCAATGATTGGTGACAGATTCAGGACTTGCCGGATTACGACCGAAAAAGACATTGCGGATTTCAAAATGGAACAACACCGCAATTCATTAAGAAGTACAATTTCCAACTTTTTCAGGTATCACGATAAAATAAACTCATTGTCGGTTGATGAAATGGAAAAGATTGTTGAAGTAATCAAAGATAAGATGCAAGCATGAATGGCAATACAATATATCACGTGTGTTTGGAGGGCGCATTGCACCGATATTTCGGTTCAATATCTGCCATCTTTGACCAATTCACCCCGCAAGATTTGGGGGTGTCAAAAGCCCGGTTATGGGCATACGGCATTACAGAAGAAAAGCCGTATCAGAACAAAAAGTGTATCATCCGCAAGGGTGTTATCCACCGAAAGAAAACGAATCGGACACCGCCTTAATGCAATTGCAGTGCATTTGCATTAC
>CATLDC010000033.1 GCA_949902595.1 uncultured Candidatus Melainabacteria bacterium | reverse complement strand
TCCAATCTGTATTAATTGATGAACCGTCAGAAGACGAATCAATTGAAATCATAAAAGGTTTGAAACCAAAATATGAGGAACACCACAAACTTATAATCTCTGATGATGCAATCGTTGCTGCGGTTAAATTGTCTAGCAAATATATCACAGACAGATTCTTGCCTGACAAAGCAATTGACGTAATTGATGAAGCTTCATCAAAAGTTCGTTTGAAAGTTTCTAATCTTTCACCTGAAGGAAAAGAGCTTGAAAAAGAACTTCGCTCAATCATCAAAGAAAAAGAAGATGCTATAAGAAATCAAGAGTTTGAAAAAGCATCTCAACTTCGCGACGATGAAGCTGATATGAAAGACAGAATTCGTGAAATGGCTCAACAATACAGAGAAGAACACGAAGCTAATAAACCGACTGTTACTGCTGAAAATGTTGCAGAAGTAATTGCAACAATGACAGGTGTTCCTGTAACAAAACTTACAGAAGGTGAAAGCGAAAGACTTCTTAAACTTGAAGATACATTACACGAAAGAGTTATCGGTCAGCATGATGCGGTTGTTGCTATTTCTAAAGCTATCAGACGTGCAAGAGTTGGCTTGAAAGCTCCAAACAGACCTATCGGAAGTTTTATTTTCGCAGGTCCTACAGGTGTTGGTAAAACAGAACTTGCTAAATCATTAGCTGAAGCGGTATTCGGTTCTGAAGATAATATGATAAGAGTTGATATGTCAGAATTTATGGAAAAACATTCAACAGCAAAACTTATCGGTTCACCTCCGGGATACGTAGGCTATGACGACGGCGGTCACTTGACCGAACTTGTACGTAAAAAACCTTACAGCGTTATCTTGTTTGACGAAATCGAGAAAGCTCACCCTGATGTATTCAACATCATGTTGCAAATTCTTGATGACGGTCGTTTAACAGATGCTAAAGGACGCCACGTAAACTTTAAAAACACAATCATTATTATGACTTCAAACGTTGGTGCAAGTATGATTACTACAACATCAAAACTCGGTTTCTCAACTGCTGAAGATGAATCTAAAGATAAATACGAAAAACTCAAAGATACGGTTTCTGAAGAAATGAAAAAGGCTTTCAGACCTGAGTTCTTGAACCGTATTGATGAAACAATCGTATTCTCTCATCTGTCACAAGAAGAAATCAGACAAATCGTTGATTTGATGTTGAAAGACTTGTTCAAACGTCTTGCTGAACGTGAATTATCTATTGAAGTTACGGATGAAGTTAAAGATCATCTGGCTAAGAACGGTTACTCCGAAGCATACGGTGCAAGACCTTTAAGACGATTAATTCAGCGTAAAGTTGAAGATATGCTTGCAGAAGAAATTCTTTCAGGTAAATACACGGCAGGTGACACAATTGTATTGAAGCTTGTTGATGAAAAATTGACTTTTGATAAAAAAGTTAAGAGAGTAAAAAAAGAACAGCCTGAAGAAGCAGTTCAATAAAAAAAGAGC
>CATLDC010000032.1 GCA_949902595.1 uncultured Candidatus Melainabacteria bacterium | reverse complement strand
GTCAGCATCACAAGCAAGATTATTGAGCTTACAGGCAAGGCAATCAAACCTTGAGTATCAAGGTCAGCAGATTAACCAGGAAAGAACGATATTGTCACAGCAGTGCACCGCATTGTATAACAGCTTGTTGGCAATGACAGTCCCGACTCCTCCTTCAACCAGTGATTTTACGACGATTGAGTATGCCGGTAAAATTGGTGCAACTTCTTACTCTTTTGATGCAAGCACAATAAAACCGGGCAGCAACGGAAGCTATATTGTTACAGTTGAACAAGAAGCTTATGGTGATTCTATTCAGAAAAACGCTTCTATTGCAAAAGTTGATAACAACTCCACAGGGACTGTAAAAACGGTTAAAGTATCAAATACAGTAGACAAAGAAATGACCGTGCCGACCGGAACATATTCTGTTGCAGAAAGTTCAAGTACATATATGGTACCATCAACTTTAACAGAAGCTGATGATCCTTCTAAGTTCTACGTATTTGACAACGGCAAGTACAGAGTGGGTAATGCTCAAGACAAAACAGCAGGTGCTTATTTCTTCAAATTAACAAGCTCTGCTACAAAACCTAATGAAGATGCTCTGCCTGTGAAACAGGATACCAAGACAATTAACAAAGGTGAGGCAAAACCTGTCACATTAGCAGATTTAACTAAATTGCTCGTTCTTGCAGACGACGGAAAGAGCCTTAGAAAAGCAACAGTGGATGATGTTGATGGAGATGGTGAACCATACTATTTAAAACCAGATGTTGAATACCACCAAGAATCAAGCGCAGGAACACAATCTTACCCTATGCAAGGTGCTATAGACGGGGTTGCCGTAGATAACCATCCTGTTTTTGAATTTGACAAGGCTGATATTACTGCAGAACAGAAAAGCAGATACGAAGCTGCAATAGCAAATTCAGGACTCACAAAACCGAACGGTGAATCTTATGCAGCGTCAGACTTTTATATATTCTTCAACGACAACGGCGATGCTTGTTTTACACTTAAATCAGATGTTAACGACGGTAATAACAATGCCCTCACATACACTTATGTATCAAACGGTAAGTACACAAAACCGACAACTTACAACGATTGTCAGCTTGTGTTTGACCCGTCAAGCGGAAGAATCACAGAGATTTCGCTTCCAAACTATGCAACAACCGTTGACGAGAATGGAAACACTGTATTTGATTATTCAAAAATTGATTCCTACACATCAATGAAAGTTTCAGCAGAAAAGAAAACCGATGAAGTTGCTTATCAGGATGCTTATGCGCAGTACGAATACGCACAGTATGAATACGACAAAAAACAACAGGAAATCAACGCAAAAACAGAAATCATTCAACAGGAAGACAGAAACCTTGAGTTAAAACTCCAAAGACTTGATAACGAAAGAACACAGATTACAACAGAAATCGAAGCTGTTGACAAAGTTATCAACGACAACATTGAAGGCTCATACAAAACATTCTCAGGCTAATACCCTTACCTAAGGGATTTTACATAGTCGAAATAAATCGAGAGCCCCGAAGAGGGGCTCTTAATTTATTTCTACGTTACCAAAAAACTACTATACTGTTGCTGCATGTTGGCAATAATCATGTCCATTGACTTGAACTTTGCTTCGAGCCTAGCTCTGTACCTTTCGATTTCTTTGTTAGCGCGCGTAATCTTGTTGTCGATTT
>CATLDC010000031.1 GCA_949902595.1 uncultured Candidatus Melainabacteria bacterium | reverse complement strand
GTGCAACATCGTCTGCTTGGATATCCTCTCCGTCAGTTTCTGCCAAAGCATCCTCTGCTGGCTCTTCCTCACTTCTTGGCACTATTGTGAAGGACACAACTTTGCTTTCCTCATCTTTCAATCTCATAAGCCTTACACCTTGGGTGTTTCTGCCGATTTTGCTGATTGAATCTGCATTTAATCTTATTACAACGCCATTGTCTGCAAGAATCATAACATCCTCATCGTCAGACACAAGTTTCAAGTTTACAACATTACCAGTTTTTTCGTTTAGCACACCAACTTTAATACCTTTACCGCCACGAGATTGGAACCTATATTCGTCAATGTCTGTTCTCTTTCCGTAGCCGTTTTCTGTGATTGTCAAAACATCGGTATTTTCACGAACGATTGTTGCGTCAACCACGAACTCGCCTTTATCCAAACTGATTGATTTTACGCCCATTGACGACCTTCCTGTGTCGCGAATATCTTGTTCGTGGAACCTTATGCACTTTCCGCCAGTTGATGCAATAATAATCTCGTTGTCGCCATCTGTACGCATTGCACCGATAAGCTCGTCGCCCTCTTGCAATCTTATTGCAATTTTACCATTGCTTTGAATACGCTCAAATTCTGAAAGGTCAGTCTTTTTAATCAATCCTTTTTTGGTTGCCAATGCCAAATAGCCTTCTGAGCCCTCTGCAAGTGGCAAGATTGCGTTGATTCGCTCGCCGTCAGCAAGGTTAAGCAGATTTACCATTGCCCTGCCTTTAGCTGTTTTTGAGCCCTCTGGTATCATATATGCTTTCAATCTGTACACCTTGCCAAAATTTGAGAAGAACAAAATTGGCTCGTGAGTGTTTGAGTTGAATACATTTTCCACAAAGTCCTCATCTTTTGCCTTGTGTGCTGTAACACCAACACCACCACGGCGTTGAGCCTTGTACTCATCTGTCGCCATTCTCTTGATATAGCCTTGATGTGTAAGACTGATAACAATATCTTCTTTTTCAATCAAATCCTCAATATCAATGTCGTTGTAATCATAGCTCAACTCACTGCGTCTTGGAGTGTTGTATTTATCTTTGATTTCAAGCATTTCTGTCTTGATAATCTCCTCAACTCTGTGTGGTTTTGCCAAAATATCACGATACTCTGCAATGTCTTTTTCCAATTGGTCAAGATTTTGTTCAAGCTTGTCTATCTCCAAATGAGTAAGTCTTTGCAATCTCATTTCCAAAATTGCGTTTGCTTGCTTATCTGACAAAGCAAATGTTTCCATCAACTTGTTTGCTGCATCATACTTATCTTCAGATTTTTTGATAATTGCAACAACTTCGTCAATGTTATGCAAAGCGATTACCAAGCCTTTCAAAATATGCTCTTTTTCCAAAGCTTTTTCCAAATCATATTGTGTACGCCTTACAATAACTTGTTTTTGGTGCTCGATATATGCTGTTAGAATTTCTTTTAAATTCATAACCTTTGGAGTGCCATCAATAAGTGCAAGCAAGATTATGCTGTTGCTGATTTGCAAGCTTGTGTGTTTGTAAAGCATATTCAAAACAACTTGTGCTTGTGCATCTTTTTTAACATCAATAACAATTCTCATACCATCACGGTCAGATTGCTCTTGAATGTCGCTTATGCCTTCAATTCTCTTTTGTTTTACATACTCTGCAATTGTTTCAATAAGCTTTGCTTTGTTGACTTGATAT
>CATLDC010000030.1 GCA_949902595.1 uncultured Candidatus Melainabacteria bacterium | reverse complement strand
AAAATCCCCTGCCGGCTCTATGTCAACAGGGGTCATTTTTATTTTGGGCAAAGGGGTTAGCCCGATTTTGGCTTCGGGGGTCAAATCAACCTGGCCCCAGGGGTCATCCGCGCCTGGGTTTTCCACCCGGATTTAACAAATGCACCGAAATTTCGGCTTGACCCGAAAAAATCACGATATGACAACAAACAGAACATCTTTCGTAAGCGTGTCTGACAGAACCGCAGAAATGGTGATGTTGCTTGCCGACATCAAAGAACTTCACGAAAAAATAACATCGTTATTGAAAGATAAAAACGGTAAATTGCCAAAAGAGCAAGATGAAGCACAGAAGACCGCGCTTGCCGGTTATTACGGCTTTTGGCAGACACAACTCTTTGAAATGATAAAGGACTCAATCAACGAAATGCAGACGCAATTATGAAGCGTTATGAAGTTACAGAACGTGCAGCAGAAGTATTGCGCGCTCTTTCAGATGAGAATTATTTGCACTTTCGGAAATCGCAGCTGTGTGATGTAATGTGTAGTGTGATAGACAGAGCAGAAGAAAACAGAAGCATATCAGAAGACTTGCCGTTGCTATCTATACTTTCAGATGTGGCAGATACTATCACTGAATTATCAAAAAGTAGAGAAGCAACAGACAAACAGAAGTCTTGAACTTCAAAAAATGTTGCGCTTTTGTTGCGTGTGCAGCGTCAATTGTTGTGTAATATGCTGTATGATAGCACTTTGCAGCATACCGCCCCGTTTTCGTATTGGAAAGTAGTGGAAACGCTGTAACCACTTCATTATCAAGATGTAGCGTGCAAAATTCATTGTAGCGCGTAATGTAGCGCGAATTATCAGCTAATACAATGCAAACAAAACTCTTTGCTCTATAAAGAGCAGCAGACCGGCAAACAAAAATGTTGTCGGTTAAAGTATGGCTGGCCACTCAAAAAAAACAGATATTGTGTTGCGTTTGGCTACCCTTTGGCTACCCACTAAAAGAAATAAGGCTGAAACTCAATGAGTTAACAGCCTTATTTTGTGCCCAGAACATGCATACAACCGTGTAATTATGAGAAAATAAAGGAAGGTATATATCTATAAATCAACATATTAAAATTATACCCATTCTCGTTGTTTGGATGTTTTTGCCTTTATTTTTGCATTTAGTACACTTTTAGTACACCTTAAATCAAATATTTTTCTTAACTTTGCGATGACATAATTCCAACCGGAAAAGTGTACTTTTCGCCGGGTGTACTCCCGGTGTACTCATAATTGTAGGTTGGAGAACCGAATACACTTAAAAAACTCTCACTCTATGGCAAAGCTACAGAAACAGACCAAGCAGAACCCCAAGCTCGAACAACGCGAGCTGAAGGACGGACGCATTGCACTCTACCTTGAATACTACCTCGGACGAAGCGAGGAGGTAGTGAAAGACGCTGACGGCAAAGTGGTGTATTACACCGAAGGCGCGATGAAGGGCAAACCAAAGAAAAAGGTGACTCATCTCCGCAAGAAGGAGTCGCTGCCTTTCTATTTGATTGCCAAACCGACTTCGCCGATGGAGCGTCAGCAGAACCGTGAAATTCTCGAAATGGCAGAGAAGATTCGCTTCGAAAAGGAGCAGGAACTGAAGGAACAACAGACCGGCTTGCGCCTTGCGAAGCATCCCGAAGAAATCAACTTCTTTGACTACTTCCAGTCGTTCATCGACAACTACACGAAGAAGGATGTGCGCCACATGCGCCGTGGTCTTGCCATATTCAAGGAGTTCCTGAAGGAGAAGAAAAAGTACAAGGCTTTTGTAGAAACCATCCGTCCCGACCAGATTACAAAGGAGATGATTCGGGAGTTCGCCGACTATCTCCAGTCACGGTTTACTGGAGAAGGACCGCACACTCTGTTCCAGCGATTCAAGAAAGTGTTCAAGAAGGCGACTGAAGATGAAATCTTCCTGCGGAACCCATGCGAAGGCGTGGTTATCAAAATCGACAGC
>CATLDC010000029.1 GCA_949902595.1 uncultured Candidatus Melainabacteria bacterium | reverse complement strand
AGTAAACGATATTCGTGAACAGGCGGATTTCCTGATAGACAGACTGCTTTCTATCTGCAAAAAAATGTCTGACGATTACGGCATCAAGGCAGTTTGCCTGGGATGTACTGGAATGTTTTATATTGCAAATACCCTCAATGCAAGGCTGAAAGAGGAGCACATAAATATAACCGTTATCGAACCCATGGCAAATGCTATAAAATTCCTGGAAACTATGGTTATGCTGGGATATGACAATTCCGTTTCTATCAGTCCACAGATTGCTTCAGCTAAAATTTTAAGGCTGTAAATACAAAACCTTAAAGGAGCTGTCGCACAGTTGACTTAAAAAGTCGACTGGAGCCACGGCTCCTTTCGCTTCGTAATGCTTTTATGGCTTAACAACATTTCATTAGAATCAAAAAAGCAACACAAAGCTAAGGGCATCTAGCTCCTTGAGGTATGTTGCTTTCTCTATGCAATTTTATCAATACAATGCAAGTGTATTCCCACTGTTCCACGCTGAATTTTGTTATGCAGTTTTTCGATGTTATGGGAAATTGCAAGAAGCACACATTCTGCATATACATTCGCATTTCCTCGGCACAGGAACCTTCGGAATCCCCTGTCCCATTTCAGGTCAGCAAAACTTCCTTCTGCCTGAATACTTCTATTGATTCTGAGTAAAATTCCCTGCTTACTGCTGATTCGCTGCAGGCATTCTGCTCTCTGCCTTTCAAACTTTCTTGAAACTTCCAATGACTTAAAGCGTTCATCTACAGGTGTTTTAAAATGATTTCCCTTGATACATTTGTCTTTTACGGGACAACCTGTACAATCAGCACACTTGTATACGGTTTTCGTCGAAATATATCCACTTGCTGTTTTCCTCTGTTTTGTTGCCATTGCAAATAAAGGATGCCCCTGACTGCAATAATAGCAATCCCTTTCAGAATCATAGACCATATTCGCACGGTTGCTGATATCCTTTTGATACTTTCTAGTTTTGGAAATTTCATAGTTTGTTGGTTTGATAAATCCTATCTGGTCATTGTCTTCTATGTAGGTGTAGTTTTCTTCGCTCTCGTAACCGGAATCCAAAACAATATTGCGGTATTTGAAGGACAAGTTCTTTTTCATTTCTTTCAGAAAAGAAATGGCAGTCGGTGTATCCGTTGAATTAGGGAATATCTCAAGCCATACTACATATTCTGCATCTACTCCATGCTGTAGATTGTAGGCTGGTTTCAACTGTCCATTTTTCATGTGATCTTCTTTCATTCGCATGAAGGTCGCATCCGAATCTGTCTTGGAATAACTGTTACGTGTTCCGCAGATATGGATTTTTTGATTGTATTCTTTCAATTTTTCCAGATAACTTTCCAGTTGTTCGATGTGTTTCTGAAGAAGTGCCTTTCTTTTTCCTGTTCCGTACACGAACTTGATTTCTTCCTGTTCTTTTATGGCATACAGCTGTTTCCTAAGCCTTTTGAGTGTTTTGATTTTTACTCTGCCGCCCCAAACTGGTTTCAATGCATAGGTTTCTACGCATTCTGAAACTAACAGCGCTGCTTTTTGACCAAGTTTTTCCTGGTTTTTGCTAACTGCTCTTTTCCATACAAAGGTGTACTTGTTAGCATTCGCCTCAATCTTTGTTCCGTCAATAAAGATGTTTTCTCCTGAAATTTCACCAAGTTCATAAAGCAGTTCACTGCACTGTACAAGCAGCTGCTTTGCACAGGAAGCAAAGTGCAGACTGCGGAATCTTGCAATAGTTGCGTGGTCTGGTACTGGCTTGCCTTCAAGAAGGTACATGAAGTTAATGTCTCTGTGACAGGCACGCTCAATTTCTCTGGAAGAAAATCTTCCATCGAGGTAGGCATAGAGAATGATTTTCAGCATTTGTCGCGGGGTCACTTGATTTTCTTTCAGAATACTGTAAGTTTCATAAAGACAAGTCAGGTCCATCTCCTCTACAAACTGACTTAGTAACCTTACGCTGTCGTTTTCCGGAATGATAATGTTTAAATTCATCGGAATTTGAAGTTGAAAATATTTCTCGTTTGTTGTATAGTTTTTGTTAGTGGTAGTAAGGTTTTTCACACAAATATTATACCACAAAAACCCTTACAAGTGTTGAATTTGTAAGGGTTTTCTTGTTTTGAAATTAAACAAAAGGAGCCGTGGCTCCAGTCGACTTTTTAAGTCAACTGTGCGACAGCTCCTTCTTAAGACATAAAAAAGCCCCATCATTTCAGCACGATGGGACTTT
>CATLDC010000028.1 GCA_949902595.1 uncultured Candidatus Melainabacteria bacterium | reverse complement strand
TCACAGAGATGCGTATTCCATCCAAAGGGGAAATTGTTCGGACAGACACCGCTTATCCGGGTGAAATTGTTATCCTTCCCAGCGACAGCGTGAGGTTAAACGATGTATTAGGGGACCCAACCCGGCTCCCTCGTAAAAGGTGGCGTGAGGACCCCCTCCCCATGCTGCGGACGTCGATTGCGCCGAAAACGGCAGCGCAAAGAGAACGGCTGCTGGACGCTCTTACGCAACTTGCGGATACTGACCCGCTTTTGCGCTACGAGGTGGATTCCATCACCCATGAGATCATTCTTTCTTTTTTGGGCCGGGTGCAGTTGGAGGTTGTTTCCGCTTTGCTGTCGGAAAAATACAAGCTTGAAACAGTGGTAAAGGAACCCACCGTCATTTATATGGAGCGGCCGCTCAAAGCAGCCAGCCACACCATCCATATCGAGGTGCCGCCCAACCCGTTTTGGGCATCCATCGGACTGTCTGTTACACCACTCCCGCTTGGCTCCGGTGTACAATACGAGAGCCGGGTTTCGCTGGGATACTTGAACCAGGGTTTTCAAAACGCTGTCAGGGATGGTATCCGTTACGGGCTGGAGCAGGGCTTGTTCGGCTGGAACGTAACGGACTGTAAGATTTGCTTTGAATACGGGCTTTATTACAGTCCGGTCAGCACGCCGGCGGACTTCCGCTCATTGGCCCCGATTGTATTGGAACAGGCATTGAAGGAATCAGGGACGCAACTGCTGGAACCTTATCTCTCCTTCACCCTCTATGCGCCCCGGGAATATCTTTCCAGGGCTTATCATGATGCACCGAAATACTGTGCCACCATCGAAACGGTCCAGGTAAAAAAGGATGAAGTTGTCTTTACTGGCGAGATTCCCGCCCGCTGTATACAGGCATACCGTACTGATCTGGCCTTTTACACCAATGGGCAGAGCGTATGCCTTACAGAACTGAAAGGGTATCAGGCCGCTGTCGGCAAGCCAGTCATCCAGCCCCGCCGTCCAAACAGCCGCCTGGACAAGGTGCGCTATATGTTTCAGAAGATAATGTAACGTCTTGCGCAATGCAAGCGTTCATTGCTGGCTATTGCGAAATATCATTGATAAAATCAGTATCAGAGAGGAGAAACTATTTTGAACCAGGAACAGACGAATATTACAACAGGAAAGCAAAATGTCAGACATTTTCGATGACTTTAAGCAAAAAGTTACTGATCATGTAAAGCAAACAATTCAGGATACGCCAAAAGAAGCTATTAGACAGGTTGAACAGCATAAAGCTGAGGAAGAAAAGCATTCAGTTGAAGATGATGCGAGAGCACATTTACGTGGCTTTGCTCGTACAATTCCCAGTTTCATCATGGCTTATGGTGATCGCAACTTGAAACTTCAAAACTTTGATGATTATACGGAAGATGACGTTTTCAAAGAAGTCACTGGAATTACTGAGGATCAATTTAAATTTTTACGTGATGGTGGTGACTACATTGATCAAGAAACTGGCGAGAAGAAGCATTTTGAGGGTCATTTGTTTGATGAAGTGGTCTTTAACGATTCAATCCAACAATTCCTTGACTTAAAATACAAGCTCCGCAACTACTTTGATGAAAACAATCAAGAAGATATTTTTGATTACATTCCACCACAAAAGACAAACCAAATCTTTACGCCTAAAAAAGTAGTAAAACATATGGTTGATGACTTAGAAAAGGAAAATCCAAACGTCTTTGATGATCCTAATGCTACATTTGCTGATCTGTACATGAAGTCGGGGTTATATATCACTGAAATTATTAAACGATTGTACGCAAACCCTGTCATGAAGCAGTTCTATCCTGATGATCATGAGCGTTTAATCCATATTTTAAACCATCAGGTCTTTGGCTTAGCTCCTACTAGAATCATCTACCTAATTGCTACAAACTACATTCTCGGCTTTGATGACAGTATCAAAAAAGATATTACTACTGATCACTTTAAACAAGCAGATTCAGCCGAAGCCTCTAAGAACGGCACTTTACAAGAATTAATTGATAAAGAATTTGGTACAAACTAAAATGATTAGTGACGAATCAAATCCAAAATTAATCACTCATAAAGCATTCATTAAATTGGATGCTTTTATTTTTGCTTAGTTTTAAGATACTATAAAATATATTAGTATCTTAGCAAAATGCGGGTTAAAGTAGGCTAAAACTTTTGACTATCAGTTTGTTTGCTTTGCCAACTACGATCAGACACAAATAAGAAGCAAGATACATCCTCATCTTCTGTGACTGATAAAGCTAATAATAGTCATGATTTACACGATGATTCTAAGAAGCAAAATGATCAATCAATCATTTCAAACAATGAAACTGATCATACAATCAACGTCTCAGCACAGCTCAACAAATGATGCTGAACAACTTGAAAACATTTCTACTGCAGATCGTGTTGTAAATGATCAAACCGACGATGATTTTGCTGATCCAGTTCGTGAAGAAAATAATGCAAACAAGGGTTCAAATAGCTCCTCTAATCGGTCTAAACCAGAAGCAGGTAAGATTATCCATGTTAACTCAAAAACCCCTCAAAACGGCTTAAATGAGCCTGTAAAAGGTCAATCTGTTGCAACTCATCCTGCAACAACTTCTGTGATCAACAATTCTAAATCTGATTCTCAAAAGTTGCCTCAAACAAACGAAGCTAGGGGTTATCAATACTCTGCACTTGGTGTGTTGTTAGGCTTAAATGTTGCAATTGCAGCTGTCGGAGCTGAAAAGAAACGTAAGAAATATTAATTAAAAACGAAAAGCAGATCAAAAATGACCTGCTTTTTTTGTGTGCTTCATGTAGTCTCATTACACAATCTAACATCTGCCAAGCTTGCAATTATCTCTTAACACCTTTCAAAAATACTTCCAAATAACCTTTTAATCTCCTCGTCCTGCTTAAAATCAAACTTTTGATTGTGCTTTTGACCGCTGTTAATCTTAATCTTTTTTCTGTGTTTATCTCTCTTGAAACATTGTCCCAGCCTAGCTAAAAAGCCAATACTGACGTGTGTAGAAGTAAATCGAAAAAAGATAAACAATGTGAACATGATTGCTGAAAGAGATGATGTGTTTTGCAAAGGAGGTGAAAAGGGACAGGGCGTTTTTCATTGTGTTTGCAATAATATCAAAAAGGATCAGCAATGATTGTTCGGAGGTGTTTAAAAATACAATTAGGCTTGGCAGAATTTTAAATAGTTTATTGCTCTTATTTATATATTGCTATTCTTCTAGTGTTCTATACTTCTATTTAAAATAGCTTTAAACCGATAATTTAAACAAAATATTAGCACTACTTACTTCTATTATTCTATTTATTTCATTGACTATTTCTCCTGCTTTTCGGAGCTATTCTGATACTATTAAATGTAATAGTATCTAAAAAGAATTGCCAATTTAGCTTTTAATAAAAAATGGTATACTTCAAAGTGAGACTGTAAAATAGTTTGTGTAAGGATGAATGATTCCTTAAATTTATTTCTTTAAACATTAGAAAAAGGAGTTCCTTTCTCGTATGATTGGTTTGAACAAAAAACACATACAGAAAGAAGAAC
>CATLDC010000027.1 GCA_949902595.1 uncultured Candidatus Melainabacteria bacterium | reverse complement strand
GGGTGTGTTCACAAAAACACCCTCATCGAGTCCGAGCAACGTTTTCAGCCACTCATCCCCGAGTTCTTTGCGTCCAATATTCGCCGTTATGTGGAGCTCCACATAACCATAATTATGAGAAGTTTTTATTTATGCAGAGTAAACCATTCTATCTTTTTGTTTAATTAGAAAGTTTTTCTAATCTTCTCAACATAAAACTTCATACTCCATGTAGGCCATTTTTTTATGAGGTCAAAACATGGAATTACAATTTTTGAAAGAAGGTGTAGTCAACCTTCTTAAAGCCAATTTTTTTAGCCCAAGAACCATTTCTAATTACGAACAAATTTGGGGAAAATTTTCTAAGTTTCTGCAAGAGGAATATGGGAACCAAGAAGTTACCAGCGAAAGAGGTTTGAATTTTTTAACCTCTCAATATCCTGGCGTTTCCCAATATCTTCGAACCGGAAAATTTAACAGGCATTCTGAGGAAATTTTTGCATGGCGCGCCGTTCATTTGCTAGAAGATTTCTCTCAACATGGAGTTCTAATCCGTTACCGTCAAGGGCGACGACCCATCGAGTTGAAAGAGCCTTTTGAGAGTATTTTTAAGAAATACAAAGAGTTTTTAGAATCTTCCTCTCTTTCTCCCTTTACTCAAGCAGAATATGAAAAATTTACCAAACACTTTTTAGACTTCTGCGGTCAAAAAGGAGTCCCTTCGGTGGCAGGTATAAACCTTGAGACCTTCACTAAATTTCTTGAAACTTCGAAGGGACAAAGTCCAAACACCATTGCACAAAAAGTAACCAGCATTAAAAGTTTTTTAAAGTTCTCCTACCATATTGGTTCCCACCCTAAGGATTTAACCTCGTTGTTAACTTGCCCAAAAGTCTCTCGAACGGCGGCGATTCCCTCAAGTTGGTCTAAAGAAGATCTCAAAAAACTGCTAAGCGTTATTGACCGGAATTCTCCCAATGGGAAAAGAGATTATGCAATGGTTTTAGCAGCTGCGGTTCTAGGCTTGCGAATTAGCGACTTAAGAAACTTGAGCTTTGATAACTTTGATTGGAAAAAGCGTCAACTCCATTTGATTCAGCACAAAACTAAAAAACCGCTAACTCTTCCACTCCCTGATGTCGTTGGCTGGGCAGTCATCGACTACATCAAAAATGGGAGACCAAAGGTAAATGAAACAAAAACGGTTTTCATCAAACACAGACCCCCTTTCAATTCATTTGCTGATTCAAATAATTTAAGGGCAAACATTCAAAGATATTTAATAAAGGCAGGAGTTCAAGAAAAGCGAACCGGACTGCCCACGGGATTCCACTCGTTCAGGCATTCTGCAGCGTCCATATTATTGGAAGAAGGAACGCCTCTGCCGGTCATTACTCAAATTCTTGGCCATTCAAATCCAAATGTAACAGCAATTTATCTTAAAACTGATTTGAATAAATTACGCGAATGCGCTTTAGATCCCGAGGAGATTTTTTTATGAAAAAATTCTCAAGCATTTTCTCAGAAGAGATCCGTGAATATATCGATTTAAAGAGATCAATGGGCTTTAAATTAGCGGGGATCGAGATGAACTTAGGGGCTCTCGACAGATTTTTTAAAGATGCCGGTATTGACGAGAAGAAATTGTCCAAAAAAGTAGTTGATTCATGGTGTCAAAAACGAAGCTACGAAAGTAATCGAAATCAACATTTTAGAATTTCACTCCTCAGGGGCTTGACATTATTCCTTAAAGAATCCGGATATGAAACGTATGTTCCTCCAAAGGGAATGGGACGGTCGAATCGAACTCAGTATGCCGCTCATATTTATAGCAGGGATGAATTAAAAAGGTTCTTTGAGGCAATTGATGAGTTGCCATCACTTCCTACGAAATGTCCTTATCGACACCTGGTGTTACCGCTCTATTTCAGAATTCTCTACTCTACCGGGATGAGGCTTTCAGAGCTCAGATTGGCAAAAGTACGAGATTTTAATTTAAGGGACGGCTATATCACCATTCACGGAGGAAAGAACAATAAGGATCGAATTGTTCCTCTTCATCCTAAATTACTCTCCAGATGTGAAGACTTAAAAAAAGAGCTTCATCAGGAGAGTTCGTCTGATGAATTCTTTTTGTTTTATCGTCCCGGTGTTCCAATGTCCGCTTTGTACCTTTATGGGAATTTCCGCAGAGCCCTTGAAAAAGCTGGGATTCCTCACACTGGAAAGGGGCCTAGGATTCATGATTTCCGGCATACGTATTGCGTGAGGCTGCTGGAAAAATGGGTCAAAGAGAAGAAAGATCTTTTAGCATGGCTCCCTTATATGCGTACAGCTTTGGGCCATGAATCTTTTTATCAAACAGCCTACTACTTAAAACTTACTTCGTCTATGTTCCCGGAAATACAAAGGAACTTAAAAGAAGCCTTCCCAAACATTATTGAAGAGTTATCTAGTGAGGGCAACCATGCAGACTTCTATTAGATTTGCCGTTTTAGTTAGTAAGTTCTTGCTCGACTACCTTCCTTTGCAACGAGCATATTCAAAAAATACAATCCTGAGTTATAGAGACAGCCTTAAATTATTTCTTAGGTATGTTTCTCAGGAAAAGCAAATAAAGGTCAACGACTTCTCCATCCGAGACTTCAACCGGTCTACGGTTTTGGAGTTTTTAACTTGGTACCAAAAAGAGGGAGCAGGCCTATCAGCTGCCAACCAAAGATTAGCCGCATTGAAAAGCTTTTCCCAATATCTTCAGTCAGAACAAATAGAATTCGGCGCGCAGATGGCAGAAATCTTATCCATCAAAGCACCTAAGGCTGTCCCCAGAGAGATCCGATTCTTAACTCCAGACCAAGTCTCCAAGCTCATTAACAAACCGGATGCCCGGTCTTCAACTTCATTAAGACACCGGGCAGTTATGACGCTGCTGTATGACTCGGGCTGCCGCGTTCAAGAATTGTGTGATCTGACGGTAGGAGATGTGTCCCTTGAAATTTCTTTAACGACAGTCAGGCTTCATGGAAAAGGAAGTAAGTATCGGACGGTGGCTGTGTCGCAGGAAACGGGAACCTTATTGAAGATTTACAAAGAAAAATTTCGCAAACATGCGCTGAGGCAGGATCCTTTTTTTATTAATCGACAAGGACTGCAATTAAAACGAGATGGGGTGGGATACATCCTTAATAAATATGCCGAAGAAGTAAGGAAAGAGTGTCCGAGGTTCCCGAAAAAGATTCATTGTCATATGTTGCGCCATAGCAAAGCAATGCACATGCTAGAAGCAAACATCAATATTGTGTACATCCGTGATTTGTTAGGGCATGAAGATGTTGCGACGACTATGATTTACGTAAAAAACAGCAATAGATTGAAAGAAAAAGCGATAAACGAATTAGCACCAAAACTTACTGATTGCAATTCTTTACCGGATTGGAACAAAGATAGTAATTTGATGGAATTCTTGAATTCCTTAACCTAATTTTTATGCTGAGAAGCAATAATTTACCTTGTTGAATTCAAACAGGTTTAAGACTTCTTCTCAGCATTTAAACTATCCCCACATAATCGCCGTTATGTGGAGCTCCACATAACCATAAACACGGGGAGAAAATCAAGCAGAAACTGAGAAACGGTACCTATATACCGGCGCCCGTCAAACGGGTGGATATTCCCAAACCTAACGGCGGAACAAGAATGTTGG
>CATLDC010000026.1 GCA_949902595.1 uncultured Candidatus Melainabacteria bacterium | reverse complement strand
AGGCATTTCTCGCTCATTACTCGCTAAGCTCACGCTTCGCGTTTCGTTGTCCATCATTGCTTTTTGAAATCAACAAGTTTCGTTTAAAACAATTTCGTCTTTGCTATTCTGTTGTCAAGGTGCGATTCGATTAGTGTATTTTGTCACTCTTTCAAGTTTAGTAAATAAATCTTTATTGTCAAGCAACATTTTAAACTTTTCTTAAATCAATTTCAACTTTTCAATTGCTATTTATATAAAAGCTAAAACTCGGTTTTGTGTTCGCGAGCATCTTGTGATTACTTAAATCTTCCTCACTCAGTCCTTTTCAAAAGAAGCTATTCTTCTTTTGGACTTTCGCCCACCCGGTGGTTTCCTCACCGACATTTCTTATCTTATATCATCAATTTTTAATGTCAACACCTTTTTTTATTTTTTGTTTACAAAAGTTAAAATTTCAATCTATCACGACGTTTCAAGCCCAATAAAAAAGGCTGATTCAAGAAATTTCAGCCTCAATAAACGTTAAGTGTAGAAAAAGAGTTTTAAATGATTTTTTATTCCATGCCCATCAGTTTGTCCATCACGATGTCCATAACTGCCGGTGCAAGTTCTTCGCCAAATTCTTCCTGAACAATTCCGTAAATCATCTCGAATTGTTCCATGTAGCCGGCGATTCTATCTTGAGTAGCAGCATCTACTTCACCGACTTCGGTTGTCTGTGGTGCTGCTATAAAGAAATTGTTGTTTGCAAGAAAATCCATAACTTTTGAAGGATCTACTTGAGTTTCGTTGTAATCTTTAGGTGGTACATTTTTATTTTCAGTATCTTTTGTATTTTCATTCTGGTTACCCCTTGCGCCATAGCTATTAATATTACTGCTGTAGCTATACCCTGAATTGTTTACTGATTCTACCATTTTTCTACTCCTTTTTCTATTTCTTTATTTTCTTTGTATTATGGTTAACGGCATTTTTTTTGAAAACTTTAGGATTTTTGCTGATATTGTTACAATTCGTTACATTTAAGCAATTTTTCAGTCCTAAAACTCTTTATATACATGTGTAGTACTAATAGAAGGTGCGATTATGACATTTGGAATTGGCGGCTATGGAATGGGAAATCCCATGATGATGGGCGGAAGCTCAAACATGAATCAGTATTTTAAAGCAAAATACGGATGCGAAGACTGTTTTAGGACACAGCCGTATTTGCAGGAATATCCAAAACCGATTATGCCGCTTGCGAAAGAGAGCATACAAAAATCATTTTGGAGCAGAATTTTGAGTAAACTATTAGGCTAAATTCTCTGCCCCCTTTACCCTAAAATACGTTTATGCTACTATTTATAAGCATTTATATTATAGTAGGAAGGAGATTTTATAGAAATGGCACAGAGGATTGGTGTTGACGTTGGCGGAACCAATGTCAAAATTGCTTTAGTAAGCGATGAAGGTAAAATTATTTATTCAAACTCAATTCCGACAAGAGCGGAAATGGGATATGAATATACAATTAACAGCATGAAGGAAGCTATAAGAGATTTATTAAAAGAAACAAAGCTTGAAGCTTCTGATATAGAAGGCATGGGATTCGGATTTCCGGGACAAATCGACTGCCAAAAAGGTGTTGTAAGACTTGCTCCGAATATTCCGGGCTGGGTTAATGTTCCTATTGCAGAAATCATGGAAAAAGAGTTTGGAATTCCGACTCGTGTGGATAATGACGTAAGAACAGCAGCGCTAGGAGAATTGAACTACGGTGCCGGCGTGGGCTGTGAGAACCTTGTGTGCATCACTGTTGGTACAGGTATCGGTTCTGGTCTTGTTATCAACGGTAAGCTTGTCAGAGGTGCTTCAAACGCAGCTGGTGAAATCGGGCACATCAAGCTCAACATGGAAGGCGGCCCGCTTTGCGGTTGTGGAGACAGGGGTTGTTTAGAAGCTTACGCTTCAGGTCCGAGCATTGTTGCGATGGCTGAGGAGTACATCAAGGGCGGAAAATCAACCAAGTACAGAGAGCTTGCGAACCCTGACATTACTCCTTACATTGTTGCGGTTGCAGCAAAGGAGGGTGATCCGGTTGCGAAGCAGATTTTCAGAATCATGGGCGAATACATTGGCATGGGTTTAACAAGTGTTGTAAACCTGCTCAACCCTGAGAAAATCATCATTGGCGGCGGTGTTGCTGACGCGGGTGACATTCTTCTTGACCCGATTAGAGAGACGATTGCAAAAAGAGCAATGACAATTCAGAGAGAAGTTGAGATTGTTCCGGCGCAGCTTGGAAACACGGCTGGCGTAATTGGTGCAAGTTTGCTGATTAAGTCATAAGAAAAAAAATAATAACAAAGAAGGCGCTGGAAAATTCCAGCGTCTTTTTGTTTTGTTTGGATTACCCCTCACCCCGTTTTTTTAATGCTCATGCAAAGCCTTCGCATAAAAAACTACCCCTCTCCCACAAGGGGCGAGGGGTTCAAAGTTTTATAAAATCTCCATAACCGGTTCGGAGTGTTTGACCTCTGGAATTTCTCTCAAGTTAGGGAGTTCGAGAGGTTTTGGCGTATTAGTCGCCTCTGTTTTCTGCTCCGGCATTGGTGCTTTTGCCTGCGTAATTTTCACGATTGCCGGATCCGGATTTGCCTTCTGTTTGTTGTATTCCAACATAATCTGGGAGACAAATCTTTTTGTTTCACCGTAAGGCGGGATTGTGCCGCCGAATTTTTTAACATTTCCAGGCCCTGCGTTGTAAGCTGCAAGAGCGAGCTCTGTGGACCCGAACATTTTGTACATCATTTTGTAGTAGGTTAAACCTGCTTTAATGTTTTCGCTTAAGTAATAAGGGTTAAATCCCATTCTGTTTGCCGTTGATGGTAATAATTGGAAAACGCCTACGGCTCCATAAGGACTCTTGAGTTCGTGTTTGAACCCTGATTCTTTCTTAGCGATGCTAAGTGCAAGAGCCGGGTCAACATTCATCTCAAGCGAGTGCTTAACGATGGTTTCTTTAATCACGTCCTCGGGAGTAGGTGCAGCTTGAACCCTAACGCACAGTAATGTTAACAATGCAATAGTTGTTAAGACTGTTTTTCTAATCATTGAAATCCTCTTATATATTGTAAATTGGATTCTGTATACTATTTTCGAAAATCCTCCCTACGGTTTCGCTATGTTCTCGTTTGGTTCCTTACAAGGCGTCTTTCCTAAATTTTTTATACCGCTGAATTAAAAAACTTGTTAGGCGACTATCCTTGTTATTCCCCGCACTCCGGCTTGGATAAATAACTATACAGAATGTATGTCAATCTCATCTTAATATAAATAAATAATTTTTTCAACCCTGTAGCTCGAATCTACGACACATAATAGCCCGATTAGGCTATTACACAAGATTAAACCTCCGGTTAAGAAGCCTGTGTTTATTGAGTTTGAAATCTGATTCATTTACAAACAGATTAATTTGTTTATCCACCTGCATAAAGTTAAAAATTGTAAAAATATCGGAAGCAATGTTAAAAATCCCGACACTTCTTTCTTTTGAAAAAGCTCTTAACTCATCCAGAAATTCTATTGTGCAATCCTGCACAAACGACAAATCAAGCCCGATTTCGTAATCCTTGTGCTGCCTGATATCGTCAAATAGTCTGGAAGTCTCACGCTCGTCAAGACGCGGAGTTAGCGGGGTGAGTATACAAAATTTATCTGTGATTTGAATTTCCATACTCTTATTTTATGACCGGATTAAAAAAATATGAATTACCAGAAATTATGAATAATTTCTAACTTTAGTTAGAAACGGCGCGCCGCTTCTAACTACAAATCCTCTCCCCCCTTGCCAATGGCCCACCTGAACCCAAATGTCAAAGCAACACCATTTCTCCCGCCATTGCGCACCATCGCCTGACCAAACGCAGTGAAGCGTTCTTTCCAGTTACGTTGGAGGCCGAGGCCGTATTCGACGTACGGTTTCATGCTCATCTCAGGGAGTTTGATGCCGTTAGCGCGGATGTCGGAGGTGTTCATGAGGTTCCAGACCATGC
>CATLDC010000025.1 GCA_949902595.1 uncultured Candidatus Melainabacteria bacterium | reverse complement strand
GTTGAACTTGTACTGGATGTAGCACCGGAAGTTGAGCCTGTTTTTGGTTTCTTGCTTTTGAACCATGATTTAAAGCGGCTCCAATATGAAGTACCGGCTGTTGAACTTGTACTGGATGTAGCACCGGAAGTTGAGCCTGTTTTTGGTTTCTTGCTTTTGAACCATGATTTAAAGCGGCTCCAATATGAAGTACCGGCTGTTGAACTTGTACCTGATGTAGCGCCGGAAGCTGCACCAGTGCTGGCGCCACCGGTAGGGCCAGTCGTTCCTGAGGTTGAACCGGTATATCGTCCGCCACCCGGAGGGGTGGTATATATTACCTTTGTTCTTGGTTTTATGTTTTTAATTTTTTCATTTGCTTCATCAATAGCTTTTTTGGCTTCTGCTTCAACATCTTTAATTTTTTGAGAGAGTTCTGCGTTTTGTTTTTCACTATTTTTAAACTTTTCCGCCAATTTTTCTAATTCTTTAGAAGATTTTCTGTTTTTTATCAAAGCATAAGCAGCTACTGCCGTAGCTGCAACAGTTCCAACGCCCATAAGAATTTTATCCGTTGAAATTTTTGATTTTGATTCTATTGGATTAGTTGTAACATTTGAATCAGTTGTTTCATTTTGCAATGTTTCCAGCTCTTCAACTTCCGGTTCGATTTTAGTATTCGTACCAGATTTGAATTGGACATTTGTTTTTAGAGGTAAAATTTCAAACATTATTAATTTCCTTTTTATTTGGAGCTCTAATGTAACATAATACATATTGTGTTACATAAGGACTCAAGTTCACAGAAAACAAGTACTTTGACAATACAGAAATAAGCACCCACCCTAGCCCTCCCTCACAGGGAGGGAATGCTCCAGATTTGCAAGTGGGAAGCAAGATAAAACGAGACGCATGCCGCGAACGTAGGACGTTAGTCCGCATAGTGAACGAAAGAGAACCGGTTTATCGGTCTAGCCTAAGCGGTTCAAATCAAATAAGCCTCAAATGCCCGTCAGGGCATAGATGCAATAGCACATTTTCTCTTTCTTTTGGTACTTTTCTTTCTCTTTTATTGCTGAAAAAAAAGAGAAAGAAAAGTACAATCAGGGTAAAGCCCTAAGGGCTTGAATTACACTTTTAAAATAACACTAAAATGTAACACAATATGTATTATGTTACATTAAACTATATACTAAGATAAAAACATACACACAAAAAAAATTGACTTAATTCTACTATATTTTTACAAAAGTTAACACAAAAAAAACGGGCAAAATATAAATTCTGCCCGTTTTTTCATCCTTTATTTACTACTCTTTTTTACTAGGAATCCTCATTGCATAGAATGAGCGGATTACAAAAATCAATGCGATTACAAGAATTACACCGCCGGCAATCTTAGCATGGGCGCGGAAAGCCGGATTGATTGCGATTTCCATTGCAAGCAAACCGAATAGCGTTGTAAACTTGATAATAGGGTTCATAGCAACTGAAGAAGTATCCTTGAAAGGGTCACCTACTGTGTCACCAACTACTGTTGCTGCGTGAAGTTCTGTTCCCTTTTCTGCCATGTCAACTTCTACAATTTTCTTCGCATTATCCCAGCATCCGCCTGCGTTTGCCATAAATACAGCCTGGAAAAGCCCAAATACTGCAATTGCAAGCAGATAGCTTACGAAGAATGATACAGGAGCTGCGTCATCTCCGACCGGAGCTGATAGACAAGCGAGGGCAAGAGCAAAGCCGAATAGTGCGATAAAGATATTATACATACCTTTTTGCGCGTATTGGGTACAAATCTTTACCACCTCTTTTGAGTTTGCAAGGTTTGCACACTTATCATCTGCCTCACCTAATTTGATATTGTTCTTGATGAATTCTGTTGCTGAATAAGCACCGGTTGTTACAGCTTGCATTGAAGCACCACTAAACCAGTAAATTACAGCACCACCTGCGATAAATCCGAGTAATGTGTACGGATTCAACAGGTTAAGAATCATCTCCGGCTGAATACCAAGAGTTTCCTTGATTACAAGAATCAAAGAGAAAATCATAGTAGTAGCACCAACAACAGCCGTACCGATAAGAACCGGTTTAGAAGTAGCTTTGAAGGTATTACCTGCACCATCGTTTTCTTCTAAGTAAGTTTTTGCATTCTCAAAATCAGGTTTGAACCCGTAGTATTTTTCAATTCCTTCCGCAACATTGGGGATTTCTTCAATCAAAGACAGTTCATAAACTGATTGAGCATTATCCGTAACAGGACCGTAGCTGTCTACGGCAATTGTTACAGGTCCCATTCCGAGGAAGCCGAACGCAACAAGACCAAACGCAAATACTGACGGATAAATCATTACCTCGTTTGGAATCTGCAAGCTTGCAAAATAAGCAAGTCCCATAAGAAGCACAACAATTGCACCAATCCAGAATCCTGAGAAGTTTCCTGATACAATACCTGATAGGATTGTAAGAGAAGCTCCGCCTTCTTTTGAAGCAACTACAACTTCGTGAGTGTGTTTAGCCTTAGGGCTTGTAAACACTTTTGTAGCCTCAGGAATTAATGCTGCACCAAGAGTACCGCAAGAAATAATTATTGATAATACGAGCCACAAATTGCCGCCCATATCTTTCAGCAAGTAATTACTTACACCGAATGTCATAATAATTGAAAGGATTGAAGTAATCCAAACAAGAGAAGTAAGCGGTGCTTCAAAATCGAATTTTTTAGCACTTACTGCAAACACTCTTGTAATAGCTCCGTTAATCCAGTATGCAATTACAGATGTAATAATCATCAAGAATCTCATAGTAAAAATCCACGCAAGCAGCTGTACCTGAAAATCCTTGAATACGCCTAAAAGAATAAAGCTTACAAGCGCAACACCTGTTACACCATAAGTTTCAAACCCGTCAGCTGTAGGTCCGATTGAATCACCGGCATTATCGCCTGTACAATCGGCAATTACACCAGGGTTTCTAGGGTCATCTTCTTTAATACCGAACTGAATTTTCATCAAGTCTGAACCGATATCTGCAATTTTTGTAAAAATACCGCCTGCAACACGAAGAGCGGAAGCGCCCAAAGATTCACCGATAGCAAACCCTATAAAGCAAGCGCCTGCGAGTTCTCCGGGAACAAACAACAGAATTACAAGCATCATAATAAGTTCAATAGATACAAGTAAAACCCCGATACTCATCCCTGCCTGAAGCGGAATATTAAGAATATCAAGAGGTTTTCCTTTAAGAGCGGTAAATGCAGTTCTTGAGTTTGCCAAAGTATTCATTCTAATACCAAACCATGCTACAAGGTATGAACCTAAAATACCAAGAACTGACCAGCCCAGAATAATAAATACCGATTTCCATTCCATTCCCTGCAAATACCAGAAATAGAATGCAATACACAGACCAATCAAAACTTCCAAAGCAAGTAAAAATTTACCTTGCTGGATAAGATAGGTCTTACAAGTTTCAAAAATTGTGTTTCCGACAGCGTTCATAGCTTCGTGAACTTCAACTTTTTTCACTCTTAAAAACTCTATGAGTCCGAAAATAACACCTACAACAGATACCGCAAGTCCTATGAGCAAAAGTGTGTAGCTTTCAGGACTTTCTGCCTTAATGTTAGGGACTACAAGAGAAGCTTCTCCCGCAAAAGCAGGAGCTGTTAAAATCATTGCGAACAATGCTGCAAACAATGATTTTAACCCCATTTGTTTTTTCAACATAACTCTCTCCTTTTAAGTGTGATTTGTTTAAACATTACAAGGGTATTATATATAATTCAAGATAATAATACAAGGAGTAAGCTTGGTTTCTTGCTTTTGTAAAAATTTGTAACAATTTTCCCCAACTCTCTAAAGTTTTGGTATAAATCATCCGTAATACTCCATGTATGTCAAGCAAGATAGGAGTATTCGTATGTCCTTATTACCTTCTAATAACAATTTCATTTCACTGAGGGAGCGTGCTGAGATGCTCAACCAGGCTAAAAATAAGCTGGAAGCTGAGCAAGAGCAGGTTAACCTCGGGGGGGGGGGGGGGGCAAAACGCCCACACAGAGTTAGTTACAGAGTGATTACTCGAATATAAAAAATACTAATGGGGAGGTTTCACCGCTGGTTGTAAACAACGAGTTTTTGTTGACATACAACAATGTGCAGGTGGAGAAGGAAGTGGTTGAGAAGCCGA
>CATLDC010000024.1 GCA_949902595.1 uncultured Candidatus Melainabacteria bacterium | reverse complement strand
CAATGAAAATCCGGTATGTTTCACGTTCTCTTCCTTTCTATTCCTGTTTTGAAGAGCATTGAATGTAACACAATACTCATTGTGTTACATGTGCTACGCACGTAGACCGTCTTGCCCAGTCGGGATAGGTATTACAGGTTTAGCGCTTTTTGGTCGGATTTGAGCCTACAAGTGGGATTTTTGTAAAAATTGCTAAATTTATAATAGTTGATATTATTGCATTTTAGCCAGCATGATAGTATAATGTAACACAATGGGTATTGTGTTACATTAGAGGTTACTTAAATAATTGAAACATTTGTCAATTCGTTCTAAAATATATACGAGGAGGCAGGATGTCAATTTGTATATTTCCGGGAACTTTTAACCCAATCCATGAGGCGCATGTCAAAATGGCTGAATTTGCACTCCAAAATTACGGGTTTGATAAAATTATACTCATCCCCTCATATATCCCGCCTCACAAAAATATTGACAAAACACTCGCACAGCACAGATTAAATATGGTTAAACTCGTTGCTGATTCTAACCCTAATTTCGAAGTCTCCGATATCGAGTACAATGCAGAACAGGCTTCTTATTCGCTTATCACTGTCAAAAAAATAATCGAACAGTATAATATCGAAGGCAAACTAAACTTCCTGATAGGCACTGACGCGTTTGAGAACCTAAAAAGCTGGTACAAGGTCGATGAATTGAAACAACTCGTGCATTTTATTGTATTCCCGAGATGCACAACTTTAGGTGATTTTAGCTACTACAAGGAAAACGGATACGACTTTGAGTTTGCGCCGATGGAATACATAAACATCTCATCAACTTTGATTCGCAACCATCAGGGTAAAAATATAGAAAAAGTGGAGGATTATATAAAAAAACATGGTTTGTACATCTCTTGAACATATTAAAAACTGGCTTGAAGCCAACTTAACAAAAGAGAGATTCGAGCACTCTCTAGGGACTGCCGAATGCGCGGCAGAACTTGCGGAAAAATTCGGGCTGGATAAAGACAAGGCCTATTTTACAGGGCTTATACATGACTGCGCAAAATGCATGTCAAAAGACGAGTCGTTAGAAATTATGAAAGACCTGAAACTCTGCGAGGGTGAGATTACAAACCCGAAAACATACCATGCTCCGGTCGGCGCATGCGTTGCTTGTAACGAGTTCGGGATAAATGATGAAGAAATCCTCTCAGCTATTCGCTGGCACACTCTTGGCAAAGCTGATATGAGCGATTTTGAAAAGATTATTTTTCTTGCTGATAAGATTGAGACCAGAACTCGGCCTTATGATATCATTAGCCCGATTAGACAGGCGCTTAATGAAGAAAACGGGCTTGATAAAGCGCTGCTTATCTGTTACAAGAATACAATTAAAAGTCTTGTGGATAGAGAGCTTAAAATATGTACAACCACTGTTGATATTTATAACAGCCTTTTGTAACGTTTTGGACTTAAGAGGAGATTAATAGTATAATTAAGTTATGAAAAAGAGATTAGCTGGATTATTAATAAGCTTGCTTATGGCAAATATAACACTTGCAGATACTCCGTTTCAGGGTCATGCTGAGTTTGACGATAACTTCACTCAAACCGACGACAAACTCTATACGGGAAAAACCGAAACTCTTGAGAAAAAAGACGTTATTGAAATGACTGTCTCCCAGGTTTTGGACGGCTCGTTCTCATTTGAGGGCGACGAATTTTTTGCAGAAGTAACAAGCGATGTTCTTGGCGATAAGGGAATTATTATCCCAAAAGGAACAGTTGCGCATGGCACAATTACCCAGACTAGTGAAGCAAAACGACTGGGACGTGACGGGCATCTAAGCCTGAGCTTTGATTATCTTGTCACACCTGACGGCCGCGAAATCCCTATTGAAGGCAAGATGAGTACCAAACTTCACCCGCTTAAAGCTGCAACAAAAATCGTTGCAACAGATATCGGATACACAGCTGTGGGCGGCGTTGCCGGCGGTCTCTTTGCGCTTCAGGCTCTCGGGCTAGAAGCTGCAATTGCATCTCAAGGCTATACAGTTGCCGGCGGTGCTGCGCTTGGTGGTACAGTCGGGCTTGGAATGTCGCTTTACAGAAAAGGAAAAAACGTTTTAATCTCTCCCGGTGATGAAATTAAGGTTCGTATCATGTCCAATGTCGAGCTTCCCGTATACAGGGATGAGGCGCTCAAGCAGCATGAAATCAAGTATCCGGGCTTGGATATAAGAATTGCAAATATTCTCTACGACAAAGACCCGTTTGGAGAGGTTAACACGATTACGCTTTCGCTCTCCATCTCAAATATGTCTAAAAAATCGTTTTCGGGCATGGACTTGGCGCTTGTAAATGATTATAATTCTGTGTTCAACCCGTCAATATTCGGGGATACAAAGCTTCTGTTTTCCCAGCTTAAGCCTGGTGACAGGTATGCAGGCAAAATCTCGTTTGCCGTGCACAACGTTAAGCAGTCTTACTGGCTCGTTGTAAACGACAGAGCTACAAACAAGCCAATTGCCAAAATTTCGCTTGACAATGCTTACAAAAACGTATCCAATGACGTTAAGAAGCGCAACGACAAGATGAAAAAAGGCAAAAAGAATTATTATAAAGAAGAAGACCCGTTTGATTTATAAATTATTAATCAAGGTCGTAATTCAGCATAGATACAACTTTTACACCGCTGTTTTCGATTTTTTCTCTGCCTTTGAGCGGGTCAAGCTCGATTATGAACGCTGAAGCAACAACTTCTGCGCCAACCTTCTTCACAAGATTGCAAGCGGCAACCGCTGTTCCGCCTGTTGCAAGCAAGTCATCAATGACAAGCACTCTGTCGCCTGGTTTTAGTGCGTCAGCATGCATCTCGATTGTATCTGTACCGTATTCTAATGAGTAAGTCTCTTTTACTGTTTCAGCAGGAAGTTTGTTCGGTTTTCTTATTGGAATAAAACCTGCATTAAGCTTGTAAGCAAGCGGCGCACCAAAGATAAACCCGCGTGATTCAATACCTGCAATGTAATCAATCTTTTCATCCTTGAATTTTTCATAAAGAAAATCTATCATGTATTTCATTGATTCAGCGTCTTTTGTCGCAGTTGTAATATCAAGAAACAGGATTCCTTTTTTAGGAAAATCCGGAACTTCTCTAACATGGTCACGTACGTACTGAAATTTATCTGCTGTTAATGTCATCTATTTATACCTCTTGCAATTCTAATTCTTGTTGTTTTTCCTGTACCTGTCTGTGTTTTTCTTCAAGGACTAATCCATGGGCAGTTTTGCCCCATTTCATATCTTTCTTGCAGAATAATATCTTACCACAAATAAACAATTCCATCGGGAACCAAATTATTAAAAAGTACACAGTTGTCTCTAATGCCTGTCTGAAAGCGCTCATTCTAGGCACAAAGTCATATTTTCTTAAGCTGTATCTTATTGCGGCAAAGAATCCTACTCCAACCACCATGGATACAATCAGAGAAGACCACAAAACATTGTGAAGGCTGTACGGGTCAATCTTGTCGGTAAATAATTTAATAATTCTAAACGCAACCTCCATCATAAACCATAAAGGCATTATGAATTGGGTTATGTAAACAGCCATGTCAAAACGCGCTCTAAGCGACATTTTTTTTGATTTCATAGCTTCTGCAAAATACTCAAGATATCTTCTTATTGTACCTTCCAGCCATCTTCTGCGCTGCCTGAAAAGCGGCATAAGATAAACGATTCCTTCTTCATACACTCGTGCTTCCGGGCAAAAACGTACGTCCCATCCTTTGATGTGAAGCCTTGTAGACATGTCTAAATCGTCAGTGATTGTGTAATTATTCCAACCGTGAATGTCTTCAAGCGCCTGCCTTTTGATTAATTCTCCGTTTCCGCGAAGCTCAACAGCACCTTTTACAGCGTCCCTGCTTACTTCAAGGTAAGTGTCAAATGTGTATTCGTTGTTTTGACAGCGTGTTAAGAAATTCACATCCTTGTTTCTGATAATTTTTCTTGCCTGAACAGCTCCGACATCGGCAGGCTCAAGCTTTGGCACAAGAAGATTTAGAAAATCCGGCTCAACTGTTGCATCAGCGTCAAAAACAAGTATAGCTTCACCTTTGGCGATTCTAAAAGCATCGTTAAGCACTGCCGATTTTCCCGGAAAAGCATCTTTTTCGCGGATAAAAGCTGTTACTTTCTCGTGCTTTGCTTCAAGGTCTTTGATTACAGAAGCAGTGTTGTCGGAGCTTCTGTCATCAATAACGATTATTTCAAAATTCGGGTAGTCAATATTCAAAATATTTTCTACTGTGTTAGAAATAACCGACTCCTCGTTGTGCGCCGGAATCATGATTGACACAAACGGCTTGTAATTCTCGTTCACAACCGGAGGATGCTTCCTGAGCTTACGTTTCTGGTACTTTGTCGCAGCAATTGAATAAAGCCCGTAAATCGTCATACACACACATAAAATAACGAAACCCACAACGGTATTAACGTAGTTCTGGAAAACAAACAGAAATACGCCCAATAAGGATAGTATTATAAATAATAGAAATCTTTCTCGCATAATCTCCCTGATATTCATAAAAATTATATCAAAAACAATTAAGCTTTGTTACGAATTTCCCCGAAAATAAAACTCATTGTTACAAAACTTCACAAATCGCCCTAAAAAAGGCAATTTTCAGAAAAAGAAATACTTTATATATACATAAGAGATAACCAAGGAGCTAAGACAGATGTTATTCACAACTCAGACAATTACAAGCGAAG
>CATLDC010000023.1 GCA_949902595.1 uncultured Candidatus Melainabacteria bacterium | reverse complement strand
GGTAACAACGATGACAGAGTTGACCAAATCGCAGTTGACCTTGTTAAGAAATTCATGAACATGATTAGAAGCCACTATACTTATAGAAACTCTATTCCTACAATGTCTATCTTAACAATCACTTCAAACGTTGTTTACGGTAAAAAGACAGGTAACACTCCAGACGGAAGAAAAGCTGGTATTCCTTTGGCTCCTGGTGCTAATCCTATGCACGGCCGTGACACTCACGGTGCAGTTGCATCACTTGCTTCAGTAGCTAAGCTTCCGTTCAGCGATGCTCAAGACGGTATCTCAAATACTTTCTCTATCATCCCTAACGCATTGGGTAAAGACGAAGTATTCATGGGCGACTTGGACATTCAGCTTGACTGCGGTTGCTCAGAAGGCACTTGCGGCTGCTAAGGGTAAATATAATTTAGCTGGCAGGTTTTCCTGCCAGCTTTAAATAGATAACTTATTCCCTCACCCTGCGGGAGAGGGTTAGGGTGAGGGGGCAACCTCTCACAATAAGAAAGGAAAAGAAAATGACAACACAACAAGAAGAAAACTTAATAAATCTTTTAGACGGTTATGTTGAAAAAGGCGGACACCACCTTAACGTAAACGTATTCAACAGAGACACATTGCTTGATGCACAAGCACACCCTGAAAAATACCCTCAACTAACAGTGAGAGTATCAGGATACGCTGTAAACTTCATTAAGCTTACAAAAGAACAACAAGACGACGTAATCTCAAGAACATTCCACTCTTCAATCGGTGGCTGCTCTTGCGGTTGCTAAGACGGGTGATTTCTTAAACGTAGGGTGGGAAATGCGTTAGCGTTCCCACCTTTTTAATGCGAATTGTGACTCTCGACCAAAATATCCTAGATTTTTTTGGGGGTGGGGAAATTCCCACCAGATTAACTTTATGCTAAAATACTCACAAGAGGATTTTAACCATGCCGGAAATTTTAGGAAACATACATTCAATAGAAAGCTGCGGGACTGTTGACGGGCCCGGAATCAGATTTGTAGTATTTACACAGGGCTGCCCGCTCAGATGCCAGTACTGCCACAACCCTGACACATGGGATTATAAAGGCGAGGCCAACAAAATGTCTGTTGACGAGATTCTGGCACAATACGACGGAGTGAAAGAATTTTGCGGAGGCGGAATTACTGTTACTGGCGGTGAGCCTCTTGTTCAGATTGATTTTGTAACAGAACTTTTTAAAAAGGCTTCTGAAAAAGGGATTCATACGGCTCTTGATACTTCCGGCTTGTTGTTTAATAAGGACAACACTGCGAAAATTGACGAACTTTTGAAATACACGAGCCTTGTTCTTCTTGATATCAAACATATCGACGACGAAGAGCACAAGAAGCTTACACAGCATTCTAATAAAAATATATTGGAGTTTGCAAAATACTTATCAGAGATTAAAAAGCCGATGTGGGTTCGCCATGTTGTTGTTCCTGGAATAACTTTCAAGGAAGAGTACTTAACAAGACTCGGAGAATTTCTTGCAGGACTTCACAACATAGCTGCACTGGATGTTTTGCCATACCATGACATGGCAGTACCAAAATATGAGAACATGGGCTTGAAGTATGCATTGGAAGGCGTTCCGCCGCTAACACACGAGCAGGCAATGGAAGCGCGGAATATAATTATGAAAGCATACAGGGCAAGAAAAGAAAATTTACAAAAATAATACTCGTTAACTATTGAAATATAATTATATTCTTGGTAGGATTAATAATGTGAACCTACTTAATAAAAATTTACATTAATATTTCTTAACAATTTGGGGATTTACTGTTAAATTTTCTTGTGTGTGGTTTTTTATATATATAGAAGTTATGTGTGTAAGGAGTCGTTTATGAGAATTAACTCAATCAGTGCTGATTATGGTGCATTAAGAGCAAAGAATGTGCGCGGAGCAAAAGTTTCCGAGCCCCAAACCCCGTCAACCAATCTTCCGGAAGGGATGTCGATGATTTCGTTCAAGAGCGGAAATCCAAGGCATTTATTCCACCAAATTTCAGAGCTTGAGTTGTTTGGTTTTGCAAACGGCGGTATTGCGACTGTTGGTAACGACTTGTTTTGGAATATAGATAAATTTGACAGAGTTATAGAAAACGTTCCTTTATACAATCAAGATGTAAAATGGGTAAAAGACATTGATCCTGAAACAGGCGCTCTTAGAGGTTTAAAGCAAGATGGAGTTTCACTAAGAAGAATACCTTCAAACTTACCATCTGATCACCCGTTCAAAGCTTATGAGAATATGGTTTTTGTAACCAATAAAGCAATCGGAAAAGACCAAAATCTTGAAGAATTTTTAAAAGCAAAAGATAATAACAAATCAATTTTCATTCTTGAAGAAGTTAAGACTTCTAAAATGGGTTATGGTCTTGAGAATGATGTACCAATAGGAATATACAAAGCAAAAAAAGATGACCGATTAAAGAACTTTTTACGCGGAAAAGGATGGAGCGAAGAACAAATCAACAAGATAGATATTACTTTAACTTATGTTGATGCAACAGCGAGTATGGCGAAGCCATACGCAGATGGCAGCTATTCTTCTGCAAGTGGAGACGAAGCGGCAAAAGCATTATCTGTTGGATGGAAGGGGAAAGAATACGTAAAGGAAGCAAAGGCAACAGCAGAATTACTTCCGGCGTTAAAAGAAAAAATGGGAGGATTTGATCCTAAATATATAACCTGTCACGACGGTCAAGCATTACCATTAATTCATTATATTGCTCAAAAAAATTCAGGTGGAGATGCTTATTGGCAAGATAGGGTTGTAACAGCAGTAGGTCACAATCTTAATGATGGTTATATATATGATATGGGAATTAAAGATGCCATCATAACACTTGCCGAGCCAGATGAAATAAAAAAGATAATTAATAGTAATGAATACGTTAATGCTCTTAAAAACTATGAAGAGGAAAAATTCTTAAAGACTTTACTCCCAAAAGAAATATTAGATAGTCGTGGTAATGTTAACGCTGTCACGCTGGCAATTGCTTATGGTGATAAAGAATTTTTATCCATGTTTACAACAGTATCACATGAATATTATAAGAGCATAATTGAAAATGAATTGATTTCAGAGGCTTTAATAAGCAGGTTACAAAAATTAAGCAAAGCAGGACGTTTCGATGGTATTATGAATGTTCTTATGGATCCTATGAAATCAGGCTTTACAACAAAAGGTCTTGGGGATTATGCAAAGAACGAATGTAAAATTAAAACGCAGGACGGCAAAGAAGTTATATTACCAAAATTTGTACCTTTTGATGAAAAGAACAAGTATGATTTAAAAAGTATGCGTGAAATCAAAAGACAAAATAAAATAACCCTGCTTAAAAGGTTAAATAAAGATTTTGCAAATTCAGCACTGTGGGATGGAAAGCAATGGGTTAAAGATGCCGGATTGTCTGCGTCTATTACGGGAAGAACCGGCAAATCTTTTAAAATAATTGGTGGAATTGATGATAAATATATAAAAATGCTTGAATCCGGCAAAGATGTTCCGATGTTTGTAAGCTGGGGACGCGGTGATTTCCAAAAAGGTATGGAAACCGGGCTTGAAGCATTTGTAAAATTTGTCAAAAAGACTGGTAATAAGGATTCTGTTTACGTATTTGGCGGTGATATGAAAAACCTCAAAAAGGAAGTTGTTGACTACACTGCAAAACTTATTGAAAGAGATCCTGATTTTAAAGGTCGAATATTATTGCTTGATGGCTGGGCTCCTGGTGATTTGTTCACTGCAGCCGGAGATTATTCTAACTTGTTCTCTAGATTTGCACCTTGTGAATTGACTGACTTAGAATCTATGAAGAAGGGTTGTATACCGTTCACACCAAAGGTACAAGGTATGAACCAGAAAGTCTTTGATCCATTAGATACTGCAAATTCTGAATTTGTTAATGGCTACAAATGCGCACATGAATATTATATGACAGAAGCGGATGCTTTAAAGGCCGCATCAAAAGAGGAACAAGAAGCATTCAATAAAGTAAAAGAAACGATAGTAAAACAACTAGAGAAGGATTACAAATCTAAAATCAACGAAAAAATACCAGAAGATTTACTTGCTAAACAATTAAAGGCAAATGATGATTACAAGAAAGCGTTACAAAAGCTTAGAGATTCTGTAATTTCTGACGAAGGTGCCGAGCTTATGGAAAGGGCACTAAAGGATAGAAATACTCCTATAGCAGAGAAAATCTGGAAAAACCATGTTGATTTAAAAACAACCTGGAAAGAAAATGGATGGCTTAACCCTGGTAAAAAATCTACAGCAGAACTTTATAATGAATTACATTATAATGCTTCCAGACAACCAAAGAACCTTAAAAAAGGAGAAGCTTTGAAACTTGATTTGTCAAGTCTAACATTTGATGGTAAGGGTGGCAATGTTGACCCTAAAGGTAAAAATACCTGGACGAATTTCAAAGGATGGATTGGCAAAAACAAAAAAGCCACCATTATCACAGGTAGTGTTATCGGGCTCGCAGGTTTAGGTTACGCAGGATACAAGAGTGGCTGGCTCTCTCCGAAGTTCAGGGATGAGAAAAAGCATGGGCACTTGTCTTGTATGGGATAGAATAAATTTTAAAGGGTGGATTAGTAAAGATTCCACCCTTTATATATTTCATGCTAAAATAAATCTATGATTATTAAAACATTTATTGAACCGCCGATTGATAACAACAACTATTTACTCATTGACGAGGAGTCGAAAGAGGCTGCGCTCGTTGATTGTTCGGCTGTGGACGGCAGGATTGCAGAAGAGCTTGACGCGCAGGGCGCGAAGCTTAGGTACATTTTGCTTACGCATGGGCATTTTGACCATGTGGCAGGGATTAGACCGGATATGGGACAAACCCTCACCCCAACCCTCTCCCTAGGAGAGGGAGCACGCACTCAACTCGTTATGCACAAGTCGGATTTGGATTGGCTTAAAAAAACAAACCAGTATTTGCCGATGTTTGGAATGCCGGAGATTACGATTCCGGAGATTGATATTTTTGTCAAAGACGGAGACATTCTCAAGCTCGGAGAAAGCGAGATAAAAGTTATTCACACGCCGGGGCACACGCAGGGCGGGGTTTGTTATCTCGTTGACGGGAAGTTGTTTTCCGGTGATACAATCTTTAGGGAATCTGTCGGGCGTTGTGACCTAGAAGGCGGAAACTTTGACCAGATTGTAGAAAGTATCACGAAGAAAATTTTCACCCTGCCGGAAGATGTTTTGATTTATCCTGGGCATGGAAGAATGACTTCGGTGGGCTGGGAAAAAGAGCATAACAGGTTTATGTAGAAAAAATCAACCCTCACCAAGAATTTCTAATGCTCACATAAGTTCGCATTGAAATTCTATCCTCTCCCTTGGAGAGGATAATTGCTCTACAACGGCATTGTCGTAATATCAGTATACGCAGAAAGCAGCCTATTCCTTACCTGAATCGCCATCTGCATGCTCAAAGACGCCTTTTCCGCTGCTATCATCGCATCGTGAATACTTGTTGACCCGCCAGAGGCAATATCTTCCTGCATGAAATCAGCTTCCATCTTCGCTTGGTTAACCGAGTTCAACCCATTTGAAAACGCATTTCCCATTTGGGTAGCAAAATTTCCAAGCCCCACAGGGTCGTGTTTGTCTCTTAGCGGAGATCTTGTTGCGGTCTGGAGCGCTTCTTCAAAATCAGGCATGTCTTTATCAACTTCAAACGACGCACTTCCCTGCAAAAACTTGTTGTAATCGTCTATTGCATTGGTGTTATAGCTCATATTCATCGGGCTTATGCCTGTTGAAAACTCCATTTTTTATACTCCTTAAAATTAAATATTCATCGCGCTTTGCATCATTGTCTTGACGTTCTCTGCAACGGTTGCGTTAGCTTCGTAAGCCTTGGAAGCAGAAATCATGTCCACCATTTCTTCTACAATATTGATGTTTGGCAAATCAACATAACCTTCCTCGTCAGCGTCCGGATGAGAAGGGTCGTAAATCGTCTTAATCCCGTTTTCTGATTCGTAAATCTGGTCAACCTGCACCCCGCCAGTAAGCATTCCGTTGTTGAGCGCAACATTAGCATTGATAAGCATGTTACCCGTTCTCGGGTCAAACTGCGCGTCAGGACTGTTGCTTGAAAAATTGGAGAACCCGCGGTTAATGTTGTCCTCGTAGATTGCTCTGAAAGACACATCCTTTTTTATGTAAACCCCTTTTCCTCCGTCAGGACGGCGGGTTGTGTTTACGTTTGCAATGTTACTCGCAACCGTGTCCATTTTCACCCTCTGGGCTGTCATACCTGAGCCTGCTATATCAAATACGTTAAAACTCATCTATCTTCCCCCTACTGTCCCCTGATAACTTCTGAAATCCCGGCAAATGAACGCCTTTCCAGATTCGAAAGCACCATGTACCTTGTACCTGTCTTAGTTAAGTCCATCATCTCACGCTCCAGCTCAACGTTGTTGCCGGTCGCGTCTGTTCCGCTGTAAACATCAGTCACAACCTGCGGGTTGAACTGCTCAAAAGTGTTTGACTGCAAATAAGCTTTCTCCTGCAAAGTCGGAGTTCTGTACGTGTGGACTTCGCCTGTAAAAACATCCACCATTGGAGGTTTGTAGTCAATGCTGTTCTGACCCTTGATATAGTCCTTGAGGTCCTCGTTTTCCATTATTTCAGAAAGCTGGCTCTCAAACGCAACTTCTTTTCTTTGAAACCCCGGAGTCATGACGTTCGCAATGTTAGACGCAACAGCGTGCTGCCTTTGCATAAGCCCGTCCATCCCGAGTCTTGTAATCTCCATTGTTCTTGATGTAATTAAATCCATAATCTCACCTTAAACTAAGCCTATCCGGATTACGAACTCTGTGTAATCCTCCCCTGTGTGCTCCAATTTCAGCTGCCCGAGCTGCTCTTCCATTGACTTCTTGCAAATCGGAAGCCCCAGACCTGAGCCACCAATCTTTGTTGTAAACCCCTTTTCAAAGATTTTTTCCGGCGCCTCGATTTTACCTGCGTTGTCTGAAACTCTGATTAGCGCAAAGTCACCGTCTTTTTCTGCCTTGATTTTAATATACTTACCACTTTTAAGGGCATCTTCCTCTTCAAACCCGAAAGCCTCCACTGCGTTCTTCACAAGGTTAATCAAAACCGCTGTTAACTTGTTTTCGTCAGCCAGAATCCTTAAGTCTGAATTGTTTTCAATAATATACTCAATATTCTTGCACTCAAAGTACACTTTCGTCAAATCAACCGCGGATTCAATGATTTCCCGAAGCCTGTGTGGCTTAAGCACGTTTGTCTCTGTTGACTTGAGCGAAATAAGCGAATTACCAGCCATTTTCACAGCCTTAGTAATACAATTCAACGCGTTTGAGATTGTCTCTTCTTCAATCCCCTGCTTTGCGGAGTATTTTCTGATGATTTCTGTGTACAAATCGCATATAGAAAGCTGGTTCTTAACCTCATGCGCAACTTCTCTCACGCCTGTTTCTGCGTAACTTGATTTTTTTTCAGGTGTCCCGCTCTGGTATTCTGCAAACCCGAGAACTGCGTCGCGGCTTGCTTCGTCCATGTTGCTGACAAGACGTCTTATTGAGGAATTTAAAAGGACGTTGTCACGTCTGTCAGGCTTGAATTTTTCCTGAAACTTCGCGATGTCGATTATTACATTTCTGTTAATAATATCAAGCGCTTCGTTTTGCAGCTTTGAATTGTAAATCGAATAGTAACGCACAGTCGAGTCGCTGTCAGTATTAGAATCCCAGAGAATAATTGCGACAAATCTGTGAGTGAGCACACAGAGAAATTCTGTGTTAGCCCAGACTTTTTCTCTGAGATTTCCGCTCTCGTCCGAAAAGTCGTATGTTTCGACTTCAGAAAACTCCAGACGCTTTATTAATCCCATAATTCCCTGACGGTTTACGACCCTATGAAGCACAACACCCGGCTCAGGATTATCAAGAAGCGGCTCCAAGACAGCACGCATCAGGGCGCGAAGCGCCTGCTTTGAAAGAAACTTATTTTCCTGTGACTCAATAAGCTCTTTTAAATAATTCTGCTGTCTTACGATTTTCTTCATCAATTTACCTTAGGTTAAACCGCAACTTTAACTTTCTTTGTCAAGAAGCCGTTGTTAATAGCGTAAAGAACTGCCTGCGTTCTGTCATTTACCTGCAATTTTTGGAAAATGTTGTTTACGTGTGTTTTAACTGTTGTTTCAGAGATGAACAACTTGTTTGCAACACCCTTGTAAGTAATACCCTGCGTAAGCAATTCCAAAACCTCTTCTTCTCTTTGCGTAAGATAATTGAGCAGGTTTTCTTCCTCGATTTCAGGTTTTGCGTTTTCCTGTCTGAATGTTTGTTGGAAATACTCAAAGAATCTTGAAGAAAGCGCGAGCGGAAGATAGATTTTTCCGTTGAGAACTTCTTCGATTGCGTAGATTAATTGAGCGGATGCCATGGTTTTAAGCACATAGCCTTTTGCGCCGATTTTCATAGCTCTGAAGATTAAATCAGCATCGTCATAGCCTGAAAGCGCCAGAACTTTTGTATCCAGCCCGAGCTTTTCGATTTCGATAATACCTTGCAACCCGTCGCGTTCCGGCATATTCATATCAAGAAGCACTATATCCGGCTGGTATTTTTTAATCAGATTAAGCCCAACAGTAACGTTGGTTGCAATACCTACTACGTCAAAAGTCCCTTCGATGTTCAACAGTTCTCTGATTCCGGCTAAGTGTTCATAATTGTCATCAATCAAAAGCACCTTGGACTTCTTCTTAAACTCACGTCTCATACTCTCTCTCCCTTTAAACTTTATCGGGCAAAAACCCGTTCCTCATTTTTATATAGTGTCTACACTATGTATATTACATTCTTTTAGAGGATATTTTCATCAATAGAATGATTAATTTTAGTGTATTTAAGGTAGATTGATGGATATAGACCACTTGGTCTAAAGGGGGTAAATATTAGGACGGCGAGCGGGGTTGAAGGCATGTCAAGTAGGATTTTTTATTTTAGGGCAGGAGGTGTAGAGGCGCGGAAGTGGAATCGTGCAGATGGAGGAAAAGGTAAGGGGTTTGTGGTGGAGCAAGCTCCACCCTACAGTGCATTTTATAGCTTATCCAAATCAAGATTGAAATCGAAAAATTCGCTCGGTGACATTTCAAGCGCCACACATATTTTTAACAAGGTTGATATTGAAGGCAAATTTTGTTCATTCTTTATCTGACAAATAGCACTTTTTGAAACACCTGCCGAATATGCAAGTTTTTCCCAAGACCAATTTCTCTGGTCTTTCAATTCTTTTATTCTATTTGTTATCTGATTAATTATTGATTTTTTCATAGTGTAGTTCATATAAACGGACTACAAAAATAATACAAAAATCCTCTATTTGAATAGTCCGTATTTACGGACTATGTATTAATATTAAAATTATTAAAAGAAGAAAGGAGCACCATGGCAAAGCCAACAACAAAACAATTACGCAAAATCAAAGAAGAAATAAGACGCTCAGCATTAATGCTTTACATAATATTATGGTGTGAATACAAAAAACCAAAATCAGAAGAAATAATAGCTATTCATGAAATGCTTAAGCCCGTATTGAAATCACAAAATAATGTATTAACTATACTGGAAGAAGAGCTAAAAATATAAAAATAACCTTCTACAACCAACTTCCCTATGCTATAATCATCCTATGAAAAAGATTATTTCGTCATTTCTGGACCTAATCTACAGAAAGCGATGCTACATTTGCGGCTCGTCCAAATACTCACTAAAAATGTGCCCGAAATGCTACGCAGAACTATCTTACGCAGGATTCAAAGCGCAAAGAATCATTCACGGCGTAAACATCTATTCCTGCGCTGTTTATGAAAAGACGCTCCAAAAACTAATCCGTGGGCTAAAATACCACAAACAAAAGGACTTAGCCTACTACCTTGCAAAATTCATGTACGAATATTTTGAAAAGCTCGGAGACGAGCGCGTGTTTCAGGTTGTTCCTGTGCCGCTCCACCCCAAGAGGCTCAAGCAGAGGAAGTACAACCACATGGCGCTCGTTGCAGAGGAGTTTTGCAAATTATCCGGAAGCGTTCCAAACTACGAGCTAATCACGAGGGTCAAGGACACAAGACCTCAATACAAGCTTACAAGAAACCAGAGGATGGAGAATCTTTCAGAGGCGTTTGAGGTTAACAGGTCAAAGGATTTGAAAATGCCTGTTCTGATTATCGACGACATTTGCACGACAGGTGCGACTTTTGAAGAGATGATTGCGACTTTGCAAAAAGGCGGGGTAAAAGAAATTGTTTGTCTTGCAGCTTCGAGCCCAAATATTTAAAAAATATGTTAAAATAATAATATAGAGAAATGTGAGCGTCGAAATATGTTTAAAAAGAACCCTAAAACAAATATGGAATCCGAAATTGTCGAGCAGGCAAGAATCATTCCGTACATTCTTACAAAGTACATCAACCCTCAAAGTGGAGAAATCAACATTGATTTACCGGAGAACATAACCAAAATTGTGCTGGTTGCAAGCGGCTCGTCCTATCATTGCGCAAGGTTTGCAGTTGATTTAGTAGAAAAGATTTCCAAAATCGAGACCCGCGCAATTTATTCAAGCGAGTTTCTTTTGAAAAACATCATCCCGCACGACGAGAACACGCTCTACATTTTCATAACCCAGTCCGGCGAGACCAGTGACACGATTAAATCCGCGCAAAGGGTCAAAGAGAGTTCAAGCCTCCCGACGCTTTGCATCACAAACAACGAAAACTCATCCATCTGGAACATGTGCGACTACAGAGTTGCCTGCCATGCCGGAGCCGAAGAAGGGGTTGCAGCAACAAAGTCATTCACATCCCAGATGCTCTGTCTGATTCTGATTTCTCTCAAGCTTGTTGAAAATGTCCACACAGACGGAGCGACAAAAACTTACAAGGAATCCTTAAGCAGGCTTCCGCAGATTGTAGAAGCTGCGCTTGAAAAGCGTCCGCAAATCCGCAAGCTTGCAAGAGTTCTTGCAAAGGAAAACGTAGTTGTGATTACAGCTGACGGGATTTCCTACTCGCTTGCAAAAGAGACCGCGCTCAAAATCAAGGAGACTTCTTACAAAAACATAAGCGCAGCGATTCTTGGCGAGTTCATGCACGGTCATGTTGCAGTTCTTAACAACAAAAAATCAACCCTGATATACATTGCGGTAGACAAGATTCAGGAGCGTTCTGTTTCAAACCTCAACAAGATTATGTCTGATTACAGACCGCGTCTTGTTGTAATCGGGCCGGCAGGAGATGAAATCAAGCCGGATTACAACATAAATGTTGTTTGCGAGAACGAAATCCAGCAGCTTTTTGCAAACATAGTCGTTTCCCAGCAGCTTGCGTTGGAAATCGCGTTAAAGCTTAAGCGTAATGTTGACCATCCACGTGGGTTGCACAAGATTTTCAGGGGATAATTAAATTGCAAGCGCCGCGTTATCTCTGTGTTCAATCACATTACGGACATAGTTGTAATAATCGTTTTTGTACCCGTATTTTTCAATCTTTGAAAGAAGTTCGCTTTTTGAGATGAACCCTTGATTGAACGCAATTTCTTCAAGGCAGGAGATTTTAACCCCTTTATTAAGCTCCATTGTCTGAACAAACAGGCTCGCTTGCAGCATAGAATCGTGCGTTCCGGTATCAAGCCATGCAAACCCGCGCCCGAGGATTTCAACATTGAGTTCGCCCATCTCAAGATAGAGTTTGTTCAAATCCGTAATTTCGAGTTCTCCTCTTTGGGAAGGTTTGAGCTGTTTTGCAAGCCCGCACACTCTGTTATCATAGAAGTAGAGCCCTGTTACAGCGTAGTTTGACTTTGGATGAGCCGGTTTTTCTTCAAGAGAAATAGCCTTGTTGTTTTCGTCAAACTCAACCACCCCGAATCTTTCCGGATCTTTAACTGTATAGCCAAAGACCGTAGCGCCGGAATGTTTTGCAAGCGCGTCCTTCATGAGGGTTGAGAACCCGTGTCCATGGAAAATATTATCGCCGAGAATAAGTGCAACATCGTCGTCACCGATAAAATCTTCTGCAATCAAAAACGCGTCCGCAATCCCGCGCTGCACGTACTGAATCTTATACTGAAGTCTAAGCCCGTATTGTGAGCCGTCGCCAAGAAGTTTTAAAAAATTATCATAATCTGTTTCGTTAGTAATAATCAGGATGTCTTTAATTCCTGCAAGCATAAGTGTTGACAGGGGGTAATAAATCATCGGTTTATCATAAATCGGGAGCAAAATTTTAGAAATCGGCTGTGATGCCGGATACAATCTGGTGCCTGCTCCTCCTGCTAATACAATCCCTTTCATTTATACTCCCTTCTGATTTATTATTTCTTAAAATCCTTCAACGCGTTTTCCACGCAGGCATTGTCCATCAGGCAAGCCGGCGGAATTTGAAGCGCAAGTTTTTTCTTCTGGTTCAAAAGTACGACATAAGGAACAAAGCTTCCGCGGTACTGGCTCATAAGCTGGTAGCCGTATTTTGATGAAGCGTCGACCTTAACAAAAGCATACTGCTTGTCATACATTTTTGACAATTTGTTATAGCGCGGAGAGAACTTTGTGCAGTATCCGCACTGCGGTGTATACAAATATAAAAAAACATTATCGTTTTTTGCAAACGCGTTTTCAAGCTCGCCCGCAAAGCAAGGGAGCATTCCAATTATTGATAAAATTAATAAACACTTTTTAAACATGATTTGATGATATCACTGACGAGGTCCAATTGCAAGTAATACATGCAGGCTATTGGAGGATAGTATTGTCAAGCGCTTGACTTTTCCAATCCAATAATTAAACCTGTAGTATGACTAAAGATTACTACAAAATTTTAGACATTACGGAGCTTAGCAGTCAGGACGAAATCAAAACCGCTTACCGCCATCTTGCGCGCAAGTGGCACCCCGATGTTGCAGGAAATTCACCTGACGTTATTGCAAGATTCAAAGACATCAACGAAGCCTACCAGATTCTCTCTGACAGGACAAAAAAAGCCGATTATGATACAGCAAGAAGGTTCTATTCTTACGCATCAGGAGCCAAAAAGAGCGATTTCAAGACAACCGGCACAGAAAAAAAGAAGTCTGAAAAGACAGGTGAAGATAAAAGAGGGTTCTCATTCAACTGGGAAGAGTTTATCGCGAAAAAGTACCGTGAAACCCAGTTCAAAAAAGAAAAAAAAGTCAAAACTCCGAAAAGGGGGGAGGATGTTTATTCTGATATAGAGATTTCTATATTCGAGGCAATGAGCGGGACGAGTAAGGTTATCAACATGCTTCAAACCCACATCTGCCCGAATTGCAGCGGGAGAAAATTTGTTAACGGCGCCCAATGCTCATTCTGCAAGGGAAAAGGCGAAACCTCGACTTACAAAAGATTCAATGTAAAAATCCCTGCAGGAATCAAGGACAAATCAAAAATCAGGCTTTCCGGTGAAGGTGACAAAGGCTTGTACGGCGGAGCTAACGGGGATTTGTATCTCACAATCCACATCCGCGAGCCGAAGAATTACAAAACAGACGGGCTCAACATTCTAAAAACATTGCCGATAACTCCTTATGAAGCGGTTTTGGGGGCAAATATCAGCGTTCCGACAATGAAGGGCAACGTTTCTTTAAAGATTGCACCGAACACGCAGAACGGGCAGAAGATTCGTTTGAGCGGGTGCGGCATCGTGCAAAATAACAGGGTTGGTGATATGATTGTTACAGTGGAAATTCAGATTCCAAAGACTATGACAAACGAGGAAATCAGCCTTTACAAGAGATTGCAGGAGATTTCTTCAACATCGGTCAGGGAAGATTAGCATATTCCCTCTCCTTACAGGAGAGGGTTAGGGTGAGGTGAAAATCAGTGAAAATTAAAGAGATTTTTGCATCGATTCAGGGCGAAGGGCCTTATGTCGGGTATAAGCAGATGTTTATAAGATTTTGTGGCTGCAATTTGAGTTGCGATTATTGCGATACGGAATTTGACGCAGCAGATTCCAAAGACTATTCTGTTTCTGATTTAATCCGGATTGTGGATGAAAACAAAGACTGTCATTCCGTATCTTTAACAGGCGGCGAGCCGCTTTTGCACACAGAGTTTTTGAAAGAATTTCTGCCTCATTGCAGCCTTCCTGTGTATCTTGAAACAAACGGGACTTTAGCCCAAAGGCTCGAAGAAATCATTGATTACGTGACTTACATTTCAGCAGACATAAAGCTTCCGAGCTGCACAGGGCTGGAGCCGAAGTGGGAGGAGCACGACAGATTTTTTGAAGTCGGTCAAAGGAAGGAGCTTTTTGCAAAAGCTGTTTTCGATTCAGGAATTACTGACGAAGAAATCAAAAGTGCGGCTGAACTTTGCAAAAAATACAACATAGAGCTTGTTTTGCAGCCCATGATGCAGGGAAAAGTGCCGAGCGTTAGTTCAGAATTTATGACAGAGACACTGGATAAATTTCTAAAGATTTATCCAAAAACAAGGCTGATTCCGCAGGTGCATAAGTTTATTGATGTTGTTTAACCCTACAAATCCTCACTTTCTTTCCCAATGGCCCACCTGAACCCAAATGTCAAAGCAACACCATTTCTCCCGCCATTGCGCACCATCGCCTGACCAAAAGCGGTGAAGCGTTCTTTCCAGTTACGTTGGAGGCCGAGGCCGTATTCGACGTACGGTTTCATGCTCATCTCAGGGAGTTTGATGCCGTTAGCGCGGATGTCGGAGGTGTTCATGAGGTTCCAGACCATGC
>CATLDC010000022.1 GCA_949902595.1 uncultured Candidatus Melainabacteria bacterium | reverse complement strand
ATTATATCACAAAGAAAGAGGCATAATATATTTTGTTAAATATTCTTAATAATTAGATTGATTTATGCCAACAACCTATGTCATGAAAGGGTTTTTAGCGTCATCAACACAATGTGTATTGTGTTGATAACAACATTAAAGGGAGTTTATGAGACAGAACGCGATTTACACCATATCATCACTTAACTATTTGCACTATGCATTGACGGTTAGAGATTCCTTTCTCAAGCATAACGATAATTATGATTTTATTATCTTTATAGCAGACGAGATTTCAAATCAAGATATCATGAAATACCTGGAAAACCTGATTTGTCAGGGAGTTGATATCAGGTTCTTTAAGGAAATCGAAAACGAGCTTCCTGATGCGCCTTTGAATGATATGTGCGCAAGATACAACATTCTTGAGTTTAATACAGCAATCAAACCTTACTGCATGAAATACCTGTTCAAAAAAGGCTATAACAAAGTTATTTATATAGATCCTGATATCAAATTCTACAGCCCGATTGAAAAACTTGACAACCTTCTTGATACATGGGATGTGGTTCTTACTCCGCACATGGTTGAACCTTATCCTAACGACGGTAAGGAACAAAAATTACAAACAATTATGCATGCCGGAATTTGCAACTGCGGGTTTATTGCGGTGAAAAATACAGAAAACGGCAACAGACTTGCTGAATTTTGGATGGAGCAGCTTTATGACAAATGCTATGCAAGGCCAAAAGATGCGCTATTTACCGACCAGAGATGGTCTGACTGGTTTCCGTGTCTGTTTGACAAGGTGTATATCTTTAAAAACAGGGGATACAACGCTGCTTACTGGAACCTGCATGAAAGGGTTATCACAAACCGTGACGGAGTCTGGTATGCAAATGATGACGAGCTTGTGTTCTACCACTTTAGCGGATTGAACCGTAAAGACATGGACAAGATTTCCAAGTATCAGTCAAGATTCAAATTATCAGACAGAAAAGAAGATTTGAAACAGCTCTTCATTGAATACCTTGATGATGTTAACAGCCGAAATGCAGATGTGCTTGCTGCTTGCGAATACCATTTTAATTACATTCCGGGCACAAATGTAAAAATTAAAGATGGCTACAGAGAAATTTTTTATAACAAACTAAAAAAAGAAAAAATCTCTCTTTATAATGCTGATGGCAAAACGATTAAGAAAAAACTTTCAATATTTAATGGGAAGTTATTAGTCAAAAAGCATAAAATCCGACATGCGTTTTGGTGGCTCATCAACCAATTTTACATACCAAAGCCAAAACAGAATTTGGGAATAAACGTTATTGGCTACATTGATGAAATGCACTCAATCGGCGAGGTTGCAAGAGCAACGGTCAAGAAGTTGAAACAGTGCGGCATACCTTTTTCAATTTATAAGATTGAGTCCGGAGCAAAAAAGATTCCTGACGCCGAAATGGTAGAGTTTCAAGAATACATAGTTGAAGAGCCTATCTACGACACAAACCTATTTTTTGTTAACGCAGACCAGATTCCTGTGATTTACAAACATAACGAAAAATTATTTAAAAACAAATACAATGCAGCAAACTGGTATTGGGAATTTGAAAGCGGGTTTGATAGATATTCAGATGCGTTCAAGTATTTAGACGAAGTTATTGTAAGCACAGAACACATAAAACGCGGGCTTGAAAAATCTGCGCCGGAAGGATTCAAGATTACAAAAATACCTTATGCGTTTTCTAAAAACTGGGACGAGCTTGAATCACGAGAAATTGTGCGCTCAAAATACGGAATCGACAAAGATGCGTTTGCTGTGTTTTTCAATTTTGATTACAACTCGAGCTATGACAGAAAAAATCCCGAAGCTGTATTAAGGGCGTTTGAAAAAGCTTTCAAGGATAACAAAGACGCTGTTTTGGTTTTGAAAACTACAAACGCCGATAATCATAACAAGAATAAGCAACAATTTATGAATCTTGTTAACGAGCTGGGAATGCAAGAGCACGTTGTAATAATAGACAAGTTCTTATCACGAAACGAGTTTATTTCACTGATGAATGCTTGTGATACATACATTTCACTTCACCGCGGTGAAGGACTCGGGATGGGCTGCATAGAGGCAATGGCTTTGCACAAGCCTGTTATTGCAACAAATTATAGCGGGAATCTTGAATTTATGAATAAAGAAAACTCACTTCTTGTTGATGCAGCAATGATTAAGCCTGATACAGACTTTGATGCTTATAGGGATGTAGAATACTGGGCTGAGCCGGATTTGGATATGGCAGCCGGGTATTTACGGGAATTGTATGAAAATCCGGAGAAAGCCAAACAGTATGGAAAATGTGCAAAAGTATCTATTGAAACCCAATTTTCTTTCAAAAACTTTGCTTGCAATCTTTATAATTTTTTAGGTTTGGAGATCGATTAATGAAAAAAATGTTAAAAAAATTTAAAAATTTTGTAATGCAGAAAGATAAAAAAATTTTAACAGATTATATAAAATGGGTGGAAAAGATTGGTTGTAAGAGTGAATATTATAAAGATATAAGCTGTGAATTTCATCAATTTCAACCTTATAACCCTAAGCTTATAGCATTTTACCTTCCACAGTTTCATCAAATAAAAGAGAACAATGAATGGTGGGAAAAAGGATTTACGGAATGGACCAATGTAACTAAGACTTTTCCGCATTTTACAGGACATGAACAGCCAAAACTTCCTATTGATGTCGGGTTTTATGATTTAAAAAATCCTGATATAATGAAAAGACAGGTAGAGTTGGCTAAACAATATGGTATATCAGGGTTTTGCTTCCATTACTATTGGTTTGCAGGACAGCGTTTAATGGAATATCCTATTTTTGACTTTCTGAATCGTCCTGAACTTGATATTGAATTTTGTTTTAACTGGGCAAATGAAGATTTTATTCATAACTGGAATGGTGGAGATAATCATGTTCTTTTGGGTGCTGATGTTAATCCGAAAGATGCAGAAGCTTTCTGGGAGGGAATTTTACCATTTTTTAAGGATAAACGTTATATAAAAATTGATAACAAACCATTGTTGATGATTTATAAACCACAAGTCGAAAACAAGCAATTTGTTATTGAGTTTATGGAAAAACTTCGTGAATACGCTAAAAGAGATGGGTTTGCCGGTTTGTACATAACAACAATCACGGGTTATAACAATGCTATTATGGCATCAGAATATAATTTGGATGCAGCAGTAGAGTTTCCTCCTCATGAATGTGGTAATATTCCTCTGGTAAAAAATATAAACTACATTTCTTCAATGTTTAGAGGAAATATATATGACATGAAACACTTTATAGAGAATAAAACTTATTTATATCCTGTTAAACAAAAGTTATTTAGATGTTGCTTCCCATCTTGGGATAATACTTCAAGAAAAGCTCAGGTAAATGCCTTTGTATTTTATGGTGAGACTCCTGATTTATACAAAATTTGGCTCAAAGATTTAATTAAGTGGACAAAACAAAATTTGGGAAAGTCTGAACAATATGTTTTCATAAACGCTTGGAATGAATGGTGTGAAGGTGCTTGTCTAGAGCCTGACAGAAGATACGGATATGCTTATTTAGAAGCAACGAAAGAAGCATTGGAAGATAAAGAATGATAAAATTTGATTTTTTGAAACTATTTTTTAATAAACCAATTCCTCAAACGGTTATATCTTTAGGCTGCAATTGTTTTGTACGCTCGGTTTTAGCAAGATATCAGATTATTAAGAGAAAAGAAGACGGTTATATGTCATTACCTTTTGATTTGTGCATTACTCCTTTAAAATCGACAATACATTTTTTGCAAAATGATTTTAAGGGGCTATTAGATAATATCAAATGGCATAGTGATTTAAACTGCTGGTATAATCCGGATTTTGGCAGTGTTTTTATTCATGATACCGATTGTAAAACAAAAAGCAAGCTAATCAAAAGATATAAAAATAGGATTAAAAACTTTAGAAAAATTTTAAATTACGCCAAAAAGCATAACGTCAAATTAACTCTTGTTTATCATATAGATCCAATGGGACCGGAGAACAATTTTAACCTTGTTAAAACTCTGCCATTAGAATATTTTATAGACACAAATGAGGATTTCAACAAACTATGTAAAATAATGGGACAGTCAAATATTGTTGTTATTGATACAATCAATTCCATTGCGAAGGAAGAAAATTGTTCTAATATTCACTTTATAAAACTTGATATTCCTAGTCAAGAATATGCTCTGAACTGGTACAAAGAAGAATTTTTTAATTCTGATGAAGGGCAGCATTTTGAGTCTGCAATTGCAAATAGTATTAAAATGATTATTAATAAGGGGTAATTATGAGATGTGAGTCTATTCAAAAACTAATTGATAAAATCCGTGGCAAGAAAAGCTGGGAAGAAAGATTAAACTGGGATGTAAGAGTTGAAAAATCAAATTATGGTGATAGACATATATATTTGCATGAAGATGGTAATGATATAATTTATAAAGAACTATTGTCAGATAAACCAACTCTTATATGCAGATACGGGAGCGTAGAATTATCTGCGCTAAATTATTTTTTGTATAACAAAGAAAACAAGATTAAATATCCGGAGTTTATAAAAATCCATATGAAACGTAATGCGGGATTTTTTCCCACAACAGACTATATGCTTTCAAGATTTTCTTCTGAGCTTATAGATGTCACAAAAAATATTGATGTTATCGGGGTTTGGTTTAATGAAGGCGAAGAAAAAGTGCTAACTAAGTATGCTCCTGATGCAAAGCTTGTTGGTTTATTAAATATAGATCCGGTAGTAGGAACGAATCCTTGGAGTAAAGCTCTAAAAGGCAAAAAAGTTTTGGTAATACATCCTTTTGCAAAATCAATAGAGACTCAATACAATAAACGAGAAGTTCTGTTTAAAAATCCTGATACTTTGCCACAATTTGAATTAAAAACTATTAAACCTGTACAAAGTATTGAAGACTGTGTCGATACCTTGCCGTTTAAAACCTGGTTTGAGGCTCTTGAAAATACAAAATCTGAAATTGCTAAACAAGATTTTGATATTGCTTTAATTGGAGCAGGAGCATATGGAATTTTTCTTGCAGATTATTGCAAACGCTTAGGCAAGAAGGCTGTGCATATGGGCGGTTCAACTCAAACCCTTTTTGGAATAAAAGGCAGACGATGGGAGGAAGCAGATTTATATAATGATATAATAAATGAACATTGGATTTCGCCACTAGAAGAAGAGAGACCTAAGGGGTTTGAAAAAGTTGAGTCAGGTTGTTATTGGTAGAAATTTTCATGCTATGATTTAAATATGAAAAAAGGAGAGTCAATATGTTAACTAAAATTTCATCTTTAAAAACAACTTTCTCAGGCGTGGATTTTTCTAAGTATTCATCTAAAGTGTCTGAGTTTGTGAGCGAATTTTCTTCTAGAGCTAATCAGCCTGGAAAATTCTTAAACTGGGTAAATTTGCCTCAGGAGCAATTGAAAAGACTTGATGATATTTATTCTTTGGCATCAAGCTTAAAGTCTCAATCAGGCGCTGAAAAATTAAGCGTTATGGGTATCGGCGGTTCTAAACACACTGTTGAACACATGCTCGGTATTAACGGATTGAATATTTGCGGAGACAAAGTAGAGTTTTATTCAGATGTAGATTCTGTAAGCTTTGAAAGATTCCTTGCTAAATTAGGAAATGATGTTCTTTCTTCAAGCTACATGATTGCTTCAAAATCAGGTTCAACATTCGAAACAAAGGACGGATTCTTGAGAATCCAAAAGATGCTTGAAGATGCTTATGTTTCTAAAGGTCAAACTTTGGAAGAAGCAAAAAAATCAGCAAGCAAACACTTCATCGCAGTAACAGATGGTAATGCTGAAAAGAGCGAACTCAGAAGAACTTCTAACGAAAATGGCTGGCTGGGCGATTTGTTCATCCATGACGATGTTGGCGGAAGATTCTCTGCTTTCGATGACCACGCTCTGTTTACACTTGCTTTCGCAGGCATGAGCAAAGATGACATGGCTTCTATGCTTAAATCAGCACAGGAAATTTCTTCTCTTTCACTTTCTTCTGATTTAGAATTGAACGACGCATTGAAGGAAGGTATTTTCTGGGCAGACGCTAAGTTGAGCGGAATTGAAGCTTCTGTTCACCAGTATATGGGTTCTATGTTTGAAAACACTGTTTACTGGCATGCTCAAATGCAAAACGAATCTGTAAAAGACACCCTGAAACAGGTTGCAAAAGTGCCTGATGCAATGCACCACTCAGCAGAAGCTCACTTTAATCCTGCTAACAAACTCGTGTTTGCGCTTACAGTTCCTGTAGACAAAGGTGTTTGCTCTGAAAACGCAGAAGCTTATATCGGCGCATTGACTAAGTCTTATGAATCAACAGGCGCATTCTTCAAAGAATACGTTGAGACTTCAAAACTCGGTTTGACAGCAGAAGCAGCTGGCGCTGTAACACAGCTTAGAGCTTTTGCTACATGCTATCAGGAAATTGTTGAAGCTGTAATGCAGAACAAACAGCTTCCGGAAGTTTTGGACAGCGTTCTCCAGCCGCACGTTGAGTTCTACAAAAAGAACCTTAAGGGCGGAGTTGTTGTTCCGGGACGTATTTCTTAAGGATATTTTTTTTAGTAATGGCGCGGTGAATACCGCGCCATTATTTTTTATAACTAATTGTCTAATGCAAAAAATCAATCTTTAAAAAATAATTATACTATGAGCAGATTATTGATTTTGTTATTGGGCATACTAATCGGATTGGGCGGGTTCGTTTTTATTATCCACAGCTTTAACAACCTCCATGTCACAGCTGTTTTCGAAGAACTCGAACCGTTTAAGAAAAACCTTAATGTCTACTACAAAGGCTTTAAACTCGGACACTCGGTTAGAGTTTATCCCTCCAAGGACTTTACTAATACCCATGTAGACCTGATTCTGAACGCTAAAAACCTGAAACTCCCTGATAATACAATCGCAAAAATCAGGACAAAAAATAAACGCGACTATATCGAACTCGTTTATCCTGATGCACCATCTATTACCTATATGAAAAACCACTCAATAATCGTGGGCAAAAAAGGACTCGATATTTCGTCCTATATCTCAGACCAGGCAGACTCCGGCGGACTGGACGATATTAAAGACAACCTGAGCGACACGGTTGCATCAGCCGGCGAGACAATGGACGCACTTACAGACTTGTTTAAGACTGCTAACGATATATTGATAGACTTAAGACCGGCACTGAAAGAGAGCGGAAACAATCTTGCTGTTACGACCCAGAATTTTGCTGAATTTTCAAGCAAACTCAACAGGTCAGCCAAACCGCAGAAACTCGATAATACTTTTGATAATATCGAACTTACCATGATTAACCTAGAACGTACGACCAGAAACTTTGAACAGGCAAGCTTGAACACTGCTAATATAACAAGAACCGCAGATTCAAGAACCGTGACACTTATGAATTGCCTGCTCCAGAACGCGAGCACTGTTGTGTGCAACGTAAATGTTGTGGTGAAGAATGTTAACGATATTGTCAACGGACTCAAGACCACACTTAGCAAGAAGTTCGGCGCAATGCGGGTTGCGTTCGGCAAACCTCTGACTCTTGAATAAAAACCAGAAAGCCAAGCTGCCTAGCTGCTTAGCTTCCCAGCTGCCCTTGTAATACTCCTCTGTTTGTAGTAGCCTAAAACAATAAGTGATATGTTACAGTTGAAAGAGGATTTAATAAATGAACACAACTATTGAAAAACAAGCTGATAACATCGTTAAAGTTAATATCGATGTTGAAGCAAAAGAAGCAGTAAACTACTACAACAATGCTGCAAAACGACTTGCACAATACGTAAACATTCCGGGCTTTAGAAAAGGCAAGGCTCCGAGAAATATCGTTGAACAACATATTGGCGAAGAAAGAATCAAACAGGAAGCTTTGGAATCAGCTTTACCTAAAATCTTTTCAGAAGTTATTAAGGAAAACGATTTCGATGTTGTTGCACAACCGTATGTTGAATCATACTCATACAAGATTGGTGAAGATTTAAAGATTGAAGCAAAACTTGAACTCAGACCGGAAGTTACTCTTGGCGAGTACAAAGGCTTGAACCTCGAAGTTGAAGCTTACAAGACTCCTGAAGATGCAATGCAAAAATCTTTGGACGGCCTGCTTCAACAACACGCAACAACTGTTGTTGTAACTGATAGAAAAACTCTTGCTACAGATATTGTTGTATTTGATTTTGACGGCTATTCAAACGGCGAAAAGATTGAACACGGCGACGCTAAAAACTACACCCTTGATTTGGCTAACTCAAGCTTCATCCCGGGCTTTGCAGAACAGCTAGTTGACAGACCTCTTGGCGAAGAGTTCGAAATCAATGTAACCTTCCCTGAAGAATACCACGAAAAGAAACTTGCCGGACAACCTGCAACATTCAAATGCAAAATTAATGAAATCAAAACAAAAGTTCTTCCGGAACTCAATGACGAATTTGTTCAAAAGGTTGGCCCGTTCAAAACAGTTGATGAACTGAAAGCTGATATCCAGAAATATCTAGATACACAAAAAGAAGATATAGACAGAACAAACTCTGAAAAAGCAATTTTTGATAAAGTAACAGGCGACGCTAAGGTTGATATCCAACAGTCAATGATTGACAGAGAAGCAGACCAGCTTGTTGAAGAATACAAACAGAAACTTGCTATGCAGGGATTCTCCTGGGAACAGGCTGTGGAAGCTCAAGGCTACGACAATATTATGAACAGCCTGAAAGAAGACGCTGCTGTAAGAGTTAAAAACTCACTTGTAATTGACAAGATTGCGAAGGAAGAAAAAATCACTGTATCACAGGCAGATTTTGGCGCAAAACTTTCTGAACTAAGCAGAGCATACCAGATTGACCCTGCTACAATGATGAAACAGCTGGCTCAGACACCTGGCGTGTTCAATGCGTTGTCTCAACAGGCTCTGAACGAAAAAGTAACCCAATTCCTTGCTGATAATAATACAGTTAAATTGGTTTAGTTGATTTAAGTAATAAAAAATCGGATGTTTTTGAAACATCCGATTTTTTTTGTTATGAAAAACTAATTAGTGAGCTTTTCTCGGGTCAGCCACCCTAAGAACCCCTCTCATTGCAGAGAAATTCTTGCCACCACAGTTAACAAGCGTGCTTGGAACAGTGATACCAGGGACCTTATCACCAGCTTCTTCTGTTGTATCTTCCTCATCTTCACTGTATGGATGCTTATACTTATCGCCAGGTTTTATAGGATCTCCTGGGTATTCGCAAGTGTGATCTTCAGGAGGTATCCAAGGGGCTGCCTCGGTGCCATCTTTTAAACTGTGATTTGGTAGTACTCCTCCAGGTGTGCAACCATTCTCTAAGGTATGATTTAGATTTTGCTCTACTTTTGCCTTCATTGTCATAAACCTGAACATAACATCTTCCGGCAAAAGCGCTGTCTCAACAAAAGATAACGGCAATGCTGCACTCAAACTTGTGTTGTTTGACATTCTGCAATAAGCCTCGTCAAACGGAAAGTAAGCGATTTCTTTGCTGTTGTTCAAACCGTCATCAATGTAGAACGGCAATAAATCTTTTCTATTTTGAAGGTTAACAGAACCGCCTGCAACAGGGATTAACATACTGCCAAGGTTGTTCTTACCTACAATGTTGGTCGGCATGTAAACAAAGTTAACAGTCTCAAACCCGTTGTTCTTCTTTGTCTTAGCCTGTGGCACCTGCATTGTTATAGGACACTTATCGTCACTAGGATTACCAATAGTATATTTAATACCATTAGAAGTTGTGATAATGTTTCCGTTTTCAGGGTCCTCTGTTTTACCCTGATTGTCTGTCTTACCTAATGCAGCGTTGAGAAGCTTTATAAACTCTGCCCTGTCACCTATGACACTGTCTTTGGTAGCATCATTGTCCTCAGCTTTGTTCTCTTCTGCATAACAGATTGCATCATAAAGGTTGGTGTATGCACTGTAGTAGAATAATTTGTATGCTTTGGCTGTTGAGTGCTTGGTTATATTCATACCAAGCGCAGAAACAACGCCAATAATCGCAATACAAAGCAATAACTCTACAAGCGTAAAACCTGATTTGAAATTCTTCTTCATCATAATCGCTCCCATAAATCTTTGTACATATTAATTATATCACATTGACCTACGAAATTGAAGTGGGTTACATCCAGAATAGTGGTATTTTCTTTTACCACATAAACCTTCTTGCCGCGCTTAATCATCTCCATCACAGGGATTCCGCCTAAACAGTCAGCAGGATAAATCAGAAAATCCAAATCCTCTATTCTTATCTCGCCCTGTTTTTCAAGCTTCGGCGCCTGTGATAGCCCGATTAAGATGCAGGGGAGAAAAGTCGGCGTAATGTATTCAGCAGCACACCTTTTGTCAACAATCTCTGTGGAAATTGAAATATCACTAAAAGCAGGTGCATGAGCACACGGAACACAAAACTCTCTTGAGATGTAGTGCGAAATTATTGCCTCAACCCCGCCAACAGGGTCAACACCCACGCCGTTTGCGTAATCATCACCCTGCTCGTCAGGAAAATGGCAGACTATTGCAATGGCTTCAGCGCCTCGTTGCAGAAGCTTTTCTGCAGCGCGCCTTAAGGTGTCAAGGTTTTTAACATTTCCTGTGGAGACGCCGGAGCTTTCAACAAAAAACTCAACCCCGACTTCTTCTTCGGTGATTTCACAGCCTAAAATATCAATTCCGTAGACTGTTTGTACTGCGTTAACTGTGTTGAGATGCACATTCAGGACATCCTGCGGGATTGATTTGTCAAAGATTATCCCGATTTTGTTATCTTGCGACGGTGTTAGAGCCAGTTTGCCCTTAAAAAATTCATCGAGCGAGTAGCCTTCGACATAGAGCATATTTTCTGTTATTCCTGAAAAGCAGGCTGCGTTAACCACGTTGGGGTTAACAATAAGTCTGCATTTTTTTGCGAATTTCCTTGCCCAAACGCTTGCGTCTCCTGCAAAACCTCCGACTGATGCGCCGACTCCTGTCGGGACTATGAATGCTCCTGTTTTCACGCGGTCTCCTTTTTTATTTATTTTAGCATGAAGTAGTGCAGTATTTGTTTCTATCTCTCGTATCCTTAATACTCTCCTCAGTGGATGGAGAGTGCCTAGCTGCCCAGCTGCCTGGCTTCCCAGCTGCGCAACAACTCTGGGGAGTTGTTGCAAAATATTCCTTTCTATAGTAAAATCTGTACTATAACTTTAAAGGTATTTGAGAGTAAATGAACCTGACGGACATATTTATAAATATTTTTATAATTGTATTTCTATTATTTGTTAACGGTTTTTTTGTGGCAGCAGAATTTGCGCTTGTGAAAGTTCGAAAAACCAGACTGGAACAGCTTTGTAACGAAGGCAATTCCAACGCGAAAAAAGCGCTCAAGCTCGTTAACGACACAAACAGAATGCTTGCAGCTGCGCAGCTCGGTGTTACAATCGCAAGTATCGCCTTAGGTTGGGTTGCGGAATCAACCATTGTTCAGCTCATTGAGCCTGTCATAAAACTGCTTCCGCTTAACTCTGTTGTTACAGCGCACGTAATTGCTGTTCCGATTTCATTTGTGCTCGTGACTTATTTCCACGTGCTTCTCGGCGAGCAGCTTCCAAAATGTATTGCACTCAGACATCCGGAGACAATTGCGCTTGCAATCTCAACTCCGATGGATATGTTTATAACCCTTTTAAAGCCTTTTGTCTGGCTTTTGCAGGTATCAGGAGACAAAATCCTTTGCGCTTGCCATGCCAATTCAGAAGACGCTTCGCTTGTGCATTCAACAGAAGAGCTGGACATGCTTGTTGATGCGAGTTACAACGAGGGTGTTTTGAATGAAACAGAGGCAGAGATGCTTCACAACATGTTCAAGTTCTCTGATTTGATGGCAAAGCAGGTCATGATTCCAAGAACCGACATGATTTGTATACCAAACGACATTTCTTACGAAGACTTAAACAAAGTAGCGCTTGAAAACCAATACACACGCTATCCTGTGTACGAAGAAAATATCGACAAGATTCTCGGCTTCATCCACGTTAAGGATTTGTACTCTCTTGCAATGAACAAAGAGACTTATTCAATGGAAAAATTAATAAGGCCTCTTATGCTTGTTCCGGAGACAATGACTCTTGATAACCTGATTATCGAATTTAAGCGGCTCCACATACAGATGGCTGTTGTAATCGACGAGTTTGGCGGAACATCAGGACTTATTACACTGGAAGACGTTCTGGAAGAGATTATCGGCGATGTTCAGGACGAGTTTGACGAAGAAGTGGAAGCTGATATCAAGGAGATTGGTGAAAACACTTATATTGCAAACGCGATGATAAGAATTGACGAGCTTGTAGAGTTTTTCGACCTCCAGGAATCCGAGTTTGAGGAAGACGACGTTGAAACAATTGCAGGGCTTGTTGTTAAGCTTCTCGGACGTATTGCAAATGTGGATGATTCTGTAACATTCAACGGCCTGACTTTTACCGTAACAGAAGTTGACGGGGCAAGAATTACCAAGCTTAAGATATACAAAGAGCCGGCTCCTGCTGATGAAGAGAGCGAAGAAGCTTAAGCAGCAGCCCGCCCCAGCCTTAGTTTGTTACATTATGTAAATTTTAATTCCTTTCGCGCAATTTTTTGTAACAAAAATACTTTATATTAATACAAGTGTGTTAATTAGTGTGATAAGGAATTTACATGTCATCAGGTTTAGCAGCAATTACATTATCAATGCCTTCGATAACATCAGGAACAATCTTCTCATCAAGAAGGGCTAATAACGGCTTGAATGCAGAAAACCCGTTTGTTGCAGCGATGAACCTTGATATTGCCGGAGGTCAGATTACCAATGCAGCAAAAGGGGTGACTAATATTGCGAAAGAATACAAGAACTCGTTTGCAACAGGGCTTGTAAGCGCAGAACAGTCTATCAAGAACCTCGCAAAAGGAGACAAAATCCTTAGAGGCTGCGGCAAGGTTTTGAACTTCACTGCAAACAATATCAACCCGCTTATTTGCGCAACCGGCGGTGTAAATGTTCTTGTTGCTGATGACAAGATGGACGAGGCAGCAAGACAGGGGCTTGCGCTTTCAACAATGTTCGGATGCGAAGCTGCTGCAAAACGCGTTATCGGGCTTCCTTATACCGAAAAAGTTAACGGCAAGAAAGTGACATTCAAAAGAGAAGGGCTGTACAAGAAAAATCCGTTCCTTGAAAAACAGGCTACAGCTTTGAAAGACTACTGCGAAACAACAAAAGTGTTCAACAAGTCTATAAAATTTGCACCAGGATGCTTGAAAGGGCTGGGATTTGCACTTGCTTCAATCTTCGGATACAAGCTCGGTGACAAAGTGGGCAATATGATGCTCGGTGAGCGCAAATCAGCTTAGTTGGTTCTAGAGATTTTCCCTTTTTCTTTGTAAAGAGTCTGGAAGATTGATTGTGAGCGCCTGTAATTGTTGATGGAGGCTTCTAACGAAGTGTTGATTGTAAAATAGATTACAGGAATCGAGATTGAGATTGTGAGAATCGCGATTATTGCGTGCTTGATAACGGTCTGGATAATGTTGAATCTCTGCTTTGTTATCGCAATATCATCCTGCTGCCTCAGTATTCTGTTAATAAGATTCTTTCTTTCTTTTACAGTAAGGCTTTCAATGAAATCAACATTCTGCGGGTCAATGTAGATAACGTATTTTGAGTATTTTACATTCCCGTCAAGAAAATCAAGGCTGTCATTGTATTCTTTTTGCTCTTTTGTGATGGCTTTTTCAGTGATGTTTCCGTTCGAAACCTCGTTTATGTTGTTTGCAGGCTCCTCTTTGACTTCATTCTCGGCAGGAAATGCACTGGAAGAGATTGTGTCCTTTGCCTCTTCTGTATGCTCACTTTCCAGCTTCTGCTTGTTGAGCTTTGCCTTGTATTTTTTGATAAAGTTGTCATCAAAAGTCTTGTCAATCTGGATTTCTTTTTTCTCAACAGGCTTTTCTTCAACCGGTGCTTCAGGCTGGGCAGGTGCTTCCGGAGCAGGAGGAGCAGGCTCTTCAAAAAGCGTTGTGTCGTCGTTGGCGTTGAATGCCGGCTGCGGAGAAGTGTTCCCGCTCAAGTTGTTTGCGTCCTGGGTAAGCTTTGCCTGGAGCTGCTCAATTAACTCAGGCGAGATATCGTCGTTTAATGAAGCTAATTCATTTATGTCCATTGAATCTTTTTCATTAAAAACATTTCCAGCCATTTAAAACGTCACTCTCTTTTCATTTTTATAGTATGATATAAGTATATTATATATGATAATTCACTATAAGGCAATCATAAGAGAGTTGGTATGAGGATTGACAGAAGTAAGTTAAAGGATTTGGTTAAACGTCTGGGAGACGCAAAGATTCTCGTGGTCGGTGATTTGGCGCTCGATGAGATGGTCTACGGAGATACCGAAAGAATCTCAAGAGAAGCTCCTGTGCTCATCCTGCAGCACACACATACAAAATTCATTCTGGGCGGAGCATCTAACGCAGCACACAACGTTTCTGAAATCAACGGCGGAAAAGTGAGCGTAATCGGGGTTATCGGAGAAGACTATCATGCAGAAGACTTGAAAAGAGCGTTTGACGAAGCGGGTATTGACTGCTCTTCGCTCGTTGTTGACAAGGACAGAAAGACTATCACAAAGACAAGGATTTCCGGCTCCTGCTCTCATTCAATCACCCAGCAGATTGTAAGAATCGACCGCCAGACAAATGCGCCGATTTCAGAAGAAACAGAAACAAAGCTCATAAAAGAAATCGAAAAACTAGTGCCTCAATACGACGCTGTGATACTTTCTGATTACCATATCGGAACATTGAGCGACAGAATTATTTCAACCGTTGTTGAGACTGCAAAAAAACACGGTAAAAAAGTTATTGTTGACGCCCAGAAAGCGCTTGACAGATACAAGGGTATTACGTCAATGACACCGAATTTGCCTGACACACAAAAGCATGTCGGATATTATCTGAGAAGCAAAGACGACTTTATAAAAGCCGGAACCACGCTTCTTGAGGAGTCTCTTGCTGAGGCAGTGCTTATCACCTGCGGGGCTGACGGCATGGTTGTAGTGGAAAAGGGCGGAAAATACACGCATATACCTGTGTTTAACAAGGCAGAAGTGTTTGATGTGACAGGTGCGGGTGATACTGTTACTGCGACTTACACGCTTGCGCTTGCAGCTGGGGCAGAGCCGGTTTACGCGGCGATTATCGGAAACATTGCAGCGGGGATTGTGGTTAAGCAGTTCGGGTGTGCAACCACCACGATTGATGAAATTTTAGATTCAATACCGGAAAATATTGAGCTAATAGGAGGTTAGAGATGAAAAACTTGTTAGGTAAATTTAATATTGTTGATATCATAATTGTTCTGGGCGTTATAATCGCGCTTTTTGTGGGAATTTTGACCACAAAACACTTTAGACAGACTGCTGACAAGCAGATTGAAGCAACCTCTGCTATTACTTTTCAGGTATTTTTGCGCGGTGTGACTGTGACGGGCGAAGAGTTTCCGATTAAGCCGCAGGACAAGACTTTTATCACAATAAGAAATGTTCCGTACACAGAGCTTGATGTTTTGAATGTTGAATCAGAATCAAGAAAAACCGCTGTGGCGTCTTCAAGAGTAAAAGACCAGTACGTTCTGGTTAAAGACCCTGCGCAGCCTGCGATTTTCGATGCGGTTGTAACAATCACTGACACAGCAAAGATTACAAAAGACGGCGCTGTTGTTGGCGGAAACAAGATTAAGATGGGCTTGCCTGTGACGCTTGAGGGTGAAAAATACAAGTTCAACGGCACAATCTCTGATGTGAGAGTGACTTCTGAGGTTGAAGTCGACGACGCCGGTGTTAACAATCAGGTCGGCTAGGGGTAAATTTCGCAGCCATGTTTTTCAATAAACTATTATCATTTTTCCAAACAATATTCCATCCGGTTTATCAGAGAAGCTTTTTTCTCCGGAAAATCGACTGGCTTATCGGGCTGAACATATTTTTTGTCCTGTTTTCTTCAATCGCAGCACCGTCGGATTATATCGGCTACTTTGCACTCTTTGCAATAATGCTCACAGCTGTAAAACTGCTCACAAAAACAGGCGAACAATTTGAACTCACTCTTGCGGACAAATTCCTGCTCGCATACTTCCTAGTCGTGGTTGTGAGCGTTGCAGGCTCTTCATTATTCTATTTGAGCCTAAAAGGATTCTTTAAAACACTTACTTACCTCGGATTCTATGTCTCTCTGGTGCACTATCTTAAAGACAACAGGGAAATGGTTAAATATGTTTTCTACACAATCGCGCTAGCGCTCTCGATTGAGACAATCGCAGCGTTTTTACAGAACTTTGCCTGCGTGGACGAGATTTCCGGCTGGCAGGATACTTCCAGGCTGAATCCGGAAGAAGTCATGACACGCGTGTACGGTACATTAAAACCGTATAACCCGAATCTTTTTGGCGGATACATGCTTGCGTGTATTCCGGCGGTTGTTACTCTGCCTAAAAAATGGGCGATTCCGCTTGGACTTCTGGCTTCCTGCGCACTGGTGTTTACAGGGTGCAGAGGGGCTTATATCGGATATTTCTTCGAACTTCTCGCGCTTGTTCTTATAACATACAGATTTTTGAAACCGGCTTATAAAAAGATTTTTTCAATGGTTGTGGCAGCTGGAGCTGCGCTTGTCGGGTTTGTGATTCTCTCTGTGTCAGCACTTAGAGCAAGGATATTTTCTATTTTTGCGATGAGAAGCGACAGCTCAAACTCCTTCAGATTCAATGTTTACAACTCATGCGTTGATATGTTTAAAGACAACTGGCTGCTCGGTATCGGAGTCGGAAACCAGAATTTCAGGGAAATCTACGGTCTATATATGAAAACAGGGTTTGACGCCCTGAGCGCGTATAATATTTATCTTGAAATCGCGGTTGAGAGCGGGATTTTTGCTCTGATTGCGTTTGTCGGATTTGTCGGGCTGATTTTAAGAAAAGCTATTCAGAACGCTTCAAATCTGTACGTTTTGGCAGCATTGATTTCGATTATCGGGATTCTGTTCCACGGAATTGTTGATACTGTGTTTTTCAGACCGCAAATCCAGTTTGTTTTCTGGACAATGACAGGAATTATAAGAGTGTTGGTAAAATAGGAGGGGTTTATGGCAAATTGTTTTAAATGTTCGGGTGAGGTCGCTGCTTACGAGTACTGCGGGATTAAGTTTGATATCTGCAAATCCTGCAACTCTGTTGTGATAACCAGAGAAAACTTTGAGGCAATGTGCCGCAAAGTCGATGCGTGCTGCGAAATAGTTGACCTGTTCGCGCTTCCGGCAGTAAAAGTCAAGGAGGCGGATAGAAAGTGCTGCTACTGCGAAAACACGATGGAAAAAATCTACTGCAACGGTGTGGTTATTGACAGGTGCAAAAAATGCAACATTCTTGTGTTTGATAACGGCGAGCTTTCAAAATACTTCTCCAAGTTTTCTAACAGCCCTGTTGAAATCACCGGAAATGCTAAGTTTATCCAGACTCTGTGCGGCACTGAAACACAGCAGGCTCCGGCTGTACAGCATGACAGATACAGACAGCCTTCTGCGTTAAAAATCGTTTCAAAGGTCAACGAAAAGAATGCAAGCTATATTGACGGCTGGGTTATGGTGTTTTTGTTAATTGTTGCCGGCATAGTGAGTATCTTTACATATTTTACTCCGATTACAATTGCTATCGGGGTTATTATAGACCTTGCAATCCTTTTCATGCTTAACGGATTCTGTATTCTCAAACCGCAGGAAGCTGTTGTTTACACGCTTTTTGGCGACTATATCGGAACCCTGAAAAGAGAAGGCTTTTACTGGGTTAACCCGTTTGCAAGTTCTTTGAGTGAAAACGGCTCCGGCATAATTTCGCTCAAAGCGAGAACTCTTAACAACGCTAAACAAAAGATTAACGACTCGCAGGGAAACCCTGTTGAAATCGGGATTATGGTAACATGGGAAGTTCAGGATACTGCAAAAGCAATCTTCAATGTTAATAATTACTCCTCATTCCTTTCTGCGCAGTGCGACAGCGCGCTTAGAAACATCACAAGACTTTATCCTTACGACGCGCCGGAAGAATCAGGAAAACAGTCTTTGAGAGGGGACAGCGCAGAGATTTCTGAAAAACTCAAGGTTGAGATTCAGAACAATGTTTACGCTGCCGGTATACGTATTCTTGACGCTCGTATTACGCACCTTGCTTACTCTTCAGAAATTGCGGCTGCAATGCTTCAAAGACAACAGGCAAACGCTGTAATCGATGCAAAACGCGCGCTAGTTGAAGGAGCAGTTGGCATGGTTGAGATGGCACTTGATAAACTTGCGGCTAATCCGAATGTTACTCTGGATGAGAAAACAAAAGCTAACATGGTAAACAATTTGCTGGTTGTTTTGTGCGGAAACAAAGAAAGCCAGCCGGTTTTGAGAAGTGACGAGATATAAGGTTAATTATGATTAGCGAAAGAATAAACTTTCTAAAAGAAGAGCTAAACAAATACGCTTACAACTACTATGTACTCGATAACCCGCTTATCAGCGACTTTGAGTACGACAAAATGTTTGAGGAACTCAAAACCCTTGAGACAGAACATCCTGAACTTGTAACACCTGACAGCCCGACCCAGCGCGTGGGCGGGATTAGTAGCGGGTTTGAAGAGGTCAAACACAAATACCGACTCTACAGCCTTGATAACACTTATAACTACGACGAGCTTAGAAAATGGTACGAGCGCGTAACAAAAGAGTGCGGAGCTGCGCAGGAGCTTGTGTGCGAACTGAAAATTGACGGGCTTGCGATTGCGCTCACTTACAAAGACGGGTATTTTGTTCAGGGCGCAACGCGCGGAAACGGGATTATCGGGGAAGAAATCACGCAGAACCTGAAAACTGTGAAGGCGATTCCGCTCAAGCTCTTTGAAAACGCTGACGTTGAAGTAAGAGGCGAGATTTACATGCCAATAAGCTCGTTTGAAAAGCTCAACAAAGAATCAGAAAAACCTTTTGCAAACCCGCGCAACGCAGCAGCCGGCTCACTTAGACAGCTTGACAGCTCGATTACGGCAAAGCGTGATTTGTCAATGTTTACTTATACCGCAATCATTGAAAAAGCTGAAACAGAGCCTAAAACGCACTGGGACAGTATTCAGTACATAAAAAAACTCGGTTTTCGAACCAACCCGAACATCAGGCTGGTAAAGGATATTGAAGGCGCGATTGAGTTTTGCCGCGAGTGGGAAACAGAGCGGTTCAATCTGGATTACGCGACTGACGGAGTTGTAATCAAGGTCAACAGCCTTGCATGCCAGAATGAGATGGGATTCACTTCCCGTGCGCCTAAATGGGCAACGGCATTCAAATTCCCGCCGGAAGAGATTTCCACAAAGCTTGAGCGCATAGAGCTCGGGGTTGGAAAAACAGGCGCAGTGACTCCTGTTGCAATCTTAGAGCCTGTGCAGCTTGCAGGAAGCACGGTATCAAGAGCCAGCCTGCACAACTTCGACGAGATAAAAAGGCTTGATGTGAGGGTGGGTGACAGGGTTTTAATCAAAAAAGCCGCAGAGATTATCCCGAAAGTTATCAAGGTTGTGGACTCGCCTGAGCACGAGAGTTTGCCGGTGTACGAGCCGCCAAAAACTTGTCCGGAATGTCTGGAGCCGCTTGAAGAGCGTGAAGGTGAGGTTAATCTTTACTGCTCCAACGAAAAATGCCCTTCTGTTATGAAGGCAAGGCTTGAGTACTGGGTCTCAAAGGAAGCAATGGACATTGATTTCATCGGGCCTTCTGTAATTACGCAGCTTTACAATCTCGGGCTTGTAAAATCACCGGTTGATTTTTACAAGTTGACAATGGAGGATTTTTTGAAGCTTGAGCTTGTAAAAGAAAAATCCGCATCAAACATGTACAATTCGATTCAGGAGAGCCGCAAGCAGCCTCTTAACCGTTTTGTGACCGCGCTTTCCATAAGGCATGTCGGCAAAGAAACCGCAGATATCCTCACAGGAGAGTATCCGTCGCTTGAAGCGTTAATGAATGCAGGTCTTGAGGATTTAGCGAACATTGAGGGGATTGGAGAGAAGATTGCGCAGAGTGTTTACGAGTTTTTCAGGAATCTGGAAAATGTAACAATGATTGATGAGTTTAAATCACTCGGGTTTACATTTGAAAACGCAGCTCAGGTGCGCACTGACGAGCTTGCCGGCAAGACTTTTGTATTAACCGGAACTTTACAAACAATGACAAGAGACGAGGCTGGTGATAAAATAAAATCAATGGGCGGAAAAACATCTTCCTCCGTATCTAAAAAAACATCCTATGTCATAGCAGGAGCGAATCCCGGGTCTAAATTAGACAAAGCACAGGATTTAGGTGTTATAATATTGAGTGAGGATGAATTTCTTAAAATGATAGGTGAAAAATAGATGAAAAGAAATATTAACGTAATACAAATCAAGGGGTTTAGAGGAATAATAATGGCAATATTTATTGTCTGCTGTCTTGCAGCCGGATTCATTGCATTCCCTGGCTGGACTGCGATGCACATCTGGAATTTTGCCGCTTCTTATTCCTTGCAGGTGCCTTCAATCGGAATCTTTCAGGGGATTCTGTTGTGGGGGATACTTGTTGCTTCGTATTTTACGTTCAGAAAAGACAAGTTTGTTGTCTGCATGCGCACTCCGGAAGGTTTGAACGAGGAGGAGCTCAAAGCTGTGTTTGCAGATGTTAAAAAGCAGGCTGACAAGGACAAAATTATACAGTCAATGCTCAAGGCTCGTGAAACAGAATTGAAGCTGAAAGACAACAAAGAATCAGAAGAGACAAACACAAAATTATAAGGAGAAATTTATGAAAATCAGAGCGAGCCATATTCTGGTTGGTACAAAAGAAGAAGCAGAAAACCTTTTGTTGGATATAAAAAACGGGGTTGCTTTTGAAGATTTGGCAAAACAGTTCTCAAAATGCCCGTCAGGACGCGACGGCGGAGATTTGAGATGGTTTGGCAAAGGCATGATGGTTAAGCCTTTTGAAGATGCAGCATTCGCGCTTAAAGAAGGTGAGATTTCCGAACCGGTTGAAACACAGTTTGGCTGGCACCTGATTAAGCTTACAGGAATCGACGAGTAGGGGTAAATGTGAGGGCATGCACAACTCCCTTTTAGAAAAACTTCAAATAGATTATTTACTGGTAAACTCCACTAACGAATACTTAGTGGAGTATTCCTTGTTGAGCGAAAATGCGCGCTATACGCTTACCGGTTTTTCTGGCTCGACCGGAGACGCGCTTGTTACAAAGGATAAAATCTATCTTTTTGTTGACGGCAGATACCACACACAAGCCGATATGGAGGCAAAAGAGGGTGTGACAGTTGTAAAACTCCAACTGGGTCAAAGACAGGACGAAGAAATCAGAAAACTCATTGAGTCGGACAAAACCCTCGGGATTGTTTCAAAAAAAGTCTCACAGGCGCGGCTTGAAGGGTTTAACGGATTTAGAATAAAGCTTCTTGATTCAGACCCGATTAATGATTTTACGGAAAAACATGATGCGCCTTTGACCCAAGCTTTTGCACAAAAAGAATTTAAGACAAAGCCGGCGTTTTTCTCAAACCTTGAAGAAGTCTCGTATTTGACCGGGCTAAGGGATTTTTCTCAAGACTGCTCTTCAAAAATCTGGGCAAAACTTTTTGTGGATGAGAACGGCCAGAGACTATTAAGAGATGATGCGGAAGAGTTTTTGAAAAACTATGATGGCGAGCTTCTTGTTGATAAATCTTCTATCAATGCTTATGATTACGCTTTAATAAAAAATCCGGTTCATCGGCCTTCGCCTGTAAGGCTTATGAAATCAGTAAAAACAGACGAGGAGATAGAAGCTTACAAAGACGCGTTTGCGCGGACTGATAAAGCCGTAATGGCAATACGCGAGTACATTGAGGAGAATGAGAATCTTTCTGAATACGATATCTCAAAACGGTTGCGGGAAGAGTTTATAAGGTATGGCGCCAAGTCTCTGAGTTTTAACTCAATCGTTGCAATCAATGAGAACTCCGCGCTTGCGCATTACGCAAAAAACTCAAAAGAGGTGATTCTAAAAGAAGGCTCGCTTGTTTTGATTGACTGCGGAGCGTATTATGAAAGCGGGCTTGCAACAGATATAACGCGGGTTTTTGTGAAAGGTGAGCCAAATGAGCTTCAAAAACGGGTTTACACAACTGTTTTAAAAGCATTTTTGAATGCGTTTAATTCAGACTTGAAAACAGGGTTTGAAATCGACGCGCTTGCTCACAAAATCCTTGACGGAGGCGATTTCAAGTTCATCCACGGGCTCGGGCATGGAATCGGAATCAATGTTCATGAAGCTCCGCCGGCTCTCAACCAGTCAGAAATCGCACATACAGAAATTCTGGATAACATGACTTTTACAATCGAGCCTGGGTTGTACAATCCGGAATATTTTGGCGTGAGACTCGAAAACTCGTGTTACAAAAAAGGCGGAAAAATCCATTCTTTTGTTAAAATGGGATATGAAGGTAAGTTGATTGATTACAGTCTTTTAACCGCGCAGGAAAAAGAATGGCTAAAGGAATTTACAATACTATGAAAATAACAAGCGTCAATAATGATTTAGTAAAAGAGACCGCAAAGCTCCAGCAACGCAAGTACCGGGATGAAGCCGGCATGTTTTTGCTTGAAGGTGTGAAGTGCATTGAAGAGGCGCTTGAATACGGTCTGGAGATTGTAAACCTTTTTGTGCAGGAAGATAGCGGACTTTTTCCTGATATGGACAAAAACGAAACGACCGAGGCGGTTTTGTCTAAGATTTCTACAACCACCACACCTCCGAAAGCTGTCGGGGTGGCAAGATTCCCGAAACGAGAGTGGTCAGAAGATTTTAAGCGGGTTGTGCTTCTCGAGGATATTAAAGATGCAGGAAACCTTGGCACAATTTTAAGAACAGCCTGCGCTTTTAATTTTGATGCGGTTGTTTTGTACGGCGAGACAGTGGATTTGTTTAACCCGAAATGCGTGCGCGCATCAGTCGGGAACCTGTGGAAGATTCCTGTGTTTGAGATAAAAGAGTTTGCTGAGCTTGAATCAAAGTTTAAAGCCTTTGAGCGGGCTGCAACCCTTCCAAAGGCTTCAAATACTGTTTGGCTTAGAGATTATGCTCCGGCTGATAGGGTTCTTGTGATGTTCGGAACCGAATCGTCCGGTTTGAGTGATGGCTTAAAAGATTTTGCGACAAAGAATGTTACAATTGAGATGTCTGATAAGGTTGAGTCGCTGAATTTGAGTATTTCAGTCGGTGTGATTTTGTGGAAGCTAAGTTAAGCAGCTTCAGTCTGCACATACTTCGCAGACTTCGCCACAACCCCGTAACAAACCATGGTAAGTCTGTTATTCAACTCCAACATTGTCCTGAAATTATACGCAGAAGCATTCATCGCACTCATCATGTCATCCGCTGATACCTTCGAGGTCAACGCACTGTCGTCATGGTTGTCTACTTTTTCCTGTGCATATTTTTCTACTAATAACTTGTCAATAAAATCTCGTGCGCCAATTGCCATAATAAATACTCCTATATAATTTTGTAATACTCTCTTGATTATCTCTTATATATATATAAAGTATTTATCTTTTTAAAAATTGACTTTTTTGAGTTGGATTGTTAAGTTTTGTAAAGTTAAAAGAGTTTCATTGAATGTAACACAATACCTATTGTGTTACATTGGGGGTAAATGAGTATGGGCTCCGCCCAGTTGGAATAGGGACTACAGGCTTTGCGCTTTTTAGCTGTATTTGGGACTACAAATTGAGCGCGTTCCCTC
>CATLDC010000021.1 GCA_949902595.1 uncultured Candidatus Melainabacteria bacterium | reverse complement strand
AACCAGACCTTCCTTGTCTCAATAAACTTCCTGCCCAACGGATCCGCAGCCACAAGAGTCCCATCCGCCGCAAGAAGAAACTTAAATATATCCGGCTGCTTGCAGTTAGAATCCCCCCACATGCAGTTCCCTGATTTTTTGGACGGGTCAACATCTACATATATGTCCGTCTGGTACAAAGCTTTCTTTTCCGCAGATTTAACCTCGTTCTTTGTCTCAACAATCCACCATCTCATGCCGTTCTGTGTAGAGAATGAAGGATTTTGTGGGAAAGATGTTTCTGAGCACTTATCATCCTTTGTATTCATGGTGTATGCAATGAGGCTGCACAGTTTGGAGCTTCCAGAGTATTTGGTGTCGTCCTTGAATGGTTGTTTAATAGGTTGCATGTTATTTATAAGAGGTATGCCTGAGACATTAAAGTTTTCTCCGTTGGAGTTGAGAGCAATTGGGTAGATAGATGAATTAGATGCAAGTGATTGTATGTTTTGTTGGAGTTCGTCGTATGCTTTGAGGTACATGATTTTGGTTTTGTCTGGCATAAGGTTGTTGATAGCTGGTAGAAGTACAGCAGCAACGACTCCTGTTATACCAAGAACAATCATTAGTTCTGCGAGTGTGAATCCTTTTTTCATGTGTTTCTCTCTTTCTCAATGTAACTCAATACCTATTGTGTTACATGGGGGTAAATGGAGAGGGGCTCCGCCCCGTTGGGATAAGGACTACAGGCTTGGCGCTTTTTGGCTAGTTTTTGGTCTACAAGGGGAAAGTTTGTGAAAATTGCAAAATTGAAATAGTTGATATACTTGCTTTTCAACCAGCAAACTGGTATAATGTAACACAATAGGTATTGTGTTACATTAGGGGTAACAAAAACCATCCCTTCTCAAAAAAACTTTACAAATTTTACTTTCTCATCAATAGACCACTTGTTAAGAATTACAAAATATGTTACAATAATAATGTAAACAACTGGAACAAATTTTAAATTAAGGATAACATTGCATCCCCCCACCCGAGAGCAGCATTGTGTCCTCATTCGAGGTAAACGGTGACGATTTCATTCAGCGGACTCGCGTCCGGACTAGATACATCATCCTGGGTAGAATCGCTTGTCAGATTGAAACAAGCGAAAGTCACTACGCTTGAAGAGAAGAAGGAAAACGTGCTTCTTTCTCAGGAAACGCTGAATAATATTAAATCCTTTTTTGCTTCGTTCCGCTCTGTTATCGAAAAAGTCACCGACGCCAAATTCGGGGTTGCTTCAATGGACCTGTTCGCCCAAAACCTCGCAACTTCAAGCAACCTGAACGTTGTAACCGGCTCAGTTACAACCGAAGCAGAAGAGGCAACTTACAATATCCTTGTTGACCAACTTGCCTCAAATACCTCCGCTATCAGTAACTACAAGTATACAACCACAATTGTTGAAACCTCTATTGCAGGTCTGGATTCCAAGCTGGTTAACCTCGGTGTGAATATTGCAGAAGGCGGCAGCCGAATCGGGGTGCAGTACAACGGAATCGAACACGGAATAACCCTCGAACAGAACGACACAATTCAGACTTTTATCGAAAAACTCCAAAAAATCGGGGTTCAGGCAAACTACAATGATAAAACCGGTATCTTTAGCATGAATATCAATGACGGCGATATTAATGATATAGATAATACCGGAGTTGTTGACGCACTCCACCTGAGAGGCGTCAACGAAGGCTACACAAGCAATAACCTCCAACTCCAACAAACAGATACCGTGTACTCAGCAGCAACCGAATCAACCCTGATGTCAGAACTCGGGGTGAAAACCGGGCTCGTTACAATCCGTGCAAACGACGCAGACTACACCGTTACAATAAATAACTCCAGCACTCTCGGGAGCTTTATTCAAGATCTTAATAAAAACCATATCGACGCAGAACTCGACTCTACAGGCGTGTTTACCCTGACCGGAGCCGAAATCACAAACCAGGGAACTACAGATATCCTGAATGCACTCGGACTCTCTGTGGATATTTATTCCAATACCCAGAAAACCGGCGACTTGAGCGTCAATACAATCGTTACACAGATGACAACTGCAACGGGCAGTACATTACTTAAAGATATAGGGGAAGGAATCGCTGTTACTAACGGACAAACCGTAATCGTCAAAAACTCAAATAACGAGTACAAAACAATAACCGTTGGTACCACAACCTCAATCGGCGACCTGCTGAGCGAGATAAATAAAGCAGGGCTGAGCGCAACAATCAACTCCGACGGCGTGGTCGAAATATCAGGCGGGGTTATTACTGGCGGTACTTTTGATGCAATATCAGCACTTGGCCTTACCACAACCCCGTATAGCGCAATGGTGACCGGCAAAAGCCTTACCCACGATGTAGAAGAAATCAAAACAGTCACATCTTCAACCCGACTCGTGGAAGATCTGGGTATCTCCGAAGGCTACCTCGAAATCACGGACGCTAGCGGCGGTAAACACTACGAAAAAATCCAGTCCGGCAAAACCATGGGACAGTTCATCTCCGACCTGCAAGGTATGGGAGTAAACGCTACTCTCGATGAAACCGGCGTGCTTACTCTTGTCGGCGGCGGACTAAAAACACTGTCCAGCTCGGAAGTTCAGGCACTTGTAAACAGCGGAACAATCACCGAAACAAATGCAGCCTACAAAAAAGGCTCCGATATACTTACCCACCTGTTTGGCTCCTCCACACCTTCCTCTGAACAGATAACAACAGGCTCCGCACTCTCCAAAACAGGCGCCCTGAAATACACCGTCACAGAAACAGTTAATGCTGAGTCAACCACCAAATTGAGCGAACTCGGAATAACAAAATCACATACACTTACAATCGACGGCACAACTTTCAATATAAACGGTAATACAACAATAGCACAACTCGTGGCAAACTCCGGCGGGAAAATAACCTTCGATGAAGAAACCTCAAAACTGGAATTTAACGGCCAGATTACAGACCCCGGAGGCATTGACGATATTGTGACCGCACTCTCTCTTGTCACAACAACCGAAGGCAAATATGCGGTCTCAGGCTCTCTTTACAGTAAAGAGACAGTAGTGGCTACCGCCACTACTGATACCCTTCTATCAGAATTTGGAATCACGAATACCCTTAACGCGGCCAATCGCACAGTATACTTGTACGACTCAGACGGCAGGCAACTTGCTTCCAAAGCGTTTACAGAGTCCAATAAACTGGGCGAACTGGTTAACTGGATAAACACGTCCGGCGGTTCAGCAACCCTGAAAGACGGGGTGCTGAAGCTTACAGAAGGCTATATCCAGAACTCCACACTTGAAGAGAATATGGGACTTCAATATACAAGCACCTCTAGCTATATTTTGGGCTCCGTGATGACAACCACCACAACCGTCGGCGCCACCGGCGATTCAAAATTGTCCGATATCGTCTCTAATCTTGGCACAACCGCCTCAGTCTCAGGCGGGTACAACCTCTCGTTCAACGGCAAAGCGCTAAGCGTAAGCGCAAACACTACACTGAACGACTTGATAGCATTGGTTAACCAGAATGGCGGAACCGCTGCGTTGGACAGCACCGGAAGACTAAATATTAACGGAGGAACGCTTACAGGCTCCGTCGCTGCTGCCTTGGGCTTCACCTCTGTCACTAACGTGTCTTCCGTCTCCGCCTCTGGTAAACTACTCCAAACCACGCAGGAAGTCTACGCCGACGGGGATACCATCCTCAAAGATATCGGTATCTCAACCGGCTCCATCATTATCAACAATAAGTACGGCTCCGCCCAAAAAACCATCAACGTCGACTCCACTTCCTCAATCGCCGCACTCCTTAATACCCTGAAAAACGAAGGAATCAACGGCACTATATCCAACGGCGTCATCTCACTGACTTCTCCCGACGGAAGCTACATCACCGGCAGCCTCGCAACCGCACTGGGCATAACCAGCACTTCCACAACCGAAGTTATTAACACTACCCAGAGCTCAACCCTCGCAGTCAACTACACCGACACCATCACGGCCAATACCTCCTCTACCCTCGGAGAAATCGGGGCTGTCAAAAACACCTCTGATACCCTCGTCGTCAACGACCACCAGGGCAACGCCCTCGCCACAATAACGGGGCTCACAACGACTTCCACCGTAGCGGACATGTTCAACGCCCTCAAAAACCATGGCATCCAGGCATCCATCGCCGACGGCGTTATCTCGCTGTACTCGCCCGACGGCAAATACATCTCCGGCAACATCGCTACTAACCTCGGCATCACACGCAAGGACTCCGGCTCCACAACCTACACAATCGGGCAAAGCGTGTCCTCCACTGCGTCTGTAACCTACACTTTGGCCTTCGACGTCACCGACTCAACCAGAATCAGCGATGTTGTGACCGTGCCGTCTTCTAACGCAGTGATTGCTGTGAAGGATTCTACAAATGCTTCTACAAAAGGGACTGTGACAATTAATCAGAATACGACGTTTGGGGAGTGGTTTGGGGCACTTGCTATTTACGGGATAAGTGCTTCGATTTCGAATAATAAAATAAAAATTGTTTCGGCAGATGGTAATATAATGAGCGATTCGACGGGAACCGTATTGAGTCAGCTTGGAATAAACCTGAATGATAATTCTTACACAACCATTAAAGGAGATAATTCGCAGTCATCCGGTGTTGTGACTTATAGTGTCGCAACAACAGAGGTTGCATCAGGCTCTACAAAGCTAAGCACTCTGGGTATGAGCTCAAACAGCATTGTTCAAATAATGCAAGGCAGCAGCTGCTATGCGACAATGACTCTGAATACAAATAATACTGTGGATGATTTTTTTAACCTTTTGAATACAAAGAGCGGCGGTAAGTTAACAGGTTCAATCAGTGACGGGGTTATAAGAATTAATACAGCTTCCGGAAGCGGGATGAATATAACGGGTGATGTTGTGGATAATGTTCTGCATATTGGAAAAACAGGTTCGCTTATCACGGTTACAACTCCTAAAACAGCGACTTCTTCAAGCGCGATAACCTACTTAACATCAGGCCCGGCAAGTACATCATCAAAACTAGGTGATATTGGTATTTCGCTTGTAACTGATTCCAATGTTTCATCAGTTGGGAATATAACTAATGCTGACAAGCTGAATATAGGTATTTATGAATCAAATGGCAGTATTGTGGATAAGATAGCAGTAAGCTCAACCACTACTATAGGAGATTTGATAGATAAGCTTTCTGTATACGGAATATCTGCAAGCATAAATGCAGGTGTATTTTTAATAAATTCTTCGTCTACCGGAAGAGTTGCAGCAGGAAATGTGCTTTCACAAATGGGAATAGGTCATACCCTGGTTAATTCTGGCACACTCACAACTACAACAGGCCAGACAGTGACCTCTTCTTCTGCGGTTACCTATCAGGTATCAAGTGATGTTGATACCAGCACAAAACTTGCGGATATCGTGTCACTTTCTGCAACACCGCAGCAAAATGCTGTAGTTATGCGAAACTCTGCCGGCACTAGTACAGGGTCATTTACAGCAAACAGCTCTACTACAGTTGGTGATTTTATAAACTGGATTAATTCGGCTTCCTGGATATCAGCGTCACTGTCCAATGGACGTATTGTTATTGAAAACGATAATTCTTCAGGTAACGCTAGTTATATAGAAGATCAGGTTTCCGGCGGACTTCTGTCAAAACTAGGCATAAGCGCTAATCACGGTGCAAATAATATCACCACTCCTAAGAGCGCCACGTCTTCTTCTCCGATTACTTATTCAACAGGCGGTACAACTGTTTGGCAAACATTGACTTCAAGTTCTGCTGTGTCATATACATTAACCAGCACAGCTACAACAGTTGGTAAGACTTGTACGTCTTCGAGTGCAATTACTTATAATGTTGTCTCTGCCGGAAGTATAGAGGATATGACTTTTGCTGAACTGGGCTATACTTGGAGCGGCGAGCGAATGGCTGTTATACGTAACGATAATTATGGCATTTATAGCGTAATGGCATTTACAGACGATATGACCCTGGGTGATTTTATATCTTTCGCATCTGGTCTTGTAACTATTGATGGAAATAAGTTAGTGTGTGACACTTCTGGATCACCTTTCTTCTTTGACCCTGCTTGTGAGTTGGGACTTGAGCTTGGCTTAACAGGAACAAACGGGAGTGAGGCCTCTATTGGGACATATGTGGATTTGGGGATGACTTATTATGAAGTTCGCACTAAGACTGTTGGTAGTGTATATGGTGTAAGAGGTAATGTACATATACATAGAGATTGCCCTGCGGGTGATGCTTATATAAACGAAAGTATGACTGTAGAAGAAGCGTTATCTCAGTTAACTAATCTGGGGTATGATTATTCTTGGGGTACAGATGAAGAAAAAGTCTATTTCTATGATTATGAAAATCCTACGATTGGGTATAACTATGATGGCGGTGATTTAGGCGGCTTATCATCTTTGCTTGATGAAGCAGGTTATAAAGTTACTGTAACCGTTTATGACAAATTCGCCGATAAAACTTTTTCTATTACGCCTCCAAGTGTTACCAGAACAGTCACAGCAACAACAGCTACAACTCTTAAAGAATTAGGCTTAGGGACAACACAGTATATGTCAATAGTAGTATGCAAAGATTACAGTGAAAATGTTGATATAGCACTAACTTCAAGCATGACCATTCAAGATATGATGGACGCCTTATATGAAGTAGGAATTACATGTAATTTCACAAATGGAAAACTCGAACTTCTTGATAATGGAAGCTATATTGCACGTGCAAATATTAATGGTGTTGTAGGCCCTGGTATCTCATTATTCAATTCGATGTTTAATATTCAGCTTGGAGAAGGCAATTCATACACAGTCAACCCTGGCTCATCTACAGTGCGCACAATTGATATCAGCACTACACTTAAGAGTCTTGGCTTGAATGGTACTTATTCAATAGTAGTAAAAGATACAGCCGGGAATACCGGTACGGTTATGGCAGACGGCTCAACTGTTTTGAATGCAATTATAATGCAATTAAAGAGTAATTATAAAATGTCAGCCTCAGTCTCAGGCGGTAAAATTACTCTTGGCCCTTCACCAGAAGCATCAGGCTCAAGTTTTCACATTGAAAGCATATCTCCGGAGCTTGCAGACGCACTCAAGATTTCCGGCCCATATTACAGTGTCGAAGGGTCAACTACAACTGCTGATGGGAATACTATGCTGGGTTCTCTGGGGCTTTCTTCTAATGCATCGATTGCCGTGCATAAATCTGACGGAACTACGAGCACGATTGCGATTAGTGTAGATGATATAAATAACGGGGTAACCATAAACAATCTCGCTACCCTTCTTAACGATGTAGGTATATCTTTGACAATGAGTGGCGGGAAAGTAACTTTAAGCAGCACTGGCAGCAATTACATAACCTCTATCAGCAGTAATCTGGCATCTATCTTGAATCTGAGCAGTTCAGCAACCTCATACTATTCTACAAGCTCAAATCCTGTCCATACCAATACAAGTTCAAATGCTCTTGGTGCAACTATAACCAAGAGCCTTAGCAGCGCAACCACCTTAAGCGATCTAGGCTTATCAGACAGTTATTATAGCACCACAGTACGGTATAACGGTACTACGTCAACAGTTAGATGGAATGCCGGTGAGTCCTTGCAGACCTTCCTGAACAAATTTACCTCTTATGGTATTTCAGGTACCACATCCAACGGGAAAGTCACTTTCACTCCAAGCAGCGGTTATATTACCGGTATGGAATCAGCTCTTGCCTCAGCTTTAAAACTAACATTAGGTAAAAACAATAGTTATACAACATCAACGTCACCAATTACAGGTTACCAAAACACAAACGACCCTACTTACACAATGTCAGACCCGACCGGAAGTACGGCTACATTGAGCAGCTCAACTACATACACGCAACTCGGCCTCAACGATTCGTATTATAATATTACGGTTGCTGTCTCTAATAGTGAAGGTTCTGATGATACTTTTACAGCAAAATGGAGCCGCGGTGAGTCATTGCAAACATTATTCGATAGACTTCGCAATACATATGGCATTGTCGGTACTGTTTCTAATGGCAAGGTTACCTTCACAGGTGCAAACGAATCAAATGGTTTAAAATCGTATATTTTAGGTATAGAAGCGCCGCTTGCAGCTGCTTTAAAACTCCAATACGGAAGCGGGTACACTTATACAACCTCTGAAGAAGGCTCTTACAGCAACACGCAGAGCTCCAAGCTCACATACGGCTCTTCCAAAACAGAGACCCTTAAAAGCTCAACAACTCTGTCCCAGCTTGGAATTAATTCGACACAATACGTGACTTTGATTGATAGCGCAGGAACCACCACAGTACTAACAGTCTCAAGCTCGGATACTATAAGTGATTTGACTTCCCAATTAGGCTCTTATGGGCTGACGTCTTACACATCAGGCGGTAAATTCGTTGTAAATCCGGCCGACAGATACTTTATTAAATCAATGTCTTCCGGACTTTCTGATGCGTTGAAGTTTTCATCAGGCTCGAATATAACCTACCATACAGAAACGGTATACGACTTCTCTAACAGTAATTCAACTACCTTGGAGCAAACTAATAGTATTCTCCAGATGACGACGTCAACGACATTTGGGGATCTTGGCCTAAGCGGTATGGGGTATATCACCGGCGTGGCAAACGGGAGCGAGTTTTCGATAGCGGTATCAGCGGACAGGACATTGGGCGATGTCATCATGTCATTGTCTTCGAAGGGTATATCAGGGGAGATAACGGACGGGAAGCTGACTTTGACGCCTGGAGCCAATTGTTGCATAACAGGTATTAGCTCGAGCGTGATACAGAGTGTATTGAAGCTTCCGGACGTCGGGGCTGGCAAGAGTTACACGACAAATGTTGTAAATTCATACACGAATACAAATTCAAACAGTTTGAAGTTTGTGCGTAACAATCTTGTAATTTCTGGAGACACGAGTTTAAGCAAAATCAATAGTTATAACAATGGTGATGGTAAAATCTCTATTCACAAGGCAGACGGGAGTTTTGTGACCTTGACGATAGCTTCGACATCGACGCTCAACGATTTCTTCAACCAGATATCCGCGTACGGGTTAAGGGGCAGCGTATCATCAGACGGCAAGGTATCAGTAACCGGCAGCGATAATGTGTACCTGAGTGCTGTTTCAGGCGGGAGCAATATATTATCGGCCTTGAAGATAGGCAGCGCGCAGCAGAACACGCAGACGATTCACAGCAACCGTACATCTTCTATTTTGAAGGAAACGCTTACTGTAGCTGCTACAGGTACGTCTACTCTTGAGAGCCTTATTGATTCATCGAATGGGAAGTTGAGCTTTGATGCTTCCGGCAAGGTTTCGCTTGCTCTCCAGACGAAATCCAACGCCGGGGATAAGCTTGTGACGTTGAGTTTTTCCAAGACCCAGACTTTAACCGATGTAGTAGATGCGCTCCAGACTTACGGAATAAGCGCGAAGGTTGATTCTACGGGCAAGTTCAGTGTTTCTGGTAAGATGACCGACTTTACGATATCCGGCACGCTTGGTACTTACCTGATGGGAAGCTACACCAAGGATTACCAGAGCGATACGACATACAACACGAGCACTGTGCTTACGCAGAAGAGCGTGGATGCGATGTCTGATTCAACAGCGCTTTCGACCTACGGCATCACGAACGGGAACATTGTAGTTATGTCAGACGGGAAAGCGAGCGCAACGATAGGTATTGACACGACGAGCACACGTACTGTTGGTGATTTCAGGAATATATTGACCCGCTACGGGTTCAATGCGAGCATAGACAGCTCAGGAAGGCTTTCTGTTACAAACCTTGAGGGCGACTATCTTGCCTCTGCTTCGGGCGGGTCTAATATCTTGACAAAATTCGGGTTGGAAGGTGCGTCTATTTCCGGTGTTACCCAGCAGAGCAGCGCTCTTAGCCAGACCACTGTATCCAACAAAACAATTTCAATGTCGTCAAAGCTTTCTGACCTTACAAACTCGTCCGGAGCCAGCCTTGGAATAACCTCGGGCAACATATATGTTTACAAGGACGGGGTTAAGAACACAATCTATGTCGACTCAAACCTCACAGTGGATGAGCTTGCGGCAAAGCTTGGCAAGTTCAATGTTAACGTTGGTATCACGGAAGGCAAGTTGTACTTTGAGGGCATTGGCGACTCATACATCACGACAGACGGGCTCACTTCTTCTTCGATGACCAACCTTTTGAGCAAAATCGGGGTTAATTCTTCCAGCTGGAGGGATACTACCAGAAGCGAGAGTGGCGAATTAACGGTTACCCGGAATGTTGACAGGGTTATTAACCGCGACGTTAAGTTGAGCGATCTTAAGGACGCGTCAGGAAACAGCCTCGGGATAACCACCGGCACTTACAGTATTTATTCTAACGGGGTTAAGCACACAGAGACCATAACTGCTGGAATGACTGTTGACGACTTGCTCTCAACGCTTGAGATGCACGGGATAAACACTAGCATCGGTTCAAACGGTGCGATAACTCTTTCTGCTAATGGAAACAGCTATTTGGAGGCCGGGTCTTCGAACCTTGTGACGAAGCTTTTCAACGACTGGCAGTTTGTCAACACTTACAAGACAAACAAGCTTGAGACTTCCGAGACGGTTACAAGGGCAATAGATCGTGATACAAAGCTTTCAGAGATAAACGGAAGCACTTATCAGGACGGATATATTACTGTGATAAAAGACGGGGTGCAGACGAACCTTTCTCTTGGTGCAGACGAGACCGTCGGTGTATTGATGGACCAGCTTGCGCTTTACGGGTTCGAGAGCGTATTGAATGACAGCGGCCAGCTTATTATCAAGGGTGAAGGCAACAGCACGCTCAAGAATTACACTGGAGCGGGTAAGGCTTCTAACGCGCTTGATATTCTCGGGGTAGAGAACTCCAGCTGGGTTGTAATGAATACATACGATGGCACTTCGCTCGATGTTGTAACCAAAACCCCTGAAATAATCGGTGCTGGGCGTGATACGTTGCTTTCAGAGCTTGGTATTACTACAGGCGAGTACTATATCTACAACAACGGTGTGAAGAACACCGCGCTTATTTCATCGGATGAGACCCTCGGAAGCTTTATTGACACTCTGGAGAAATTCGGGCTTCAGGTGAACCTGACCGGCGATGCGGGAAGTGCAAAGCTCACGGTGCTTGGAAACGGTAATTCATACGTTGCAAAATCCGCGAGTGTCACAAATTCTTCCAATGTTGTAGAAACTCTGTTCGGGCTTGGCGGGCCGGTATCCAAGTACGAGTACTCTGCGCTTGAGGAGACTTCGAGCGTTGTCACAACTTATACTGACGCTACCGAGGAAACTCTTCTGAGCTATTTTGACAAGCCATGGGGCGGTACGACACTTAAAGCAGCGGGTGATTTGTCTGTTACAGTAGATGGTGTAACAAGCGTTATTGAGATATCTCCTGACGAGACATTCGGCTCTCTTATTGACAAATTCAACGCTCTAGGAGTTGAGGCAACGCTTTCGAACGGCCAGCTTTTGATTCAGAGCGGGTACAGCACGTTTACAATAAACTCTGCCGGCACAACATCAAGCCTGCTTTCCACCATCGGACTTGTGTACCAGAATGACCTTGGCGGATATGTTGCGAGCGTTGACACAGTAATGGCAACAACGACGACTGTGGAAGAGCGCACTCTTTCTGTTTCAAACTTCGCAGACCTGTCTACAAAACTCGGACTTTTGAATATTTCTAACGGCAGCCTTTCAGTTTACCGTGATGGCCAGAAAGCAACTATCCAGATTGATTCCAATGAGACTTTGGGTGATTTGCGTTCACGTCTTGCAGCTGCGTTTTCGGATTTGGACATGAAATTTGAAGACGGCTTCATGAAAATATACTCAAAAGTTGGCAAGCATGTTGAAATCGGCTCAACAACAGACACAACAAACTTCTCCTCCATCACCGGTATTACAACGAACGAGGATGGTGAGGCTGTTAGTGCCAGAGCACTCTACTGCGTAAACGGGGACTCACAGATAACCGGCAACGGGCTGTTCAGGCGCGGAAATGTTACAGAAGGCACTTTCTATATCGGCGATGCCATGTTTACCGTGGGTAAATCAACAAAACTCAATGACCTCATCTCCCAAATCAACGCCAGCGACGAGGCCAATGCTACCGCTTACTGGGACACAATTGACGGCAAACTGGTGATAAAATCCCGCACCACCGGCGCTGCATATATTAACATCGAAGCCGGCACAAGCAACTTTACCGACATCATGGGCTACACCGCTTCCGAATGGGCTGCTGACGGCAAACTGTCCGTAACCCGTATGGACATTAACTCCCAGGAACTCGGCAACAACGCCAAATTCTCCATCAACGGCACAAGCTATACCTCAAACTCCAACACCATTACAAGCGATATCTCCAAAATCAAGGGCCTTACTATCAATCTCAAGGGTCTCACAGACGGCTCTGCGGTCACCCTCACCGTAGAACGCGACAAGGAAACGCTCGCAAACGCCATGTCCGAAGTCGTTGACTCCTACAACGAGCTCATGAAAAACGTTGACGAGGCAATCGCAATCGAGGGCAAACTCCATGGGGAAACCACCCTCAAAATGATTCGCAACCAGCTTCGCAACCTCATGACAAGCTCCGACGCCGGCACCACAGTATTCAGGAATCTCGATTCCATCGGAATCTGCGTCGACAAGGCGAGCGCAAACAACATTTCTACCTCCAACAAGAGCATCATCAACCTTGCGTTCGACAAGGACAAGTTCATGGACGCTTACGCAGCCGACAGCGACGCACTCAAAACGCTTCTCATCGGGAGCGACACGAACAAGGGAGTATTTACCAAGGTTGAAACGCTGTTAGAGTCAGCACTTCAGTCTGTATCCGGCTACTTTGACGTAACAAGCACTTCCTACACCCAGAAGGCTAACAAGCTGGACTCTAAGATTTCGCGTGCCAACAAGGAGGTTGAAAGGTACAGGGCCAGGTTGGAGGCTAAGTTCCAGTCTATGGATATGGTGATTGCTAACATGCAGCAGCAGTATAGTTCGTTTTTGGTGACGTAATTTCTTGCATTTGCTCTGGAAGCTTGATATAATAAGACTTATGAGGGATTATGAACCATATTTTACCGAGGATGGCTCTATAGGGCTGTATTCCTTTGTTGACAAGGATGTTTACCACTCCAAGTACGGCGCTTTGACCGAAGCTTGGGAGAAGTTTATTATACCATCAGGGCTCAAAAACGATATCGAGGATAACAAAAATATTAAAGTTCTCGATGTGTGCTACGGAATCGGATACAACACAAAAGCTCTCATGAGTTTTGTTATAAATAAAAAACAAAAACAACTTTTGAAAAAAAATTTGTTTCAAAATTTTTTTTGTTTTATTAAATGTATTATAAATATCGTTTCGTTATGTGTCAATAATGCAATCAGAAAAGCTAGAGGTTTATCACTACGTAACGCTTCGATATATAATGATAATTCTGAGCAGCTACCACATGTAAAAATCGACTGTCTTGATATAAATGAAGAACTCGTGCAACTATCTCCACTTTTTAGAACTGTAAAAACTCCTTATGAGATTTACTCGCAATTTGTGCCGGAGGTTTTTGACTGCCTGGAAATTTATTATACAATTCGAGAGCACTTTGCGAATTTTATATCTCGTTTTGCGCCCAAGAACAGAAAAGAGATTAAAGAGCTTCTTGATTTGAGATTCAAAATAATGCACCTTGATAAAGAATACAGAGTCAACGGAATGGTTAACTACATGATTCTAAACAAGCTTGCTGAAATTTTTGGTAAAGATTATCCAGACAAGAACATCAAAAAAATTATCAAGGAAAAGGCAAATCGACGTTTTTTTGACAAATCTCTGATTAAATATGCGCATTTTAATCAAAAGTGGGGGTTTAAAACATCATCCAAGATAAATTTAAGCGCCTTCTTACATAATATTTATTATAACCATTTATCGAGACGATATAAAAGGATTGATTTTAAGGCTGCTCAGAGCCTTTTTGAGCTCAATTTCCACATAAAAGACGCTCGAAAGACTATTTTGGAGATTTCAGATCAATATGACTACATATTCCTTGACGCCTTCACCTACACTAAGGCGCCGCAATTGTGGACAATGGAATTTATTGCAGAGCTTTATAACAGGATGGCACCACAGGGAGTGCTTCTCACTTACTCGACTTCTGCACAGGTGAGAAATACGCTGCTGGAGAATAAATTCTATGTGGGAAAGATTTATAATCCTAAAACAAATCGTTTTATTGGAACAATTGCCTCAAAGGATAAAGCCAAAATAAAGTATCCGCTCAATAATTATGAAATCGGATTGTGTAATACCAAGGCGGGAATACCGTATTATGACCCGAATCTTTGTTTCTCAAACAAAGAAATCATAGAACTAAGAGAATACGAATTTCGGCACAGCAATTTAATGAGTTCATCAAAGTATATGAAGCTTAGAACTCTCAGGAGTGAAAATGAAGAAATATGATGTTGTTATAGCAGGCGGCGGGACTGCGGGCTGCGCCTGCGCTTATATTGCAGGAAAATTCGGGCTAAAGGTCTTGCTTGTTGAGCAAAACTCGTTTTTAGGCGGCTCAATTACATCCTCTCTCGTAATTCCGGCAATGAAAACAGCTGATAATGCGATTAACACAGAGTTTTTTGACACTTTATATTCAAAATTGGAGAGGGCCGGAGGCGCAATAACTTACTGTGACGGCAATAAAGGCTGGTTTAATCCTGAGCTTGTTAAAATTGTGCTGGATGAGATGATGCAAGAAGCCAATGTTGAAGTTTTGTTTGAATCATGTATAGACAAAGTAGAAGAAAAATTATCAGGATATAACGCAACGATACGTAACAATAACATTGTTTATTCTCATCAAGAGTTATTACCACTTATCGAAACGAAATATCTTGTAGACGGAACCGGCGATGCAAAAATTTGTCAAAAATTAAATTGTGAAAAATTAGAGAATGAAAAATTTCAGCCTTCGAGTTTGAGATTTATAATGAGCGGAGTCGATGTAAAAACTTTTTCTGATTGGTTAATTGAATTTGACAAAGACAGGAATGTCACCACGTCTTGCGAGATAGACGGTAAAACATACCTTTCTACTGCTTGTACGTGGGATAGTGGCGCTAAGTGGGCGCTTAGACCACTGTTTGAGCTGGCTGTAGAGGATGGTGTACTTAAAAACGAAGACACGAACTATTTTCAGATATTTTCAGTTGCCGGGACAGCTGATTCTATTGCGTTTAATGCTCCCCGCTTACTCGATAGTACAGAAGACCGCTCAAAAGCTTATATTAACGGGCGTGCAGCCATATTAAGACTTTCTGTTTTTTGTAAGAAATATCTTCCGGGGTTTAAGGATGCGCATATTTCATCTATTGCAAACTCTCTTGGTGTACGTGTTTCGACCAGAATTAAGGGAAAGTATGTTTACACAGCAGAAGACTTAAGAAGCGGAAAAACATTTAAAAATCCGGTCGTTGTCTCAAATTATCCGATTGATATTCATTCTGACAAAAAGGACAATTCAGTATTGGAGAAGGTTTTCCAGCAGTATCAGCTTCCAGTTGAGTCGCTTATGGCGCGTGATAATTTGTTTGTAATAGGAAGGTCGATTTCTGCCGAATTTGAAGCGCAGGCTGCGTTAAGGATTATTCCTTCCTGTTTCTCAATGGGAGAGGGGCTTGCAAGGTATTTAGCTGAAAAACTTTCTGATTTGTAGTATAATCTTGACTATGGCAGTATATTTTTTCTACGGGGATGAGGATTATAACATTGAGCTGGAGCTTGAGGCTATGCGCTCAAGGCTTAACCCTGATTTTATATCTATGAGTTTTCAGACTCTTGACAATCCTGATTACGCAACGCTTATTACTGCCCTAAGAACTCCTCCGATGATGTTCGGAGATACTTTGATTGTAATAAACGCAGAGGATTATTTTCTTTCCAACAAGAACTTTTTTGACGATTCAGAGCTTGCTGATATTGAGGATGCAATAAAAAACAACCCTGAATCGCTCAACATCGTGTTTGTGGTAAAACTTCCACGCGATGAGAACAAGAAGCTGGATTCAAGAAGAAAGCTTTACAAAATCCTTTCCAAGACTAATTCAAGGGAGTTTCCAACTTTTAAGACATACAAAACAGCTGAGATAGCTGCCTGGATTAAGAAGCACGCCAAAAGCAAGGATATAGCGCTGAAAGATGACGCTGTAGAGCTTCTTATTGAGCAAATCGGGAACAATTTGCGGGATTTTAATACAGAGCTTGAGAAGCTTAAGCTCATCGCTTATCCTGACAAGACTGTCACCCGCAAAATGGTTGGGGATATTTGCATTTCACATCAGGATTTGTTTAATTTTACCGAACTTATAATGAAAAACGAGAAAGACAAAGCGCTTCTGGAGTTTAAAAAGCTTTTAGATAAAAAGCATCCGCTGGAGCTTCTGGCTGCGATTCAGACTATGATTAGAAAGTGGATTGTCTTAAAGACAAAATCTTCATCGATGACTCCTGCCGAGCTTTCAAAGCTTACCGGTCAGCACGAATTTGTGGTTAAGCAGACTCTTGCGAAACTTAAGAATACGAAGCTTGCGGATTTAGTTAAGTTAAAGCAAAACCTTTTTGAGGTTGAATACAGGATAAAATCCGCGGAGTCACTGGATATGGTATCGGAGGTTGAGTGTGCTATTATCAGATAAGTATCCGTTTTTAACAAATTATTTTACAGAGGCTCTGACTGTATCAGGCAGGGCGCTTCCGCAAAGCATACTTTTTTACGGCAACGATTGCAGTGCACAGTTTACGCTTGCAACAGAGATTGCGCGGCTTTTGAACTGCAAGGCTGACAAATCTGATGCTTGTGAGTGTCTAAACTGCAAATGGATAAGAGAGGGCGCTCATCCGGCTGTGCTTACGATTTCAAGGCTGGATAACAAGCCCGAGGATGATGAGTCTAAGACAGTTATTTCAATCAAGCAATCGCTTATGATAAAAGAGATGCTCGTATCAGCCTCTGAATTTCACAGGGTGTTTATTTTCTGTGACAGGGATGATGAAGGCAATATTTGCGGGCTAAATCCGCTCAATTTTCAGGCAGAAACATCAAACTCGCTTCTGAAGATTATTGAGGAGCCGCAGCCAGGTGTAACGTTTGTTTTTCTCACAAGGTACATTGATGACGTGCTTCCGACCATAATTTCGCGCTCGCAGTGCTTTTTTGTACCCTCAAAAGAGGTTGTAAATTATGATTATTCCTGCATTAGCGGAGTTTTTGACAACTACCTTGATTTCGAGCGGAAAGACGTGTTTGACGTTTCGCAGAAATTGCAGGATTTATCGAAGAATGTTTCTGTAGGAGAGATTTTGAATGGGATTCAGAATTACATACTTGCGCTATTGAAATCAAATCCAAGGCAGACAGTGTTAATCAAGCATGTTGAGGCGGTTGAAAATTCGAAAAGGCAGGCCAAGCTTGGAATGCGACCTGCCAATATATTTGATGATTTATGTCTTAAATTGATACGCTGATGTGTTGACACCTCACCCCTGCCCTCTCCTCAAGGAGAGGGAGCAAAGATTTTATCTTGAAAGCGAAATACTTGTCACTCCAACATTTCTAGCGCTGTCCATGAGTTTTACAACAGAGCCGTGTTCTGCATTATCATCCACCTGAATCAAAAGCCCGTCCGGATAGTCTTTTACGTGCTGTGAAACAGTGCTTTCCAAATCGGCTGCAGCAATTTCTTTGCCGTCAAAGATGAATTTGTTATCGTCTGTAACGCTAAAATTCATTATCTTAGAGTCTTTGACAATATCTTCCTGCTTAACGATTTCAGGTACTGCCAGATTCAAGCCCTGCTGGTCAAGGAGCGGTGCAATAACCATCATGATGATTAACAGTACCAGAAAGATATCTGTAAGCGGTGTTATGTTAATTTCGTTAAAACTGTCGCGCATTATTCACTCCAATTCTCGTATTGATTGTCCTGCGGAAGTGCTGTTTGAGCACCCTCTATTGTGTTATTGGATGTATAATTAGAAGTGTCAGATTGCTGTGCTTCTTCTAATTTTTTCTGGTCCTTCTTGTTCAAAGGCTCACCTGCCACAATAAGTTTCTTGTAATGGGCATCCTGTGCAGCGTCCATAATTTCCATTATGACAGAGCTTTTAACCTTTTCATCTGCTTTTACAACAACCTCGGGATTTTTGTTGTCACCCTTTAGTCTCTCAAGGTCACCTACGAGCATTGAAATCGAAGAACGTTTGCTGTCGACATAGATTGTACCCTCTTTTGTAACAGAAACAGTCACTTTACCCTGTTCGATGGCTGTTCCGCTGTTAACCTCCGGAACGCTTATGGAATTATCTACAGACTGGAAAGTCGGTGCGACAACCATCATTATAATCAACAGCACGAGGAAAATATCCGTGAGCGGTGTTATATTGATTTCTGTAAATAATGCTTTTTTACCAGTTTTTATACCCATTGATTTATACCTTATCCTAACGCAACGCTAGACTGTGATTTGATATTTGTTTCTTCTTCTGAATCAACAAAGCTTAAGAACAATAACTTGATTAGCTGGAAGTCGTCTTCAAATCTTCTTACTGTAGATTGGAAAGTGTTGTAGCAAACAACCGCAACAATCGCAACCCCGAGACCGAAAGCTGTAGCAATCAAAGCTGAACCAATACCCATTGCAACTGCTGCAGACTGGTTACCCTGTGAAGCCAAGTCCTGGAAAGTGTAAAGGATTCTTACAACTGTACCGAACAAACCTAAGAAAGGAGCAACACCGCCGATTGTACCCAAGATTGTCAATCTGTGCTCAAGCTTACGGGTAGCAAGTGCTGATGCGATATCAAAAGAACGTGAAAACCCGCTTTTTTGCTCTGACAGGATTCTAACGCCTTCTTCTGTTACTTCGCCGATAATCCCGCCGCATTGTACTGCAAGATTCTGAGCGCCCATAAGGTTGTTTTTAGCCAGTTCTTTCTGTAATTTCGGAATAAACTCAATTACGTTTCTTTTGTTGGCATTGTAGAATGCTGCCCTGTCAATAGCTACCATAACTGTTAAGATTGAACATACAAGTATCGGCAGCAATACCGGCCAATCTAATTGAATTGAATGTAGTAATAAGTCCATAGTTTTATCCTCATTTTCTCTGTATTTTTACTTTTTATCCTACGTCGGGTTAAGGAGAGTGACTATATCCCCCTCATTTACCCCCCCCTAGTATCTTGACCCGCCGAATACGTTGTAGTCAAACGTAAACTGGATATCGATACTTTGTCCTTTAAAATCAGCCGGTAGCGGTCTGAACGGAGCTGTTAGCTCAACTGCTTTTAATGCTGCCTGATCCGCTGACGGTAATCCGGATGACTTGTGTACCCTGCAAGAAAGTAGTCTTCCGTCTTTTGCAATCTTGAATAACAGGACTACACGCTTGCTTTCGTTACCCTTAGGAGGATCCCAGTTCAGCTTGATTCTGCGCTGGAGTTCTCTCATGTACGGCCCGAAATCCGGTTCTCTTAGTGCGTCTATACCAGGTGCACCTCCGCCTCCTCCAGGATTTCCTAAATTACCGGAACCAGAAGAGCCTCTTGATAACTGCCCGCCGCTTCCTCCGCTCGATGACGGTGAAAGAGAAGGTCTTGGTGCGTAAGCACCGCTCTTAGCGCCGGAACCTCCTGCAGAGCTTCCTGATTTTGCACCAGTTGGTGCTGATGTGCCACCGACAGGCCCTGTTGCAAGAGTTTTGCCTACAGGTGCACCCTTAGGTGCAGGAACTGAAAACGGCGTTGATGGTTTTGCTACAGGAGCCGGAGAAGACATTGGTCTTGTGCTCGGCCTTGCTGTAGGCGGTGCCGGTTTAGCCGGTGAAGGCTTGTTTGCAGGAGCCTGGGTCTGCGCTTTATTAGGCGCAGGCTTTTGCTGCTGCGGTTTTGCCTGCGGCTTCTGTTGTGCAGCCTGTTTTTTTACCTGCTGCTGTTGTTTTTTTATAAGCTGGTTTGCACTCTTTGCTGCTGCGGAAGGCTTAGAAGCCTTTTTCGGAGCAGGTGAAGGCATGGAAACTTTTCGCTTAGGATCGTTGATACCGCCGCTTCTGGAGTTCATGTCAGAACGGTTTTTGGTGTTCGGATCACGAGGGGTTGCTTCTTTATCAACAAGTACAAACTCAATATCTTTCTTAAGCTGCACAGGAGGCTTTTTAAACAGGCTCAAATTTATGCCCATAAGCGCTAGTGCAACTGTTATAAGCCAGATTAGCAGTACAACTGCCGGGTGCAAGGCTGTAGATATCGCAAACGATTTCTTTATCGGAATAACTTCCGGACTGCTCGTTACTATCGAGGGCAGGGTATATTCCTCTGTATCCTTCTCCTCATCCTCGTCTAGTATAAAACTTTTTTTACTAATTAATGACACTTTGTATTCTCTCTAATACGCTCTATATGTTTTACTCTATTAGAATAATTAAATCGCAGGTAAAATAAATTAACCGGTTGTCTAATTATCATAACTATAACTTGAAGCTGAAACAGTAATCGGTTGGGTCAATAACAGCTCAACAGATGAGTTTGCAGGAATCTCCACATCATCACCCTTGTCCCATACTGATTTAACCAATCCTCCGCCGGCTCCTACTGCTGTACCGAGTGCAGCACCCTTTCCGACATCACCACCCGCTAAAGCTCCGAATACGAGCCCTGATAAAGCGCCTGCTGCGCTTCCTGCTGCAAGGTCCTTAGCATAGTCCTTTGTAACGTCCAGTTTTGTTCCGCCAACAAGAACTCCTGATGAGTCGTCAGTCTTGATTACGGCAGATATTGGAATCTGGGTTCCATAAGGCGTTAAAATCCGGGTAAATCTTACACAGAGTTTGCCGTTCATGCTGCCGCGTTTAGCCTTGGAAGCCTGAATTACCGTACCGCAAACAGTGCTTCCCATAGGAGCTATGAGTTTATTATTATAATAAAAATCTGACCCGAGAGCCATTGTTACAGACTGGCCTGCGCATGCTGTTGCTGATGAAAGCGGTGCTGTAAGCATTACAGGCATAGAAGTTCCTGCCGGAACCATAACAACATTACCCTGCAAAGGCTGGTTGTTGTATCCGTTGTAACGTAGCGGCTGCTGCTGATACTGGCTGTTATAAACAGGCTGGGTTTGAGTCGGCTGGTAAGAATAATTAGAAGCCGCAAACCCTGTGTTTATAGAACACAGCGACATCAGCATTAAAAAAGCTACCGTCTTTTTATTCATAATAAAATCCTCTCCTTATAACATTGTAGTATTAAACCGTATTTTGTCAATTTATTACGGTGTGTGACATATGAATCGGCGCGGTTAGGACAACAATTAAGTTGGCTCCTGAGGCGATAGTAACATGCTCGCCCATTTTCCTCTTTGCGCCCGGTACGCATTGCAGCGTTCCCATTGCCCTGAACATCGTCCACCTCTGGTAATGAGGCATTCTCAAGTATTCAGCAGGTGCTGTAAGCCCGCCACCTATCATATTGTTGTTAGAAGTATATATATACGATTTTATCGGAATTTCATATCCGTCAGAAAGGTACATTTTGTTTATAAACACCCTCATTGCAGCATGGGTGCCGATTATGGGTTCGTTTTTCTTGTCAATATACCCGCTAAGCTTTGTGCCTTGAGGAATCACGTTCTTGTCATAAAGAAAAATATCCGAAGTTGTTACAAAATAAACAGCGTCACCTTCTTCTGTATACGCAGTGGAAAATTCCTGCAGCGAAATAACCGGTATATGCGTTCCTTCCGGAACGTCAAACTCGTCGTAGTCGCGAAGGTTAACCTCGGCTGCCAGCGCAAAGTTCATGAATAACATTAATAGTATTGTAATTAAAAATCTCATACATACTATTATAATGTTTTTTGAGTAATTGTAAACTCGCGCCTGTTTTTCTAACCTTCACTCTCTTTCAAGTACTCTTTCACAAGGTTTATAGGAGTAGCGAATCCAATTCCGATATTAGAAATATTGTTGTCAGGATTATAAATCGCCTGATTTATCCCGATTATTTCGCCATTAGTATTCAAAAGCGGGCCACCGGAAGAGCCCGGGTTTATTGCCGCATCGGTCTGGATACGGTTTTTAGCATAGTCTATTCTTGATATAATCCCCTGGGTCAAAGTCCCGTTGAAGCCAAAAGGATTGCCTATTGCAAGAACCTTTTGTCCGACCTTAATCTTACCGGAGTCGCCAAATTTAACGGTTTTGAGCTCTTGCGGGACATCAATTTTTAAAAGTGCGATATCTTTGTTCTCGCCGAGGTGTTTTATAACCTTAGCGTTATAGTTTTGTCCGTTATTCATCGTAACTACGACTGTTTTGCCCACATCGATTACGTGTGCGCTTGTAAGTATAATACCTGATTTATCTATAATGCAGCCTGTGCCGCAGGAAAGTCCGTTTGTAAGTTGTGAGTCCACGGACACGATTGCCGGATTTATTTTTTCATAAATTGTTACAGGATTTCTTCCTTCTTTCCCAAAGGAAAAAGCAGGCAGTGAAATTGTTGCCATCATTAAAACTGCGACTGTCAGCCTTTTGATCATGAAAATCCCTCCCATAGTGTTTTTACACTTAAATATTTGCAAAATTTTATACGCCTCACAATTACCCTGAATAACAAATTTCGGATTCCAGCACGGCTATATATTGCCAGCATTCAAATTTTAATGTATAATAGACGAGAAGTTTATCACAATCGACACTTAAAAGGAGAAAAGTATGTCAAGAATTGAAAGTTTTAAAAGAGCTTTAGCTGAAAAAAGAGCGGTAAAAATTATTGCAGGTATTGATAATTTTGATACAGAAAGCGTAAAAAAGGTTGTAAAAGCAGCTTCTAATTCAGGCGCTAGCGCAATTGATATTTGTGCAAACCCTGATATCATTGCAATGGCAAGAAGCATGACAGACCTTCCTTTGTTCGTATCATCTGTTGAACCTCAGGAATTAGCACACGCAGTAGCTTTGGGCGCTGACGCTATTGAATTAGGCAACTTTGATGCACTTTACAAAAAAGGCGTATCTTTCTCTGCTTCACAGGTTTTGAGCCTTGCAAAAAGAACACTTGAACTAATCGACGAAGAAATTTTCTTCTGCGTTACTATCCCTGGTGAGTTGGAAATCGCTGAACAGGTTGAACTTGCTAGAGAATTAGAAGCTCTGGGCGTTGACCTTATCCAGACAGAAGGTCACTTCTCCAACGAAGCACCTTCAAACGGCGTGAGAGGCCTTGTTGAAAGAGCTGAACTAACTCTTTCCAACACAATTGAACTCTCAAGAAACATCGAACTTCCAATCATGACAGCAACAGGCATCAACCCTACAACTGCAGCTCTTGCTTTTGCAGCTGGTGCTTCTGCAATCGGTTGCGGTTCTTGCGTTAACAAGCTTGATTCAGAAATCTCTATGATTGCTGTTTCAAGAAGCCTTGTTGAAATCGCTGAAAGAAACGCTCAATACACTGTTGAGTTGGTTTAATTGATTTTATAAACAAACAGGGCGTGCTCTTCGAGCACGCCCCCTATTTATTGTCTATTTTAAACGCAATACAATTCTTCTCTAAACTCTTTAATCTTTTGGGCTTCCTCTTTGTAATCCCCTTCCAACAACTCGTCAATGCTGCCGTTAATCCCGTTGATAACATCTTTTATATTTTCGCCGTTCATGACAATCATGTCATTCGCCATTTCGACATTTGAAAGCGCAAGACGTGTTGTATCTCTGAACCCGGATGATGCAAGTTTTTGTGCAAGCTCATTGTTCTCAATATTCTTGCAAAGCGCCTGTGCAACAAGCATTGGTGCATGAGAAATCATTGCAACAGCTCTGTCATGCTCACGCGGCGTTGTCAAAATCGTCTTTGCTCCTAAATCGTTAATAACAGACTTCAACACGGCAAAATCCTCTAAATGCGTATCATCCTTGAGTGTTACAGCCCATGTTGCGCCTTCAAAAAGCTCTGGAAACGAATGTTCCCAACCGCTGTGTTCAGTGCCTGCCATTGGGTGCGACGGAATGAACTTAAACTTGTAGTTCTTTTTAGATACAAATTCTTTTAGGCTGCAAACATCTGTTACAATCGTGTTTTCATCCAGAATCCCTTCTAACTTGTCAAGAACCTCAAGAGTCTTATTCATTGGCGTGCATACAAAAACAATGTGGCAATCCTTAAGCGCAGCATAGTCTTCGCTTACACCTTCTACTCCTTTGACGCTCCTTGAAACACCAGCAACATCGTATTTTTGCTGCGCGCATTTAAATATAGAACCGCCTATTAAACCCAATCCAACTACACCAATTTTCATTTACAAATCCTTATGATTAAACTTCTTCACACCTTCAACGTAATCTTTTACAATATGTCCATCGCCTTCTATATTGTATTTATATATTGTTAAGCCCTCGAGACCGACCGGCCCGCGCGCATGCGTCTTGTTCGTAGAAATCCCGACTTCGGCGCCAAATCCGTACCTGAACCCGTCAGCAAACCTTGTAGACACATTGTGATAAACTCCTGACGAATCAACAGCGCTCATAAATATTTGAGCATTCTTTTCATCCTCTGTAATAATTGATTCTGTGTGGCCGGAAGAAAACTCGTTGATGTGCTCAGTTGCTTCTTCAAGGGACGTAACAAACTTGTAGGCAAGAATCTTATCAGAATATTCCTTATGCCAGCTCTCCGGCGCAGAAACAAGCTCTATGCCAGCATTTTCCAAGGCTTTTAAAAGCTCTGTAGTGCCCTCAAAGTCTTTATGTATCAAAAGCGTCTCAACAGCGTTACAAGCGCTCGGATACTGTGTCTTTGCATCAATTACCACACGTATTGCCTTGTCTAAGTCAGCAGACTTATCAACAAAAATGTGGCAAATTCCGTCAGCATGCCCAAGAACAGGAATTTTAGTATTCTCTTTTATAAATTTTACAAGGCTGTTTCCGCCGCGCGGGATAATCAGGTCAATGTATTTATCCATTGAGAGCATGTTTTTAACATCGTCTCTTGAAAACACCTGCGTGAGAACATCTTTAGGGAAACCTTCTGTCATATCAAGAGCTTCCTGAATCGCAGCCATAATTGCTTTATTAGTGTTTACTGATTCTTTGCCGCCTTTAAGAATAACCGCGTTTGACGATTTGATAGCGAGTGCTGAAATCTGGGAAATAACATCCGGTCTGGCTTCGAAAATTATGCCTAGAACGCCTATTGGGCAGGAAATCTTCGTCAATACCAGCCCGTCATCGAGTTGGTGTTTCAAAAGCGTTTTCCCGACAGGGTCTTCAAGGTTTGAAATGTCGACAATGCCTTGAATCATGTCGCGCATTTTGTTTTCATCAAGCTTAAGTCTGTTAAAGACTGATTTTGAGAGCTCGCATTTTTCGACCAGAGGCAGAGCCTCGTCGAGGTCTTTTTTATTAGCTTCGAAAATCTTGTCCTGATTCTTAAGCAAATTTTCAGCAATATTCAGCAGAGCTTTGTTTTTGAGTTCTGTCGGGAGTATTGCAATCTTTTTTGAAGCAGCTTTAGCTTTTTTAGCCAGCTCAAGAAAACTATTTTCTTCCATGTCTATAATCCTCGCATAGCTTGCAATACTGCATCCTTCTAAGATTAACCATTTTTGAGAACTTTTTTCTCATAAGCTGTTCCTGCAAATTAATTGCCGGTTTGTCTTCAAGCGCGTGCGGTTGTTTTACAACAAATCCGGACAAATCCATAAAAGGAACAACATTTCTGTAGTCCATAAAAGGATTTCTTCTGTATTGTTCGCTCATTTCTTCTCCTCAAATGTGATAGCCATTTTTAATAATTTTATAAAAAACGAGATTGCGAGACAAGGTTATGTTAATAATAATTTACTTAAATTTTTGAGTTGAAAAAAATTTTTGTTGCTGGTATATTGAAGTAAGAAAACGTAAAACTTGTAGTAGAGAAAGTAGTATAAGAATATGAAAGTCTTTTTGCTTACTTTTTCTACAGAAAAGTAAGCGCTTGTAGCCCAGTTGGATAGAGCGTTTGGCTACGAACCAAAAGGTCGGGGGTTCGAATCCCTCCAAGCGCAGATTAATTTAAGAGCCGAAAGGCTCTTTTTATACTATAACTAAAGAAAAATACTTGCCGCCGGGTAAGCATCTTTTAAATATTCCATTAGGCCGCAGAAGGAATATTCAAAAGGTGCTTTTTTGTATGTAAGAAAGGAGAATAATTATGTATTGGATTTATTTGTTAATCGCAGGAATTTTTGAAATCGCATGGGCTATAGGGTTAAAGTTATCTGATGGGTTTTCTAACTTAACAGTTACGATTTTGACACTATTAGGCGTAGCTGCAAGTTTTTATTTTCTTGCTATTTCTCTAAAAAACATTCCACTTGGAACAGCCTATGCAATATGGACCGGTATCGGTACGCTTGGAACAGTTATTTTTGGAATTTTTCTGTTTAAAGAACCTATAACCGTTGCAAGAATTGTTTGTATTATGTTCATAATATTAGGAATTACCGGTTTAAAACTGCTTTCAGCATAGAAAGGATGAATTAATGGAATATCAAATTTATAATGATAATGGAAAAACTGTTTTAAAAATTAACCTCTTGCAGCAAAAGATTTGTACCTATGATTGTATATTTTGCTCTGTTGGCAGAGGATTAAAAAGTGATGAAATTTATAATTTCAATGACACAAATGATATTATAAAAGAGCTTGAAAATATTATAAATACTAATTCAATTGATTTGGTTTTTATAAATTCAAAGGGCGAAGCACTTTTGCATAGCGGGATTAAAGAAATAATTTTATTTATAAAAAGCAAAAATTTAAAAGTTAAACTTTTGTCAAATGGCTATATTTTATATAAATATAAAGAAATTGCTAATTTGTGTGATGAAGTTATTGGAGAAATAAAGGCAATTAATGAGGCGGATTTTCAAAAACTCCAGCGTCCGATTGAAAATTACACGATTGAAAATTTAATAAAAAATATGACTGAATTTAAAAAACAATATTCGGGTAAATTTATCTTAAACATTACTGTTTTAAACTCGGTCAATAATGATGAAAAATCGTTAAATGAAATTATGTCAGCAATTAATGAAATAAAACCGGACAAAATTGATATAGAAAAAGAAGATGACATTAGGTTTATTAAAAAATATGGCATTTATGAAAATGAATTTAATGTCATCTGCAAAAAACTTTGCAGTTAAAACTACGCAGCCTCTGTCTGTACATACTTCGCAGACTTCGCCACAACCCCGTAACAAACCATGGTTAGCCTGTTATTCAACTCCAACATTGTCCTGAAATTATACGCAGAAGCATTCATCGCACTCATCATGTCATCCGCTGATACCTTCGAGGTCAACGCACTGTCATCATGGTTGTCTACTTTTTCCTGTGCATATTTTTCTACTAATAACTTGTCAATAAAATCTCGTGCGCCAATTGCCATAATAAATACTCCTATATAATTTTGTAATACTCTCTTGGTTATCTCTTATGTATATATAAAGTATTTAAGTTTTGAAAAATTGACTTTTTTGTGTGGTATTGTTAAGTTTTGTAAAGTTTAAAC
>CATLDC010000020.1 GCA_949902595.1 uncultured Candidatus Melainabacteria bacterium | reverse complement strand
CGGTTTGTTTCACGTTCTCTTCCTTTCTATTCCTATTTTGAAGAGCATTGAATGTAACACAATACTCATTGTGTTACATGTGCTACGCACGTAGACCGTCTTGCCCAGTCGGGATAAGGACTACAGGTTTGGCGCTTTTTGGCCTGTTTTGGGACTACAAGTTGGATGAATGTAGAAATTGCGAAAATTGAAATAGTTGATATTATTGCATTTTAGACAGCATGATGGTATAATGTAACACAATGAGTATTGTGTTACATTCGAGGTAACAAAAAAAATTATCTAACGCTTCTTGAGTGACAAATCGCGATTGCAATTGCGTCTACTGTGTCATCGAGCTTTGGCAAAACATCTGTCTCAAGAGTTATCTTAACCATCTGTTCCACTTCTTTTTTCTCAGCTCTTCCGTAGCCCGTAAGCACCTGCTTGACTTCCATCGGAGTGTAGCTGTAAGTCGGCACATCAAATTTCTCAAGCACGGTGAGGATAACTCCGCGAGCCTCTGCAACAGGGATTACGGTCTTCTGGTTCTTGAAAAAAAACAGGTTTTCCACAGAAGCGCAATCCGGTTTATATTTGTCAACAACAAACGAAAGGTCGTTGAATATCTCAAGCAGGCGCTTTGAATCACTCAAGCTCTTATCCGTCTGAATTGAGCCGGACGCCAAAAGCTCGATATTACTCCCGTCAACCTCTATTAACCCGTAACCCACAATCGCCATGCCGGGGTCGATTCCCAAAATTTTCATACCGGAATTATAACAGGAACTTTACATTTGTGCAAACTTTCGTGACAAAAGAACTCGTTCGCGCTATGATATCTAAGGTACGTACAAAAAAGAAAAAGGTTTTTTAAATGAAAAACACACAAGATATGGTTATCGGAATCCCGCGCGGGATGTCATTCTACAACAATTACCCGTTCTGGTACGGATTCTTTTCAAGCCTCGGAATAAAAATAGTATTATCAGACCCTACAACAAAACAAACTATGTCAGAAGGCTCTGCGCTCGTTGTTACAGAGACCTGCCTTCCAATAAAAATTTATCTGGGACATATTTTGAACCTCATCAACAAAGGGGTTAAAAACATCTTTGTCCCTTCGCTTCAATCAATTGCACCAAAGATTTACAACTGCTCCAAAATCCGCGGTTTGCCGGATTTGGTTAGAAACGTTATCAAAGCAGACATTAATATCATCGAACCAACTCTTGATAAATCTGCAAAGAATCAGGGTTTGTACGCATTCCTTGAAGAAGCGGTAAGACCTTTTGGCATCACTAACACAGAAGACATCAAAGCTGCTTCAAAGCAGGGCTGGAAGGTTTACAACAACTTTCTTGTAATGATGCGTTCAGGTATGGGCTACAAAAAAGCCATCAATTACGCGCTTCAGGGCAAAGTGTTTATCGAAAGCCCTTCAAACTCTGCGCCTATTAATGTTGCGCTTGTTTCTCACGGGTACAATATTTACGACGAGCGCGCATGCATGAAGATTTTTGAAAAGCTAGAAAAAATGGACGTCAAGGTATTCACTTCGCTCCAGCTCACAGACGAGCAAATGGATGAAGGCATTGCATCGCTCGGCCAGAAACGCTACTGGGCAAACGAGTACGAAATGACCGGCACAGCAGGGCATTATCTAAAGGATAACAAAATCGACGGTATTGTGACTCTTAATGCTTTTGGCTGCGGGCCTGATTCGTTGATGATTGAAAGAATCACAAGAAAAGCAAAAGAGGCTGGTAAGCCGATTCTTTCTCTAACAATTGACGAGCACACAGGAGAAGCAGGGTTCATCACCCGTCTTGAAGCGTTCATTGACATGCTTTACCGCAAAAAACGTTCAAAGATTATCAACAAAATCTCAATGCCTGAGTACGATTACGTTCCTCAGACAAATATTTGCGACTCATTGTTTGTAGAAAAGAAATAATGATAGACTTCAAATCAACACTAAAAATGGCTATAACTTCGCTTAGAGTCAACAAAATGCGCTCCGCCTTAACGAGCCTCGGCGTAATTATCGGCGTAAGCGCAGTAATCATCATGCTTGCAGTCGGCTCCGGCGCAAGCAAAAAAGTCACCCAGAACATGGAAGCAATGGGGACAAACCTCTTAACAATCCGCTCTGCTTCTGCAAAATCTGGCGGGGTGCACATGGGAATGGGCACAAAACCCACGCTTACCTCAAAGGATGCAATAGCAATTGAGAAGAATGTAAGCAACATACTCGCAATCTCCACCCTGTCGTCCGAGGGCAAGCAGCTTACATACGGAAACCAGAACTGGTCCACAACGGTTTACGGAATCCAGCCTTCTTATTTGTTTATCAAGAACTACGAAATTGATTCCGGCAGAGGCTTTGTGCAGGAGGATTTGCAAAACAGTGCAAAAGTCGCAATCATGGGCGCTACAGTCGCAACAGAGCTTTTTGGAGATGTTGACCCGATTGGAAAAGTCATAAGAGTGGGCAACATTCCGTTCAAAATAATCGGGCTTTTGAAGGTAAAGGGTCAGTCAGGGCCTTTTGATCAGGACGATTTAATCTTCATCCCGATAACAACCGCGCAGAAAAAAGTTTTCGGAACAGATTTTCCGGGAACAGTCAGCCAGATTGTGATAAAAGGTCAGGACGCTGACACATTAGACCAGACAACAGAGGAAATCACCGAAATCCTGACCGCAAGGCACAATATCGGGAAGCATCAGGACAAGGATTTTGAGATAAGAAATTCCGCTGAATTTCAGGAAAGGATGAAATCAACTGTTCAGACTTTTGCAATCCTGCTTGCTTCAATTGCATCTGTATCTTTGCTGGTTGGCGGAATCGGGATTATGAATATAATGCTCGTCTCTGTAACAGAGAGGACAAAAGAAATCGGAATAAGAATGGCAATAGGCGCACGAGTAAGCGATATTCGCTGGCAGTTTTTGATAGAGTCTTTTCTTCTTTCTATGATTGGAGGCTTAATCGGAGTTGTTGTCGGAGTTTTAGGCTCATTACTTATAACAGTTTTCGCACCTTCAATGACAATTTCAATATCATTATTCTCAATAATTCTTTCTCTCGGATTTTCCGGACTTGTAGGTGTAGGGTTTGGCTACTACCCGGCATACAAGGCATCTTTGCTTAACCCGATTGACGCGCTCAGATACGAATAATTATTTGAAAAATACCCGCATCGTATTATCAATCATATTATTAAAAATTTGCGCAACTTTCTCTGGAGATTTAGACAAATCTCTGCTTAGTAAAAATCCGGTATTCTCTACATTCAACATTCTTGATAATGAAAAATAAATTTTTGACAGCACTCGACTTCTATTATAAAAATCACCATCCGACTCAGCACCCTGCATTAGCCTTCTCGTTAGACTCGCAAGAAGAGTATATGCTTTTATCGCAACTTTTTCTTTTTCCAAATAAGCTTTTTCTTTTTTTGTACCAATAGATTTTGCACGCTCATGAGCTAATTCATCTCCAAAAGGCAGCGAGCGATCGTTAAGTAACAAATATTTCTTTTGCGAACAATCTTGGATACTAATCAAAGAAATAATATCTTCAAATTCAGGAATCTGTTTTTGGCTAAAATGTTTTCGGATTGTTTTCCACTTTGATAAATCTTTTTCCACACTATCATCAAGCTGCATTGTTATATGTGTAATCCTAAAATCCGAACCTTTTATGTCATCCGCGATAATATTTTTATACCCTCTAAACATTGGGGTTGTACAATTATTTACTTTCATAACGATATTAAAACTCGTAAAAAATAATTTTGCTATTAATATAAAAATATTCTATAATAAGTTTATGAATAAAAAAACAGTTTTCGCGGGAAGTTTTTATCCCGAAGATCCCGAAGAATTAAATAATCTATTAGATTCTTATAAACAAAAAATAAATATAGATTACCGCACAAAAGCAATTATTGTGCCTCATGCCGGATATATTTATTCAGGACATGCGGCGATGGCTGCTTATCAGTACCTTGAAGCAAGCGAAAACATCTTCATAATAGCGCCATCGCACCACGAAAACTTCAATAATATAGCGCTTCCTGAGTATTCGTTTTTTGAAACACCTCTCGGAAATCTTGAAGTCAACAACAGGCTTATAAAAGAAATTGCAGAAAAATTCCCGTGCATAATTGCTGATGAGGTTTTTGAAAATGAGCATTCAATAGAAGTGCAGCTTCCGTTTTTGCAAAACCTGTTTTTCCCGCAAAGACAGAGCGCTGTGGATTTTGTAAAAAATCTTAAAAAAATCGGCAAAAAGATTAAAATTGTACCGGTTTTGGTGGGAAATTGTGATTACAGACTGATTTCTGATTTGATTTCCGAATACTGGGAAACATCTTCCTTTGTAATCTCATCAGACCTTAGCCATTACTATCCTCAAGCACAATGCAGGCAGATTGATACTTATACCGCTACAATTATTGAGACCGGAAAAATTGAATTTCTTGAAGCGGCACAAGCTTGCGGATTGGTTGGTATAAAGGGGCTTGTGGATTTTGCAAACAACAATGAATGCGCAATGATTCGCGCTGAGATGTACAATTCCGGAGACATAAGTAATGACAAAGATAGGGTTGTAGGCTACGGTTCCTGGTTCTTGTATACGGATTCCAAAAACGAATTTATTGAACATTATTATTCCGACTACATAATAGAAATTGCAAGACAAAGCATAGTCGCCTCTATTAATGAAGAAGAATTTGTGCCAAAAGGGATTCCGAGCGTGTTAACCCAATTTGGCGCATCTTTTGTCACCCTCAAACTTGACGGACAACTCAGAGGCTGTATCGGTTCTGTTTTCCCAACAAAGCCTCTTATACTTGATATTATTGACAACGCAAAAAACGCAGGTTTTCAAGACCCGAGATTTAAACCTCTAACAATTGAGGAGCTTGAAAGACTGGAGGTTTCTGTTTCAATACTGTCCTCAATCGAAAGAATTGAGTTTAAAGACGAAAAAGATTTACTAAACAAGATTTATCCGCACGGAATTATTCTTGTAGAGCGGGATAAGCGCGCTGTTTACCTGCCGGTTGTTTGGGAGCAGCTCCCTGATAGAGAAATATTTTTAAACTCTCTAAAAGAAAAAGCAGGGCTTCCGCCAAACTATTTTTCAAGAACGCTTGAAGCGTATAAGTTTAGCGCGATTTACATATCAGAAAACAAAGAGTAGCAAATCTTCTAACCATAATACATTAGAAAAGTTATTAAAAAGTACCCAGACAAAATAGTTAGATTTTTGAATTTCAAGTTTAACAACAAGCTGGATTGCCACGCCTCTAACGAGGCTCGCAATGACAAGCAAACCGGAAATATCACGTCCAGTCATTGCGAGCGTATGCGAAGCAATCCAGCTTTTAAATATATCTTAAAACCAGAAGCCCCCGAAAAAAATATCCTTATTATTTTTCATCAAATAAATAAGGCTTGAATAAATTCTTTTGAATCAAAGTCTTTCAAATCTTCCATTTTTTCTCCGACACCAACGAGTTTTACCGGAAGATTGAGTTCTTTTGCGATTGCAAGCACAATTGCACCTTTTGCGGAACCGTCAAGTTTTGTAAGCGCAACAGAAGTCAAATTAACACATTCTTTAAAAACTTTAGCCTGCTGTAATCCATTCTGACCTGTATTTGCATCAAGCACGAGAAAACTTTCACGAAGCTCATCAGGAGCATTTTTGTCAATAACGTTTTTAATCTTTGAAAGTTCTTCCATAAGATTAAATTTGTTCTGGAGTCTTCCTGCCGTATCAATTAACACAACATTGTAGTTTTCATTTCTTGCTTTTTGGATTGCTTCATACACAACAGATGCCGGGTCAGCCTTGTCACGCCTTACAATATCAGCACCTGAGCGTTTTGACCAGATATCAACCTGCTCCTCGGCAGCAGCCCTAAAAGTATCACCTGCCGCAATCAAAACCCGTTTACCTTCTTGCTTAAAGCGGTAAGCAAGTTTTCCGATAAGGGTAGTTTTTCCGACTCCGTTCACCCCTGTAATAAAATAAATATTAAGTTCGTTATCTTTATAAGCAATCTCGCTTGAGCCGGTAGAATCAAGGGTTTTAATAAACTCATCCTGCAAAAACTCTTTGACCTCAGAAGGTTTAATCTTGTCTTGTCCTCTTAGTTTGTCAACAAGTTCGGAAGCATAATTCACGCCCAAATCAGCGCTTATAAGCAAGTCTTCCATATCATCAAGAACAAAATCGGAAAACTCTTTCTCATCAGATACTGCATCAACAACATTACCCACAAGTGCCTGTGCAGTTTTTGATACAGTATTTTTTAGTTTGTCAAAGAAGTTGAACAATTATGTTTACCCCTTTACCCCTTTAAGCCGTTTTCTACGATAACTTTAGCCAGAATTCCGTTAACAAATGATGAAGAATCTTCTGTAGAATACTTTTTAGCAAGCTCAACAGCTTCATCCACAACAACCTTAAGCGGAGCATCTTTAGTATAAAGTAATTCCGTAATTGCGATTCTTAAAATATCTTTATCAATCTTCACAAGTCTTGAAATATCCCAGCCATTTGAGTATTTCTGAATCTCTTCGTCAACAGATTTGTGGTTAAGTTTAAACTGTTCTGCGATTTCTACCGTGTAGTTTTTAACTTCTGATTGGTTTTCAAGTGTAGCAAACTCTGCAATCTCCAATGCCAGAATAGCTTTTTCCGCAACATCAAGCATTGTATCGACTTTCGCAATCATTTCATCAGTCATCGGAATCTTAACCGGTTTATTTTTTGCACCCATCGGTCTTGAAAGATTTGTTTCGTGTTCTGCTTCATAAGTATCCAGCGAATCTTTGATATCAATCAGAGAGCCTACTGTAAGTTTTAATTCTTCTGACGCTGAGTTAGAAAGGATTCTTACAGATTTAAGCATAATATCTTCGAAATCTTTTCTGGAATAGTGTGTAATTTCTTTATCAAATTGTGAAAACAATATAAGTGCCAATTCTCTTGCTGCACGTCTTGCCTGCATAAATTTATCTCCTTTTTTCTATTTATAATATCATAAAAATATGTTATCATTAAAACATAATTAAGAGGAGAATATATGAAACGCGCAATAATAATTGTAATTGATTCCATGGGTATTGGTGCAATGCCTGACTGCGAAGAGTTTGGAGACATTAAAGAGTGTAATACCTTAAAAAATGTCTGCGCTTTTAACGGCGGTTTGGATGTTCCGTCTCTTGAACTTTTGGGACTTGGCAACATCCAGAGTTTTCAAGGTATAAAAAAGACCGCAACCCCGATTGGTCAATACGGAACATTGAGAGAAAAATCAAAAGGCAAAGATACAACAACCGGACACTGGGAGATTGCAGGGCTTGTATCGGAAAAACCGTTTGCGACTTTTCCGGAAGGTTTTCCGAAAGAGCTTGTTGACAAATTTATAGCAGAAACAAACTGCTGCGGCATACTTGCAAACCGTCCGGCAAGCGGCACTGCGATTATTGAAGAACTCAATGACGAACACCACGCAACAAAATTTCCGATTGTATACACTTCTGCCGACAGTGTTTTTCAAATCGCTGTTGACACGGATTTGATTCCGCTTGAAACACTTTACAAGTGGTGTGAAATCGCACGCAAAATCTTAGATGAAGGGAAATACAATGTAGCAAGAGTTATTGCCCGTCCTTACAAGATTATAGACGGCAAACCGACAAGAATTTCCAAGGATAGACGCGACTATTCAATGGCACCTTCCGGAAAAACGGTTCTTGATGTTGTGAAAGAGGCAGGTGCTAAAGTTATCGGAATCGGAAAAATCGAAGATATTTTTTCAAAAGCCGGAATTACCCACGCTGTTCACACAGGTTCAAACAAAGAAGGACTTGAGCTTACCATTAAAGCGATTGACGGAAGTCTGAATCTTGACGATATCAAATACCCTGACACAAATATTACAGATGAAAGCAAAGAGGTTATTTTCACAAACCTTGTTGACACAGACATGCTTTTCGGACACAGAAATGACGCAAAGGGTTATGGCAAGGCGATAGAAGAAATTGACGAGTATTTGGAAACAATTCTTCCGCTCATCGGAGAAGATGATTTGCTCATAATAACCGCAGACCACGGCTGCGACCCGACAGTCCCCGGCACAGACCACACAAGAGAGCAGGTGCCTGTACTTTACTACTCAAGAGGAATTGAACCAAAAGATTTAGGTGTTGACTTCGGATTTGATACAATAGCTAAAAGAATATCTGATTGGTTATTTTAAATTTTTGGTTTTAGATGTATAATGAACATAGCTATCAGTGCAACCCACCGGTAGCAGAGACAGCAGAGGCTGACCTGTTGTTACAACACAAACTAGTGATATTATGAAATGTCAGCCGACCAAATATTATAAAAAGGAGATGAAGAATGAACGTAACAATTAATGATTCTTGTATCGGATGCGGCGCTTGCGAATCAATTTGCGACGCAGTTTTCCATGTAGAAGATAGAGCAGAAGTTAAAGAAGCAGGTATTGCTGGTCACGAAGATTGTGTAGAAGAAGCTGCAAACGCTTGCCCTGTTTCTGCAATCGAAGTTAAATAATTATTGTTGAAGAATAACGAAAAGAGTCCTTTTTAAGGGCTCTTTTTTTGTGCTACAATTTTCAACAAGGAGTATAATATATGAAAATAAACCCTATCTCAAATCAAACAAGCTTTCAAGCTGTGAATCAAAAATATTATCAATGGGCGAAAAAAGAAGCGAAAGCAACTCAAGGCTTTGGAGAATTACTTGAACAATTGCGATTTGATGTGGCTTGGGGAGATATTCATCCGCAAGACGGCATTGATACTGTAAATGCAATAATCAAATTAAATGGCAGGACTGATGAAGGTTTTGAACATATTTTAGACGGTTTTCGGAGAAGACTGGCTAAATTAAAATAATTTTTTTAAAGGAGTTGTATGAAAATAAACCCTATCTCAAACCAAACAAGCTTTCAAGCTGTGAATCAAAAGTATTATCAATGGGCGAAAAAAGAAACGAATGGTTGTCATCGCTTTAGTGAACTATTTACCCAAATGGAAATGGATGTGTGTTGGAAAGATTTGGCGCCACAAGATGCTATTGACACTCTTGAAGCTATCAAAAAAATTATGCCGCCTGACTGGAAAGGTATTGAATTAACGTTTGATTATATTAAGAAATTTCTTCCTTAGCTGAGATTAACTTAGGTACAAGAGATCCAAGAGCGGTACCAGCCGCCATGCCGGTTAGCGAGCCTAAAGCACCAAGATGTTTATATCCGGCGGCACCAAGGTACCCAACCCCGGCAAGCGTTGTACCAACTTCCAAAGCCGTTTTTCCAGCTGCTGCAAATATATTTTCGCCTTTCGCAATATCATATCCGGCATGAATTGCACCCAGCCCACCTAGAACAAACACACCGAGTTTTGGAGTACGCGCTAGAGCCCTTGCTGTTAAATCACCAAAAGTATTTTTAGATTTGTAAACAACAGCCTTCACATAATTGGGGTTTTCTCTTGTATGCAATAAACTTTCAATTATAGTATTTTCATGTGATACTTCCTTCACATCAAGCTTATCCAATCCCCATTCTCCAAATTTTGTCTCAGCAATGCTCACATCCGCTTTAATCACCTTTTTCGCAAGCTTCTTGCTCAAACATTTTTCTGAATTTGGATTCAGATATTCATGCAAAACTGTTCCACGGAAAAATGCAAACGGATGTTGGGCTATTTTGGGGTCATAGCCATTCTGCTTATTGTCTTTGAATCTCGATTTAATTTGTTTCCAGGCAGAATACAGCTCGCCAACATCTGTCGGACCATTCAATACAGCGAGCGATGTTAGAGCTTTGGCACACAAATAATCTTTGTCAGCTGCTTCTTTTACTACATCACCACCCCACCATGGCGGATCGGAATCTTCACGCGAGACACCAAGTTTAGATTTGACCATGCTGTAGTCTTTTATAATGTCAGGCACTTTTTCTGCCCTGTATTGTTGCATTATTGCGTCAATTGTCATTGACAAACCTTACACTTGTTACACATATTTATATAAAGTATTTTGCATAATCTAAATTGCTTAATTGTTAAGTTTCTTTACATTACTCTCCTCGTAAAGCTGTTATTTGTTATACAATTAAATTAGGGGGTAGAAAAATGTACACACTCGTTTACTCAATCAATCAAGATAAATCACCGGAAACAGTTTATGTTAACCTTACAAACGCATGCACAAATTCTTGCGTGTTCTGTCTTAGAGAACAAAAAGACGACGTTTGCGGTGCCGAGATGTGGCACGATGATAATTATACCCTTGAAGATGTTATTGAGCAGTTCAAAACTTTTCCTTCCGCAAAAGAAGTCGTGTTCTGCGGATATGGCGAGCCGTTTTTGAAAAAAGATATGATGAAATCTTTCTGCAAATACCTTAGACAAAACCATCCTGAGATTAAAATCAGGGTAAACACAAACGGACATGCCAATGCGATTTACAAAACCAACGTAGCTGAAGAGTTTAAGGGACTTATTGACTCAGCTTCAATAAGTTTAAATTCCTCTAACGCGAAACAATATGATGAGATTTGCAACCCGAAGATTGAAAACGCTTATGACGAAGTCAAAAAATTTATCAAAGCCTGTGTTGAAGCTGGAATTTCTGTTTCAGCATCTGTTGTAACAGGGTTTGATGAAAGAGAAATCGATGTTGCTGAGTGCGAAGAAATCGCAAAATCACTCGGTGCAAAGTTTAGAAACAGAGAATTTATAACAAACGGGTATTAGGGGTAAATTGTGGTAAAACTAATCCTTGCTTCAAATTCACCGCGCAGAAAAAAAATCCTAACAGATTTGGGGTTGGATTTTGTTATTGTGTCTTCTAATTACGACGAAAAACTCGAGAGCGATATTTTTTCTTACGAAGCAATTGAAGATTTAGCAACCCAAAAATGTCTTGATGTAGTAAGACGCTCCGACAAAGACTCGCTTGTGCTTGCAGCAGACACGGTCGTTGTTTTGCATAACAAGATTCTGGGTAAACCGCATTCAAAAGAAGAAGCTTTTGATATGCTAAAATCACTTTCCGGCGCGACGCATTCTGTTGTGACTTCGATTTGTGCAATAAACACAAAAACCAACCGTGCAGCACTGCTGTCCACCACAAGTTATGTAAGGTTTACGCCTTGGTCAGATGAAATGATTCATTATTATATTGACACATTTAACCCGCTCGACAAAGCCGGAAGCTACGGTATACAAGAACTTCCTCCAAACTATCTTGACAAGTTTGAAGGAAGTTTTGAAAACATTGTAGGCTTGTGCCCCGAAAGCGTTAAGGCTGTGCTGGAGCAGCTTCAATTTCCTCTGTAGGCAGACCAAGAGAAATACGTTTGTCTTTAGGATTAAACTTGATAATCTTTGTATTAATCTTGTCACCAGCTTTTAGAATACAGTCGTTTTTGTTCTGATAATCGCTGAGTTCTGATTGAGGGAAAAGAGCTTCAACTCCCGGAAGAACTTCCACAAAAGCACCGAAAGTTTTGATACGTGTAATTACACCTTCTTTGATATCGCCTTCTTTAAGCTCAGCCTCTGCTTGAAGCCAAGGGTCAGGCTCAGTGTTTTTCAGACTCAGACTGATTCTTTGTTTGTCATAATCAATATCAATAATCTCAACATTGATTTCCTGACCGACTTTAAGAAGGTCTGTAGGATGTTCAACCCATTTCCAAGAGATTTGGGAAAGCGGAAGCAGGCAATCAACCCCGCCAACATTAACGAAAGCACCAAAATCAGTGATTCTGACAACTTCGCCCTTAACAATCTGTCCGACTTCAACCTGCGCAAATACGTTTTTTCTGGTCTCTGCCATATTTGTTTCAAAAACTTTTCTGTTCGAAAGAATAAGGTTGTTTTGAGATTTGTCAAGAGTAAGAATTTTCACCTCGATTTTATCACCCGGGTTGCAGATTGTTTCTCTTGCGCAGAGCTGACCTTGCGGAATAAATCCCTGAACTCCTGAAACATCAACCACTAACCCGCCTCTTACAACTTGTGAAACAACAACTGCAATAGTCTCATCGGCTTCTTTAACTTTTTCAAGTTCAGCCCAGGTATGAGCAAGATGAACTTTTTTATAAGAAAGATTAAACTTTCCGTTCTCATCGCAGTCTTGAACAATCAAGAATTCATATTCCGTATTGCGTTCCAAGACATCTTCAACCCGTGCTTTTTTATCAGAAGACACTTCATATTTCGGAACAAAAGCTGTACATTTTGACCCGATATCAACAATTGCACCATCTGATTCATACGCACAAACCACACCTTTTACAATATCTCCGCGTTTGAATTTGTAATCATACTTTTGTAAAAGAGATTCAAAATCGCTATCTGAATACTTTTCACCCATTCGTATTCTCCTTTTTCATAATAAACACAGGCTAATTATAGCATATTTAGCCATATAGGACAATAGGCATGCCAAAATTCACCCTTAAGAGCTAGAGAAATACTTTTTTACATTTAATTATGCCGTTGTTTGCAGATGCCATGCCAGCCAGAAAACCTTGGTATGTAAGAATTACAATCCCGTCAGAGAGAGAGGTTTTAAAACTCATTCCATGTGATACTTTTTCTTTCTCGTTTTCTGTTAGCTCGTATTGCGGATAATCTATATAAGCAATCGGGTTTTCAAGATTTTTTTGCACACAATCTGCGGAGGTAAGCTCTTCAAGCTTGATAGCATTGTCAACTTCGAACTCTCCGGCTTTAACCCTAACCAGCTTAATCAAATGTCCGTATGTTCCGAGCGCTTCTCCCAAATCATTCGCAATTGAGCGGATATATGTGCCTTTTGAGCACTCAATATAGAGCTCGAGAGTTTTGTTTTCAGAATCAAAACTCACTATGCGAAGCTCTTTTATATTAACTTTTCTGGGCTGAATCTCGACTTCTTCACCTTTTCTTGCATACTCATAAAGTTTTTTTCCGTTAACTTTTATTGCGGAATAAATCGGAGGAAGCTGTTCAATATCGCCGCGGAAATTTTCAAGCTCAGCTTCAATCTCCTCGAGAGTGACATTTTTATCCGAAAAATTTACCCCTTCACCTTCAATATCATAAGTCGTGGTTGATTTTCCGAGCTGAACCGTTCCTACGTAAGCCTTGTCATCCTTCAAGTATTCAATAAGCCTTGTTGCTTTTCCGATACAGATTGGCAAAACTCCTTCTGCAAACGGGTCAAGAGTTCCGGTGTGCCCGATTTGTTTAACTTTAGTGACGCGCCTTAAAATCGCAACAACATCATGCGATGTTTTGCCTTTTGGTTTGTACACATTAAGGATACCGAACATTTACTTAATCTCGCCTCTTGAGATTTTTTCAATAAGGTCAAGAACTTTAGAGCCTTTTTCCAAGCCATCGGAGTAAACCAATTTTATTTCCGGAGTCACGCGCAGACGGATGCGTTTGCCGACCTCATAGCGAACTTTGCCGGTATTTTTTTCCATAATCTCTTTATCTTTTTCTATTTGTTCGGCAGAGCCCAGCACGCTATAAAAAACTTTTGCATAAGAGTTATCATGAGAGACCTCGATATCAATAATAGATACAACGCCTTCAAGCCCTCTGATTTCTTTTCTGATAATATCAGAAATATCGCGCATTAATTCTTTTCTAACCCGTTCGTTCCTTAAAGACATTGTGTTTCTCCTTTTTCATAAGCTATTTGATTCTATTATAACATGAAAAACTTGCTTCTTATTGTCTGAAATACTTAAATAAGATTAATAAAAAAAGGGAACAGGTTATACCTGTTCCCTTTCGAGAATGCAAACGACTTTCTTACTAGTTGCCGCTGCAGCCGAACGCTATAGTAACGTGTTCTTTCGGGTTAATAGATGAGATTTTGTAGCCCTTAGCATCTACAAGGTAACCAATTTCGTCGCCAGTAGCCTGAACTAAGCCGGTTACACCGGATACAGCTGTTCTTGTGAAGTCGATAGGTGCCTTAACAGTATCAACGACTGCGTCACCCAAGCTTCTGCCAGCTGCTGCAAACTGACCCTGGAATGTTTCACCCAAAGCGATACCTGTACCTGATGCAACGTCTTCAAGAGCGTTACCGAGGTTAGAAATCATACCGCCTGTAGTTCTACCTACGATACCAAGCATCTGTCCGCCCCAGGTAAGTGGTGCTGTAACAATTCTTGATACGATGTTTGGAGTATTTGATTTGTTAATTTCCGCATTAAGAATCTGTCTAGGCAATGTTGCTTTTTGACCGCAGTTTTCAATTTCTGTAAACGCAAGTTTCAAAGCACCCTTTTGACATCCTGAAGGTCTTACAACTTCTACAACCTTACCGTATACGTTTGAACCGCATGGGTACAAGTGGCCGTTGATTGTTACGTCTTCAAGAGTCTTAGCTGCGAATCTCTGACCTACGTGAGAAGATTTTGCAGATACCTGGTCTCTGAATTTAAGTTTCAATGTAGGGATTTTAACAAGTTCTTCGTTTTCGATGAATGCCTTTTTGTCAGTCGGGCAAATCGGGCAATCATTGTTTGCTGTTAAAGGGTTCTTGTCAATACCTGCTGAAACGCGGATGTTCTGTAACATAGCTGCGATATCAGCACGTGTTGCATCCTTGAACGGAGCAATAGTCTTAGGATTTGGTGAGTTGTTCAAAGCACCCTTTTCTAAAGCTGTTGCGATAGAGATTTGTGCCCATTCAGGAACAGTGTTACCATCTGTGTACTGTGACAAGATTTCCTGTGCTTTGCATTTATCAACCGGTGTGCAAGGAATACCCTTAGACAATGCACATAGAGCTTCTACTCTTGTTACGTTGTGGTTAGGCATAAATTTGCCGTTTGGATAGCCCTTTAACAAGTCCTGATGTACTGCAACTGTAATAGCTGAGTTAGCCCAGTGGTTTGTAGGAACGTCTGAGAACAATTTTTCAGGAGCGCAAGAATACATGTCTTTGTCAAAACCTTTAACTAACATTGTAGCAAATTCTGCACGTGAAATGTTTCTTGACGGCTTGAACATTCTGTCAGGGTAGCCTACAACAACATCGTTTGTAGCAAGTTTGTCGATTTCGCAAGAAGCCCAGTATCCTTCCGGAACATCAGGGAACATTTGCAAGCCTGCTGCTGCACCTGTCATGTTGCTGAAAGGTGACAAATCAAAAGGGACTAATGTCTTTTTGATAGCCTGGATTGAGTTTGCTGTACCCATCTGGATAGGGCAGCCGTTTCCGTCCATTTTAGCTTCGTCTCTGATGATTGGAGCACCGTTGTGTCTGCTTAAGTCGTTCAAGCAAGGAATGTTTGAAGCAGCACCGGTCATAGAACCATCACTTGCAACAGTTGTACCCATAGTACCTGCTGTTAGCTGGTTGATTTCTCTGTTAACAGAAAAACCTTCTGCTTTGTAGATAGAATCTTTTTCTGTACCTACATAGTTGTTGTACCCGTAAACTGCGTTAGGATATGAATAAACTTGTTTCATATCTTCTCTTGCAAGGTCTTTAGTACCCGGGCAAAGAGCGCATGAAGGAACAGGATCCGGTTCACATTGAGGAGCTACAGGGCATCCGCAATCAGTTTTAGGAGCTTGAGCCTCACAAGGACAAGCTTCGCCTGTTACAACAGGAATTTCTTCCACCGGACAAGCACCCTGAGTTACAACAGGACGCTGGTCACAAGGGCAAGCTGCCATTACCGTATTGAACGAACACGTTGCTATACCAACGGCAATCGCAGCTGCCACAGTAAGTTTTCTAATCGTCATTTTGACCTCCTTTGTATATGGTATCAAGTTTTTGAGTTGGGTATTTAGATTCGGGAAAATATTATTCTCAACTTCTAAACTTAACAACTTACAAACTTTATTAACTCCTAAATTATGGTATTTTTCAGGAATTAAAACATTACCGAAAAAGGGAGTCCGGTTGGGTGATTGTTGCAAGCACAAGCAAAAAGCTTACAGCAAGCCAAGAGCAACCGAAGGCGACTGGTTTGCTGTGACCATCAAAGTCGCGGATGCCTGCTGCAAAATCTGCCATTTAATATAGTCGCTTGACACTTCTGCAATGTCAGCGTCCTGCAAGGTGGAGCGCGAAGAGACAAGGTTTTCGTAAGAAATAGAAATGCTCTCAAGAATGCTTGTCAACCTGTTTTGTACAGCACCAATCTGTATCTGTTTATCAGCAATAGAAGTCAGCACCTCGTCAATGTCCTTAAGAGCAAGACGTGCTGATTCACTGGTTGAGATATCAACTGCAAGGTTAAAATCAAATCCCAGATTTATACTAATTGAATCATCCGGGCTACCTGAAATGCCGCCAAAGTTTAGGTCACCGCCGCCTATTGACGGAACTCCGGTTGAACCTCCGTTCTCACCTCCGGAGTCACCACCAGAAGGAAGGTTCACTACAAGAAGTTTTGAATTGGAATTTTTTGTTGAAACATGCTTTGATTGAGATACTGTTCCGATATTAAACGCGTCGAGTAAGTTGCTTCCTCCACTAACGCTTTCAAGAAAGACATCACCATTTGAGTTTAGAGTAAGCTTTCCATCAGCAAGACTTGCATTTATACCAAAATTAGAAAGTTTAGTAATCAAATCCGAAATCGACTCGTCCGTTCTTAGGGTTATGTAAGCCAATGACCCGTCTGATTTATGCACCCCTATTTTTCCATTGCCGTTAGAATATCCGCTTATGTCAGCAAGTGTTGCTGAAGTTGTTATTGTTTGGTTGGAGCCTGCCTGCAATTTATTGCTATTTGTGTTCAGACATTCAAGTTTTGTAGTTTCCGAAGAGTTGCGAAAAACTGAGTCAAGATTTGAACTATCTGACACTACCTTAAAGGGTTCTGCACCCGTACCTGTTATTAAGACAGATGTACCTGAAAATTTTGCCTCAACACCATGCAGAGAAAGAAGGTCAAAAAACTCCTGAAAAGTTTGCTTAGCATCAATATTTACGGTAGTATACGTCAAATCAGGATTCAGTATCGCGATATCTCCGGGGGTAATACCAAAGTCGCATAATTTTGAAGCAGACCCCGCGTACACTTGCCATGTATTTATCATTGAAGAACCAGCAGTCGTTCTCAAAGCGCTTAGCGTACTTTCTTCCGCGGTACGAAGAGTTCCGAATATCGAAGCATAGCCAGAAGAAGAAAGCTTACCACCAAAATACACATTATCCACAGAAACAGTGCCTGAAATAACTCCCCCGATTCCTCCACAAGCATAATTATACATGCTTTCGGTTCTTACATTAGTAATTGTCGCCTGACTCATAAGGTTTGAAAGAGTTGACTTATCATCTGAGCTAAAGAGAGTAATTTGTCCGATTATACCACCGACATTGCCTATTTTTGCTGTGATACTACCCAGAGAATAGCAGTCACGAATTACTACTCTGATTCCCTCACCAGCAATACCACCCACAGCAACATGGCCGTCAATTGTTGCAGATGTCCTGCAATCCATAACAGTTGAAGAATAGGTACGACCTACTATACCTCCAACCGCAGGATTAATATAATACTTATTTGAAATATTGGAGTCCACTACAAAACAATTTTTAATAATCCCATTGGAAAAATCCCCGACAATACCTCCGACATAGCGTTCATTAGCATTAATATTTGCCCCGGAAATTCCCAAATCATAGATTTCACCAGATCCGGCATATATCAACCCTCCTTTTGATGATGTGAGATTTGATATTACATACCCATTACCGTAGAACTCACTCCTAAAAGTGAATCGACCGGTTACATCTGAATAACCAATTGGTGTCCAATCCACACCGTTCATGTCAATGTCATTGGCTAAAACAAATGCGCTGCCATCTATTATCTTGCCAGCATTCTGCATTGTTGCGAGTTTGACGAGCTCTTCTGTAGTAGATATTGAATAGGTTCCTAGCAGATTTTGTGTATCTGACACAGTAGATAATCTTATCAAATCATCAGTAGGAATATAAGTCCCATATCCCGAACAGTCGCCACCCTTGAAATCATTAGCACCAGGGATTATTCCGGTAACAGATGTGTCGTTAACCGGCTGAGTTGTTATATAATAAGTGGGCTGAGCATATCTTGTAATCGAAGAAATTACCGTTGAAATATTTTGTTCAATACCAAGCTTGTCAGCAAGTTCACCGGTAATTGTATACCCGACCGCTGATGTAAGTTCAAGAACACCGTCTGTCATTGCAGCTGTAATACTGTTATTACCAAGAGTGGTAATAAAACTATCCAGTGTGTCAGTTGTTTTCACAGTAATAGTTTTAATTGCAGAGTTATTACTATTTTTTAGTACAAAAGTCGAATCAGAAATCCCGAGATCTGCAAAAGTTGTTGAACCATCTGCAACAGAAGACGAAGTGAAACTAACCCCCAGCGTTGATGATGCTGTTGAGCTCTCAACAACAGTCGTTGCCGAAGTTGTAATCCCGAGCTCGTCCGCTAAGTCTCCTCTAATATAATATCCGCTTGAAGAGTTTAAACTTATAGTTCCATTTTGGAGCTTTGCATTAAACCCGTTTGAATTTAAAATACTGATAAAATCACCAAGAGTATCCGTATCCAAACAACTGCCGGTTTTGATGATATTGCCTGAAGAATCATATATATTAAACCCGCAGGATTTTATACCCAGCTCTTTAAAACTAGTAGCGCTGTCCGCAGGAGAATCACTGTACAAAGATATCCCTCTGGCTTCGTCTGCTGCGTTGAGAAGCCGCATATCATTATACTCCGTGTTTTCAATTACACGGTTGATTTCATCCATTCTTGTATCTATTTCTGCCTGAATTGCCTCAAGCGACTGTTTCGCATACACTCCGTTGGAAGCTGTCTCAGCAAGGTCACGTATACGGCGCAAGTGCGAATTTACAAGCTCAAACGCCGAGTCTGCCGTAGATAGTAAATCATAAGCCATAAGCGCGTTATCTTCTGCCACCTCTAGTGAGCTTATACGGCTCGACAAATTTGTAACAATACCGTAATTCGCTGCATTATCTTTTGCATGGTTAATTTTACAGCCGGTTGTCATACGCTCAATGGCTTCGTTGAGTTTGAGAGTCGAGCGTTTCAGAGAAGATTGGGTGATAAGTGATGAGAGGTTTGTAGAGATGTTCATGAGAGCACCTCCGGAGAGCAGCCAAGCAGCTGGGCAGCTAAGCAAGCAGATTGTTTTTTGGGGAGTAATAATTTGAAGGCTAGATGGGGTTGACCCTCACCCGCATTTGTAGCGTTCGCGAAGCTCACGCACAACTGCGACCTCTCCCCATAGAGAGGGGTATGCGCAAAAAATTGCCTAGCTGCACAGCTGCTTAACTTCTCAGCTGCCTTTACTCTGCCATCGAAAAGGCTACGCCAAGCTCCTAGCCTTGCCCCCCCCCGAAAAGCGTGGCTACCAGAGGGTTTGAGCCCATATAGATTTTATACAAATGATTTGAGTTTCCGTACCACATATTTTTATAATTCCACATTTTCAAAATTAATAACGGTTTGTTGTGAAAATTGTTACAAATCTTAATTTTCCTGACATCGGGAGCGAATTTTTTATATAATGGTTCTAATATGGCGGGGAAAGACAAAGAAAAAAATACACTTTATATAACCCACAGCGGAGAGTTTCTAATCTGGCTGGTTGTGATTCTCGTTGTTGTTTCAATTTCGACTTTTGTCTACTTCGCAAAAGAAAAAAAGGTTAACGACTTTAACATATTCATGCCGGACGTTGACGGGCTTATTGTGGGCTCGCCGGTTAGGATGATGGGGATAGAAGTCGGGCATGTTGTAAAAATCAAGCCGACAAACGAAGAGGTGTATGTAAAATTTGTAATCACGGACAAAACCGTCACCCTGCCTCAAGGCACAGTCGCAACTGTTGAGTTCAGCGGCATGGCTGGGTCAAAGTCTCTGGAGTTATACCCTCCGGAAAAAAGCACGTACATTGATTCTGACACACCGATTTTGACTGTTGACCCGCCAAAGCGGCTTCATGACGCGCTCGGGCTTTTAAACGACATGTTTGACAAAATCGGCTCGATTATTTACACCTCGTCGTCTTTTAGTGACAAGGTCAAGCTCATAAACATTCAGACCGGCGGGAGTGACGGGATAAAGAGTTTTATGAAATACGCGGACGATTTGATAAACGATTCCAACAAAAAAGCAGAGGACCTGCGTGACAATCTGCAAAAATACAGAAAATAAAAGGAGCAGCCTATGGAAACACACAATAACTTGAAAATCATAACCAACCCGATTGTTAACCAGAGTTTATGCACGATGAGAGACAAGAACACTGACACTCAAGGCGTAAGGCTTGCTGCAAGAAAATTAACCAGAATCCTTTTATACGAAGCGACAAAAAACCTGCCTCAAAAAGAAATCGAAGTCGAGACCCCGCTTACAAAGTTCAGAACAAAGACCATAAACCCTGACATCACGATAATAATATCACCTATTTTGCGTGCAGGTCTTATTTTCACCGACGAGGCGGTTGACATTCTTCCTCAGGCAACAATTCGCCACATCGGAATGTACCGTGACGAGAAGACTTTAAAGCCTGTCTGGTACTACAACAAGGTGCCAATGCCTGTTGACAAGCCTGAAAACTATTATGTTTACATCACAGACCCGATGCTTGCAACCGGAAACTCGCTCAAGGAAGCCATAAGGCTCTATGTTGACAAGGGGATTCCGGAAACAAACATTTGCTGTGTGTGCATGATTGCGGCTCCTGTGGGGGTTGAGACAGTATTCAACGAATTTCCTGCAATAACCCTCATTGTTGCTTCTGTGGATTCACATCTGAACGAGCGCGGGTACATTGTACCGGGTATGGGGGATGCTGGAGACAGGATTTTCAATACGTAAATTTTTATTAAGATTCTCCTTCGGAAAATATATTGAAGCTTTTTTGTATAATTATATTATTATAGATATATGAGCAAAAATATTTCAACAAAATTAACGGAACGAGAATTTGATATATTGTATCTGCTAACAACCGGATACAGCAATCAGGAAATAGGCACAGAGCTGGAAATCTCCAAGCACACAGTAAAAGCGCATGTGGAAAGCATTTACAGAAAGTTTGGGGTGCACAACAAGGTGCAGGCTACAATCTATGCGATTTACCACAAGGTTATAGACATTGAGGAGCTTAAAACTTCATTGCCAGCCCCGCCTCCTGCGGAGTGTATTGAGCCAGAAACTCCAGAACTTCAGCCGGTGTAGAGGCAATATAATACAGGTCTCTGGTTTGAGCCTTGCCAAAATTTCCACTGATAATTGTTTCAAAGAATCGGATTAAATCATCATAGAACCCGTTTGTATTGAGAATCACAATTGGCTTGCTATTGTAGCCAAGCTGTTTTTGCACAATCATTTCGGATATTTCTTCCAGCGTGCCGAACCCTCCTGCAATCGCAACAACAGCGTCGGAGAGTTCGTCCATTTTGGCTTTGCGCTCCCTCATGCCGGAGGTCAGATAAAACTCGTCACAGTCCTCTCTGTTTCCGACCCCGAAATCATAAAGCCTTTCAGGCATAACAGCAATTATTTTTCCGCCGTTATCTTTCACGCCCTTAGCGCAGGCGTACATCATCCCGAGTCTGCTTCCGCCGTATACGATGTTCATGCCGGACTTGCCAAGAAGCGCGCCGAGTTCTGACGCGTCTTTATAAAAGATTTCATCGAGGTTGTCGGAGGAAGATGCGAAAACACAAACATTCTTAAGCATTAAAAGCTGCCTCCGATTAAGTAGTAGTTTGAGCAGCACAGTCCGGTGCCGTCTTTTGAGCATTCTTGTTTTTGGATAGTAATAGCATCGTTTTTGCAGAACGGCTCAAATCTGTCGGAGTAAATATTCAGCCCGAACACATCTTTGCCCCACGTATTAGGGCCGACAGAGCCGTTGACGTCGTACATAAGCAGTCCCTGCAAATCGCCTTGAGGCTGGTCAAACATCTTTACAGAGACGACCGAATTTCCCTGTGTGAGTTTGTAGTCATCAAACCTGTAGGTGCTATTCGGGAATGTGCCGTTCAGGAAAAGGATTTTGTAAGGCTCAACATCGCTTTTGATTTCGCCCGCCATAGTCATTTTGAAGGCTTCTTTGAAATCGAAGTCTTTGTTTTCTTTTTGCGTGTTTATTGAGTAGAAAATATTTGCAAAATCAGACTGCACATTTCTCCACCTAGAAGTGTTCTTTGCCTGCATTGTATCGTCGAGCGAAAGAGGCGCCACAAGAAACGCAACAATCAAAAATATTACAAATAATATTGAGACCTCAACTATAGTGAATCCTTTTTTCATATTACCTCTTTTCTGTTGACCTCTCTTCCGGCAATCGAACCTACCCGTTCGCCAAATCCAGATGTTTCTTCTCATCAACAAGCTTATCGTAAATCCATTCCGGAACAAAGTTCTTACCCAGAATAATCTGGCCGTTCATGATATTCGGAGCGTGGAAATCAGACCCGCCTGTTACGATTAAACCCAGATTCTCTGCCATAGAAGAGAAGTACTCGACAATCGCAGGAGAGTGTTTTCTGTGATAAGCTTCAATCCCGCGGAGCCCGCAGTTCATCAAATCCTTAATCAGTTTTTCTGCAATATCAATATCATAAGGGTGCGCAATTACAGGAATCCCGCCCGAATCATAAATAACTTCCACGGCGTCAAACGGTGACACGGTTTTTCTCTCAACATAAACCGGAGAAGCTCTGTGGATGTATTTGCTGTAAGCTTCCATAACATTGCTTGTACCGCCGGCATTTGTTATCGCCTTTGCAATGTGCGGGCGCCCGATACTTCCGTTTTCTGCAACCATGTTTTTCACGTCTTCGTAAGCAATCTTAATCCCCTCTTTTTTAGCAAGCAGGTGAAGAATTTCCTTGGTCTGCTTAACACGCGCCTGCTGCTGGGTTTTAAGAAGTGCTTTGAAGTCGCTTCTGTTGACGTCAGGAAAATACCCGAGGATATGGACTTCGTAGTCCTTATAAAGAGTATTGACCTCGATTCCCTGAATAATCTTGAAATCAGACTCTTTGGTTTTGAGGTATTCTTGCGCCACGTTGTAAGAAAGCACGTTATCGTGGTCTGTGAGTGCAATCACCTGCAAGCCCGCATCAAGCGCCAGGTCTACAATTTTTTCCGGCGAAAAAACGCCGTCTGAATAATAAGTGTGTATGTGGTAATCACCCCTCATGACACACCCCGCATTCTATCCACCTTTTTCAAAGGCTGCCTCGCTTTCATTTTTACTATTATCTACTAATAAATTAATTCTTTTTATCTGTGTTGATTTTGTCCTGTCAATCAGAACTTCAACACCATTAATCTGCGCAACCGGAGTCTCTGCAATCTCGTAGCGTTCCGGAAGGCTTGTTGAAAGCCGCTTGAGAGAAGTTGCAAACTCCATCCCGATAACGCTTTCTTCTGCACCGCAAAAACCTGCGTCAGTTATATACGCCATTCCGTTGTAAATCTTCTCATCCGCAGTCTGCACATGCGTGTGCGTTCCGAAGAATCCTTTTATAAGCGCGTTTTCTTCATTATTAAACTCTTTTGCGAGGTATTTTGAGAAACAAATCTTTTCAGCAGTGGCTTCTGCATGAAAATCAACTATTATATGCTCAACACCTTCAGCCTTTAGTCTCTCAACCTCATCCACAACAACCTGCCACGGAGAATCTATAGGAGGCATAAACACCCGCCCAAGAGCATTAATAACTGCGAGTTTTTGTCCATTAACCTCAAAAACCCTGCTTCCAACACCCTTTGTGCCAGCCGGATAGTTAATCGGTCTCAAAAGTTTATCCGCAGAGTCAATGTATTCGTGGATATCTTTTTTGTCCCAAATATGGTTTCCGGAAGTGAAACAGTCTATCCCGTTTGATGCCAGGTCCTCGTAATTCTTTTTAGTTAGTCCGAATCCGTGTGAGGCGTTTTCAATATTTGCAATAACAAAGACAGGCTCTTGCCGGTCAATGCCTGCAAGATAATTTTTAACGGCAGTCCGTCCCTGACGTCCCGTAATATCACCAAAAAATAAAACTTTTATTCTGTCTGTATTACCACTCATAATTTTTAATGAAAAAGTAGGGTGCACTCGCGAGCGCACCAACACTTTTACTTCGCTATCTCTGTTGTCCTAAATTCTCTTACAACAGTAACCTTAATCTGTCCCGGATAATCAAGTTCATCCTCAATCTTTTTAGCAATATCTCTTGCAAGTTTTTGAGAAGCCAAGTCATCAAACATTTCTGCCTGAACAATAACCCTAACCTCACGTCCTGCCTGAACTGCAAATGATTGTTTAATACCTTCGTATCCGTTAACAATTTCCTCAATCTTTTGAAGACGCTTGATATAAATCTCCAACGTGTCACGTCTTGCACCCGGTCTGCCCGCAGAAATCGCGTCAGCAAGTTTTACAAGCACCGCTTCAATCGTATTTGCAGTAACGTCATCATGGTGCGCCTCAATCGCGTGGATAACTTCCGGTTTTTCGCCGTATCTTGAAGCGAGTTCAACGCCCAGCTGGATATGCGTACCTTCCTGAGTCTGGTCAACAGCTTTACCGATATCGTGCAAGAGTCCTGCGCGTTTTGCAACATAAACATTTGCGCCGAGTTCAGCTGCGAGCATTCCGGCAATATGCCCAACTTCGAGCGAGTGTTTCAAAACATTCTGGCCGTAGCTGGTTCTGTAATAAAGGCGTCCAAGGTTCTTGATAAGTTCTTTGTTCAAGCCCATAATGCCCATATCTACAGCGGCGTTTTCGCCTTCTTTCATTATTTTCTTTTCAACTTCTTCGCGTGACTTTTCAACTGTTTCCTCGATTCTTACAGGGTGGATACGTCCGTCCTGAATAAGTTTTTCAAGAGCAATCTTTGCAATCTCACGTCTTACAGGGTCAAAAGCAGAAAGAACAACCGCTTCCGGAGTATCATCAATAATCAAATCAACACCTGTAAGTGTTTCAAGGGTTCTAATATTTCTGCCTTCACGTCCGATAATACGGCCTTTCATTTCGTCGTTAGGAAGCGAAACAACGGATACAGTTGATTCCACAACCTGTTCCATCATGCATCTCTGCATTGTGGTAGAGAGAATCTCTTTAGATTTTTCCAGAGCGTCTTCTCTGATTTTTGCCTCGTTTTCGCGTATCAGCTGCATTTGTTCCTGAGCCAAATCGCTTTTCAGTTGTTCAAGAAGCATTCTTTTAGCGTCTTCTGCTGACATACCCGCAATTCTTTCGAGTTCGGTTGTTTGTTTTTCCACAATATCAGCAAGGTAGTCTTCTTTTTCAATCAATCTGTCTTTTAGTTTGTCCAGTTCAACTTCTTTATCAGTGATTTCCTGAATCTTGTCTTCAAGTTGGTCTTCGCGTTTGGATAATTTGTTTTCGATAGCTGCAAACTCACGTCTGCGTTCTCTTTCATCTTCGTTTAGTTGTTCTCTGTCGCTCTGCAAAGCTTCTTTTGCCTTGATAAGAGCTTCTTTCTGCATAATTTCTTCTTTTTCAAGCAAATCTTTTTTAGTCTGTTCGGTTTGCTCAACAAGATTTTTGTACTTAACTCTTTGCACAGCAATTACTGCAACCAGTATAACCAATACAATAATTGCAACGGTCAATAATGCATTCATTTAGCACCTTTTCCTTTTCTATTTTTATACATATACACGACACCCGGGCACATATAGCCTACCCGGTAACTATTAAATATTTATAATAATCTTCTCTATCGCATATATCTTCAAAATTTTATACTACTACTATAGTTTTATCATAGCATACAAAGTGAAATTTGTACATATAAGCATAAAACATGGCTCAAGCATTAATTATGCTTGAGCCATTCCAAAAAAAGGGAGCTTAAATCATATATTGACTAAGCTCCTTAATCTTTTTTATTTTTGAGTTTTTCTTCGATACTGCGGCTTACCGCTTGAACTCTGTTTGTTACACCATACTTTCGGAAAATACTCGACAAGTGTGCCTTGGTTGTGTGAATCGAGATAAACAATTGACTAGAAATTTCGCGATAGCTATAACCAAATTCTAAAAGTGTCAAAACCTCTCGCTCTCTTTCAGTAAAATTTGTCATAAAATTTCCACCTTCTTTCTCTTTAATTCCTAACTTTGTATTACCTCCTTCATATATACACATTATTTGTTTGGTCTGTCTATCAGAACAGTGGCTAGTTTTTTCACGGAAATAGTATCGTTTTTATAGTATTTTGCTAATATTTAACCTATGCAATTATTAATTTCGCATGCCAAATCATAAAATAAGAAAAAAGTCTTAGGACATTCATCCAATTTATAAATAGAAAGGTCGGTAATAATAGAAATGTTGGAATTAACAAACCTTGAAAATTCAAGGTCAACCACTCAAGTTAGAATATAAAGGAGGTTTAGTATGAAATTACTTAGATACACAGCTTATGCTTTAGTACTTCTCGGCGCACTTAACTGGGGTTTAATCGGTTTATTCGGATACAACCTTGTGGCCGCAATCTTCGGTAACATGACAGTTATGGCAAGAATCATTTACTCACTGGTCGGTGTGAGTGCCATTGTTACCGCGCTTTCTATGCATCATTGTGAACGAATCGAAGAAGATGATGTGTGTGAATACGGAAGTTGCGGTCTGTAGTTAGTGCTAAAAAAGATGCGTCCAATGACGCATCTTTTTATTATATTAAGTTTTGTAAATTTACTTAAATAAAAAGGCAATTATTTCTCTTATAAATACTTTATATATACAAAAGTATAAATATAGGAGAAAGTTATGACCTCGATAATTAATCAATACACAGCAAACAGCAAGACATTGAATGTTATATTTAACAAGGCTGACGCATCAGGCAATGGCAACGGCAAAATTGACACTCCGGAAGAACGCAGTGCTGTAAACAAGTTTGCAGAGCAGTACAAAAAGAAATTGGAAGCAGAGGGAGTGAGCTTAAAGCGTTGCAATGACCAGGCTGGAACAAGTGTTGATTTCAAGAGAGGCGAGAGTGTATTCACTGTTAAAATGAATAAATTTGGTAATGTTGAGACACTCGCAAATTACAAAGAAGACGGAGAGCATGAAGAGATTGCAAAATTTTTCGGGCTTGAAAAGAGTTCTTTTTCAAAAGTAACAAATTTCTTCGGGATTCAGCAGCCTGAGTATCAGGATCAGAGTGGCAACAATTTTGCAGCGTGGGGTCCGAACAAATTATGGAACATAATTTCTATTCCAGGGAAAGCTGGAAATAATTAAGATAAAAGAACATCCCTCTATTAATGAGGGATGTTTTTAATATATCTATTTCTATTTTTTGTATCCGTTTTTAGCAGCTAGTTTAGCAAATGCATCTGCATACTTTCCAGATATTTTTGCAAGCGTATCACGGATTACCATTTCTTTTATTTCTTCTTTCGGACGACCTTCACGAACCGCTCTTGATATTGGGGAGTTAATTTCATCAATAATCTTCATCGGGATAGTCTCTTTTTTTGAAAGCTTTTCAAGTATACTTTTTGCAAAACTATTCTTGCCTTTAAACGCAGTAGTCTGTGTTTGAGTAGTAGTTACGGGGTTAATTGTTGTCATAATTTACACTTCCTTTTTTAAGTTTTACACCTTACATATCTATTAAAACAAAAACACGAAAAAAATTGCGCAGCAAAAAAACAAACTCGTCCCGTCCCGTCCCGTCGGGCATTATACCGAGGTTTCAGGGTAAAAAAAATCTCATTTACATTTTGTTACATTTGTCAGGCACAGCACCAAGATTACAAAAAAAGACTCAAATGACATTCATCAATTAGAGTCTTTTCTAAAATATTGCAAGATAAGCCGCACTAATTATTTCTTGTAAATTTGTTTAGCCCGGGCAACTACTTCTTTATACTCATTACTTGCTTTAAGAGCCTTACAATTTTTTATCGCCTCACTAAGTGCTGGATTTTTCACTGTTATTAATGAACCAAGTGTAGTACCTGTAAATATTGCACCTGCATAAATAGGTTGTCCTGCTGCTTTAAGGCCTAAGCTGGCTAAACCCGTAGATAGAGTAGATTGTCCTAATATCCTTAAAGTTAACTTACCTCTTTCTTTCGCAATTGCATGTTTTGCTCTTGCGACCTGTCTTGTTACTGCATTGCCTGCGGGATTGGCTAATAACGTTTTAAACATATTTTTACTCCTTTCATTTATTACACATATACAGTAAACCTACTGAATTAAAAAAATTGCCTACATCACATGTCGCATTATACCTGAGTTTCAGGCTTTAAAAATTCGTCTTTACATTTTGTAACATTTACAAAAAAAGACTCAAATTGACATCCATCAATTCGAGTCTTTTCTTTTAATTAGATGTTGGCAACGTGCTATCTTCCCAGGAAGTGGCCCTCCAAGTATTGTCGCCTCTGCTGGGCTTTACGACCGTGTTCGGGATGGGAACGGGTGGTTTACCAGCGATTGGTCACCAACAAACTTTCGCTTGCTGTTACTGATTATTTTCAGCTTCAGCTTGTACACTGAAGATTGCACAAGATATAAATCATCAATTGTTAACTTTTGTCCCACTTGCTATCGTAGTGTTTCGTTCTTCAAAATCTTGCCTTCGCGTTCCGTATTCTTACGAATACTAACACGCTTCGTCAAGCTTTATGCGAACTTCACACCGCCCTGCGGGATTAGAAAAAGCCCTCGTCCTATTAGTAATGCTCGGCTGAAAATGTTGCCACTCTTACACCTGCATCCTATCAACGTCGTAATCTGCGACGGGACTTACTAGCTTATGCTATGAGAGATCTCATCTT
>CATLDC010000019.1 GCA_949902595.1 uncultured Candidatus Melainabacteria bacterium | reverse complement strand
CTAACCCCTCTTTCTTTTCCACTGATATACCGTTTTGTATACTTTTTTTTTAAAAAATAAAAAATGTGGGGGGTTTTGCTTCCAAAAACCCGCCACTTTTTAAAATTCCAGATTACTGTTCCAAAATATAGTTCAAAAGAGTTCTGACTCCGGCACCTGACGCACCTTTAATCAGTTCTTTTTGCGCCTTATCAAGGAACGCGACTCCCGCAATATCAATGTGTGCCCATTTCACATCTTTAACGAATTTTTGAAGGAACACGCCTGCTGTAGAAGCTCCGCCCCAGCGTGAGCCGGTGTTCTTCATATCAGCAATATCGCTCTTCAGGCTGTCAAAGTATTCTTCCCACATAGGAAGTTCCCAGTATCTTTCGCCGCTTTTTTCAGCTGTTGAGACAAGGTTTTTGATAAGAGTTTCATCATTACCCATAATACCCGCAGCGTTTGAGCCGAGAGCTACCATACATGCTCCTGTAAGTGTTGCAATGTCAATAACTTCGTCCACGCCGAGTTCGCAGGCGTAGCAAAGCGCGTCAGCAAGGGTAAGGCGGCCTTCTGCGTCAGTGTTATCCACTTCGATTGTTTTTCCGTTTTTCGCAGTCAGGATATCGCCTGGTTTATAAGCTTTTGAGCCCGGCATATTTTCGCATGCCGCAATAAGCCCGTGGACTTCTACTTGAGGATTAAATTCTCTTAAAATGCTCATCACACCAAGAACGCACGCTGCGCCAGACATGTCGTCTTTCATGGTAAGCATTGATGAAGCGGGTTTGATATCCAATCCGCCGCTATCGAAGGTTATGCCTTTACCGATTATCGCGATTTTTTTCTTAGGGTTTTCAACAGAGTATTTCATGTGGATGAATTTCGGCTCCTGTGAGCTACCTTGAGCCACGGCAAGAAACGCGCCCATACCCATTTTTTCGCATTCTTCTCTATCATAGATTTTTGTTTCCAGCCCAAAGTCGCATGCCAGTGAAGCGAGTTCAGTCGGGGTTGCGAGTTGCGCAGGTTCATTTGCAAGGTTTCTTGTAAACGCCATTGCAGAGGCGATTTTTTCAGCTTTTTTCACAGCGTCTTGATTTGCCTGAACAAAGACTTCCTGCACTTTATTATCTTTCTTTTCGGATTTGTATTTATCGAAAGCATAATCCGCGATAAACGCGCCCATTGCAAACTGTTCGGAGTAGTCGAACTCGATTCCGTCAAGCGAGAATGCAACCTTTTTTGCTTCCATCTGCATAGCTTTTTTGATTGCCTTTGCAGTTGCTTCTCTCATCTTATTCGGGTTAAAGTCTGATTTTTTGCCCAATCCGAGCACAAGAATTTTTCTATAAACTTCCTGACCGTAGGTTGGAAGCAGGTATGTTTCACCGAATTTGCCTTTAAACTTGTCCTGTTCAACAGCGTAGGTATTAGCAAGTTCGCATATTGTTTTCCCGTCTTCAAACATGTTTACGACAAGAATATCGGATTCAATGCTTTTCGCATTTTCAACAACTTTTATTTCCATATAAAAACTCCTTTCTTATTCTAGTATTGTATACAATCTGAGCAACAATTAAAATACGTTAACTAGATTATAAAATAAAATGTTTGACATTAAATTTTGTTTGGGTTAAGATTAATCTTGCTGAAAGCATTTAAAACTAAATAATATGGTGTGCGGGCGTTTAGCTCAGTTGGTAGAGCGTCTCCCTTACAAGGAGAGGGTCAGAAGTTCGAGTCTTCTAACGCCCACCATAGAAAAGACAAAGGTTTAAGGCTTTTGTCTTTTTTATTATATATGCAAATCTGCTTACATTCTGCTTACATGTGATTTCGTTGAGAAAATATTTCATTTAATACACCCCTTGCTTTCTTATTCATATCATTATTACAACTTGCATAAACATCTAATGTTGTTTGTGACTTTTTATGACCAGCTTGTTTTTGAGCAAACTTAATACCTAAACCATTTGATAATGTTAAGTTTATATATGTTGCACGCAAATCATGTATGCGAACCCTTTTGGTTATGCCTACATACGCCAATAAAGGTTTCCATTTCCTGTTTCTAAGATTAGATGGATTTTGGTAATTTCCTACCTCATTAGGAAATAGTAATTTTGAACCTTTAGGCAAATTCTCGATATGCTTTCGCAAAACCTCAGCCAAATCATCAAATATTACGACATCTCTAATATCTTTAGTCTTAGTATGGGGTAACAACTTACCCTTTGTATACTGCTTGCAGATATGTATAAAGTTATTATCGTCTTCAAAATGGACATCATCTATTGTTAATGCACTTAATTCACCTAATCTTGTTCCAGTTGCAATTCCTGTATATATCATGGCAAAGTGTTTCGGATACAAAGTTTGACATGTATTTAGAACACAAATCATTTCATCTAATTCTAATGGATAATGTTCTCCACTTTCCACTGGTATATTACCAACTACTTTAAACTTATTTTCCTTGATAAGTCCATGTTTAAGACAATAATTGGCAACAGCTTTTATCTTCTTTAGTGCTTGATTTGCAACATTGGGAGTATGGGTTTCAGCTATACCATTTATAAATCTTTCAAGGTCAATCGAACTCATCTTCTCATACTTAATATTAAACAACTGGCATAAATGGTTCTTCATGTATGCTTCTGTGTCTTTTATTGTTGTATATGAGTGCTTTGTTCTTGCATTTTCCATATAATAGTAGCACATTTGTTCAATAGTTATATTCAAAGTTTTAGGGTCTACATTCTCATATTTGAACAAATCTTGTGCTGCTGATGCTCTTGTTTTGTAATATGGTGAAGTACATTTCTTACCAAATATATCATAGTAAGTAATTCTATACCTTTTATAAGGTTTACCCTTAGAATTTACAAGTTTTAGTTCTGTAATACCTGCCATTATTTATTGCCTCCATTTTTGGCTCTGATTTTGTTAAGTTTCTTTTGAGCCTCGTTGTCACAAAACTCAAGAACTTCTTTCTCGCTGAGTTTCCATATGCCTCTGTAATAAGGTTGTATCTCTCCTGTAATAATTGACCTCTTGTATAAGTAGTCATATTCAATACTGTGTTTTAGTCCTAGTTCTCTGAATGACATCAGGTCTTGTGGGTCTTGAGTTTGCTCTTCTACTAGAGCTAGGTTATTTTGTTTACTTATCATTTTTGTCACCTCCTTTATAGTGTTGATAAGTTTTATATATCACTTAGTTATCCTATCATATACTTTTCCAATCTGTCAACCCTTAGCCTATCATTTAATATTCCTAACAACAATCAAGATGGCTTATAATTCAATAAAATCAAATATATTTAGGCTAATAATATTTGTAACAACATTGACAAACTAGGTTGACAATGATAATATTTAGTGTGGAGAAATATAATGAAGAATAACGAACAGACCATAACAAAGTTTTCTAAGACAGATAGAGAAAAATTTGATGAGGCAATAGCCATCATCAAACAGAATGTGGGTGATTATATCAAAAATAATAGGGGTGAAATGTCAATTAGAGATTTAAGCACTGCCTCAGGAGTTAGCAATGCCGTTATATCCGAGCTTGAATGTTACAAGTCATTACCAAAAATAGATGTTCTTATCAGACTTGCTTTTGCCCTTAATATCAAATTTGAGACGCTTTTTAGTATATTATGGACTGATGAGAATAGTTCTGAATGGTATAAGGACGATAATGAATCTAAGAAACATTTTCAAGAACTTTGGGGAAATAAATACATAAAAGAACATCCTAATGCTAATTATATAGAACTCTTCAACCTCAAAAACTTATTAGTAAAAGAAGGTCTAACAACTACGGATATACGCGAGGTTGTTGAATATATTGAGTACTTGAAGTATAGAAGAAAGAGCAAAAAATAGAATAGGTCAAGTTTTCACCAAACCATGAAATTCTGTCAGCCTATTATCTTGCAAATAAAATAAATACTTCTTACCCCTTCTATCGAGGTTTAATTATAAAGTCATAGTCAAGGACATCAAGTATTCTGAGCATGTCAATGTGTCTCAGAGAGCCTCTTGCCAGCTTGTTTGATATTCCTGTCTTACTATCTTTTGTGCCATATTTCTGATTAAGTTCAAGAGCAAGTTTTTCAAGCGTGTACCCTTTAGCCACAACAAGAGACTTTACTTGTCTTTTAAGCTCTTCTGTTGCTTGCATGTCAAGAGTTTCAAAATCTGTCATAATCAGTTCTCCTTTTGTTTATTACAATACACCATTTCATGGACATAATCAATAGTTATGTAAATAATTATTACGAAAACAGAAACAAAAGTATTGACTTTATACATGTTTTCATGTACAATGTTCATGTAATTTAAAACAAACGAAAGGAGAAACAACATGACAAAAGTTATTACAACAAACATCAACCTAGAGGATAACGCAAAAGTTATCAAATCATTAGACGCTAAAATAGCTGAACTCAAAGAACTTAGAGAGGAGAAAGCTGCTGAAGTTAAGGAAGTAATGAATCAAGCTAATGTTACTGAACTTAAGGCTGGTGCTTTTACCTTCACTCTTAAAGAGATTACTAGAAACAATGTAGACACTAAGACATTGAAAACTAAGTATGCTGAATTATACAAGGCATTACTTAAAGTCTCCAGCTACATGAAATTTGAGGTTGCTTAGGGGTTATCCCCTAAGCTCTTAAAGGAGGTCAGCATGAGTCATATTGATACAATAATCAAATTTATGCCTAAAAGTCAGACTCTTTGTTTTCTTGAAGGTCTGAGAAGTTCTGAAAGCTCCTACTTTCAAGGTGTAGCAAAGAAAATCAGCGAGGCTATTGAAAACTCTCCAGCCATATATGGAACGGATGGCAAGGGTGAAGAGGTCAAGCCAGTATTGCACTACTTTTGGGGTAATGTTGACATCTTTGTTACTGAGATAGACAAGTCTAGCCGTGAACACTTCGGATATACCAGCTTAGGACATGGGTCACTTGAAAGTGGATATATTGACTTGGATTATATCTTTGAGTCTTTGCCACTTATTAACTTAGATTTCAACTTTAAGCCTGAATCAATATCAGTGTATAAGAAGAGGTTTGAGGGGTAACCATTCCCCTCGAACTTAACACAATATCTATTGTGTTAAGTTGCCTCAAATAGTTAAGACTTAGTCTATCAAAGGATTAGAGGCAAAAAGTAATAAATAGGCAAGCATTGAATTTAACATATTGGTTTCAAAGTGTAAGTTCAATTTAACATAACATCAGAAAAGAGGTAACGCATGGAATTTGTTCAACCAATAAGAGACATAGCAAAAATTGAAGAGATAAAATCCATTCTTAAGGAGAATGGTACAAGAGACCTCTTACTATTCTCATTAGGAATTAACTCCGCTTTAAGAGTCTCAGACTTGCTCAGATTGAAGGTAAAGGATGTAAGGGACAAATCTCACCTAGAAGTTAGAGAACAAAAGACGGATAAACTCAAACGCTTTCCTTTGCGTGGAAAGTTGCTTGAGCTTATTAGAGTGTACATCAGGTATAAATCAGATAATGATTATCTCTTCCCCAGTCGTAATGGTGAAAACAAACCACTCACAAGGGTCATGGCATATATGATTATAAACAGTGCCTGTCGTAAAGCTGGAATACAAGAGCATATAGGCATGCATACACTTAGAAAGACATTTTCATATCATCATTATCAAACCTACAAAGATGTTGCAATCCTTCAATACTTGCTCAATCATTCCAGTCCTTCAATTACTCTCCGTTATATAGGTATCACTCAGGATAACATTGAAGAGACTCTTCAAAACTTTGAATTATGATTGAATTGTTTCTCAGTTCGTTTGTATATAGTGAGTAGTCATTGATTGACTACTCTTTTCTTTTGATTACACTGTTGTCTTAAACTCTTTCCAGTCCTTAACTGGCTCTGTCGGGAAGTTTACATCAAGAGTGTTGAAGTGTTCTTTGCCACAATGGATTTTGAGCTGTTCAGGACTCCTTAGGTCAAATAGACTTGTCGTACCTTTAGACTCAAGCACAAAGTAGAGTTTTTGTTCTCCGTTCTTTTCTAAGAATACTGCCCAATCAGGATTGTATGAGCCTATTGGTGTCTCAATCTTGAATCTTGGAGGTATCTTAAAGAACATCTTTACATCAGGGTCATTGTCAAGACTCTCTGCAAATCTGCTTTCAACTCCACTATCATATAATAAGTAATCATATACACTGTGATTGACTGCTAATGCGTTCTTATCAATGTACCCTATTAGTTCAGAAGTGTCAAAGATTTCCTGAGCATAATATTGCTCTCCTGCAAGTTTGACATACTTAATACCGTCAATAGCCAGTGAGTGTCTATTCTTTGAGATGATTTCAAGAGCTTTTTCATAAAATCCTTGAGGGTTATTGATAAAATCTTGAACTCGTCCACTTTCTTCAATAATTCTTATGACCGTTGCTCTTTTCAATAAAGTTTCTGTTGAAATTAACCTAATAATATCAGGCAAAGTCTCATAAGTCCCTGATAAGTCCTGAGTCTTGATATGTGTTTCAGTGTGTGTGACTCCAGTGTTTTCAATCTCAATGTCTGCAACTTTTGAAACAAGTTTTGCTTTAGGGATTGGAGACATCTCTTTCAGGTCATCAACACACTTCTTGACTAACTCTTCAATATCAAAATTAACCCTATATGTGGTCTTCTGTTTAATCTTGTCCCATAATTCAGTGAACTCAGGTGAGAGAATAACTTGTTTCTTGAGTTTGATTTTGACTTCTTTGCTTGCGTCATTGATAACTGGTTTGTTTTTGCTTGCAATCTCAAGAGCTTGCTCAACTGCTCTCATCTTTGCCTCTCCCCAGCGTTTAACTAAGTCCAGCTTGCCAGCCTTAAGTTGAGCTTTCATGGTGTCTTTGATTTTACCATCTTTTGAGATAACCTTTGCACCCTTCAGGTCTTCCATCATCTCTGAGGCTTGTTCATGAGTGAAAAGAGGTTTTTCTTCAATAACTGTTTCAACACATTTGACCTCTTTGAGGGTTTCAAAAGTCAATGGTTTAGACTCTTGCACCATCTTCTTAACCTCTTTCTTGAGAGGCTCTGCAATTTTGAGGTCTTCAATCTCTTCTAATTTAACCCTGCCCTCGTCTTTTACAGTTCCATCAAAATCAATAACATCATTCTTGATAAGCGTATCAAAGACATCAAAAGCGTCCGACTCATTCATTGTATGTTCAATTTCGGTCTTCTCTTCAACCTTAAGGTCAAGTAAGTAGCCTATTTCAAACATACCAAACTTCATGCCTGTTTCATCTTCAATCTCTTTCTGTAACTTGTCAGCAAACTCCGAGAAACTCTCATTTGCCATGACATGAAGTATATTGATGTTTCTATCTTCTATTCTTTCTCCGTCCTGGTTTACACACAACCTCAGACCTCTTCCGACTTTTTGTCTGCATGTAAATGTGGACTTTTGGTCTATAAGCGTACAAACTTGGAATACATTTGGATTGTCCCAGCCTTCTTTTAACGCTGAATGTGAGAAGATAAATCTCATTGGACATTCAAAAGAGAGTAAGTATTCCTTATCCTTCATGATGGTATTGTAGGTGTCATCATCTGCAAGCGTATCCCCTTTTGTGTTCTTGTAAATACCTTTTTTATCCTGTGAGAAGTAACCGTCATGAGCCTTTTCTACATCAGGGTTGAACTTGTCTCTAAAATCTGCATACTTTGGTTTGTTGATGAGTTCCCTGTAACACTCTTCAAACATTTGAGCATAAATACCTTTTTCCCCTGTTTCTGTACGGTATTTCTTAACCTCATCAATGAAGAACAGAGACAAGACTTTAATCCCTTTATCATAGTATCGGAGTTCTTTGTCAAGATGAGCCTCAATAGTACGGTAAATTTGAGCTTTCTTCATGATGTTTTCATCAATTCCACCTATTGTTTTGCCCAGTTGAACAGTCTCAGAATTAGAAAACTCAATACATTCAAACCCCTTTGTACAGTCAATTCCTTCAATTACATAATCTTGATATAGGTCTCTTTTGCCTGATAGGATGTACAAATCATCACCAGCCTTGACTGTTTTTGTAGTTCTTTCAACTTTCCCATCTTTACCTTCAATATCCATTTCAATCTTAGCAGAGAATCCGTTTTCATTTGATACCGATTTTAAGTAAATATAAGGCTTGTTGAAGTCGTTAGCTACTGAGTTTGAAGATACACAAATCTGTTTAACCAATCCCATTTGGTAAGCGTCAACAGGTGTAAGACGATATAAAAGGTTAATTTTCTCTCTATGTGTTGCACTGTATCTCAAGACGCATAACGGATTGAGGGATTGTATTGCCTCTTTTGACTTCGGTGTGTTATCAACTGATTGAGGCTCATCTATAATTACAATAGGATTTGTGTCTTTAATGTACCTCATAGCTGTTTCGCCATTGAGCTTGTCTTGTTCTTGGTTAATGATATTTTCAGCCTTCTTGAATGCGTCAATGTTGATAATCATTATTTCAATATTGTTGGAAGTTGCAAAGGCTCTAACATCTGAGAGCTTTGAAGAGTTGTAAATAAAGTATCTGTAAGGAACTGAATCATACAAGTTTGAGAAGTGTTCTTCTGTAACTTGTAAGGACTTGAATACCCCTTCTCTGATTGCAATAGAAGGTACAACAATAATGAACTTAGTGAAACCATATCTCTTATTTAATTCAAGAATAGTTTTAGTATAGACATAGGTTTTTCCAGTCCCAGTCTCCATCTCGATTGAATACTGCTTTGAGTCAAAGTCTCTTGATATAGGTAGTTTGTGTCTTTTCTGAACATTATGCATGTTTGATATGAGTGTGTCATCATCAATCATGAGCTTGTTACCAAACCCAAACTCATTTTGAAGTAGTCTGATTTGCCCAGCGTTATCATCAATAGAGAAAGTTGTACTTGATTTCTCTTGCCCTGTGAATAGGTCTGCAACTGAATTAACTGCCTCGGTTTGAAAATCTTGATTTTTGAATTTAAGTTTCACTTATTCTTGTCCTTTGTCTTTAATCTGTTTTTGTTTTTTAGCTGGTAAGAAGTTATTGTCTGTAACCACTTTTTGCCCAGTTTGAAGTTCCAGTTTCTCTCTAGCCTCTTTGGCTATCTTTCCACCCTTCTTTGCTGATTTCTTATTTTCTTCCATGCCAGTTGCATTCTCACTCTCTGCAATCTGTCTTGTGGATAGTTCAGCTAACGCTGTGAAGATAAGCTCTGCCTCGCTCATGTGGTCTCTGAGGTTTTGAGACTTTAATCCCTTAAGGTCTTTGTGTTCTTTAACACTTAACCCACTCCATTCTTGATGAATGATATTTGTGAGAATTGCATATTCTTCACCTTCTGAGATTTCATGGTCTTTCCAGTAGTCAGTGAGCTTATTTCTAGTTTCCTGTCCCATCATTCTTTGCTGAATCCACTTTTCAGACCTACCCAGTTTTTTGTATGTTTCTCTTGCTCTATCAATAGCAGTAGAAGGGTCAGCCATTTCCTGAACTCTCTCTTGCCCTACTTTAGCAAGCCATTGCTTGATAGGCTCAGCTTTTTTGGATGGTACGGACTGAATAATTCTAAATATAGTCTTAATATCAGCAACATCGGTCTTTCTCATTTTGCCGTCATTAGCTTTTAATTTCAACTGGTGACAATTTGTCACCGTTTGCTCTGAACCCTCATCACGCAAGCGTTGAGCTAGTTTATTCCAGTATTTTCTTGCCGTTTGATAATCCTTTTCTATCAGAATTGCAACAATATCCACCACAGAAAAGTAGTAAGTCTCTTTTTCTTCATCATATACAGACCTTATGTTGCTATCTTCAAATACTTTCAACTCGTTTTTCATTACTTCTTCTCCTCAGACTCTTCATGGAATGACATAATTGCTTTAGTGAAATTCTCAATATTAGCTTTAACGGCATATTGTAAAGTTCCTATGTCTATTACAATATGGTCATCATTTTCATTTATTAAAGTTGTATCACAAAGTATTAACCTCCACTCATTCTGCTTATAATAATCCCTACTATCTGAGACATACTTGCAAAAAAATTGTTCATATTGTTCTTGAGCAGTAGCAAAAGTTTTTATTGATGTATCATACGCTTGATACTGTACATCTCCTGATATAGCTGGAATACATTGTTCTTTTAAGACTTTACCAATTTTGTCTAAAAGTTCTTTCCTACTAAATACGACTGCATACATACCAAACTGTTTCATGTATTCCATATACTCTGAACTTAGTTGATACTTGTTATCTTCTAGCTTAATTAGGTTATTTGAATTAAAACCAGAGGCACACAAAACTGGAACTTTACTAGCCCCTTCAAAACTTTGTTTGATAGGTGTTTTAGGAAGTAAAGGGATTTCAATGGACTCTCCATTATCAACTCTAGTAAATTGTATCAATATTGGTTTCTCAAAACTAACAACATGAGAGCCTTCACAGTCATCACCACGAAAATCATTTCCCTCAGTTATAAATTTTCCAGCCTGATTTATGTATAACTTTCCATTAAGAAAGTCATCTGCCCATTGTTCTTCTTCAAAGAATTTTATTAAGATGTCTGAGAATATTCTTTGTTCCACTAATTCTCCCTTACAATAACTTCATCTCAATTTGTCTGTCTTTGAGGATGTAGTGAGCGTTTGAGAGAGCTACATCATCTTTGAAGGCTTGTTCTGAGGCTACGATTTTTGCTGGTACATAGTCATCACACATTGTTTTGATGTCTTCTGCTGTTATACCGTCTTTGCCGTAGTCGAGGCATATTAGGACTAGACAATCCTCACCTATTGAATATGCTTTCTTATCATTAACTTCTACCTCTGTAACCTTGTAATCAAGAGGAATACCCAGTTTTAGCATTGTTTCGTAGACCATGTCTAAGTCGTTTCTATCAGGTTTTATTGTCTCTTTGAGCAGTGACATCCTTTGCGTAAGTTCTTCTGCGTCCTCTGTCGGTGTAGAATCCCATTTAACAAGGTTTGATGTGTCTAGTTTAAATACTTTGAATCCTGTATCAACTGAGTCATTCTGCTCATGAATCTTAGTTCCAGCTCTTCTTATTCTTTCTTTGCCGATTTCACAAATGTTCTTGTAACCAGATTTGTAAGCCTCTGTTTTTTCGTCACAAACCTCAGGAAGTTGTACCATAATGAATTGACGATTTCCTCCGTCCTCTGCATTTAACTGCATTACTGCATGGGCTGTGGTTGCAGAGCCTGAGAAGAAGTCAAGTACAATCGGACTGTCATTTTTATCAAAGAATGTAGCTCCTAAGACCAATTCTTTACATAGCGATATAGGCTTAGGGAAGTCAAAATACTGACTCATATCTAACTCTTTTAGGTCATTGACTCCATTTTTATTCAAATGCTTAAGAATAGTATAGAATTTTGAAGAGTCCTCGCTTACCTTTCGGTATCTGCCGACAATATGATACTCCCCTTTGTCTATCAGGATATACTTATTGTCCTCTAATCCTTTGTCAATTTCAGCCTTCTTTTCTACTCCTAGATACTTAATAATATCTTCATAAGGACAAGTACCATATTTACCAAACTCTTTCCTTAGCCAATCCGTTTCAATCCAATAATCTTCATTATTTATTGTAACAATTTTGCCTCTTATATCTTTAGGTCTGCCTAGCGGTGTAAAATTAACAATGCTTTTAGTATATACAAGACAATAATCGTGTCCGATAACTGCTTGCTTAGCTAATCCACCACCTTCTGAACGGACAACAATAAACTGAGCTACAAAGTTCTCTTCTCCAAAAACTTCATTACAAATCTTTTTAGTATTGTCGACTTCATTATCATCAATCGAGATAAATATTACCCCATCATTCCTTAATAGGTTTGAGGCAAGTCTCAAACGAGGGTACATCATATTAAGCCAGTTTGTATGGTATCTTCCCATTGTTTCAGGGTTGGATTTTGTTGTCTGTTGAGTAATTTCTTTATACTTTGACATTGGGTCAGCAAAATCATCCTCATATACAAAGTCATTCCCTGTATTATATGGAGGGTCTATATAAATCATCTTGACCTTACGGTAATAAGACGCTTGAAGGAGTTTCAGGACTTCAAGGTTATCACCTTCTATGTACATATTTTTTGTTGTGTCAAAATTAACACTCTCATCAGGACAAGGTCGTAGCGTTCCAGTTGAGCGTTTGCCAGCTATTCTGTAACATTCAGATTTACCCTTCCACTCAAACTTGTACTTTTCAAACTCGTTGTCATCATATTGTCCAAACAGAGCCAGCAACTTACTTATATCAATTTTACCTTCTGAAAAACACTGTGGGAACACTGCTCTGAATTTTTCCAAATCAGCATTCTCAATATCCATACTGTATCCTGAAACTCTTTCTATACTATCAACCATATAATATCCCCTTTTATTGTGTTTATTATACCATGAATATACTAAATTACCCTCATTCTTAAGTTAAGAGTAGGACAAGTTTAGCAAACTTAACATAAATATGCTAATAGGGTTGAAATTTAACAAAAATCGTTTATAATAAAAGAGTAGGGAGAGGTCTTCCGACCTCTTGCACAATCCCTACAATAGACTTGCAAAAGTAAGTATCAAATGTCCTAATACCACTAGGACATTTTTTACTATTACAAGTATTTCTTGTTTTGTCATGGCTACCTCCTTTCTCTACACCTTTGCACAACAGAAGATTTGTCGTGTATGAGTAAAGGTCTTCACCATCAAGGAACTGCCCTACAAGGCTATTGTATCATGAATTTTGAGTTGGGAGAAGTCTTAACTTAAACTTACAAGATTTCAGCACATCAAAGTTATAAGAGTTTGTAAGTTCTTCAATCTTCTTCTCTGTATCGACATCCACTTTAGCCTCTGCAAAGAAGAGTTTTTCTTCCTTCTCTCTTAGCTCTTTTTCAATGAGTTTAAGTCTCTTTGTAACCTTCAACTCTTCCAGTCTATCAGTCATCTTGTCTGAAAGTTGTTTCTTGAGTTCCTTAACCTCGTCTCTAAGCTCATTCAAATTGGCTTGAAGTTGAGTCTTTTCTCTGCCAGCCATAAGTTTAAGTTTTTCAACTTCATAAGCAATAGAGCCTTCTTTCTTCTTTAGGTAATCTCTGATTATATCCTCTTTAATCACCTTATCATCTAGATTTCCAGCCTCCTCAAAGTCTTCAAAGAGGTTTGTTTTTTTGAGTTGAAAAGGTTTAGCCTCCCCATCATCAATCTTTGTAACTGTTAAGTTAAGAAGGTTTCTACACTCTGAATCTGAAAGAATCCTTCCTGATTGAGTTTGACCTATCAAAAGATATTGAAATAACTTGTTTGAGTCTGCCTTACTTGTGGTTATAGAGTAGTTATAGAGTCCAATGTCACAAGGTTCAATATCAGAATCCACATACAAGATGGCTTGTTGTGTATCAAGATTTTCCAGCTCTTTCATGATACCTTTTACAAGTAATGATGTGTATGTAATTCTTTTAAAACAAGGCTTGAAGTCAGGACTCATGCCATATTCCGAATATCCTTCATAGGCTCTTTGCCTCATCAATTTGTCTTCTTTATAACTAAAAAGATACGGTCTGTTGTAACCCTCAATAAGTTTCAGGGTTTGAGCCTCATCATCAATCTCATACCAATCAGGTTTGACATTAAGAAAATAATACTTTACAAGTTCCCATAAATCATTATTCAACTTTTGTGTCTGTTCTTCAATGTATTGAGGTGTAACCGTTACTTTATCAGCTATTGACTTTGAAAAGGTTGTGAACAAGACATTTTCTGAGTCTTTGACAAGCTCTTCGTTTGAGGCTTGATGTTCTTTTAATGTATCTTTGAACGATTGTGCAACATCAGTCACTGGTCTAAATTGTTCAAGAACTTCTTTTAATTTGAGGTCAAAATTCCCTACAATATTGTCAGACATACCAAATATACCGTTGAATTGAAGTGTACGCTTGTTGATAAGTTCCAGCATGCGAACATCTGCAAGGTTTTCTTTGCTTAGCATATTTATAACAAGTACATCAGACTTTTGCCCTTGTCTGTGACATCTGCAAATCCTCTGTTCCATTTCTATTGAGTTATAAAGCAAATCATAATTCACAACGACAGGACAATACTCAATATCCAGCCCTTTAGCAGCTACATCATTTGTAACAAGTATTTGCACTTCATCATCATTTCTGAATTGTTCTAAGGTGTCATTATCCTTGTATTTGAGAGTGTTATATCCCTCTCGTCTTAAGATGTCATATAGAACATCAAGAGTAGTGTTATTTGTAACAAATATAATAGCTTTCTCATTGACTTTACACTGTTTCAGGTGCTTGAAGACGGATTTCAGAATCTTAAGAAGGCTCAAAGTTTTTGAGTTTACTGGAATATTCTGAGCCATATCATGGATTTTTTGAAGAACTGCTTTCTCTTCTCCATAGGTACGAGAAATTGCACTCAAGATGAGCTTCGCACACGCTTGAGGGGATGATGATAGAGTATTAAAAAGTCTTAGAGCCAAATTATACTCGTCAAATTCTGGATATGCAACCTTATTGTCAGATTTGATGTACCTATGCAAAACTTCATACAATTCCCTCTCTTCCTTGATTAGAGGGTAATCCACTGTGAATGGTATTCTGCATGAGAATGGTACATAGTTCAAGGCTTGCACTTTGAGAGTTCTGAAACAAAACTGAGAAACCCAGCTTGTGAGTTCAGGATAGTTTTCAGGCTTACGAAAATATCTCTTGTAGAACTCGTCAGGGTCAGGGAGTACGCTTTCATCTATGAAGTGAATAAGTCCGTAGATGTCTCTTATATCCATCTTAATTGGAGTTGGTGTAAGAAGTAATTTGTACGCTTGTTTTACTGAATTCTTGAGAGTTGAAGTCAGTTGTTTTTCAGGTTTTGAAAGACAATCAGCCTCATCAAATATAACTATATCCCAGTCTCTTTCTTTGATACGGTCAGAATACTTGAGAGCTGTATCATAAGAAGTCAGCACAATTCCATCCTCATCAGGAATTTTCGTGGTATTATTCCAAAACACATGAGGAAGCGTAAAATCCTTCTCCAGTTTCCTAAGCCATTGAGGAATTAGGTTTGATGGCATTATTACAAGGATATTCTCTTTGCCTTCATACCACTTTTGCCCAGCAATTAAAAGAGCCTCGTAAGTTTTACCTAGAGAGCCTTCATCACATAGAATACAACCTTTTAGATAATCAGACCTCAAGGCAAATTGAGCAGAGGCAATTTGATAAGGGTAAATCTTAGCCTTAGAAGAGGCATAAATAGGTAAGAAGTTCTTATCATCAGCCATAGCCATCAATCGAGTTGCCTCGACTACTGCTTGATACTTATTTTTTAGCTTTGAAACTACTTCCACCATGTGCTTATTCTAGCATGAAAATCCTTTTCAGTACTTTATGTCAAGATGTTCAATTTGAGGCTACTAGGAGGCTCAGGAAGGCTGGTTTTGTTCTCAGGAGGTAGAGAGTTACCCTTGAAATTAAGCGTTTTCTTAAAACCCTTACCCAGTGAGGGTTTTGTCAACTATCATCCCAAATTGGGACTTCATAAATCAGGGTGAAGTCCTTTAGTTGTTGTGAGCTATATGGTTTGCAAACTCTTACGCTCTTTTGCTTTTCTACAATACTCTCTTCAACATCAGAAGTAGAAGGGAATAGAGCGTTATATAACTCAGTGTACAAGTCGGACTCAGGTCTTATCTTCATGACTATTGAATCAATCTCCGAGAACTGATTTGACAGACCTGAATTCTCTGCAACTGCTTTGTAATGTAGGTTTTGAGAACTCTCTAAGAGTAATGTGCATGCCAGTTCCCTAACCTTTGAGAGTCCAGCCGTTGCAGTTTCAAGTGTTTCGCTAGCATGAAACACATGTTTTTTTAGTGTGTTAGTGAATATTTGTTCTAAAGTGTTGTAAAATGTTCCAGCTCTTAATGACCTTAAAATCAAGTCAACAGTTAGCTTTTCGCCATTAGGGTCAAGAGCTTTTGTAATAGGTAATATCTTTTTGCTCTCGTGGTATTCAATCTCAATTCTTAATATATTAAGGTTTTCAAGGTCAAGCGTCTTTGTTTCTTCATTATAAGCATTACCCACAAGAGCCTTTTCATCAGGTGATAGAGGCTCATATAAAGAGCAAGTGTAGTGTCCATGCCTGTGATAGTACTCTTGGACTTTGTTGTAGAACTTAATAACAAAAGAACAAGAGTCCTCAGACTCAGGGTTATAAGGGTAACGAAAATATAGGCTTGGCTCGCTATTAGAGGCTTTCTGTTCCGTAATTAGGTAAGGATATGACCTTTGTGAGAGCATTTCAATGTATTCATGTACTGGTTTTGTTAGAAGAATGTCTTTTGTAAGGTGGATAAGGGTTACATTGCTCTGTTTCTGTAAAGACGGCTCATTGAGAGTAATCTTATTAAGAGCCTCAAAAAATAATTCTTGAGACGGCATTTGAAGGTTATGCTTGCAATCCTTTTTACCTCTTCTTATCAGTTTTGTGGGTGTGAATGTGTGTTGAATATATCCTGTTTTTGAGCTTGTTGTGCTGTCAGGATAATACCTTTTTAACAGTGAATGAATCAGAGTTCTGCACTCATAAGGTACATCCTTTTTCTTGTATAAAAATCTTAGTTTATCAACCTTGATGTCCCCAAACATCTCAATCTACCAGCCTTTGATATATGTAATTAAGAGCTTTGAATGGGGACTTCTGATATTCTCGTATTCTTTCAATCATCTTTCTGATTTCTGCCTGTTGCTTACTCCCCAGTCTTGAAAGTCTTTTTGAGACTTCATTATCCTCAAATTTTGAAAGTTCATGAGCTATAATGATATAGTCAGCCTGATATTTGTTGAGCTTGAATTCATTCAAGATTACATCAAAACTCTGAGAAAGAGTGTCAGAGTTGAGTCGTTTAAAAACAAGTTCATTCATGCCATCCTCAATTTTATTCTCCTTGAATTGCTGAATTACCTCAGGAGTCTTGGTAATAGTTAGCATGATGTCATCTTCATCCTCATAAAATAACTCAACCTTATCACTTACATACTTTCTGTCTTTTGCAAATTGCTTTGTATGTGAAAGAAGGTTCAATAATACTCTTCGGCTAATATGTTCAAGAAGTAATTCATTTGAGGCTACGCTCAAAAAGTCCTTTTTCCCAGCTAATCCAGTAATATCATTCAAAATATTCATTCCAATCAGGTCATATCTAAGAGTTAGCGTATTGTCTTTTCCTGTTATAAGTAACTCTATTCTCCTTTTGCCATCCTTGTCAGTTCTATACTTTGCTCTTCCTTCCAATCTCTCAGATGAATTTTTGAATTGGTTAGTTTTAGGGGTGTATTTGAATTGAACATTGTATTCAGAGGTTTTACTAATTTCAAGGCTTGATGTGTTAGATGTGAGCTGGAGTAATTCTGTAATTATGCTTAACGCTTTCATATTCCCAGTGTTGTATTCTGCTGTCATTGTATATCCTGATATAACAGGATTGAGCTTTGCAAGGCAAATTCCCATGAAGGTCTTAACATCGCCATCAATAAAGGGATATAGGATACGGTACATCTCTCCCAGTATTACAAGGTATAAGGCTATAATACAATAAGCACAACCTTCCTTGCTAGTTTTAGCGTGGTCGGTGTATTTGAGATAATTCTTGAGGTAAAACTTGACTATAAAACTGTCATATTCTGTCTTGTTGTCGCTAATTCCAGTATAATCAGAGGGTTTTGAGGGTTTGAATTTAAAATAAAGATGAGTCTTTCCAGCTTTACTATCACTCTTTAACCATTTATACCCTTGTCGCATATACTTCAACAGAGCCTTATAGAAGTCATACGGCATGTCCCACTCATCAATAACTGGCATGGCACTATCAAGGTCATGTGCTAGGGTAATATTACCCTTTCCTTGACCTATGTACCTCGCAAGTTCAGGAGGCAACTTAAAGTTCTTGAGAATATCCTTGTCCTCAATACCACTGATGAAATTATCTACATCACGATAACACTCTGATACTATCTCATCATCATAATCATTCTCTCCGAGATACACTCTTGCAATGTCATACAAGTATTTCTTACCAACAGAGAGAGACAATATGTTGATGTTTGTGCTAATACAATCAAATCTCATCATCTTTCTTTAAGTCCTCTCCTTCTCCACTCTTATCTATGTCTTTCATTTTTGATAATTTCTCCCACATCGCCTCTCTAATGAGTCCACTGATGTTGAATATCCCCTTGTCTTTGAGTTGCTTGATGAGGGAGGATAATCCCCCATCAAGTCTCACCGTAATTCTCTCTCCCATTGTCTTCTCCATTGCATACCCCTCTTATTGAGCCAACTCGTGCATGTAGTTTTCTTGAGCCTCTTCTCTGTCCAACAGCATGGGGATTGAGTGTCCGAGAGCCTCGTGTATTATTTCTGACTTTGTTGCTTTAGTTCTGTAGGATAACCACGACAACTTGAGATTTAATATTCTTGGAAGTCTCAAGCTGAGCGTAAGTGTATTGTCAAGATTTAACTTTCCTATATGTCCATTTGAGTAAGAGTCGATGAAGTTCTTTGTTGAACTTACAATAAACTCTTCCGATTGAATCTCTTCAGCTTGTTCATAGCCGTCGAGGGTTCTAACAATGTAAAATGGAAGTTGTACTAGCTCTTGCGTAGTCTTCAGTTCCTGTTCGATTAGTTTTAGTAATTGCATAGTTGTTCTCCAGTTCTTATTTGTATATAATATAAATAGTTAGTCTGACTTGTCTGACATTTGTACTTTGAATCTAAAATCTGCTTACAATCTGCTTACAAATTTGATAAAACTATATCAAATCGGTCAAGTTGAGCAAATAAGCAAAAGCCTCGTTATGCAGGACTGGCAAGGGTTTTGGTAAAATTATAAAACCTAGCAAACTCATAGAAAAGTATGAGCTAAGTCCTTACAAGGAGAGGGTCAGAAGTTCGAGTCTTCTAACGCCCACCATTTAAAGAGAGTTGTTAAAACTCTCTTTTTTAATGCTTAAATAGTGGGATTTAGCGGTATAATTTGTTCCTAAAGTGAGACACCAAAAACGACCAATTTGTTATAATTCAATATTTTCAAGGTTTTCAAAAGTTCGAGTGTCAATTTTGTCAACCGCAGGGCTATTTAGAACCCCTTTTAATACTTTTGACCCAAAATTCATAAAATCATTTTTGATTTGATTTTGTTCATTTTTAGTTTTTTCTTTTTTCGCTTGTTGTTCTGCTTCAAGTTTCATCAAACAAGAAACAAATCTAAAAATTAAATATTCTTGTTCCTCTTTTGAATACTCTTTGTCGTCAAAACTATAAGTAAAGTTCGGTTTTTGTTTGTCATAAATTTTTCTCCTTTAATTTTGTGATAAACTTTAAAAATGATATATTGCCTAGGTATTCAATACGAAACAAATAAAAATAATAAAAAGGTTGCTGTAATTAAAGATGTTAGGGAAATGAGCGATTGCGAATTTGATGAATATCAGACTTGCCTTAAAACAGTAACCGAATATAGAAATCTAAAAAATTCAATATATTTATTAAAAGAGAATTATAGAGTTTTTAATTTATATTTATCAAATCCCGAATATGGAATTGACTCTTCATACAGTTTGAATTTAAAAATGAATAGAATGTTGTTAGATATTAATGCGATTTTTATTAATTTACTATTTTCTTTTACCGCAACAAAGAATCATTTTGAGTTTCTTTTAGATGATGTTGATAAAAGTGAATACAAAGACAAAACAGATAACTTATATAATAATGACAGCATTTACGGTTTTATATGGGAATTAAGAAATTATGCTCAACATTTTTTCTTGCCATTCACTAATGTTAGTATTAATGAAGAGTTAGTACAAAATCAAGCACTTAAAAACATAAGTTTTCAAATTAATAAAAATGAACTTTTAAAAAACAAAAACAATTGGAAAGTTGCAACAGAGTATTTAAATCGCTTGCCCGATTTTATTGATATAACAAATTTAATCCAACATGCGGTTACAGAATTATTGACCGTTTATGCTTATTTTTGTGATAAAAAACTTAAGAGAATTGATAATAATTTAAAAAAATTAAGTGGCTGGTTTAATGAAATACAACAATATGCAATAGAAAACAAAATAACAGTCTTTCATCCATTTATTTGGGGCTTGGAAGAAAATCAGCCATTTAAAATGGGTAAATTAGAATTAGAACTATTATTGGAACTTAACTATATTTCAATGAACGTTATGGAGCAAAACAAATAAGTATACTAAGCAACGTTATAATTTTTATTTATCAAATCAATCAAATAAATAATTTGCGCTATTTCTTCGGACTTCAGTTTTATTACAAATTGTTTCAATAAAAATTCTAGTTTCGCCCCTTGCACTCCACCATTTATAAAAAAAGACCGATTAAATCGGTCTTTTTTTATATTATTTTTTTCAGGACTATCTATAAACTATTTATCTTACGGTATTTTTTATAAGACATATACTGAATATCATCAAATTTTAATTCTTTTAAGTGTTTGTTGACGTCAGTGAGCTGCGTCATGCTGCTAGGATATGTTTTACAGCTCATTAAAGTATCACTGCCTAGAGATTTAAATTTACACGTAAAGCCAAAGTCTTGTGAAATCATAGGTTTGCTCTGTAACAAATATTGCACATTGTATTGATATTGGTGAACATTATATATATTATTTTGGTCGTCTTTTAGCTTGTACTCAAACCCAATTGATTTTATATAATTATCAAAATCGTTCTTTACAGTATTTATATCACGGTCAATAAATACTACCTGTTTGGTACAACCACACAGTAATAAAACAACAGGAATCAACAATAATAGTTTAAACTTTTTCATATCCACTCCTTTAATTGATTTGTAACAGCTTGTTTATTTATATAAATTAACACAAATTAAACTAAAAATAAACATAATATATACTTTTGTAAAGTGCATCTTAGATTGGTAAAACTACTTACTCCATCTCTGCCATATCCTTTCTCCTAATGCAACCTCCCTCCCAATCTCTTATAATATACATATGGAAAAACGCAAAGATGTATACCCGAAACGCGGGCTGCATGAATACGGAAACGTAGAATTTGCAGACAGCGTAAACAACAAATACCCGATTGACACGCCGGAACACATAAGGGCTGCGTGGAGCTATTTTCATATGCCAAGAGATTATGAAAAATACTCACCAAAAGACAGAGAAACAATCAAAAACAAAATCATCAAAGCCTGGAAAGAAAAAATCTCTCCGGAAGGCCCGCCATCAGAAGAAAAATAATCCTGTCAGCCTTTTAGATAAGCCTCAATAAACCCGTCAAGATCGCCGTCCATTACCGCGTCAACATTGCCCATCTCAAAGCCTGTGCGATGGTCTTTTACAAGCTTGTACGGATGGAACACATAAGAGCGGATTTGGGAGCCGAAATTTATGTCAAAGTTTTCGCCCTTAAGCTCAGCAAGCTTCTTCTCATGCTCTCTCTGGCGCAATTCAAGCAGCTTTGATGCAAGCATCTGCATCGCGTTTTCTTTGTTCTGGAGCTGGGAGCGCTCCTGCTGGCATTTTACAACAATACCGGTAGGCTTGTGTAAAATTCGAACAGCTGTTTCAACCTTGTTAACATTCTGTCCTCCTGCACCGCCAGAACGCATTGTATCGACCTCGATATCCTCAGGAGGGATTGTAATTGTTTTTTCAAAATCCGGAATAATTGGCGAGACTTCGCACGAAGCAAAGCTTGTCTGGCGCTTTCCGTTCGCATTAAAAGGCGAAATCCTCACAAGTCTGTGAACCCCTTTTTCTGCTTTAGAATACCCGTACGCGTACTTGCCTGAAATCTTGATTGTAGCAGATTTTATCCCGGCTTCTTCACCGTCTGACCTGTCAATAAGTTCAACCTTCCAGCCCTTTGAATCTGCCCAGCGGGTGTACATTCTCAAAAGCAGGCTTGCCCAGTCTTGGGCGTCTGTGCCGCCGGCTCCGGCATTAATTGTGAGAAATGCATCGGCCTCATCATATTCACCTGATAGCATTTTTCTTATATCGAATTTATCCAGCTCTTTTTCCAGCTGCACAAGCTGGTTTTCGCTCTCCTGAATGAGTTCCTCGTCACCGATTTCCTGCGCGGTTTTGGCATCATCAAGCACGGTTTCCCAGCGGGATACCATATCGAGAGTTTCTTTTATCTCTCTTGATTTCTGTCCCAATTCTGACGCCAGATTCTGGTTAGCCCAGACATCAGGGCTCTGGAGCTCAGCTTCAAGTCGTGTTAATTCTTGTTCAAGACCGGCAAGGTCAAAGACACTCCTTGTTTTTATTAACTCTTTGTTCTAATTCCTGCAAATTCATAGTAACTTAACCAATTCCACAACTTTTTTGTGAATGCTTTCTACATTTCCGGAAGCATCAATCACGCGAACTCTTTCCGGCTCGTTTTTAGCAATCTCCAGATAGCCGGCTCTTACGCGATTGTAAAACTCAATCCCTGCTGACTCCATTCTGTCTTTGTTTCTGCCAACTCTTGCCATGAAAGTCTCAACATCAACGTCAAAAACGATTGTCAAATCAGGCTTTAATCCGCCTGTTGCTATATCATTAAGGTATTTAATTCTCTCAATATCAAGCTGGCGCCCGTATCCCTGATAAGCAAGTGTTGAATCAGTGTGGCGGTCGCAAAGAACAATTTTCCCTTCTTCAATCGCGGGTTTGATTATGCGGTCAACATGTTGTGCCCTGTCCGCAAGAAAGAGAAAAGATTCGGCTGTAGAGGACAATTCACCTTCATAGTGAAGCAGAATTTCCCGGATTCTTGTTCCAAGTCCGGGCGAGCCCGGCTCTCTGGTCAAAAAAGTTTTCACTTTTTTACCAATAAGATATTCGTTTAAAAGGCTAATCTGCGTAGTTTTTCCGCTTCCGTCCGCGCCTTCAAATGTTATAAATAAACCTTTTTTCATACTTGCACCAAATCTTTCTTTATTAAGTTATAAAATTTTTCATCCATCAAATTGTAATCTGCAAAATTTACCACAAATGGCAAATCCGAATTATCAAACAGAACTTTTATCAGCTCCATTGTGCCCGGCTCCATTTGTTCTTTACCTTTGATTAAAACATCCAAATCAGAGGTTTTTTCAAAATTACCTTTCACTCTCGAACCGTAATAATAGAACTCATAGTTGTTTTTGTAAGGCTCAAGAATGCTGTTGATAATAGCAACTTCTTCTTTTGTAACACCTTTTATCATGCAATAGAATCCCATTTCTCCAGCAAAAAGTTTACATCTTGTATAAAATTCGGAATTATATTTATGAGCCTCCTTGATTTTTCAAGGTTATATTCATGTGCAGTATTATTTCTTTCTTTATAATACTCTTTCCACTTAAGCCATGAATCAGTAAAGCCATAACCCTCCATAAATCGGAAAATATTATTCATAGTAAGCTCATCTTCCTTCTTGCCATACTGAAGTTTAAAGTATTTTTTCATAATCTTCCAAGCTGTTTCAAATGTATACTCAAATCTTTTTACACATGAATCCGCAAACATATCACAGATATCCGGATTATCTGCACCATCTTCAAAAGTGTTATATGCTTTCACTAAAGATTCCTGAGCTTTTCTTAAAACTTCAATATCAAGTTCAATATTTTCCATAAATTAATTTTACAAAAAAACAACCGGTTTATCAAGCATTACAACCCTATTTTCTGGTTAAGCTTGAAATAGTCGATAAGTTTTACAATAGAAACTATTTCTTCGTACATTGTAAAATACTGCTTTGCATCATCTACCGGCTTAAAAAGCGAACCGATTGCAAACAAGTCTTTATTGCTCCAGAGCGCAATAAGAAGGCAGTCCTGATAAAACGCACAATTTAAAGACTCAGACCCGAATGCCACTTTGATCTTATTCAACCTTTCCATAAACGAAGGTGTAATCAAATACCTCGCCTCAACTTCATCGTTTGTAAAAACATCATACCTTTTCTCAAAATTCACATCCTCAAGAGTAGTGTGCCTTAGCTTCGAACTCGGAGATTTGTGCGTGAAAGAATCAGGTCTTATTATTGTGTGGCCTGCAAAATTCTTGTTCATTTTTAGCTTTACAATAGCGCCTGAAAAAACAGTAATCTCGTTCTTTCCGCTCCTCTTTGTAAATCGCGATTCAATAATCTCAAAATCCACATCATTATTCTTGCCCCGAAAAATATCGTCAAAGCTTGCAGAAGTATAGCTATCTATCAGACAGGCATTGGTAAACAACTCCTCATCTTTGTATTTGCCATGGCTCCAACTTAGCTGCTCAAAAGTTTTAGCAAGAACCGGCATAATTTTTGCTTTAAGCTTGTTCTCAAAACTCTTTTTGAACAAATAATAGACCCCGAACGCACCGGCGAAGATGAAGAATATTATGTTTAGACTATCTCTGCCACCACCATTTGTTATTAAATAATAAGTGATAAATATACCTGCAATAAAAATTATCCCGCTACAAAACAGAGCAAGAGCCAATTTTATCTTTCTCTCCTTTTCATACACAGAAACAGCAGGCACGATTTCTTTCTGGTATTTTTCATAAAACTCGTTTCGCATTTGTGCGTAAGTTTTTGGGCTATTCATATTCACTCCGTCAACATAATAAAAAAGCAGGGTGCGCACACATGCGCACCGCTTACAAAAAATTTTCTACTTCAAAAAGTCAGCCGCGTTTACAGCCTGTCTTTCCTTTTCTTCTGCCTTGAAGAAATCAGTTGACTTGATGTTCATCAAACGCGCAAACAAAGAAGAAGGGAAAATTTCTACTGCGTTTTTGAGTTCCAGTGCAGCAGAGTTGTAGAAACGTCTTGCTGCAGCAATGTGTTCTTCTACTTCGTTATAAGTCTGCATAGCAGTTACCATTGTCTGGTCAGATTTTAACTGCGGGTAGTTTTCCACAGCAACCATAATCTGCCCCATCTTCTTGGAAATTTCTGAATCCAGTGCAATCTTGCGGTCAATGTTTTCAATGCCTGAGCCAATACCCATTGCCTGAGTTCTCAATTTTGTAACCTCTTCCATCAACCCGCGTTCGTGGTCCATGAATTTTTGAGCAATTGTCAAAAGGTTAGGAATCAAATCGTATCTTTTCTTCAACTGAACGTCAATTGAAGAAAAAGCCTCCTGCATTTTGTTTCGCTTCTGAATCAATGAAACATAGATTCCGTAAGCCCAGAACACAACCACAAGAGCTGCTACTGCAATAATAATTGTTGATGTCATATTGAAAATCCTTTCATACTTGTATTTACAATAAAAATAACATACCAGAAGCACCTGCACATCATCTATTTAGTATACATTTCCGTACACCCAGTACGTTCTAAGCACCTTCTTAACGTAATTCTTTGTCTCCGGATACGGAATCTGCTCCACAAATTCATCCGTGTCATTGTAAATCAACTTGGAAAACCAGTTTGTAACAGAACCAATCCCGCCATTATAAGCAGTTATTGCATACAAATCCTTGTTTCCCAGAACCTTCTTAAGCCCTTCATAATAAAGACTTCCGGCGGTTATATTCGCAGTCTCTGCGTTAAGATTTGACGGCAGATTGTGCTTTGATACAACCTCGTTGTATGTTGTAGGCATAAGCTGCATCAAACCCTTCGCGCCCACTGCGCTAGCTGCAAACGGATTGAAATGGCTTTCTTCCTTGATTATTGACTCCAGAATTATCGGGTTGTTATTCCCCTTAACCCTGTCAACTGTCTCATAATAGTGCAGAGGATACACAAGCCTCCACCTCAAATCCGAAAACGCCGGTTTGGAAGGAAGCTCCTCCATCGCGTTTCTTGCAAGCACGGCTGATATTGTGTAATTCCCCTTCTGGTAAGCAATCCAGCTCTGAATAAACTTGTCTTTTTTGCAAAGCTCCTCAACAAGGTCGTAGTCCTTGAGATAAGCAAGTTTCACAACAAGATTGTTGTCAAGAGATTTCTTGTACGGAAACACAACCGGCTTTTCTGCTAACTCCAGAAACGGCAAAGAGCCGTCGTCTTTATTCAGGTTATAATTTGCCCTGTAGGCATAGTATGTATCAGGATAAAGTCTCAAGACTTCTTTGTAATAATTATTCGCGCTCTCGTAGTGTTTGAGCTTATGCGCAATCTTGCCCATAAAATAAGTAACAGCAGGGCTTGATTTAACGTTAGGGAATTTTTTCAGATGCAGGAACCCGAGGCGCTGGGCGTCGTAGTATTTTTTCTGCAAATACTTGGTTATAAAGAGGTTGTACAAAGAATCCGCAGAGAATTGTCCGTTCGGATACTTTTCGTACAAAGATCTGTAGCAGGCTTCTTTCACATCAGCACCGACCACCTCGTTACAGTTCAGGTACGCAATATAGTCTGCGCCTGTAGAATTAGCGCCGAGCGAAGATAATTTTAGGATACCCTCTTTTCGGGTTGGAAAAGTTGTGATGTAGTTGTCGATTACTTCATACACATCAGGTGCTGAAGTATTGGCAGCGTGTTTTTTCAGGCCAAGTTCTGCGTAATAGTTTCCCTTGTCCTTATTCCCGAGTTTGTACTCATTTTTTGCAAAATCAGACCAGCTCTCTGCAAGCGTTGTTTTGTTCAAGTATGTTTTTGCTTTTTCAAACTCACCGTTTTTGTAATACCCTTTTGCAATGAGCAAATTGTCGTAGTTAGTGAGTTTCGGGTCTAACTTCTTTATTTCGTCAATCGATTTTATTGAATAACGCCCGTCAGGAGCTTTTTCAAGATAGTTTTTGAAATGAATCAGCGCTCTTTCTTTTGACTTTTCTGCTCTTTTTTCACTTTTTTGCGGGGTTGTTGTTTCAATTAGTCCCAGATAGTACTCGGAGGCAATCGCATAGTCGCTTGTCGGGTATTTTTTTATAATTTTTTTGAAATGTCCTTTTGCCTTAACATCCTGATTCTCGAACATCAGGTTTGCCATATTGTATCTGCTAATCGGAACTATTGAGGATTTTGAATTGGAGCGTACAATTCTGTTATACTTTTTGATTGCAAGTTCGTTTTTGCCCATATTTGTCGCGCATCTTGCCTGCCTGAAAAGCGCAGAAGGTTTAAGACTGGAGCCTGACGGCACTTTTCCAAATTCCTGATAAGCTTTTTCATAGTCACTCGCCTTGTAGTCTTCAAGAGCTACAGAGTAATTCTGAATCCCTCTGGATTCTGATGAGGTATGATTGTACGCAAAATAGCCTATAGTAAAGATTGCAAGCGCCATTACAATATACAAATCATATTTTTTTCTTCGTCTTCTCATTCAAATTTATCCCAACAGTCTATCATTCCCAATTAAACACAAAAGACTCACGCCTTTTACATATTACCATTCTAATATAGAAACATGCAAAAGGAAAATCCTGTAATAAAAAATTACATTCTCTCATCAAAAACACGTATCCTCAAAGAAGATACGTGTCTCAAAAATAATAATCCGACTACTGCTTTTGGAATTTTTCAATATCATGAACCCTCAAAGCAAAGTAAGGTTTCGTTTTTTCTTTTTCCTTGAGGAATACAACAAATGTATCGTCAAAGAAGAAATACCTTGAGTGCTCCGGAGGCATATATGACATTTTCATAAACGTCATAGCAGCTTCGCTTTTCAGCTTGACACCGGCGTTGTCCATTTCAAACTTAACTGTTTCCATCGCCTGGTCAATTATAATATTTGTTCCTTTAACCCTTCTTCCGGAAAGCTCGTCAAACGACTTTTCCTCAAAGAATTTCAGGTTAGGCACTTTCAACTCATCGTTTTCACCAAACTCTTTTTCACCCTTATAAAGCCCCTGTTTTTTCAACATATCAGAATAGATGTAGTTGAAAGGCTTGGTGTTTGAAGTCTTGTACAAATAAACCTCATCGTTCTTTTTGGTCTCAAGAGCCACAGCGTAATCAGAAGGAGAGTTGTAGAACAACACTCTAACGCCCTGTGCAAGTTCTTTTGAAGATTTTTTGTCAATCCCGAAGAACTCAGCTTCATGACCTCTGAAAGCTGATTTGCCCAACTTGTCAAAAGGCTTTGCAAACTCAAAATCTTTTTTGAGCATTGCATAAATGATGAACTTTTCGTCGCTCGGATTCCAGTCAATCTTATCAAGAATATCGCTTGTTTCGTTGAATTTCTTCTTGATAGCCCTGGCTATAATCTTCTTTGTCTTTTTGGTTACTTTTCCGAAGTACTTGTAGTAGCATTTTTCAGAAATATCCTCAACCGTAAACTCCTGTTTGTTAAGTTCATTAACCATAACAGGTGTGCCGTCAGGGAATTTCACGGGGTTATGCACGATTTTGTCCATAAAATCGTTCCAAACAATCTGGAAAGTACCAACCCAGACTCTGTCCTGAACGGTAGTTTTGCTCTGCATCGTAGGCAGAATTTCGATGTCGCCTGCAAATGCCGGCGCGAACAACAACATAGTTGTAAATAAAGATAAAATTAGTTTTTTCATAGCAATAAGATTTTATCAAAGATTCAGAAAAAACACAAATGTTTACAAAAGCCTTTTAATCATTGACAGAGAGTCATGTTCGTCTTAATATTAGAGTACCCTAGTCGAAATTTCTGCCGGATTTGACGGCTCAGGGGCGGAGTAAACGGGCTCCGGCTTGGCGAAAACTACAAGTTTGAATAGCTTGAATTTTACACTACAGCTGAAAGTTGTTTACTCAAACATTAAAACTAAAAAGGTAAAAGGAGAAAAGTTATGCCTACAATGAACCAGCTTGTGCGTTCAGAACGTAAAAAGCTAAAAGACAAAACCAAATCGCCGGCTCTTATGGATTGTCCACAAAGACGCGGCGTTTGTACAAGGGTTTACACTACAACCCCTAAAAAACCAAACTCAGCTTTGAGAAAGGTTGCCAGAGTCAGACTAACTAACGGATTTGAAGTAACTTCTTATATCCCTGGTATCGGACACAACCTGCAAGAACACAGTGTTGTTCTTATAAGAGGCGGAAGGGTTAAAGACCTTCCAGGTGTAAGATATCACATCGTTCGTGGTACTTTAGATACTGCTGGTGTTGCTAACAGAACACAGAGCCGTTCTAAATATGGTGCGAAGAGAGCTAAAGGAGGTAAGAAATAATGTCTAGAAGATCTAAACCGGAAAGAAGAATTCCTGCAGCTGACCCTATTTATAACAGCGTAGACGTATCAAAATTCATCAACAGAATTATGAGACGCGGTAAAAAATCTATTGCAGAAAAAATCTTTTATTCTACAATAACAAAAATCGAAGAAAGAACAGGCGAAAAAGGGCTTGAAGTATTCCAGAAGGGTGTTACTAACGCAACTCCATTGTTGGAAGTTAAAGCTAGACGTATCGGTGGTTCTACTTATCAGGTACCTATCGACGTTAAACCTGACAGAGGGTTTGCGCTTGCTTCTACTAACATCATTGCAGCAGCTAAGAACAGAAGCGGCAAATCATTCGTTGAAAAACTTACAAACGAATTAATCGATGCTTCTAACGGAAACGGCGCAGCTTGCAAAAAACGTGAAGACACCCACAGAATGGCAGAAGCTAACAAAGCGTTTGCTCACTATAGATATTAATATTAGATATTTATATAAACAAAGGTGCCGGACTTTAGTCCGGCATCTTTGTTTTATTTATTAAATTTTAAACACCCAACTTGTCTGCAATTTTCTTGAGCTCATCAAGGTTTTCAAGCCTAAATTCATGAAGCTTGCTTCCTGCAATAACCTCTTCAAACTGCTTGTCCAGCTTTTCGCCAACTTTTGCAGCTGCATAAAGAGTTGACATCTGATTGTCGGACGGATGTTTGAGAACACCTTCCTTAAGATGAGGCATCATCAATTTAAAAGTATTACTCACTTTTACATAAGGCAGCATGCCATCCTTATGTTCATTGGTCAAGAGATAAAAAGAGTGCATATCTTTATTAAGCGGCTTTTTTAGTTTTGTGCCTGTATTTTGCTCAAGCCATTCTAAAGAATAACCCATTTTGTTTAACAAAGATTCACACATTGAGTACGAACGGCTCTCCAACTGCGTGTAAGTCTTGCTGGTTCTCTTCCCTCCTAAGCCTAAAAGTGTTAACAAATTCTCCATAAGACGCCCGAGAATGAATCCGCTTCCCGTAGTCTTGTCAACGGCTTTGCTAAATTCTTTTGAACACATCCTAAAGTTTTCCGGGTTCTGAAACGCTTTTTTAGGAATCTGGATAAGATTTACCTGCCCGAAATTAGGCTGATAGGATTTTGGTGGGGTTGAGATTTGCATATTTTTGTTCCTTTCATTATTACTACACTCATACTAAAACACCTCAAGCTAAAAATTTGCACACCTGCCCTGCCCTGCCCTGCCCTGCCCTGCCCTGCCCTGCCCTGCCCTGCCCTGCCCTGCCCTGCCCTGCCCTGCCCTTAGGCATTATGACTGGCATTGAGGCAAAAATAAACTCGCATTTACAAAACTTAATAATTATAAAAAAGGGGGG
>CATLDC010000018.1 GCA_949902595.1 uncultured Candidatus Melainabacteria bacterium | reverse complement strand
CGGTTTGTTTCACGTTCTCTTCCTTTCTATTCCTATTTTGAAGAGCATTGAATGTAACACAATACTCATTGTGTTACATGTGCTACGCACGTAGACCGTCTTGCCCAGTCGGGATAAGGACTACAGGCTTGGCGCTTTTTGGCTGGTTTTGGGACTACAAGTTGAATGTTTGTGAAATTTGCGGAAAATGAAACACTGGATATAGTTGCATTACAACCAGCATGATGGTATAATGTAACACAATGAGTATTGTGTTACATTATAGGTAACAAAAAGCTAAATATTATACATCAATATCGTCTTCACCTTCCGGAGCGTCCGGCAAATCTGGTTCTGCAACCTGTTTGGTAAGTTTTTCGTTAAGCTCCTGAAGCGTAATTGATTTATCCATTTTCTTAAGCGCGTTCAAAACTGCTATCTTATAATCAGCATCAGCCCTATTTTTAGGGTTATCAACGATTTCCCCCATTTTCTGGCCAAGGTATCCCATAACAATAACAGCCGGAACAAGAATTGCAGAGGTCGTAAATATAGCATGGGCATCAATCATACCAATTTTGGCAATACTTACTGTGCCTATTATAATAATAGTCAAAACAACAAATAGTAATCTGAAATTCTCTGTGTAGCCCATTATTTTCCAGCCTTATTAAGGTTCTCCATGTCTTTTTTCATACAAAATTGCACAAGAGTCATCTTGTCAATATTACTCAAACTTACAAACCGGCCTGAAATCGTATACCTGCCGTTATCATTTTTTTCTACCCTGATAAGCTGGTACTTGCACTTGATAACCTGTTCTTCGCTTAGTTTTATACAAACATCGTAAGTCTTTTCAATATCAATATTCTCATCTGTTGTAACCTTCATCCCGCCTGCTGAAAGGTCAAGTGTGCGGATTTTGTGCACAATTTCACCTGATGTAAGCTCCATATCCTCAAGGAACTTGATACGCGTAAACTTACGGCGCTGCAAGAATCTGTGTTTTACAGGGTTTGCAATGGTTACAACATTGTTTTCCAGACCCTGAATATAGGATTCGAAATACAAATACCCGTTATCAGTGAAAGAATAAAAATCGCAAATATGGTTAACGATAAGCCCTTCCGGTTTGTACTTAAGCTCCATTCTAAACCCGTCCATAGAAACATCAAGAACCTTGCCCTTATTAGTGTTCTTAAAATCCTGCGGAACAATTGTAACTAATTGGTCGTTTTTTATAAGTTCTCTCATTTTTATCCTTTCATTAATAGTTTATACTTTCACCATACCAACAGATTTAACCTTAACATTCGGGCTAATCTCATTATATGACATAATTGCAATTTGCGGATAAGTTCTTTCAACAAGCTTTCTAAACAAAAGCCTGATTGGCGAAGAACACAGGATTACAGGCTGATTTCCGGTTGCGGTAATCGCTTTTTCCAATTCAAGATTCATACGGTCAAACATATTCCGAGTAAAGCTCGGGTCAAGCGTAACACTCTGCCCGTCAGGACTCGCACCTTTTGCAATAGTATTTTCAACATCCGGAGCAAGGGTGATAACGTAAAGCTCTCCTGTGTCTGCAAGGTTCTGCTTGCAAATGTTTCTGGAAAGCGCCTGACGCACATGCTCTGTAAGATACCCCGGATTCTTATTAACTTTAGCCTGCAAACTGATTGTCTCAAGAATCGTTTTCAGGTCACGCACCGCAACCCCCTCTTTCAAAAGGTTCTGCATTACAAGCTGAACATCACCAACCGTGATATCACGCATGATGTCGTTAACATAATCCTCTGAAACCTCTTTCTTAAGGTTATCGATAAGCTGCTGAACATCGAACCTTGAAAGGATTTCAGACGAGCATTTCTTGATAACCTCCGTAATATGGGTTGAAATAACCGCAGACGCTGAAACAACCGTGTAACCAGACATTTCAGCAAGGTCTTTGTCCTTGCCTTCAATCCACAAAGCCGGAAGTCCGAACGCAGGCTCGATTGCGTGAATCCCGTTTATTGCAAGATTCCCGACCGGATCACCTGCACACATCGCAAGATACCTTTCCGGATAAACCTCACCCGATTCAAGCGCAACACCTTTTAATTTTATTTGATAAGAGTTTGGTGAGAGCTGCAAATTATCTCTCACACGGATAGACGGAAGCACAATCCCCAAATCCAGAGCAGTCTGGCGCCTGATTTGCGCTATACGTTCAAGCAGGTCACCGCCCATCTCCACGTTAAGCAGTTGGACAAGCCTGTAGCCAACCTCGATTTCTATCGTATCCACATTCAGAAGCTCCATGACGCTTTCTCTTGTAGCTTTTGCGCGTTTTTCTTTTTTGCCGAGTTTTTCCTGTTGTTCCTGTGCAATCTGCTGGGCTTCCTGAGTCTGAATAATCTCTTTTTTCTCTTTAGTCTTCATAAACGCCATTGCGCCGGCAACACCTGCTATCATCAAAAACGGAAGCGTCGGCATGCCGGGAACTATACCCATAAATCCCAAGAGCCCTGCAACAACCCCGAGTACTCTCGGGTCAGAGAACATTTCGTTCTTGATATCAGCGGAAAGCGACTCGTCTTTTCCTGTTGCACGGGATACAATCAAACCTGTTGCGGTAGAAATCAAAAGCGCTGGAATCTGAGACACAAGACCGTCACCGACTGTAAGTATTGTATAAGTTGAAAGTGCTGACTGCACATTCATGTGAAGCTGTATAACCCCGATAATCAAACCGCCCACAATGTTTATAACAGTGATTACAATACCGGCTGTAGCATCACCTTTTACGAACTTGGAAGCACCGTCCATCGTACCGTAGAAATCTGTTTCTCTTTCAAGCTTGCGTCGTCTTTCTTTTGCCTGTTCTTCATCAATCAAGCCGGAGTTCAGGTCAGCGTCAATACTCAACTGCTTACCAGGCATTTTATCCAAGGTGAATCTTGCAGAAACTTCTGCAACACGGGTTGCACCGCCTGTGATAACCATGAAGTTAATCAAGACCAGAATACAGAATATAACAGCACCGACAACGTAATTCCCGCCGACAACAAACTCACCGAAGGAACTGATTACGTTTCCCGCCTCGCCGTGCAGCAAAATCAAACGCGTGGAGCTTACGTTCAGCCCCAGCCTGAAAAGTGTTGCAATCAAGAGCACGGTAGGGAATGAAGAGTAGTCCAGAGGCTCCTGTGTATACAAGCAAACAAGAAGGATAACAACCGCAAGCGAGATATTTACTGTAAGCAGCAAATCCAGAAGCGGAGCTGGAAGCGGAATTACCATCATACAAACAATGACAACAAGGCCTATTGCAAGGACTATGTCATTATTACTTAATATTTTCGATAATTTAGTTAAATCCATCTACCCTATTGTTTCCCCAAGCAGGTACACCTCTCCAACTATCATTTTATCATCATCAGGGTTAATATGGCAATAAGGTTAAGAATTGTTATTATTTCCCCTCGTTTTTCGTCCGGTAAACATAAGCGAGAATTTCCGCAACCGCAACATACAAATCAGAAGGGATTATTCCGTCAACCGGAACTGTGTTATACAAAGCCCTTGCCACAGGCCGGTTTTCAACAATCGGAACATTGTTTTCTTTTGCAATCTCTCTAATCTGGAACGCAAGATAATCCACCCCCTTTGCCACGACCATCGGAGCCGGAGCCTTAGTCTTGTCATACTTAATCGCAACCGCATAATGTGTCGGGTTGGTTACAACAACATCGGCAGAAGGAACAGAGGACATCATGCGCTGACGCGCCATCTGCATCTGGATGGACTTAATCTTAGCCTTAATCTTAGGATCCCCTTCAGTGTCTTTGTGTTCGTCCTTAACTTCCTGCTTGGTCATCTTGATTGATTTTTCATACTCATAATTCTGGTACTTTTTATCGAGATACCCCAGAACCAGCATGGCGAGGCACATGTTTATAACCATGTTTATAAGAATTGAGACAATAATATTAAGCGCAATAGGAATTTCGAGCCCCACAAGCCCTATCAGGTCGCCTTTTCTGCTGTTAATTGCAGAAAAACCGCATGCTGCAACCACGACAATTTTGAGAATTGATTTTGCAAACTCAACCATAGAGCGCGGCTCAAACGGGTTAAACATCCGCTTCGCATTCTGGAGCATCTTTCTTGGAGAAAGGTTTTCGAGGTTAAACTTAGCTTTCTCCAGAGCAAACACATGCCCGACGTCAAATCTGATAATAAAGATTGCCGCGATTACAAGCAGAACCATAAACGGGAGCACGATTATTCCGAGGTAATAAAAATACGGGAGCAAAAATCCCAGAACATTGTCAACCTCGAATCCAGCGGGGTTAAGATGAGAAAAAGTCTCTCTCATCATGTTCATAATATTTTGTCCCATGTTTTTAGCAAAAACGCCGAGCAAAGCTATCCCTGCAATCATAACAAGTGCAGAGTCCATATCCCTGCTTTTGGATACGTTACCCCTTTCCCGCTCTTTGGTTCGCCGTCGGGAGGTGGCTTCTTCGGTTTTTTCTGCTGCCTCGTTTCCCATCAAGTAGTATTATACCATAGCTGCAATCTGGGTCAAAAATCTTTCTATAAGCAAAGACATATATTCTGCCATCGGGCGCATGAATATCAGCGACAGCAAAAGCCCGAGATAAATCTTAAGCGGCATGGAGACCATAAAGATGTTCATCTGCGGCATCATCTTTGAGGTAAACCCGAGCAAAACATCTGTAATAAACAGCACCCCGAATATCGGAAGCGCAATCCCGAGCCCGATACTGAAAAGCTGACTTGTCATTGTTACAACCTGCCCGACAAGCTCCGGAGAAAATGCAAACGTATACCCAACAGGCATTGACTTGAAGCTGTTGTATATCGCAGAAAACAGCCACTGATGCGCACCAAGCGCAATAAAAAGCATTGTGGCAAGATAAGTATAAGCTTGTGTAATCACAGGAGACTGCCCGCCGGATGTCGGGTTCAGAGCCTGGTCTGCTGAAAGACCCATCTGCACTGCAAAAGTGTTAACCCCGAGTTCTATCCCGACAAACAAGATATTAGCGCAGTAGCCGAGCACAAACCCGATTAGAAATTCCTTAAACAAAATCAAGGTGAGCGCAGGCACAGAATTTGGAGGCACAAAGCTTGTATTGTACTGCACAATTGGAAACAGTATAAACGCAATCACAGCCGCGAGCCATACTTTGACCTGCACAGGAATCGGGTAGGTTGAAAACAACGGTGCAGACGCAAAAAGCCCCGACAGTCTTGTAAAGATTGCCATAAACAGTATGATATTCCCGACCGAAAACAACACATCCAGATTAAACATCATGCCCCGCCAATTAACTGTGGAATCATACTCATAAATTCATTAAAGGTGGTTATAAAAATACTGAACATCCACGGCAGCAGAAAAATCAGAAGCAGAACGCAGCCAACGATTTTCGGTACAAATGTAAGCGTTGATTCCTGAATCTGGGTTACTGTTTGAAATATACTAACCATCAGACCCAGAATTACACCGACAAGAAGTATTGGCACTGATATTTCCAGAGTCAATATAAACATTTTTTGCAAAAGAGTTATTACTATATCTTGATTCATTTATTTTTATTGTCCTTTAAACCTAAGTCACAAAGCTTTCTACAAGCGATTTTACAATCAGATACCATCCGTCCACCATTACAAACATGATAAGCTTGAAAGGGAGCGCAATCATTGTTGGCGGCAAAAACATCATACCCATTGATACCAGCACCGACGATACAACAATATCAATTACCAGAAACGGAAGATAAACAACAAACCCGATTGTAAAAGCAGTCTTGAGTTCGCTCAAAATAAACGAAGGGAGCAGAACATAAGTCGGCACATCGTCTTTATTCTTCGGCTTTTCAATCTTTGCCATCCTCACAAAAAGCGCAAGCTCTTTTTCATGCGTCTGCTTGAACATGAAATTTCGAATCGGCACAATCCCCCTGTCCAGAGCAGCCTGCTGGGTTATCTGGTTTTTCATGTAAGGCTGGAGCGCGTTTTCGTTAATATCATTAAACGTAGGCGCCATGATAAAGAAAGTCAGAATAAGCGCCAAACTCGTTATAACCTGATTCGGCGGCAAGTTGCCGGCACCGATTGCCTGCCTTGTGAGCGAGAGCACAACAACAAGTCTTATAAACGATGTTGTCATAATTAAAATACTCGGCGCAAGAGTCAAAATCGTTAACCAGATTAAGATTTGCAGCCCGTTTGTGAAATCTTGCGGAGTGTTCGCATTCCCGAGCCCGATATTTATATTAGGAAACGTCATTGCAGCATCTGCACTCACACCTGTAAACAGGAGCAAGCCGGCAAGTGCAAAAAATTTCCATCCCCATGTTTTTAAGTTCTTCATAATATTTCCTGTACTATCTCCCAACCTTATTCTACAGGATTGGTAAAAAACATGGCAAATCGTTAAGTTTTATTGCAACATTAATCAATTCTCTCGAGCATAACAACAGCCTGCGCTTCAATCGCAAGCTCTCTGCCAACAGAATCCAGCCCTTCCTTAGTCTTAGCCTTGATAGAAATATCCATTGAATCCAACCCGAGAAGCGGAGCAAGCGTTTCTTTCATCTCCGGAATATATGGCATCATCTTAGGAGCCTGCGCAATAATGTTGCAGTCAATATTATTAATCCAGTACCCTTGAGCCTGAACCTTATCATACACGCGCTTTAGCAAAATCACGCTGTTTGCATTTTTAAACCTGTCATCTGTATCAGGAAACATGGTCCCGATATCGTCCATCGCAAGCGCGCCCAGAAGCGCATCAATAATGGCATGCACAAGAACATCAGCATCAGAATGCCCTTCCAAGCCCTTTTCATAAGGGATATTCACCCCGCCAACCACGAGCTCTCTGCCCTCAACGAGTTTATGAATATCATAACCAATACCGATTCTATACTTCTGTTCTGCCATCTACAAAATCCTCTTACTAAACTACTTTGTATACTAATTATAGCATACATTTTTCAAAAACTCATCTTTACAAAACTTCACAATTAGCATCGAAAAAGGCAATTTTTCTTTCTTTAAATACTTTATATATATGTAAGCAATATTTAAGAGAGAATCATAAAGATGTTACATACTACAGACGCTATCGAAAGAAATAAAAAACCAGCTGGAGCTTTAGAAATTCCTGAGAACTTCAACTTCTACTATTTGAACAAACAGGATAGACAAATGAGATTCAACAACGGTGGCGATCCTATTTATGCTATTTTCGACAAGATTGACAACAGACCGCTTTCTAAGATTGCTAAGGATTTTGTTAGAGAATTGGCGGATGATTCTATCAGATTTATTTCTACACTCGTTAAGTAGTTGATAACATCTCTGCTTTATTGTAAAATTATCTTAACAATAAAGGAGAGATATATGACAGATTTTAAAAAGATATTGAGCTATGTGCCTACAGTTATTGAGTCATCTTCAAGAGGCGAAAAATCTTTTGATATTTTTTCAAGGCTCTTAAGAGAAAGAATTATTTTTCTAGGTACAGAAATCGATGATGAGGTTGCAAACTCTGTTGTAGCGCAGCTTCTTTTGCTTGACAGCGAGAATCCGGAAAAAGATATTATGTTGTATATCAACTCTCCTGGCGGTGTTATCACAGCCGGCATGGCGATTTATGACACAATGAACCTTATTAAAGCTGACGTCCAGACAATTTGTCTTGGAGAGGCTGCTTCAATGGGCGCGTTTTTACTTTCTGCCGGAGCAAAGGGAAAGAGAATGGCGCTTCCAAGTGCAAGAATAATGATTCACCAGCCTTTAGGCGGTGCAAAAGGTCAGGCAACTGATATTGAGCTTGAAGCAAAAGAAATTTTAAGAATGAAAGACATGTTAATCGGAATCATGGCCGAAAACGCAGGCCAGCCGTTCGAAAAAGTTAAAGAAGACTGCGAGCGTGACCACTACTTATCAGCAGCAGAGGCATGCGAGTACGGTTTGATTGACAAGGTTGTTACCTCGACTACAGTATAGAGCTGGTTACAAGCCGAATTTTTGTTCTTTCAAATAACGTTCCTGGTCCTTAGCTTTAGATTCTCTAAGGGCAGTATCTTGTTTGCTTTCAAGTTGTTGATTTATCATCATTTCAGCATCTTTGGCAGAAATGTCTGTAGTTTGTTTTTGGCCTGAATACTCGCTCCAGACTGAAGCGCTAATCTTACCGTCCTTTTTGCCGTCTTTAGCGTCCAGTTTATCTACAATATTGGCTGTGCGTTCAGACGAATTAGCAGCTCTGGCTTCAAGATTTCTGGCAGAGGTTCTAATATTGTTCAGCTTGTTATTAATTTTGTCAAAGCCCATGATAAATTCTCCTAAATTTTTCTTACAAACATATTAACGGCAGATGTGGGCTAAAACTTTAGAGTTTTTTTATATATTGTTACATTTGTTTACAACCATGGTTTGCAGAAAAATTCTATTGATTTTTTATAACCTTCATACTAGAATGTTGCTAATATGTGTAACCGGGTTGGAATTAAAAACCTTACCGGTGGTAGTAATATAAATTAAGGAGAAAAAGATGACATCAAAGAAATTCTTATTCACTTCCGAATCTGTTACGGAAGGGCACCCCGACAAAGTTTGCGATCAGATTTCTGACGCTATTTTGGACGAATTTTTAACAAAAGACCCACAATCCCGTGTAGCTGCTGAAACAACTGCTACAACAGGTATGGTTCTTGTATGCGGTGAAATTACATCAAATTGTTATGTAGATATTCCACAGGTTGTTAGAAATACAGTAAAAAACATAGGCTACGTTGGTCAGGCAGGCGGCGGATTTGACTGCGACACCTGCGCTGTTTTAACAAGCATCGACGAACAGTCTGTTGACATTGCAGGCGGAGTTAACAAGGCTCTTGAAAGCAGAAGCGAAAATGCTGATACGTCAAAATCAGAAACAGAAAACATCGGTGCAGGCGATCAGGGCATCATGTTCGGCTATGCTTGCAACGAAACTCCTGAGCTTATGCCGCTTCCAATCAGTTTGGCTCACAAGCTTTCTTACAGGCTTGCTCAAATCAGAAAAGAAGGGCTTGTAAGTTACCTAAGACCGGACGGAAAATCACAGGTAACTGTTGAATACGTTGACGGAAAGCCTTCAAGAATCCACACTGTATTGCTTTCAACACAGCACGCAGCAGAGATTAACGGAATCAGCGATAACTCAAAAATTCAATCAATAATCAGAGATGATTTGAAGAAGCTTGTAATTGATTACGTTTTTGAAACAGAATCAATCAAGCCTGATTCTGAAACAATCATCCTTATCAACCCGTCAGGACGTTTCGTAGTAGGCGGTCCTCAGGGCGATTCAGGTCTAACAGGTAGAAAAATCATCGTTGACACATACGGCGGTTACTCTCGTCACGGCGGCGGAGCTTTCTCCGGAAAGGATCCTACGAAGGTTGACCGTTCAGCAGCATACGCAGCAAGATACGTTGCTAAAAACATCGTAGCAGCAGGGCTTGCAGAAAAATGCGAAATCGAGTTAGCATACGCTATCGGTGTTGCAGAGCCTGTTTCAATCTTTGTTGACACATTCGGCACAGGTAGAATCTCTGACGACGATATTTCAAGCCTCGTTCGTTCAAACTTCGACCTCAGACCTGCAGCAATCATTTCAAACTTCGATTTGAGAAGCCTGCCTGCTAAGAACGGCGGTAAATTCTACCAGAAATTAGCAGCTTACGGTCACGTCGGCCGCAGCGACATGAACATTCCTTGGGAACAACTGGATAAGGTTGATGCCCTAAAAAAGGCTGCTTCCAGCGTTTGCGCATTGTGCTAGAAAACAGGATTTAATCAAACTATGGCGCCGCATTCTGCGGCGCCATAGTTTTGTAAATTTATATTAAAATCTAGTGACAATTCACCATGATTCATATATCATAAAATAAGTATTAAGGGGAAAAAGGAGTTTGGGCTCGTGGCTAATAAGAAGATAGAAACAGTTTATCCGATACAGAGTACGTTTTCGAGAGATGAGGACGCTTTTACAGCATTGTCTACATCTGCTCTTCTTGCCAAAAGCTCCGTTCCGTATTCCCACAGAAGAGTTGCTGATAATTATGTGATAATTAAACGCGTGTATAGATTTCAGGCTGTTCAAAGCAGAATCAATAACGCAGAATTGCAGCTTCTTAAAAAATATGATTTTAATACATTAGAGTATTCCACAATCAAGCAGATTAACGAAGAGCTGTCTTACCTCAAGAAGTGGTCAACATCAGGTAACGAGCTTTTGAGAAAGGATTCAGATGCGCTGCTTCAAATCCGCTGCAAGGAACTTAAATACATTGTTGCAAGCAGATATGCAACAGTCACTAACGAAATATATAACGGCTACAAGGCTCTTGAAAGATATTTTGAAGAGATTTCAAAGTTTTACTCCCCTATTTGTTAAGATTAGTTAATATTTAGGCAATTTTAATTATTCACGGGGTTTAATATAGCCGGAAGGTTATCTTATGAATGTAAACTCGGTCAATAATATAAAATACACACAGCCGGCTTTCACTCATAAACATGAGAAAAGCACTTATTCGCCTAAAGAAAGAGCAATCGTCGCCGGAACAACAGCACTCGGCGTTGCAGCGAGCCTTGCAATACTAGCAAAGAGTGCTAAATACTCACTTAACCCTAAAAAAATGTTTAAGAATATCAAGAACTCATACCTTGCAAAAGAAGAATTTCTTGTAAAACAAGTCCTTGCAATGGGCGCAGGCACCTGCCTTGGAGGTCTTGCCGGCGGATACATCATTGATAAGGATAAGGAGAATAGAAAAGCAAAACAAAGAGAAGCCGTGATGCAAATTGGAAACATCTCTATCCCGATTCTCACAGTGGGCGGCGCAGACAAGCTGCTCAAAAACTGCAGCAAGCCGGTAAAATCAATCGGAAGCCTTGGAAGTATTCTTGTTGGCGTCTACCTCGCTAACATACTTATGAACAAGCTCGGAAACGCCATTTTCCACAACAAAGCAGAGCGCGGAGTCAAGGCAACGGATTTCTCTGCTCACCTTGATGATCTTGTTGTTTCAGCTTCTTACATCTCAAAAGCAAAGTGGGTACACTATATCTCAAGAATAGTTCCGCTTGCCCTTATGGTACCCGGCTATGAAGTCGGAAACAAAAAAGCAAATTAAAAGCAGCACGAGAGAGCCCGTGCTGCTTTTTTAAATCTTTCATACTCCCAAATCTTCTTAATAAAAAGAGATTTACGCTAAACCAAGAGCCTTTTTGTACCAGGAAAATGATTCCAATTCAGTACCGTTAAAGGTTGTTTTGATTTGTTGTTTTTTCAAATAATTTTCAAACTCGTCGTTAAATGCAGATTTAACTGTTTTGATTTCTTTAGAGATAAGTTTCATTTTTTCTTCTCCTATCTTTAGTAACACACTATATATAAACACTATCTGGTTAATAAAATTATCACCCATCTGTCAGTTAATTTCTACACTTGATGAGAATATTTTACCATACATGAGCGCTTTCTGCAATCGTATGTTACGATTTGTAATTGATTTTATGAAAAATTATTCTAAAGAATTAATTACATTTAATTAACGAAGAAATTCAGTCTTTCGGTAAAACAAGCGTTATCCAAAATACAATCCTTTTTCAGGTATCTTGTAATCTTGCCTTTGTCCTTGAAAAACAGTACATACGGCAGGTTTGGATAGATGTGATAAGTCTTGTTGAACGCTTTTGCCTCTTCTGTTGCGATATTTATTTTTGTAAAATTGTACTTGTCGCCATATTTCTGCTCCATAGCGTTGAAGCTCTGGGTAACGTTTGCAACATCGTCAGCCCATGGCGCGTAAATAAGAACAGCAACCGGCTTCTGCTGGGTAAGAGCTTCCTCAAACTTCATAGCCTCGGCTTTTGCTGCACCAAGCACCATCAAAGATACCAGAGATAAAGTTGTTAATAGTTTTTTCATAACAAATTCCTTTACTAAAAAAGCCGGACTCTGTAAAAAAGTCCGGCAGATACTTATAACAATTACGCTTCAGCGTTAGCCAAAACATCCATTTCTTCTGCTGATGCGTAAGCTGAGTGGCAGCCGCAGTCAACATAGATAACTTCACCTGTTGTACCGCTTGAAAGGTCAGAAGCCAGGTACAAACCAGCTTTACCAACATCTTCAAGAGCAACGTTTCTCTTCATCGGAGCTCTCATAGCGCCAGCCTTAAGCATTTTTGAGAAGCCTGCAATACCCATTGAGGCAAGAGTCTTAACAGGGCCTGAAGACAAGCAGTTAACTCTGATACCTTTAGGGCCCAAATCAACAGCAAGGAATCTCATAGCTGATTCTAATGCAGCCTTTGCAACGCCCATTACGTTGTAGCTTGGTACAGAAAGCACTGAGCCAAGGTAAGTCAGAGCAAAAATAGAGCTGCCTTCGTTCATTAAACGTTCTGCATGGCGGCAAATTCTTACCAATGAGTATGCGCTAACGCCCAATGCGATGTCCCAGCCTTCTTTTGAAGTATCAACGAATCTGCCCATAAGGTCTTCTTTTGGAGCAAAAGCTACAGCGTGAACTACAAAGTCAAGTTTGCCGTAGATTTTTTCGCATTCTTTGAACACTGCTTCAACTTCGGCTTCGTTAGTAACATCACAGCTCATGATAAGTTTAGCGTCCATGCCTTCTGCAATCGGGCGGACTCTTTTTTCCATTGCTTCGCCTGCGTAAGTGAAGGCAATGTCAGCGCCTGCGTCATGCAATTGTTTTGCAATACCGTACGCAATACCGTGAGTGTTAGAAACACCGAAAATTATACCTTTTTTACCTTTCATTAAATCCATAAAAAACTCCTCTTTCCTAATCTACAAGATAAGAATACCAAAAAAACAAAACAAACGCAACAGGGGGGGGGTAAATGAGTTAGGTCGGCAGACAATTGCCGGATTACTGGTTGGAATTGGTAATACCGGTCTGCCTCAATGGTGGGACTACAAGATAATAAAAAGAGATTGAATTTCTCCAATCTCATATATAAGTACATATCCCAATCAACAACAATTTAATGTTTTCTATATTTTATACTAAGTTTAGTGCTATACTTGGCGCCTGATTTGCGGTTGCGAGCAGCGTTGCTGCTGCCTGCTGCAAAATCTGCGACTGAATATAAGTTGACGATTCCTCTGCAACATCCGCGTCACGTATTGTGGATAACGAAGATGTTAAGTTCTCTGTCTGCACCCCTAAGGCTGTAGCCGCTGACTCTAACCTGTTTTGCGCAGACCCGATAGCTGTAACCCTGTCAGAAATATTTGATATCGCCTCATCGATTACTGTGAGCTGGCCTGAAGCTGTATCAGTTGTTGTACACGCTTTCGCAAAATCCTCAATTGTCGAAGAGAACAAGCCCTGCGTATTCGCTGCTCCAAAAAGCTCTGCTCCTAATGTAATCCGACTGTTAGCGTCTGCTAATATCCCTACCTGTAACATTATATCAGAAGCCGTGTCAGACATCAAGTGTATACCGTTAAATTCAGTGTTAGCAGAGATTCTGTCGATTTCATCGAGCCTTGCCACGATTTCAGAATTAATTGCTACAAGCGATGTGCTGCCATAAGTTCCGTTCGCTGCCTGCTCGGTCAAATCCCTTACACGCTGGAGGTGAGAAGTGATAAGGTCATAATTCTGCTCTGCTGTAGATAACAAGTCTAACCCCATGGAGGTGTTTTCAGAAGCTATGTCCAAAGAACTGAGCTGAACCTTCCAGTCAGTAGATATAGACCAGCCTGCGGCATTGTCTTTTGCCTGATTAATCTTGTAACCCGTAGTCATTCTCTGAATAGACCGCGCAAGCGAAGTCGTTGCCGCGTTCAAATTCTTCTGTACAATCAATGAAGACAGGTTTGTATTAATTGTAAGTGCCATTCCCTAACCTTTCAGGAGTGAGCATGTATTATTTATCCCTTTACTTTCTATATAAAGCAGAGCCCAAAAGCTCTTCAGTGCTTTATATATTCTCACATATCCTTGTATACAAACATTATAGAACAAGTCTATAAGTTTTACACCATGACAAAACGATATTTTTACAATTATTTACATTTTGGTAGCAGCTAAGAAGCTGAGAAGTTAAGCAGCTAAGAGAAGCTGTAATATGCGAAAAATTTGGCACACAAGTAAACAGAGTCTGTTTTTCAAACTACCCAGCCGCCTGGCTTCCCGGCTGCTTAGCTGCCATACCCATTTCTTTGTATTACAATATTTATATTGGAGGTGGCTTATGGCAAAGATTATAACAATTGGAAGCGCTACGATGGATGTTTTTGTTGAATGCGATGAGGCTAACATCGTATCTGTGTGCTCAAAGACTAAGAACTCGGATTTTATGAGCTATCCCTACGGTTCAAAAATTGATATTGCGAACTTCTCGTCCAACGTCGGAGGAGGCGGTGTTAATACAGCATGCAACTTTGCTAACCTCGGGTTTGAGACTTCTGCCATTTTTAAGATTGGCGAAGATATTTATTCAGAAGGGATTCTGGACTCTTTCAAAACAAGAAATGTTGATTTGAGCAACATTATCCAGAAAAAAGAAACCTCAACAGGATTTTCAATAATTCTCGTAAGTTTTCAGGGCGACAGAACCGTTCTTGCCCACCGCGGCGCAAACGCTGAAATAAGAGAGGACGAAATAAACTACGAAGCGATTAAGAACGCTGACTTTATCTACATTGCACCTCTTAACGGAGAATCAAACAAAGTTCTGGAGCCTATTGTAGATTATGCGCACAAGCACAATACGCGGATTTGTTTTAACGCAGGAACAACAAGCATCAGGCGCGGATTCCAGCATATAAAAACAATACTCAAATCAGCGCACATTGTTGTGATGAACAAGGAAGAAGCCTCCATGACAACAGGGATTCAGGTAAGGCCTGACACCAAGACTGAAAAGTTTTCGCATGAGCTTATTCACAGAGACATAAAGAAAATGCTCACCACGCTTAAGGTCATGGACTATCAGATTATAGTAATCACAGACGGCGGGCATGGCGCATACGCTTATGACGGCCAGAAATTCTACTTCTGCCCGATTTTCCCTTCAGAAGTTGTTTCAACTTTGGGTGCAGGAGACGCGTTTGCTTCAACATTCTGCGCTGCTTTGCAGAGGACAAATTTGAATGTGGGCACATCTTTGATGTACGCATCTGTAAACTCAGCATGCGTTGTTTCAGAATTTGGCGCAACAGAAGGGCTTGCGACTTTTGAGCAGATAGAATCTAAGTTGAAGCTTAACCCTGATTACACATATTTGGAGGGCTAAGTGTTCAAACAATTCTCTCCAAACATGCTAAAGACTTATGAGCTTTGCCCGAGAAAGTTCCATTTCCGCTATGTTAAAAATATTAACATGCCAACTAATGATGACGTGTTTGAGTTCGGTAAGAACATCCACGCACTTGCCTCATACTTTCTCCGCGGAGAAAACATTGAAAAGATGGAAAAAGCGCTTACAGCCAGGGAAGCAGAAGTCTGGGGATACCTGAAAAGCCTTAAGTATTTCGGATACGGGGTTGTTAACACTGAATACAACCTTGCAGTGAGAGTTGGAACGCACTTCTTTGGCGGACGCCTGGACGCGCTTGTAAAAGACGGTGATATGTACTACATTCTGGATTACAAGACTGGCTCTGCGCCGAAAAACTCAAAATACGATTTCCAGACAATGATTTACATTCTTGCTGTTCAGGAGTTCTTTAAGACAGAAAATGTCACTTTTGTTTATCTCGACCTGAAAAACAGGGACGAAGTCAAAATCACACTTACACCTGAACTAAAAGAGGAGTACAGGCAAAGGCTTATTGAGGTCGCAAAAAAAATCGAAGCCGGAGAGCTTCCTGCAAAAAAAGAGGGCTGCACCTGCGACTACTCCTTAATCTGTTATTAGCGTGGTATAATTCTTTGTATGAAAGATTATTTGATAGATACGCACGCACACCTAGATATGATTGAAGACCCGTTTTCCGAAATGCAGGAATACGGTGTGAAAAAAGTTGTTATCCCCTCTGTTGAAGAGGCTACAATTGACAAAGTCTTAAGCATTGCAAACTCCAACGAAAATATTTACGCCATGCTCGGACTTTTTCCATCAGAAGCAAAGGCTTACACTCCGGAGCTTGAAGCTAAGTTTATTGAGCTTGCTAAAAACCCTAAAGTTGTGGCAATTGGCGAAATAGGCTTGGACTATTACTGGGATAAGTCTTTTGTCGATTTGCAGAAAGAAGTTTTTGCAAAACAAATCCGGCTGGCCAACAAACTCGGGCTCCCGATTGTTGTGCATGACAGGGAAGCGCACAAAGACACGTTTGATATAATAAAAGAGGTCGGGTGCGAAAAAGTTTTATTCCACTGTTTTTCAGGAAGCGTTGAATTTATGCGTGAGTGCGTAAAACAGGGATGGAATATCGCACTGGGAGGCGTTGTGACATTCAAAAACGCTGTTAAGATGAAAGAGGTTGCAGAAGCTGTTCCGCTTGAAAACCTGATGTTGGAAACTGACGCGCCTTATCTTACGCCCGTGCCTTTCAGAGGTAAGCCAAACAAACCGGCTTATGTAAGATATGTGGCCGAAGAGATTGCAAAACTTAGAGAAATGCCGCTTGAAGAGCTAATTGATGTAACGACTCAAAACGCAGAAAGGTTTTTCGGGATTTGAAAAAAGAAAGATTAGACAAAATTTTAGTTGACTTAGGCTTTTTTGAAAACAAGAGCAAAGCTTCTGCTGCGATTCTTGCAGGAAACGTAAAAATAGGGACAGAAGTCATTACAAAAGCGGGGTTTCAGATAGACCCTTCAAAAGAATACGATTTCCAGGTCAAGTCAATGCCTTTTGTATCAAGAGGCGGGTTTAAACTCAAAAAAGCGCTCGAAAGTTTTGAAGTCAAAGTCCAAGACCGGATATGTTTTGATGCGGGAGCTTCAACCGGCGGGTTTACAGACTGTCTGCTCCAGAACGGGGCAAAGTTTGTCTACGCGGTTGACGTAGGTTACGGTCAGTTGGATTGGAAAATCAGGAGTTCAGAGCAGGTAAAGACGATTGAAAAAATAAATTTGAGAATCTGCTCCCGGGAAGATATTTACGCTGAAAACGAGCCAGCTGCTGATTTGCTTGTGTCAGACCTTTCCTTTATTTCGCTTGAAAAAGTGCTTCCGAACCTGAAAACTCTCATGGCTCCGGAGTATCATGAGATGATTTGTCTAATCAAACCTCAGTTTGAGGCTGGAAAAGACCTCATTGAAAAAGGCGGGGTTGTGAGAGACAAAAATGTGCACAGAATGGTTATTGAGAATGTTTTAAATTGCATCAAGGGTTTAGGTTACTCAATTAAGGGGCTTACCTACTCATCAATAAAGGGTCCAGCCGGAAACATTGAATACCTTGTGTGGTTTTCAACTTCCGCAGAGGAATGCGAAATCAGCATTGACACTGTTGTTGAAGACGCACACAATACTCTAAATTAAAACCAGCCCGGCTGCCTAGCTGCTTGACTTCCCAGCTGCTAAATAATGCTTCTCTTAAGTCTTTCTGAACGGTTTTCGCTCAACAGGTTTTTGAGCTTCATGATAGCCTGGGCATGAAGTTGTGAAATTCTTGATTCTGATACGTTTATAGCTTCGCCGATTTCTTTCAGCGTCATGTTTTCGTGGTAATAAAGAACCATTATCGTTCTTTCTCTTTCCGGCAGTCTTTTCAAAGCGTTCTCCAGTTCCTTTTTAACGTCTTTTTCTTCTAACTCTTCATGAGGAGCGAGGTTATGAGAATCCTGGATTGTGTCAATGATTTCAATATCCCCTTCTGATGAGCCCTTTTTGTCATAGATTGAAGTCACGGTTGTGTCTTCTGATAAAAGCTGCTCAACTTTTTCCTTTTCAATACCCAGATGATTTGCGATTTCAGTGTTGGTCGCAGCTCTGCCGAACTGTTTCTTAAGCTCTTCCTGAGCCTCTTTTACGTCTTTGATTTTCCTTCTCACGCTTCTTGGAAGAAAATCTTGAGAGCGGATTTTGTCAATAATATTCCCGCGGATTCTGACAAGCGCGTATGTTTCAAACCTCGCGCCCATCTTTGGAGTAAATTTCTCGACTGCATCAATAAGCCCTTCCACGCCATAGCTTGAAATATCTTCGTAAGAGAAAGTCGGCGGAAGCGCAACTTTAACACGCCCTACAACATATCTTGTGAGATAAATGTATTGAAGGATGAGAGCATCTCTAAGCGCCTTGTTTTCATGGTCGTCAAAATAGCGAGCCCACATCTCTGCAAGCTCTTCATTCGTCGCCCTTTTTATTTTGTTGTAAGATGTGTCTTGTTCCATCCCTCTCTGTCCTAAAACATGTCTCATTCTATTTTAACGTTTTTACATGAAATCTCTATCGTATATTTAGATGAAATTATTAAGATTTGTTACAGTTTTAAAATTTACCCTAAAGTTTTTGAAAAACATGCCGTTAACTAAAACATAAGCAAGGTTAGATAATTTTAAGGAGCATTGTATGACCAGCATTAACGTTAGATTAGCGGATGGAACACAGTTAACAATCAAAGAAGGAGACAAGTATTCTGATTTGGTTAAAGACAAAAAATTGGAAAAGCTTGCACCGCTGTTTGACATAATAGATAACACCGGAGGTGTGGACGGCGAGAAAGTCGTTAACGGGCAAGAGCTGGAATTGATAAAAACGGCCATTGAAAAAATGGACGGTAATATCAATAACTATGATATTGATAAGTATTGCAAAGATATTATTGAATCAGATAATGTGGAAACATTTATTAAAACAAATGCTCCTGTGAAAAAGGCCGTCGTATCACAGGACGGCAAAACATCCCAAAAAGCTTTTAACCAGTATATCCTGAACCTTGGCCAAAAGTATGACAAAGCAGAATTAGAAAAGTCTTTTAGCGGAACAACTCACAAAATAAGTTCCGGAGACACCCTGTACAGGATTGCAAAAGACGCTCTTGGTGAGGGCGCAACAAACAGGGCTATTAATGATAAAATGGCACAGATTGCGGTTTTGAATAACCTGAAAGATGTTAACAATATAAAGATTGGAACAGAACTCAAGATAGCAGGGAATGTTAGTACCAAAGGTACTAACCCGGGTACTGTACCCGTGGGTAAAGAAGCCCCAATCACAGGCAAAGAATCAAAAATCGCAGTTTCAGAAAACGGCGTTGATTCAAGCTGGGGTAATGGTGAAGATGTTGCAGACCATGCCGGTGTCAAGAAGTACACCAAAGGCGAAGAAACAAAATATCAGACAGAGGTTGATGGCGTGAAAATCACCGGAGACACCGTTGAAGAAGTCGAAGCAAAGAAAAAGGCTTATGAAGAAGCTGTTGTTGCTACAAAGCCGGCAGATGAAGCGGATGAGGCAGCTACAGCGAGAAAAGCCAAGAATCTGGAAGCATTGAAAGCAAGAATTGCTGCAGCTGATGGCAATGTTGAAGCTATCAAGAAGGCTACTGATGAATTAAAGAATCCTGATTTGACAGACAGTACTTCTGCTGAATACAAGGCTTTAGTGCAGGAACTTTTTGACACGAAAAATCCTGATGTGATAAGAAAGTTGTTAGTTAATGCAAAAAAAGAAGAGATTCTGGAAGTTGCAAACAAATACGGTATTGTAGCATCAAGCAAGATTGACATTTCGCACCTAAATGATGAAGAAATAGAAGAAGTCTACACAGCGCTTGTTAACAAAGCTGTAGAAGAGGTCGACAAGATGAATGCTGAAGAAGTGCTTGATTTTATTGATAACCTTACCGACGAAAATCATTATCTGCCTTATGACAAAATCATTGAGAAATTCCCTGACTCTCCAGAAGTGCTCAATGCACTTGGGAAGTATATGGACGATGGCAGTACAATCTCAGAAGCTAACAAGCTTGTGCTTGCAAAGAATTTCATGGAAATAGATGCAGATGGAAACGTAAAATTTGACCCTGCTAAGCTTCCGGAAGGTGTTTATACCAGAAATATTCTGGACTATATGCTTCCAAAAAACTGTACAGAAGGCGAGCCTGAAAAAATCTACAGAGCTATTCTTGCCACAATGAATCAAAACAGTTACGATTTCTTGTCTGCAATAAACAACCACACAAGAAGCGAAGAAACACAAAAGCTTATCAAAGAAAAAATCAGGACCTTTGTGCTTGATACATCTAAGGCAGGAAGTGATGAATACAACCGCCTAGCATTATTTGCATACAGAACGGGCGTCACTGATAATGCTGATATGTTGAAGGTGTATAATGCTTCTTCAGACAGCATGAAAGCAAACATAATCAACTCAGGTTTTACACTAGGTGGCAAACTTGTGGTAGTAAAATCAGGTGACAGCATTGACAAGATTGTTAAAAAATATCTTGCCGCTCATTTAGACAAATTCCCGCAGCTCCAAAAATCGGTTAAATCGGATTCTAAAAAATGGACACCTGAAAGAATTGATGAAGCGCTCAATGATTACATGCAAGATTTCAGAAATGAAATAATGAAAGAGCTTGGAATTGACGACCCAAAAAAATTACAAGAAAGGCAGATAATTGACCTGGGTGTCATTAATTGGAGCAAGCATCAGCCAAACTGGTTTAACTACAACTTATTTTACTAAACTTCATCCGAAGACCTGTCCGGTGAGAGAATAGACAAATCCTCCGCGTAGTGTTTAATAACATTATCGAGGAGGATTTTCTATGTACCGTTTTATTATTAGTTTAATGTTTTTAGGTTTACTAAGCCCGCTTGCAGCGCAGGCAGAGCGCACTGTTGTCACCCAGCAGCCATATTATCAGCCGTATTACAATTCTTATGACGATCCATACTACCAGCCTTACAACAACTATACGAACTTTTCAGACCTTGGCGCTTTAGAAAAATACGCGCTTAACAAGACTTTCAACAGGGAAAGTCCGCTCCAGCGTCTCCAGAGGCTTGAGACACAAGCTTTTGGCGCAGTACAAAGCGGTGACCTTGATACAAGATACGAAAACGTTAGAGAAGCCATTCTTTCGCGTCCGAAAGATAATTTCAGGACCTCGCTGCTTCGGAATCTAAGCAACTATCTTTCGGGGCAAATGACCGGATTCACCCCGTCATTCGGGAGTTCAAATCCTTACCCTTATGCAACTTCTTTTAACCCTATGAACACGTATTCCAACCCGAACGCGTTCAGCTACAACCAGTTCCCGACAACTTATGACAACGGAAGAACAATGAGTTATGGAAACGGGCCGTTTAAAGGCGGTTACACTATTAACAATTACGGCACAGGTTCATCGAGCGGGGTGCGGATTTTGGATTAAGTAAATAACAAAAGGGGCGATTTTGCTTAAGCAAAATCGCCCCATTTGTTTATTCATTATTGTTCAATCGTCTCAACCCCGTCATCAGAAACAAACTGGATTCCGAATTTTGCCCTGAATATATATCTCACGGTGTTGCTCTGAATTTCGTACATCATTTTATTGAACAGGTCATACGCTTCTTTCTTGTACTCAATAAGCGGGTCTTTCTGGCCGTAAGCACGGAGTCCGATACCGTCTTTCAGCATATCGATATTGTGCAAGTGGTCAATCCACTGGTTATCAACAACCCGCAAGAGAACATCGCGTTCAAGTGAGCGCATAATATTGTTTTCAGCAAAGACTTCCTGTTTTTCAAACGACGGGTCATACTGTTCTGTAATCGTGTTATAAAACCCGATGATTTCCTGCTCGTGTTCTTTATAAGCCTTTAGAGCAGCTTCCCTCAAGGAATCGTAAATTCTTGAGTATCTATAGTTCCCGATATCGTCAATAGAAATATAGGAAAGCTGAGGAATTGTTGAGTGGAGTTCTTTTACAAGTGTTTCCAAGTCCTCCTGAATATACTCTTCCGGATTCATTTCCGGAGTGATATATGATTTAAGAAGTCTGTCGATTTCTCTGTCAATCATAAATTCAATATCACTTCTCAAATCCTTGCCCTCAAGAACTTTTCTTCTCTGCGCGTAGAATTTCTCTCTCTGGATATTCATAACATCGTCGTACTGGAGCACGTTTTTACGGATATCAAAGTGGTAAGTTTCAACTTTCTTCTGCGCTGACTGAATCTGGCGCGTAATCAAGCCTGACTCAATCGCCATGTTTTCTTCAACATTAAGCATATTCATCAATCCGGAAATCTTGTCTCCGCCGAATATTCTCATAAGGTTGTCCTCAAGAGAAAGGAAGAATCTTGTTGAGCCCGGGTCGCCCTGACGTGCAGCACGGCCTCTAAGCTGGTTGTCAATTCTTCTTGATTCATGCCGCTCTGTACCGATTACGTGAAGCCCGCCCAAGGATACAACCTTTGCGTGCTCACGCTCTGTAATCGCGCGCGCTTCTTCAAGAGCCTTGTCTTTAATCTGTTCGTAGTTTTCGCTTTCAGGAGTTATACCTTTTTGCTCAAGAGATTCTTTTGCAAGAAATTCTGCATTACCACCTAAAAGAATATCAGTACCGCGGCCAGCCATGTTTGTTGCGATTGTCACAGCACCCACACGGCCTGCCTGCGCGATGATATAAGCTTCGCGCTCGTGTTGTTTTGCGTTCAGAACATTGTGTTCAACCCCGCGTTTTTTCAGAAGCGATGATATGTATTCTGATTTCTCAATACTTACTGTACCGACCAGAACAGGGCGTCCCTGTTTGTTTTGAGCGATGATATCATCAACAACAGCGTTGTATTTTGCTTTTTCAGTCTTATAAATAACATCAGGGTAGTTGATTCTAACATCAGGTTTGTTTGTCGGAATAACCGTTACTTCAAGGTTATAAATCTTGCCAAATTCAGCTTCCTCGGTCATTGCAGTACCTGTCATACCTGAAAGCTTAGGATAGAGTCTGAACAGATTCTGGAACGTAATACTTGCAAGAGTCTGGGTCTCATCCTGAATCTCAACCCCTTCTTTTGCTTCAATCGCCTGATGAAGCCCGTCAGACCAGCGTCTTCCCGGCATCAAACGGCCGGTAAACTCGTCAACAATCATTATTTCGCCGTCTTTTACAACATAATCCGTATCTTTTATGAACAGCTCTTTAGCCTTAAGTGCGTTAAGCAAATCATGTGCGTATTGGTTGTTTATGTCAAACAGGTCCTTGCAGCCGATGATTTCCTGCGCGCGGTCAATACCTTCTTCTGTAAAGATAACGTTTTTGTTCTTCTCGTCGACTTCATAATCAACATTTTTTTCAAGCTGCGGTGCTACTTTTGCCATCAAGGTATAAGTGTCTGCCGACTTTTCAACGCGACCGCTAATGATAAGCGGGGTTCTTGCTTCGTCAATAAGAATACTGTCAACTTCATCGATAATCGCATAATTAAAAGGTCTCTGTACAAGCATATCCTTTGAAGCTGCCATATTATCACGAAGATAATCAAACCCAAACTCGTTATTTGTACCGTAAGTAATATCACACCTGTAAGCAGCGCGTTTTCGGTTAAATTCTTCCGCATCATGCTGGTTGGAAAGGATTACACCAACACTCAAGCCTAAGAATTTATAAATCTTACCCATCCACTCGCTGTCACGTTTTGCAAGATAATCGTTGACCGTAACAACATGGACACCTTTTCCCGTAAGCGCATTGAGATACGCAGCAAGAGTCGCAACAAGAGTCTTACCCTCACCCGTTCTCATCTCGGAAATATGTCCGTTATGGAGAAAATAGGCACCTATCATCTGGACATCAAAGTGGCGCATATTAAGCACTCTTTTACCGGCTTCACGAACTGTTGCAAAAGCTTCCGGCAAAATCTTATCAAGCGCTTCTTTTTCCAAAATCCTATCAGCCTTCTCGTTATCAGAGGTCGGGCGTTTTGCAAGAATTTCTTTAAACTCGTCGGTTTTTGCCCTAAGCTCTTCGTCGCTGAGTTTTTCAAATTCCGGTTCAAGCGCGTTTATATGGTCAACAATACCCAAGATTTTTTTGACTTTCTTCTCATTCGGGTCGCCTAAAAGTTTTAATAAAAAATTTATCATAATAATCCTCTCCAATTAAGAATATAATAACACAAACATGCGCGTTATTACTCAAAATAGCCCGGTCAGGCAATATGTAAATTTTTGTTAACGCGCCCTCAAAATTTAACTTTCACAGTGGTTTAATAGATTATAAGATTTAATGAAAGTGGGTGTATTATGAACGTTGACAAAATTTCAGTAACAAATTCTTTTAGAGGACATAAGTTCGTTAAAAATGCGATGGCTGTTGCGGCAGCCAGTGTAGCTGCATCCGGCTTATACGCTGAATCAAGAAGAGATGGGGTTGATCCGTCTTCGGTTATTGATGAGTATTACAAAAACGAGTTTGAATTAAGGAACAAGAATCTGAAACTGAACGGTTTATCAAGATTTTCTCCAAAAGAAAAGCTTGATATTTTACAGAGTGCAGATGAGATAAACCTCTTCTCCAAAGCTTTTCACAGAATAACAAATGCAAAAAAAGAAGATAACACACCGAGGTTTAACGCAGATGAAAGTTTAGCTCTGTTTCATGATGCGGCTAAAGATATTGAAGAGAATCCGGAAATTTTTAAGAAGATTTTGAACGAAAAAGACAGCAACAACAAGTCGAGATTCAACGTCAAAGATTGTGCACTTTTGATGCAAAACGCAAAAACTATTGCGTCTTATCCTAATGCTTTTGACGCGATTTTAGCGCACAAAGATTTTGGTGCAGCAGATTGTCTTGAGTTGGTTTTGAAAAACGGAGAAGAATTAGAGCGCAATCCTGAAAGCTTGGAGCTAGCAGCTGCAATATTAAAACTTTGTAAAAAACAGCCTGATGTAAAAAGTATTTCGCAACAACTAAACAAGTTTTTCTAGTCAACAACCCATTTTTTAGGGTCGAATTTCAAATCCGTAACGCGCATTTTCAGGCTCTTTAAGTATGGCTCAAATTTCTTGAGCAAAATAACTTTGTAGAGTGAAAGCTCTTGCGCTACAATATGGTTTTCGCACGCAATCACCATCACCCCGCCATACATCATTGAAAACGGTTTTGAGCGATTCTTGAACTTGGCAGGAATAATTTTGTCCCAAAAATTATACAGATTTGTTCTTGTAATAGCTTTCTTGAGCTGCGGATTATCCATCATAGAACTTATGACGGTATCAACTCCTTCAAAATCTGTATAAAGAACTTTTTTCATCAAATCCCTATCTTTATGCTATTATCTTTATATGAATTGTAACTTAGATGATATCATAAAATCTTCCGGAAAGATACTGCTTTTATCACACATGAACCCTGATGGCGACACGCTCGGTTCCATGTGTGCGCTCTACAGCATGATTTACAAGCGATTTAAGAAAAAAGCCGACATGAATGTGGTATCAAATGTTCCGCTAAACTACAAATTCCTGCCAAATATCAATCTAGCACAAAGATATTATGACAAATCTCTTGTCTACGATTTAGTTATAACCCTTGATGTGGCGGCGATTGACAGGGTAATGGATTCAAAAATATTTTTTGACAAAGCCAAATGCACTATAAACATCGACCACCACAAAACAAACCCTGGTTTTGGCGATTTTCAGCTGATTGAGCCGGAAGCAAGTTCCTGCGGGGAAGTTTTGTATAACTATTTTCAGGCAAACGGCTGGGAATTAACAAAAGACGCTGCAATCTGTCTTTACACCGCAATTATGACTGACACAGGAAATTTCAGGTTTGAAAACACTTCTGCCAATGTTTTCCGCGCAGCTGCAAATCTGGTTGAAGCAGGAGCGAATCCTAATTATATTTACAAGCAGTGTTACGAGACCAAGACAAAAAACTTCGTCATGTTTCAGAACTATTGCGTAAACAAAGCTGTATTTTTAGAAGACAACAAAATTGCTTACACAACTGTGTACAAAAAAGATTTAGAAAAATTCTCCGCAGGAGATGATTACACTGACGGTATCGCTGAAACGCTTCGGGCAATCGACTCAACAGAAGTATCTTTTGTTGTAAAAGAGGTTGACACAAAGTTAACAAAAGTCTCCATGAGGAGCAAAAAAGTTGATGTTGCAGAAGTCTGCGCAAAATTCGGCGGCGGAGGCCACACTTTTGCAGCCGGATGCACAATAAAGGCCGGAATAGAGGATTCTGTCAAAAAATTATTGAACGAGATTAAGCTGTGAAATATAAATTTAAGACACTTAGAAGTATTATAAAATCAATTATAGACAACGACTTTTTCGGCATGGCATCCGAAATGGGGTTCATGCTGGTTATCGGTATTTTTCCGTTCATGCTCTTCCTGACAGCGCTCTTTGGCTGGCTGGGCAAGCACTCGTTTATGAACCCGTTGTTTTTATTCATGCAGCAGGTAATGCCAAACGACGTTATTGAACTTATCCAAACAGTTCTGAACGAGGTCTGGTTCTTCACCAAAGGCGGGCTTATTGCAACCCTCGGGTTCTGCATTACAGTAATTCTGTCCACAAATGCGCTCGCAATCGTGCTCAAAGGGCTGAACCGTGCGTACAAAGTAGAAGAGACGCGCTCTTTTCTATACACAAGGCTGCTTTCTTTAGTAATGGTGTTTGTAAACGCGCTTGTGCTGTTTTTGAGCATCAACCTGATTATCTTTGGTAAAGTTATTATCAAATTCTTGGTAACGTATTTCGGGTTAACCGACCATCTCGGAAACCTTATGCTCCTAACCCGTTGGCCGATTGCGTTTATTGCCCTGTTCATAATGGCGTATTTGCATTATTACATTCTGCCGGATTTAGGCGGAAAAGAGCGTTTAAGACGCAGAAGCGCGCTTCCCGGGACACTGTTTTTCTGCATATCATGGCTGCTTGGCTCATGGGGGTTCTCGATTTACATTAACAACCTGCACACCTACAACTTTGTATATGGTACAATCGGCGGATTTGCAGTATTGATGGTTTGGCTGTATTATACTTCTATACTGATTTTAATCGGCGGAGAAATCAACTCACAGGTTTTCCTGAAGCTTGAGCGCAAGGATAAAATCAACGCAAGAAGAAACAAACTGGCTGAAAACAATGATAACACGGTATAGAGAATACTTAAGCTTTATTGACAACGAACTCTCAAAAATGTTTGAATCCCAGCAGGCTTTCATCAAGTGCAAAGAAGGCTGCGCTTATTGCTGCAAGGAAGGCGAATACCCGATTTCCGAGCTTGAATACATTAATATAATGTTCTACTATAACGAGCTTGACGACAGAATCAAAGACAGAATTAATGAAAATATTGCCGGGCTTCTAAAAAACTCCAGAGAAAAAATGTACGAATGCCCGTTTCTGGTTGACAACAAATGCAGCGTGTATCCGGCAAGAGGAATAATCTGTCGAACATTCGGGCTAATTTCTTACGACGACAAGGGCAAAAAACGAATGCCATTTTGCGTGGATTTGGATTTGAACTACGCAAATGTGTACGACAAAGAAAAACGCTGTATCGCCAGCTGCGCTCCTGACGGAACAGAGCCTTGCGCTTATAACGTCGACAGAAGATTCATGCGAAGCGCCAAGATGGAAAAAGCTTTCAACATATTCTTTGGCGATGACAAACCGCTGGTTGAATGGCTCGCAGAAGAGTTCTCTAATATTACCCGTTGAGTTTGTTGAAATTATCAAGATAAGTCTGTGCAAGCTTTGGTTTGTTCAGCTGTTTGTAGACATACGCAAGGTTGTAATGAAATTCTGCAACATCAGATTTAAGCATGATTGCTTTGTTCAGGTTTGTCTTTGCCTTGCTAAGCTCGCCCAGTTTGATATACGTGCATGCCAGATTGTAGTAAACATAAGGGTTTTCTTTGTTCAGAGAAGCTGCTTTTTTGTAGTTTGAAACAGCCATGTTGTACTGGCCGTTGTCTGCATAGCAGTTTGCAAGGTTGTAATACGCTTTGTAGTACTTAGAATCTTTTGAAACAGCCTTCTGGTACATAAAAACAGCGTTGTCACGCTCACCCTTGTCGTCAAGAACATTGCCAAGAAGCAGCCAGTCCTGCGCGCTTCTTTCGTCTTCTCCGATTTGAAGCAGCAAATCCATTGTTTTATTAAAGTTGTTATCGCTGTAAAACGCTGTTGCCTGCTTAGATAAATCGTTTTCAGCAAAGCAGCTCGTACCACATATCAATAAAGCTATTATCAAAAATCTTCTCATACCTAAATTATATGAAAAAAGCCGGGTTTTATCAAATTAATAAATAATGTAACGCAACACGCGCTGCGTTACATTATTAAAAATATTTAGCGAATATTATACGCCTTTAACCCGAGATACTTGCCGTTTGCAGCAAGCTCGTCTTCTATACGCAGCAGCTGATTGTATTTTGCAAGCCTGTCCGTCCGCGAAAGCGAGCCGGTCTTTATGAGTCCGCAATTTGTTGCAACAGCCAAATCAGCAATAAAGCTGTCTTCTGTTTCTCCCGAGCGGTGCGAAACAACAGCGGAGTATCCGTTTTCATGCGCCATAAGTATTGCATCCATTGTTTCGGTTAGCGTTCCTATCTGGTTAGGCTTGATGAGAATGGAGTTTGCAGCTTTTTTCTCAATACCTTCAAGAAGGCGCTTGGTATTTGTTACAAACAAGTCATCCCCCACAAGCTGGCACTTATCACCCAGTTTTTCGGTAAGGTTCTGCCAGCCGAGCCAATCGTCCTGCGCAAGTCCGTCTTCTATTGATATAATCGGGTAATCCTGCACGAGTTCTGCAAGGTAGTCAATCATTTCTTCGGAGGTTAGTTTTTTGTTCTCGCCTTTTAGATAGTACTTGCTCAAAGAGCACACCCCGTTTGAGCATTCGCCCTCTTCGTACAGTTCGGAAGCTGCAACATCAAGGCAGATTTTCACATTATTTGTGCTATAGCCTGATTTTTCGATGGCAGAGATTATAACCTCGATGGCCTCTCGTGTGGAAGACAGGTTTGGCGCAAATCCGCCTTCGTCTCCAACAGTGGTAGAGAGTCCTTTTTCGTTAAGAATAGTTTTCAGGGTATGGAATATTTCTGAGCCGGCACGCAGGGCTTCGCTAAATGTCGGAGCTCCGACAGGTGAAATCATGAACTCCTGAAAATCAATATTATTATTAGCATGCGCCCCTCCGTTCAAGATATTCATCATCGGAGTCGGTAAAACCCGTCCGCTCAGGCCGCCAAGATACCGGTAAAGCGGCAGCCCGTGAGATTCTGCGCTTGCCCTTGCGCAGGCAAGTGAAACGCCCAGAATCGCGTTCGCCCCGAGGGTTGATTTGTTAAAGCTTCCGTCCATTTCCATCATCAGGGTGTCAATAAGCTGCTGGTCAGAAGCGTCTTCCCCGAGCAAATTCGGGGTGATTACGGAATTTACATTCTCAACCGCCTTCAACACACCTTTACCGTTGTATTCGGTATTGACTTTGTCTCTTAGCTCTCTGGCTTCATAAATCCCTGTTGAAGCACCGGATGGCACGGACGCCCTACCAACAGACCCGTCAATAAGTTTTACGTCTACCTCGACTGTGGGATTTCCGCGTGAATCCAGAATTTGTCTCGCTCTAATATCTTCTATTTCGCACATAATTTAGCTCCTTCCTCTAAAAGAGTATAAAAGTTTATTAGAAATTAATATCCTACAGTCAGGCAAATTTTTGATTTTTACCCGTAAATCGTTATAATATAAATATGAAAAAAATTATTGTCTGTTTAATAATAATGAGTTTTGCGCTTCCATCTCAGGCAGCCTTCTGGCACAGAAAAGACAAGGCGCTTGAAAAGGAGCTTCAAGGAAAAGGCTACGCCGGAACTCTTCCAAACCTGAACGACAAGATAGAAAAAACAAAGACAAAAGTCTCAACCCCGATTTTTGATGCGCAGGAAGGTTTTAACGACCCGTCAGAGCTTAAGCCTGTGCCTCGGAACAATCCTGCATTTATCGATATCATTCAGAAAAAAGACAAGACTTCAAAGTACGTAAACGACGCCAACGAAATCCTTCCGATGCTTGAAAAGCTCGTTGACTGCATTGAGGATAACGAGAATGTTCAGCTTTTTGTAACAAAGGCAAACCTGCTCACAATTAATATTGACCACCTTGCAGAAAAATACGATGGCAAGCCCGAAAGTTATTACGAGTCGTTTCGCAAGCTTCTTGAGGTAAACCGTTATGTCAAATCAATTTCCACCTTAAGGCGTGAAGCTGTTACTTATCAGCGTTATCTTGCATACACGGCAAGCGGTTCGATTTATAACCCTGAAAACATAAACCAGCAGCTTCAGTATCTTATGGAGGAGCTTAATGCTGCGATTCTATTGCTAAGAGACGAGGGCTAGTTTTCTATTACAGGCTGGATATCCATTCTGCTGATGTTTCTGGTAGCTTTCGCAAACTTGATAGCTCCCGGCGGTGTTGTAGCATACATTGAAGTAGCAAACCCTGCAGAAAGGCCGGCTACAATACCTGTTACCGTACACAGGATTTGTTTTAGGGTTGAGGATTTTCTTGTTAAATATATAGGAACAGCCGCGCCCACAAGCCCGCAAGCCCCGACAATTACCCTGGAAAGTGTTCTTCTGTTTTTGATATCTTTTTCAGAAGAATGCTCTGCCACGTATTTTTGAAGCTTCGGAGCTGCGTCCATCAAATCAACATAGCTCTTTTCAAACTGCGCTGTATCGCGATTCGGGACGCTAAGTTTACCGGCTTCTTCTCCGTTTGAATCAATCACCCGATAAACAGTCCTGCCGTTTTGCATTGCACCGACGCGCTGAATATTTCCGAATCCGCTGCCGTTTTGGGCTCCGCGTCCGGCTACAGTTCTGTTTACACCACTAACAGCTTGAACCATATAAACCACCTTCACACTTTAGTACTATTATATATAATAAACGCTTTTTCGTGCAAAAATTTGTTAGTTTATGAAGTAATGTAAAGGTGAATTTTGTTACCATCAATGTAACACAATACCTATTGTGTTACATTATACCAGTTTGCTGGTTGAAAAGCAAGTATATCAACTATTTCAATTTTGCCATTTTTGCAAAATTTCCCCTTGTAGGCCAAAAACTAGCCAAAAAGCGCCAAGCCTGTAGTCCTTATCCCAACGGGGCGGAGCCCCTCTCCATTTACCCCCATGTAACACAATAGGTATTGAGTTACATTGAGAAAGAGAGAAACACATGAAAA
>CATLDC010000017.1 GCA_949902595.1 uncultured Candidatus Melainabacteria bacterium | reverse complement strand
TGCTGCGTCAGGGTTTCCCCCATTGCGCAAAATTCCCTACTGCTGCCTCCCGTAGGAGTATGGGCCGTGTCTCAGTCCCATTGTGGCTGATCATCCTCTCAAACCAGCTACTGATCGTCGCCTTGGTGGTCCATTACACCCCCAACTAGCTAATCAGATGCAGGCTCATCCCAGAGCACCGGAGTTTTCAAGAATACCATTACAGGTACGCTCATATGGGGTATTAGCAGTCGTTTCCAACTGTTGTCCCCCACTCTAGGGCAGATTTCCTACATATTACTCACCCGTCCGCCACTTTCCTCTCTAGCAAGCTAGAGATTCTCGTTCGACTTGCATGTATGAAGCACGCCGCCAGCGTTCGTCCTGAGCCAGGATCAAACTCTCCATTGTCAGAAAGTTATGATTAATACCTCTCTCGAGGCATTTCTCGCTCATTACTCGCTAAGCTCACGCTTCGCGTTTCGTTGTCCATCATTGCTTTTTGAAATCAACAAGTTTCGTTTAAAACAATTTCGTCTTTGCTATTCTGTTGTCAAGGTGCGATTATCAATTTTTCTCTTGCGAGATTAATAACGCTTTTAAACTTTTTTGATTGCTATTTATTAAAGTTTAATCGGGTTTTGATTTGTGTTGATGACTTGATTACTTTCATACTTCCTCAAGCTGTGTCTTGCACTCCATCTACACCGGCGGTTTCCTCACCGACATCTTCTATCTTAAATCATCAATTTTCATTGTCAACTAATTTCTTTTTTGCTATTTACATTTCGTTACAATTACAATTTAAGATTTTCAATGTTCCAACTATTTAAGTTTATTAATGTGCTATGTTTATATTTCGGCTTTACCGGTGGTGTCCGTTTGCAGGGTAAGCAAATACTGTTGGCACCTGTGTAAATCATTTTCTTTACGCACTTTAGAACAGCGCGTTCCACCATTATAAAATAGAAAAATTTTAAAATCAAGTACATGTTTTACATTTTTTTACATGTTATAATAAATCCTATGGAAAGTTTAGCAGAATTTATTATTAAAACACGCGAAAACATTGGTTTATCAACCATCGGGCTCGCAAAAAAAACTAATATCAAATTAGAGATTATTGAGGATATTGAATCCGGAAAAGAGTTATTTCTTTCTGTTACTCAAAGGCAGCAGCTTGCAAGAGTGCTGAAATGTTCGCCGCAGGAGTTAAAAAAGCATGAAAGAGAGTTTAAGTTTGAGGTTGTGTCAGAAGACACCATTGACGATTTGAAACGAAGGATATTGAACCGTGAGACGGATTTGAGATGTCCTATGTGCGGAGAGCCTTTGATTACAAGGATTGCGCGCATGCATGATTTGGAGGACAATCTTGTGTTGCAGCCAAAAGCACACTGTGTTAAGTGTATTTTTCAGATAAAAGAATAGAGAGATAGCATGAAGAAAAATTTTTCAATAACATTAGCGTTGTTATTAACACTTTCAAACATTTCGTTTGCAGGAGAAAATAATGATTTAAGAACGCTTTTTGTAAATAACAAAGCCAGAATTTGCGGAATCAATCTCAGAACCTTCAATGCTAAAGACACTGACGGGAACGGAATTATTGATAATGGAGAAGTCAGCGGGAATTTTTTAAACGCTATTGAGAGGCTTGATGAGATTAAAGATTTAAATATTAATACTCTTCATGTGCTTCCAATAACTCCGACAGGAAGGTTAAAGGCCTTAGGCACAGCCGGTTCTGTTTATGCGATTTCTGATTTTTGGAGCATAAATCCGCAGCTTGTGGATAAAAATTCTGACTTATCGCCAATGGAGCAAGCTAAAAAATTTGTTGACGAGTGTCACAAGCGTGGAATCCGTGTAATCATTGACCTGCCGAGTTGCGGGGCGTACGATTTATTTCTCACCCATCCGGAATTATTTATCAAAGACAGCAAGCAGTGTTCTATTGTTCCTACGGATTGGACTGATGTAAGGTTATTGAACACAGGCAACAATCAAAAGCTCAATCAGGATGTGCTTGACGCGCACAAAAAATTTGTTGACATGGTTCTTAATATCGGAGCAGATGGAATACGTGCCGATGTAGCAACAATCAAGCCGTCGGAATTTTGGGTTGAGATTATAAAGTATTCAAGAGAAAAAGACCCTGAATTTATGTACCTTGCAGAGGCATCAGATTCGTGGCGTGAGCCACCCAGCAGGTATGCAGAGTTTACGCCTTATGACAAGTTATTGGAAGCGGGATTTGACGGATATTACGGAAGTTTCTTTGATTTGAAGGACTGGAATGCTGAAAAGTTTATGGAGCATGTTAAGTTTAACCAGAAGCTTCTTGCTTCATACAAGGAGCCAAAGAGTGTTATTTTAAGTTTCACGACCCATGACGAAGTAAGTCCGATAATTTTGCATGGTGAGAATTTTTCGAACATGATTTCGTGGCTAAATGCAACATTGCCGTTCAATCCTTATTGCATTGACGGATTCTTTAGCGGTGATGATTATTTATATCCCTGGGCAAACACAAAGGCCGTTCAAACAGAGACAGATGATGATTTTTATTTTGTTCACAGAGGAAAGTTAGACATTTTCAACTTTTCAAGAAAGCCGGGCGGGAAAAACGAGAATGTTTTAGAGAATTTCAAGCGGGCTTACGAGTTCAGGAAAAACAACGAGGATTTGATTTCCAGCGGAAGTTTTGTTGCGTTAAAATCAGACAACGAAAAGGTGTTCGGGTATACAAGATGTCTAAACAAAGATGCCATAATTATTATCGGAAATCTGGATTTTAAAAATCCACAAAACAAGGTCACATTGAATGTACCGGGTATCAACAAAAAAACACGGTTTGAATTTATCAACGGGCATGGTACAGTTAAAGCAGGCAGAAACAGTATTTACACTGACTTAACAGCCGGAGAGATTAAAGTTATCAAAATAAAGAAGTAGCGAAAGGAGATTTGCATAATGCAGGATAACATAGTATTTACGGGGATGCGTCCCACCGGAAAGCTTCATTTGGGGCACTATCTGGGGGTTATAGAAAACATGGTTAAGCTCCAGAGTGAGTACAAATGCTATTTTTTTATTGCTGACTGGCATGCGCTCACTACAAAATACGATAAGACAGAAAACTTAAGACAGGATGTAATTGATGTTGCTTCCGATTGGCTTGCAAGCGGGGTTGATCCTGAAAAAGCCACTATTTATGTTCAATCACTTATTCCGGAGACAGCAGAATTGCACATATATTTAAGCATGATTACTCCGCAAAACTGGGTTGAGCGTGACCCGACCCTGAAGGACATGGCAAAGATTCTCAAAACAAAAGAAGGTATTGCCTCTCAAATAAATTACGGGTTGATGGGCTATCCGGTTTTAATGACTGCTGATATTCTTACTTTCAACGCTGATTTTGTGCCTGTAGGTATTGACCAGGTTGCGCATGTTGAGTTAACAAGAGACATTGCAAGAAGGTTCAACAACATTTATAACACTGATTTCTTCAAGGAAACCCAGCCGCTTTTGAACAACTGTTCATTGATTTGCGGGCTTGACGGCAACAAGATGGGAAAATCTTTTAACAACGACATAAAGATTGCTGACACGGCAGAAGTGACAGCAAAGAAAATAATGTCTGCAATCACTGACAGAAGCCGCATGAGAAAAGACGACCCGGGTCATCCTGATGAGTGTGAAGTTGCGTACAAATACTGGAAAATTTTTGGCACTAAAGCAGAGGTTGAGACAGTAAGGTGCGAATGCGAAAAAGGATTACGCGGTTGTGCGGATTGCAAGCGTCAGCTTGGTGCAAAGATTAACGAAAAATTTGCAGAGATTCGGGATAGGCGCAAGTATTACGAAGCGCATCCGGAAGTTGTTGAAAAGATTCTGCGCGAGGGTTCTGAAAAAGCAAGGGTCGAGGCACAGAAGGTGTTGAAAGAGGTTCGGAATCTGGTTAAGATGTTTTAAGTCAAAAAAAATGGCGCTTGATTTCATCAAGCGCCATTTCTCTAGCAAAAAATATTTTTACGGGTTTTTAACTGATTATGAAAGGATGACAAAATGACAGAAATCAGTTTTAAATCAACATTCAGAATCCCGATTACCCAAGCGGGAATCAACAATGCAAAGAAGGCAAAGCTTAGGGCGCTTATAGAAGCCTATCCGGAAGGGCTCATTGGAACAAGCAAAGTTGGAAACGCCCGAGTTTCAATCCCAAATTCTGAAGACGCCAATTTTATAAAAAAACTCAAAACAATCGGCTACAAAATTTTTCAGCAGTTTGAAGGTGAAAACATCAAAAAGGATGAGCTTGACGATTTTATAAAATCCAATCTTGATGAAAGAGAGTTCAAGCAGTTTGGGAAGCAGAAAAAGGCAAAATCATCAGTAAAACCTAAAAAGAATTTTGCCACATACAAAAAAGATGAAATTAAGTCCCACGAAGAGCCGACAGCTGCGGCAACAAAGGAGCGCCAGCCAATCGTTTTTGTAAACAAAGAAAAGAACAAATCCAAGCAGCAAAACGAAATCAGACAATCCGAAAGCTACAAGGACATTGTTGCAAGGTATGGAGAAGAAGCTGCAGAGGCGATATTCTTCTTTTCAAGAAAAAAGAAATAAATTTTTTTACGCGCATAAAAAAACACCGTTAGTTTTCTAACGGTGTTTTCATAATATTTATCCCGAAACCTTAGCCGCAAAGAGCAAGCAATACGCCAGCTGCTACAGCTGAGCCGATAACACCTGCAACATTAGGTCCCATTGCGTGCATCAACAAGAAGTTTTGAGGGTTAGCCTCTAAGCCGACTTTGTTAGCTACACGTGCTGCCATAGGAACAGCTGAAACACCAGCCGCACCAATAAGCGGGTTGATTTTTGTTTTAGAGAACATGTTCATGATGTGTGCCATTATTACACCTGCTGCTGTTGCAAGAGAAAATGCAATAATACCAAGAACAAGGATGAACAGTGTTTGGATTGTCAAGAACTGGTCTGCTGACAGTTTTGAACCGACTGACAAGCCCAAGAATATTGTTACAATATTAATTAGAGCGTTTTGCATAGTGTCAGAAAGTCTGTCAACAACACCGCATTCCTTACAAAGGTTGCCAAATGTCAATGCACCTAAAAGCGGGCACGCATCCGGAAGGAAGATTGCGCAAAGAAGCAACACAACAAGAGGGAAAACAATTTTTTCTCTTTTTGATACTTCTCTTAGCTGCACCATCTGGATTTCTCTTTGTTTTTTAGTTGTCAGAGCCTTCATAATAGGCGGTTGGATTACAGGAACCAGAGCCATGTATGAATAAGCAGCGACTGCGATTGCACCTAATAGTTCAGGAGCAAGTTTTGATGTAACAAAGATTGAAGTAGGGCCGTCAGCACCACCAATGATACCGATAGCGCCTGATTGCGGCATTGTGAATCCGAATATGCATAATGCCATCAGCAATGCACCGAAGATACCGAACTGTGCAGCACCGCCCAAAAGAGCAGTCTTAGGGTTAGCAATCAACGGACCGAAGTCAGTCATTGCACCAACGCCCATAAAGATAATGAGCGGGAACAAGCCTTGGTGAATACCTGCTTCGTAGATGATTCCCAAAAATCCGTGTGGGCCTGCAATATCGCACACTGGAATATTTGACAACAATCCGCCAAACGCAATCGGAACAAGAAGCAACGGTTCAAATTGTTTCTTAATCCCCAGCCACAGGAGGAACAAGCAGATTAAAACCATCATCCACTGTCCATGCATGTGTAGGAATTGTTCTGCGTTATTTGTTATATTTGGGTCAGCAGGTAGAACAAAGTTCACTATCCCTGTTGAATTCCATAGGTTCATTAAACCTTCTTGAATATTCATAATTTAATTCCCCCTTTATTAACCAATCACTACCATTGCCTGACCTGTAACAACTTTGTCACCTTGAGAAACAAGGATTTGTGATACAGTACCTGCTTTTGGAGATTTAACTTCTGTTTCCATTTTCATAGCTTCAACAACCAGCAATACATCGCCTTCTGCTACTTCGTCGCCTTCTGCTACTTCCACACGGAGAACGTTACCAGGAAGCCCTGCTTTAACTTCTTCGCCTTCGCCTGATGAAGCAGAAGCGCCCTTAGATTCTATACCAGCTTTAACAGCGATATCGTAAGCTTTGCCGTTAACAGTTGCTTTGTTGTCGCCGTCTAATTTAACAGCGTAGTTTTTGCCGTTAACCTTAACTGTGTATTCACCGTTAGATGAAGCAACCGCAGTTGATGCAGCAGGTGCAGCACCAGATGTCTTATTAACGGAAATAGTGCCTTTGCCGAGCAAGAAGTCGATACCTTTATCAACGTTACCGTCTTTACAAGCAGCTGCGATGAACAAGTTTTCGTCAGTAACAGGAAGTCCTGCTGCTTTAAGTCTTTCTTCTGCAGCCTTAAGTCCTTTTTCAGGGTCTTTTTCGTTGATATCAACAACTTTTTCAGTAGTTGGAGCCATATTCAATTTTTCTTCTGCCCATTTTACCAACTCAGGATCCGGTTCGCACGGAGTTTTGCCAAAGTAGCCAAGAAGCATTTTTGCATAACCCGGGTTAGCCATTTTCCAGTCGCCTTGAGTTGCGTTAAGGAAAGCCTGTTGAGCATAGAACTGTGAAACAGGAGTTACAGAAGTTGCAAATCCGCCTCTTTCTACGCATTCTTTCATGCTCTTGATAAGTGCAGGGAATTTATCCAACATGCCCATATCCTTAAGCTGGTTAACAGTTGTAGCTGTTGCACCGCCTGGAAGCGGAGCCTGAATAAGAATCGGGTTAACAGCAAGAGAAATTGGAGAAATCGGATAATCTTTCATGCATTCTTTGAAGATTTCTTCTGTTTCCATAATCTTGTCGATGTTCAAGCCCAAATCATAGTCAGTTCCCTTAAGAGCGTGCCACATAGAAATGATATCAGGCTGACCTGTACCGCCTGAAACAGGTTTCATAGCAAGGTCAATACCGTCAGCACCGCCATCAAGAGCAGCAAGGTAAGCTGCAAGGCCTGTGCCAGCTGTTTCGTGGGAGTGGAATCTTATGTGAGCATCTTCGCCCAACAATTCACGAGCCATTTTTACTGTTTCGTAAACTTTTCTTGGATTTGAAGTACCTGATGCATCTTTGAACGCAAGTGAATCGAACGGAAGTCCTGAATCAAGAATGTTTCTCAAAACTTTTTCGTAGAAAGCAACATCATGAGCGCCTTCACAGCCGTACGGAAGTTCCATCATTGTGATTGTTACTTCGTGTTGAAGCCCGTGTTTTTTGATTGAGTTTGCAGAATCAATCAGGTTGTTTACGTCGTTCAAAGCATCGAAGTTTCTGATAACATTAACTCCGTGTTTTGCAAACATTTTTGCGTGCAAGTCAATAACGTCGCGCGGTTGTGAGTTAAGCCCAACAACGTTTACGCCACGCGCAAGTGATTGCAACTTAATATCAGGGCCTACTGCTGCTCTGATTTTGTCCATTGTTTCAAACGCATTTTCATTACAGAAAAATATTGGAGCCTGGAATCTTGCACCGCCGGCTGTTTCAAAGTGCTTAATACCAGCACCTACAGCTGCTTGAAGTGCAGGAATAAAGTCTTCAACAAGAACTTTTGCCCCGTAAATTGACTGGAAGCCATCACGGAATGATGTATCCATAACCTTAATTAGTTTTTTTGCCATTGTTTTTTCCTCTCTTTATATCAAAATTAATTATTTTTTGTTCCCGAGCATTGCTGACAAGATTGCAACCGCAATTTCTTCATCGCTTGAAGAAGCAGCCTTTCTTGCTTTTCCACCTGCAGGCTGCAGAACAGCCTCCGGGAAAATCTGGTTTAATTTTCCAACGACTTTTGACATAACGACCATTGAAAAGATTGTAATGCACAAAAATGCAAGTACAGTACCCATCCCAATGCTCATTACGGATAAGCCTTGAACTAGTAATTCATTCATAAAATATCTCCTATTAAAAGTACGTGTTCTTTGTTTTCGTTATCAACTAATTTTAAAGCGCCTGTGTCTGTAATATCCTTTGCTATTCCGGTTATTGATTTATCAAAAACCCTGACAGTCACTTCTTTATTGAGAAATCCGGCTCTTCTTATGTAATCTTCTCTTATTAATAAAAATCCATTCTCAATAAAACTATCATACAATAAACAAAACTTTTCTAAAACTTTTTTCAGAAAAATTTCCTTATCCACATCCTGCCCGATTTCAATGTTCAAAGATGTTGCAGGCTGATTAATTTTAGATAAAATTTCTATCTTTGTGTTCAAATTTATCCCGAATCCGAGAACGAGCCCTTCGAGCTTCCATCCTTCAATAACTCCTTCAGCGAGGATTCCCGAAATCTTTTTCCCGTTTATTTGAATATCATTGGGCCACTTAATCTTCGGAATAACGCCGTAATCCTCAAAAGTTTGCGAGAGCACCAGGCACAAAAGCTGGGTAAGATTGGAATAGACTTCCTTCATATCGCTTGAGGGTTTCAAAACAAGGCTCGCATAAATATTATCCTCGCCGCAGAAGCTCCATTTGCGCTCCAGCCTACCTCTTCCGGCAGTTTGGTTATGTGTATAGACTAAGGTTTTATCCGGCAAATTTTTGATATTTTCTTTTGCATACTTATTAGTCGAATCAACACTCTCTAAAAAAACGTATTCCATAGAATAATTATATAATAAATAAGTTAAAAGGTGCGTCTTTGACGCACCTTTTTCAAATATTTCATTTAAATATTATCTATCATATCTTGGATCATAGTAAGAGCTGTTATCGCCCTCATTCATAGAGTCATTTTCACATTCTTGAGCTACAGCCCCCGAACCAGCGCCTAACGCCCCACCAATTACTGCTCCAATTGGGCCACCTAAGCAAAAACCAATAAAACCTAGAGCGATACTGCCTAATGTAGCAGTTCCTGCTGTCGCAATCTTATCAGCCGTACCACCTCTAAAAGTTAAACTATTAGACTCACTCTTAGCCTCTGAATTATTTTGATTAGTCCTTTTTGAACATTTTCTAAGAGATGAAAATGTATTAACTGCGTAAATTTTCATATAAACTCCTTTTTTTGTTTAATTATAAAATACTATTAAATTGTTGTCAACAAGAAAAACAACCACTTTGAAATAAAAATGGTTGTTTATATGTACACATTAGGTTTGCATTCTATTAAGCAGCTGTTTTTAGCTTATTATCATCCGGCTGCATAACAATTTCTTTCGGTTGCTTAGTTTTTGTATTCAATTTATTACCAATCCAGTTTGCAACAGGAGTTACAACTACAGGTGTAACATACCTATAGATTAGAGTAAATGTCAACAAGCCCAATAGAGTTCCAAGTCCCTTTAGCTTTCCTCCTAAAGATTCTTTTAAAATTTTTACTTCTTCTGCAGATAAATTTTTCTCCAAGGCAAGCTGTTGTTCTTTTAACCCACAGTACCTGTATTCTAATTTTTTATTAAATTTTGATAGTTTATTAGCTACAGTGTACCCACATATAGCAGGAATAATACAGCATAACCCCTGATTTACTGCTAAAGTTTTTCTATTGTCCTTGTCTAAATTTTTATTAGTCAAAGTTTTCCACATATATACACTGCTGGTTAAAACTGAACCAAGAGTTGCCATGTGCTCAGTCATACGTCCGGGGAATTTTGTCATTTTTTCAGAAGCGTCCTGAATCCATTCCTTGTCAGCCATTGGTTTTCCATAATGCTCCCCAAAAAACTTGCTTAACCATTTCCCTAATTTTGTTTCTTTACTACTTTTAAAACTTATTTCATTCGGTTTGATTATACCTATTGTTTCATCTTGTTTTAGTGAATATTTTCTATTATTTATATAATTAGATTGTAAATTATAATTATTCAACCCTTGGATATTCATTATGCCACCGCCTTTCTAGGTTGTGAATCAAGCTCTTTTGAATCTACCACCTTTTCTGTTGCTACTGGTTCAGCCGGTTTTTTGCTTTTTTCTATATGGAAAACATGTTTTAGAACCCAAGGAATTATTAGGATTGTACCTGCCGCTATTGGTATTCTTGTTGCAATGTCAGGCAGCCATCCCAACCACTTACTACTGATTTCATTTGCCTTATCAGCATCAAGCATTTTTTGGTCAACTGGCGTACCCAATTTGTCCGGAACACCATTAACATCTTTCAAACCGTGATTTGATTGATATGACAGATATTTTTCTTCTTTTTTACCTGATGATTCATTACGTTTTAAACCTGTATACAGAGGAGTTGCATTTGCTGTTTCTCTATAAGAAGAAATGTGAATCATATCCATATCTAAATTGTATGGAGTTCCGTCAGTTTTCTTCCAGAAATCAGTGTGTAGTCTCTTTCCATTCTTTTCTATTGAATTGATATCCAATTCCGGCATAACTTCTTTCAAGAAATCTTTATCAATATGTTCTAATGAGAAGAAGTTTGTATCTTTATATCCTTTCAAAGAACCACCCATACCATCTTCTTTTACAGCAATAAACATATCTTTAAGTTCTAAATGAATCTTTTTACCATTTCTATCAACCCACTCATTGATAGGTTTATTTTGCATTGCTTTTAAATCTACATCTGCTCCAAGTTCTTTTAAAGTACCTTCTGACACTTTTGAAATATGTTTTGGACGAGCAACTTTTAAAGTATTTTTAAATTCTGTCGAAAAGGCGTTTCCAAGATAGTCTTTCCACTCTTCAACAGGTTTTCTAATTTCATTTTTTGCATCTAACCAAATTGAATCAATATTCAAGTTAGGATATTTGCGTTTTAATATAGAAGCTTCCATATCTTTTAACAAATTCTTTTGTGCATACTTAATACCTTTAGAGAAAGGAGTTGTAATCAATAATGAGCTAAGAATACCTACGGCTCCTGATGACATAGAGTGTGCAGAAGCATATATATTATCCTGCTTATTTTTCTTAGTTGGTATAGCCATGATTGTAACAGGTCTTAATAACATACAAATAACGGCTGAAATACAAGCCTGAACTAAAACTTCATGCCCCATCATATCCAAAATCTTATCAAAAAAGCGGCTTTTAAGAAACTTGTCTGTTTTTGTCTCTTTATCCACCGCTTTTTTTGATTCTATTATTACTTTTTTAACTATTTCTTTCTTACCCTTAAACGACACATTACTCTCATAGCTGTCCGAGTGGGCAGAAAGATTGCGCTTTCGCATCATTTCCGAATAATTTAATCTAATCTCTTCACTAGGGATAGTATTGCTGTTGGTTGATTGCATTCTCCCTAAGGAGTTTAGATTTTGCGTTGTATGAATCTTCATCATCATAGTTTCCAATCTAAATTAACTGTCTACACATTTATCATAAAACAAATAAAAAAATTTTTTGCTACTTCGTTAAAAATTTGTTACAATTGGTGTAAACACAATAAGGAAAAGGTGGAAGCTTGAATAAGTTCTTAACAATAGTATTATTAATAAGTATTTCCTGCATAAAATCGCATGCTTTTGATTTGGACATGACTGTGGATGATGAAATAAGAAAAAATTATAACTCATCCAAGCTCATCAATGATGTAGGAATCACAGAAGAAACGCTTCCGAGCCTTCCTGCCATCATACAAAAAGAATCAAACCAACCCAAATACGAAAAATACACGCCCGCTCCGCAGGTAATTCAAGCCGGAAACATAAAAATCCACAAGGGCACATCTTTCAATGTCGTAAACTCGACCAAGATTTCTGACTGGCAGACAAAAGGCGCCTCGGTAAAATTCACAACAAAAACCGCAGTAAATACAAAAAAGTATTCAATCCCTGCCGGAACAACATTCAGCGGCGAGGTTATTGAATCACACCAGCCGCAGATAACCTGCAACGGAGGGCTTGTCGTAATTAGGGTAAGAAGCATGCTCTACAAAGGACAAACTTACCCCATTAATGCTTATGTAACAAAAGCCAATTCCAAAAAAGTTTTCTTAAACAACATAAAAGGCAACAGGACATACCTTAAAACCGTATGGAAAAAAGGAAACTGGGGCAGAGTCATGTTTAACAAAATGATGACACTAACTGTTAATCTCGGCGGCGAAGGTTCAACTCTGATACTTTCACCGTTCCCGCTTGCTTATGGAACGCTTTGTTTTGGTTTAAACACTTTGACTTCGCCGATTAGCGCTTTCTTTTCAAAAGGCGGGCATGTGAATATTCCGGCCGGAAGTCAGTTCAGGATAAAGCTGATTGATGATGCGTATGTAAACTAAAACAGGTTTACAACATTTTGCTCTTCAAATCTCGGGCATGTATTCCAAACAAGGGTTGGAATGATATCACCCTCAACGCGTCCCTGAAATTTACAATTACAGCAGCCTTTAATCATGTTAGTAGAGCCGTCTACGACCGGTTGAAAGTATTTGCAGCACTGGCAAACTTTCAATGACAGACCGTAGTCATTCAGTTTTCCAGAAAGCTCTTTTATTGCATCAACCATGCGCAGATGGTTGTTTTTTGTTGTGTAGGTTTTGCCCTTGTTAATAAATTTAACCCTTGCCAGGCCGTCATCAGAGATAAGTTCAAGCTGGCACTGAAAATCTTTTTTGCCGTCTGTAACAATAACATTTGTAAGCATTTTTTCTATATTGTGGCGGCGTTTTCTATTGAACAAGAAATTAACAACAAACCTTATTGGCGGGAAGTTCTTTATAATATGCGCCACAGAATACACCGGATAAGCAAAGAGATAAAAATACTCTTTTGCATAAATCTTTGCATTGAACAAGCTTACACAAAAAGCGAGAGCCAGAACAATAAATGATATCAGAATTGTTGCATACCCGACCCAGAACGGAAAAACATAGGCATGGCTTAGAAGCAAGCCGTAGCATAGAATACAAACGAGCCAGTTTGGCGCAATAAGTGAATATACGTATTCCTGGTTTATGAAATTTCCCGGATGCACGAAGTTTTCGCGGAACACGTCCAATCTTTTTGAAAGTGACGGGATTCTTGAGTCGTAGTTAGAGATATCAGTATAAACCTTAAGTTCATCAACAAATGCTGTATACACCTTTTCTCTGGCTAGTTTCACTGTGTACTTAACTTCAGCAGTTTTGTCCTGAAAATCGAAAGAAGCAATTTTGGAAAGAATTTCTTTTCTTATCACAAACGCGTCAGTATTAATCAAGTTTGTCAACCCAAGACGGGTTCTTGTTGAGAATATAAATTTTGAGCAGTAGCGTGAGTACGTTGCCTTAACGCATTCCCAGAACTTGAGTTCTTTGTATTCGCCAATATAATTAACCATTGGCATGAACACGCGGTACTTTGTCAGATAATAGTTAACATTTGCAAGAAAGTCTGAATCTACATAGTTTTTCGCATCCAGAAAAACATAGGCGTCAAGGTTGTGCGCCTCGCTAAGTTTTTCTGCAAGAATAGAATACGCCTGACTTTTACCGATTGGCTCAAGGTTATTGATATTAATCACATTCACGTCCAAATCGCTCTGGAGCATGACTTCCGGCACATTTTCACACTTATCCAGAATAGTATAAATCGTGTATCTGTGTTTTGGATAAGTCTGGTTTTTGAGCTGGTTCACAAGATTAACCAGTGTTTTGACTTCGCCTGTAGCATAAACGGCTACACAAATATTTGAGTCCTTGGAAGTGTACTTATCTCTAACCTTTTTTTGAGGCTTAATGCTAGTTGCTGCAAGGATAATGTAATAAATTGTAAAAACTGTAATATAAAGATATAAAATACTCATAATATCGTCTCCACAAAAAGTGTACTCTAAAAACATTGAAAAATCCATAAGCAATACAGCTGGGAAAGCTGCAAAATCAGAATTAAAAAAAATACTTGATTTCAAAAAATGTCCATGGTACATTAGAATTTGCCGGGGGTAAATAAGAGATCTTTCACCCGTAACTAGCCGGTATGACAGCAATATAACGAGGGCTGCTAGCTCAGGTGGTTAGAGCGCACCCCTGATAAGGGTGAGGTCGGTGGTTCGAGTCCACTGCGGCCCATATAAAAAAGACTTCTTGCAAAAGAGGTCTTTTTTATTGCAAAAAAGGCGCTTGCAGCGCCTTTTTTTTTAAACTTACAAATGCTTCTCAATATTCGTAATAATCGAACTCTTCGGCATCAGCCCAACCATGCGCTCTATCACCTCACCATCCTTAAACACAAGCAAGGTCGGAAGCCCGCTCACCTGATATTTTTTCGCAGCTTCAAGATTCTCATCCGTGTCGATTTTGGCAAACTTAACTTTTTCACTAAGCTCTGCTTCCACTTCTTCAAGAATAGGCCCGAGCTTCCTGCATGGCCCGCACCAGTTTGCAAAAAAATCTACCACTGTTACTCTGTCAGAATTTAAGACTTCTAAGTCAAAATTATCAACATTAATTTCATGAACCATTATATAACTCCTCTTTTTTACCACTATATAGTATCACAGTTGCGATTTTTATACTATAATACATTTGGAGAATGTATAACTTAGAAAAAAAATTTCATAACCTACTTGAAAATGTCGAAATCGTGAGTTTTGATATCTTTGATACTCTGCTTATACGCCCTTATAAGCAACCAACAGACCTGTTTGAACACCTTGAAAAATTATCAGGAAAAGAAAACTTCTGCAAAAAAAGGATTCTTGCTGAAAGAAAAGCAAGGACTAAACTAAAAGCCGAAGAGGAAGATATTGAATTTGATGATATCTATTCAAATATTCTTCCGGAATACAAAAACCTGAAAGATGATGAACTTAAACTAGAATTTCAGACCCTTAAAGCCAACCCGATAATAAAAAAAATGTACGAAGAGGCAATTAACGCCGGAAAAACCGTGATTGCAACTTCTGACATGTACCTTTCAAAAGATTTTTTAAAAAAAGTTCTGGACGCTAACGGATATCAGGAGATAAAGCGTATTTATGTTTCTTCAACCTGCAAAAAATGCAAGGGCACAAAGAATATTTATAAACTCATTCTTGAAGACTTGAAGATTGAGCCAGAGAAAATTCTTCATGTCGGTGATAACCTTGTTTCAGACTATTACCGCGCAAAAGAATGCGGATTCTGCGCAATGTTGAGCCCTAAAATCACAGACAGCTCCGCTGAAATCTGGACAAAGAGATTAGACAGGATAAAAAATCCGAACAACGGACTTGAAATAAGCGTTCTGAAATCATTCTTTGCAAAGAGGTGCTTAAGAAAAGAAAACTACTGGAACAATCTTGGCTACGTGCTAGGAGGTCCTTTTGTTGCAGGGTATTTAGAAAAGATAATAGAGCATATAAAGATTAACAAACTTGATTCTTTGCTCTTTATCTCAAGAGATGGGTATGTTTTATCAGAAGCGTTTAAGATTTTATCATCAACAGGAGAGGTTGAAAACAACTATGTTTACGCTCCAAGGATATTGAACCTCAAATGCTTTCTGGATTACAAAGACACGCCCGAGTATCTGCAAACAATTCTGAAACTTGCGAATTTGAGACAGATTCCAGAGGACTACGAAGAAGCAAAGAGAGTTTTTAGCAAACATAGAGCACAACTTGAAGATTATGCCCAAACCAACAAAAAAGAGTATCAGGACTACATTGAAAACCTTGATATAAAAGGCTCGCGCATTGCAGCAGTTGATATGACAACAGGGGCTTATACATCACTCTCGTTTCTCAAACGATTCTTAAAAGAAAGACTTGTGATGGGATTCTTTAGCTGCGCTTTTGCTGATTCAGAACAGCTCGCGTATCAGACTTATTACAAAAAACTTTTGACAGCTGATGACAAAGCCGTGGTAAATCTGTCTGAATTTCTTATAACTGCGCCGGAGCCGCCGCTTGAGGATTTGGTAAGCAAAAAGCCTGTTTACAAAAAAATAAATAAATACGAACAGAAAAAACTGGAGATTTACCCTCTGGTTATGGAAGGCATACTTGATTTTGTGCGTGACTACAAGAGTACTTTCGGAAAGTTTCCAATGCCGATTTCTTCTGAAACAGCGATGGATTTGCTAAAAGTTTTTATTGAGACAACCCAAAACGAAGACAGAAAACATTTGTCACAAATCTATATTTCCGAAGATGTTTGCTCTGACAAATACCGCTCACTTTACTCATATATGGGGCTGAATTATTTTGTTAATCAAAAAATCCGGATTCCGCTAAGAAAACTCAGAGCGCGCTATGTTAATTTTAAGCGTGAAATAAAGAAACAAATTAAGTACTTTTTGTACGAACACTCAAATTTTCGAATCAGATAAGGAGAGCTGATGCAGGAAAACATTAATTACGAACTTCAATACAAGAACTGGCATGATGAAAGCGAAGAGTCAAAAAATCGCGATATTGAAATGTGGAAAAATTTTCTCAAACTCCATAATCTCTATCCCGCCCACAAAAACGCCAAAATCCTTGAACTCGGCTGCGGAAAGGGCAGACTCATGCTTACACTAAAACAAGCAGGATTTGAAAACATTAAAGGTGTTGACGTTGATAATTCAATGGTTAAGGCTTCAAAAAAAGAAGGTCTGGATGTAGAAAAAAAGGACGCGGTTCTGTTTTTGAGGGAGAATAACGAACTTTTTGACACAATTTATTGCTTTGATGTTGTCGAACATATCTCAAAAGATGAACAGGTAGAGCTTTTTAAGCTTCTGAACTCACACTTGAAACCGGATGGATTTATTGCAATCAGAGTGCCGAACGCGCTTTCTCCAACATCCGGACTATTCAGGTACGAAGATTTCACACATGTTACAAGCTATACTCCGGTTACTGTGAGGTTTTTGTGCCAGAACGGCGGCTTGGATTATGTTTTGACCCGCCCGGAGGGAGAAGAAACTATTGAGCTTCAAAGGCTAAAGGCTCCGTATGCAGAGATTTACAGACAGCAGTTTTTTATTGATGATGTGATTCTGACTCCGAATATTGTTTCTGTTGTTTTTAAAGACGAGAGGAAATTTGAAGAATACCAGGAGAGCGTCTGGAAGATTAATAATGAGTATAAGTATGATTTTGAATACGTGAATTTGGGTCAGATTTTAAGGTACTATGCGCGTCAGGCGCTTATAAAAATACTTCCACGGGGGTTAACAAAACGACTCAGGGAGAAAGGCAAGTATAAAATTGCGGTTTTGAAAACAAAATAATTTATGATAGTATATTGTCAGGGAGATGGTAAAGCGATAAAAGGATTAAAAATGCCTAGGAAAAAAGAAATAGAAATAGTTTTAGATACAGAGACAACAGGTTTAGATTACACTAGAGAACGAATAATTGAATTTGCGGCAGTAAGACTTGAAAACGGAAAAATCAAAGACGAATTTCAAACACTTATCAACCCGCACCAGCATATCAGAAAATCAAGCATGGCGGTGCACGGGATTACAGAAGAGATGGTGCAGGACGCGCCAACAGAAGAAGAGGCTCTTCCTAAAATCCTTGAGTTTATCGGAGATTACCCGATTGTTGCACACAACGTAATCTTTGATTACTCTTTCCTTAACGAAGCAAAAAAACGTGTTTACGGCGAAAAACTGGAAAACCCGAGAATCGACTCCCAGATTATGTTCAAAGAAATCGCGCCAGACTTGGAATCACACGGGCTGGAAGCTCTGACAACCAGATTCAATGTCGAACTCAAAAACCACCACAGAGCAATGGCCGACACAATGGGACTCGCGCTTGCTTACCCGAAACTCAAAAAGCTTTATCTGCAACGCCTTGACTGGCAGAAAAAACAACTGGAAAATGTTGACTACCTTTTTGACAGATACCTCAGAATCCAGCAGAGCATTGCAACAATGCAGGCAGAACTTCAGGATTTGAAATCAGTGTTCAAACTCCACTTTGAACTCGGTGGCGAACCTTTGGTTGCTGAAACAGGCGAAATGATGGTCTACCAGTCAAAACAGTCATTCGGATACGACTTGGCTGACATCAAAGATGTGCTAGAAAGCGTCGGAGCTCTGGAAAAAGCGGTAAAGGTCAATAACGGATTCATTGACAGACTCTGTAACGGACTTAGCCTTTCCCAGGAGTACAAAGAGATTATAAGAGACGCGCGTCAGGAACTTTCGGAAACACGTAACATTCAAGTGATTAAACCATGCAAACAGTAAACAAAAAAGATATTCCGGAAGTAATGACTGTCGAGGTGGAAAAACTCTCCAACCTCGGGTACGGGATTGCAAAAGTTGACGGTTACGTGATTTTTGTTGAGGGCGCTTGCCCGGGCGATACTGTAAAAATCAGACTCGGGAAGAAAAACAAAAGCTATGCTAACGCAAAAGTCCTCGAGATTGTTAAACCGTCTCCTCACAGAGTCGAGCCGTTTTGCCCCATGCAGAAGGTTTGCGGGGCATGCCAGCTCCAATTTATTGACTACGATTCCCAGCTCAAACTCAAAAAACAAATCGTAGAAGATACCATGAAATCAATCTTCGGCGGCGAAGTTGAAGTAAGAGACGTTATTCCAAGCCCGAAAAACAGAGAGTACAGACACAAAATCCAGTATCCTGTTGGAGAAACAAGAGACTCAAAAAGAATCCTAGCAGGGTATTATAAAACCGGCTCACATGAGCTTGTAAACATCAAATACTGTCCGATTCAGCCGGAATACTGCGACAGGATTATTGAATTTATCCGCCAAAGCGCACAGGAGTGCGGAATTTCAGGCTACAACGAGAAAAAACATGCCGGTGATTTGAGACATGTGGTAATCAGAACCTCGAATTACTCTAAAAAAAGCCTTGTCATTCTTGTCGTAAATTCAACAAGAGCTTTTGACAAACTCAAAAAACTAGCCCATCGGATTTTCACGGAACTAGATAATGTTTCTGGAGTGGGAGTTAATTTCAACTCCAAAAAGACCAATATAATCATGGGCGAAACCACTGAAATACTTGAAGGCGAAGGCTTTATTGAAGAAAAATTGTGCGACAAGGTATTCAAGGTCGGAGCGCAGACTTTCTTTCAGGTTAACCCGGAAAGCGCAAACAATATTTTTAACTATGTAAAAGAGTACATAAGAAGCAGCTTTGAATCCCCGCTCGTGCTGGACGCTTACGCAGGGATTACCACTTTTGGTATCTGCCTTTCTGACATCGCAAAGAAAGTTGTAAGCGTGGAAGAAGTCAAGGCTTCTGTTGATTTGGCATCAAGAGTTATCAAGGAAAACGGTATAACAAATGTCGAGCTCCATAACATGGACGCCGGCAAATTCTTTGAAAAAGAACTTAATACAAAAGGCAGAAAATTTGACGTAACTGTGCTTGACCCGCCTCGCAAAGGATGCACACAGGAGAGCCTGGATTACGCGCTAAAACTAACAAAGAGCAAGATTATTTACGTTAGCTGCAATCCTGCAACCCTTGCACGTGATTTAAAATACCTTGTTGAAAAAGGCGCCAGAGTCGAGTTTATACAGCCGTTTGATATGTTTCCGCACACTTATCATGTGGAAGATGTTGCGGTTATAAAATTAGACTAGCAAATTTTATTTTTACGTGGTTTAGTATAACTGTAAAAATATATAAGGAGTAAGAATATGCGCGTATCACCAATTACAAACACAACACCGCAACCCAAAACTAGCCCGGCTTTTCAGGCAAGAGTTCCTAAAAATATTGTAAAACAGCTGATGAATAAAACAGAAGCATTACAATCAATTAATATTCTATCTAAAACAGGAATTATGTTCTCTGTTCCTGCTGCTGCCGCAGCTAAACTGTATGCTGACAGTTCAGATAAGCAGATTGATGATTCTGTACTCGCTTCTTTATCAAGAGTAGAATATCTTCCTTCCAGTGAAGAGTTGGAAAAGCTTTCAGACGAAGATTTAATTAACATGGCACAAGTTCAAGACACTTACGGAAACACTATTTTTCATTTTGACAATAATCCGGAAACGTTAGAAAGATTTCTGGATAAAGCGCCTCACAAAACTGCTGCAGAAGTGTTTATGCTAGCTGATAAAGATGGTTATACTGCCTATATATCAAATGATGATTCACGCATGACAGAACTTATGAAAGACGGTATTCAAAAAATCGCAACCTCAGGAGAACTTAGCATTGAAACAGCAATCCAATTGCTGTTCGAAAATAGATTTAACGATAATCTTATAGAGTTTTTGAAAATGCGAACTCAAAAAATTGGAGGGACCACTTCATCTTCTGTAAATCCTGCATTGTATAAACAAATAACAGAACGTAATGACGAAAAACTGGATGTTCAGACCCCAAATGCGACTTATAAAGATTTGCCAATCCGTGAAGCTGCGCTGTTTTTTAATACCAACGGAGCAGAACCAGAATTGGCTTCACTTGATAGAAAATATTTGCAAGAGATGGCAAACAGCGATGAAATGGAAGAGCTTTTAGACTCAGCGTTCTTAGACCCTGAATCCAAGTGCATCCAAGATATAATGTTATCAGCATCATATGATACTATTAAACACAGGATTGATCCTTCTAGAATCAAAATCGAAGACATAGAGATGATTATCAAATCCGCTCCAAGCGAAAAGATTGCAGAAAAGTGGGTTAAAGACTTATACACAAAACAAGACGATAAGGCCATGGGGATACTACAATATTCTGCAAGCAGAGCTGATTCTGACTTTGGAGAACATTTGAAATTGTTAGGATTGTGGCTTGAAAAGAAAGATATTGATTGGCTAATGCTTAATAATGACAGCATAAATACACCACCAATGGAATTTATGCATGGAGATGGCAAAGCAGCAGAAGCGACAATCGATTGGTATAAGCAAGATCCTAAAATGCTCTCAAAAATCTTCAAACAAACAGACATCCTGAATATGACTCGAAATACTAATGTGGTTGAGGGGCTGGTTGAACAATTAAAAGACGAGCCAGAAGAGCTTGCTAAGATATTAGGAATGCAAGAAGAATTACTAAAGGAAAAATCACCGTATACAGAACTCTTAGAAAGTAAGATTATTGATCTTGCTACAGATTCAGATTTGTCTTTAAGCCAATCAATCGACCTGCTTGAAAGCAATAATCTTGCACCTCAGCTTCAGGAATTTTTGAAGATGCAATTAGATACAAAGAATGATTAATCAAGCGTGTTTAAAAACTCTTTAAACCTATCAACGAAATTTTGCCTTGTAATATCAGGCAAAATTTCGTTTATGGTTGTTATACCGGTGACTTCTTCTTTGAATAACCTCTCAAGCAGTTCTTTGTCATATCCAAACAAAATCGAGCCATGCTGGAGAATATAACCTTGTTTTCTGCATTGAGCAGAGCCGATAATCTTTTTGCCCTGATAGCAGACATCTGCACCTGTAGATAAGAGCATGCAGTAATCAAAATGGGTTGAGACTCTTTTGTTCTCGCCAAACTCCAGCTCCACGCCAAGAGTCTTGAAAAAATCAATCAAAATCCCGGATATTTTTTTATACGAATCAATAACACTTTCTCCATCCAATGCCGGCGCTACGTAAGAATAAGTAATTTCATCATCGTGCAAGAGCGCCCGACCGCCTGTCAGACGTCTTACAGAATCTATTTCTCCGGTTAAAAAGTCGTCCTTTTGATTCCTGCCGAGTGAAATACATTTTGGCTCCCAGGCATAAAGCCTGAATATCGGCTCTTTTTCTCCCTCTTGGATTGCGCGCTCCAGAAGCTCAGAATCAATACGCATGTTTTCCGCTCCGGAATTTACAGAGAATCCGACGTATTTCATTGTCTTTCACGAGCTTTCTTGAGCAAGGCATCATCACTTGTGATTTCTGCAAGCGGCATCGGGATAAACAAGTCTTTGTACCTTCTGATTGCATATTGGTCGGTCATGCCTGAAATATGGTCAGCAACAATAAGCGGAATTTCCTCCGGATTGTAGTAAGCTTTCAGCATTTCGGAATAGTATTCAAATAGAGATTTTATAATATTTTTAGCCTTAACTTCTTCTGCCTTTGCAATCGGATCCAGATAAACATTATCAAACATCCAGGTTCTTAGCTTTGTCACATAAAACCAGCCCTCTTCTGACATTGTCACTTTAGGCTGTTCCATTGAGCTTGTAATAACATCGGTAATCATCTTTCCTAGTCTTGCAGACTGGTTTGAAGAGAAATACTTTGCGCAATCCTTTGGCAAATCGTCTTCTGAAATTATGCCAGCTCTGATTGAGTCCTCAATATCGTGGTTGATATAAGCAATTTTATCCGCGTACTGCACAATCTGCGCTTCCGGAGTCTTAGGCTTATAACCCCAAGTGTGGGTCAAAATCCCTTCCACTGTCTCGCGGCAAAGATTCATGTCTTCAAGAACCTCGACCACTCTCACGCTTTGCAGGTTGTGATGGAACCCGTTTGGCAGGAGCTCATCCAAAGTCGCCTCACCGCAATGACCAAAAGCTGTATGCCCCAGGTCGTGCCCCAGTGCAATTGCTTCAACCAAATCTTCGTTAAGGTTAAGCGCGCGCGCCATTGTTCTTCCGATTTGTGATACTTCAAGGGTGTGGGTAAGTCGTGTTCTAAAGTGGTCATTAAAAGGGGAGAGAAATACCTGTGTTTTGTGTTTTAGTCTTCTGAATGACTTGGAGTGCAAAATTTTGTCTCTGTCTCTTTGGAATTCCGTTCTTATCGAAAACTGATCCTCCCTTTCTCGTTTACGCCCTCTTGATTCACGGCATTTGGTTGCATAAGGGCTCAAAAGTTCATATTCCTTTTGCTCTAGCCTATCTTTAATTGTCTCTGTTTCAGTAGTCATAACACTATTATACATAAAGCACATGCTTTTGCCTACTGTTATCGTTGTATTTTAGAGCCAAATATTGTATCATATACCTATGGGAGAGAAAAATGGATTGTTTAGTTTTTAATACAGATTTTGTAATCAGATTATTTATGGCACTTGTTATGGGATTTTCTTTGGGATTGGAAAGAGAACTCACAAACAAGTATGCGGGGCTTAGAACACATATTCTGGTATGTTTAGGAGCCTGCATATTCACTCTGCTGTCAATATACGGATTTCCGACTTATGCAAGCGGAGACAATGTTGTGATAAACAACGCGACCGGTATCAGGGATACTTCCCGTGTTGCCGCGCAAATCGTTACCGGTATTGGTTTTATCGGTGCAGGTACAGTACTCAGAAACGGTCCTATGGTTTTCGGGCTTACAACTGCAGCTACTTTGTGGATTGCTGCAAGCATCGGGATGGCGTGCGGAGCAGGGATGTTTGACATTGCTTTGATTTCCACTCTATTGAGTGTTGCGGTGCTCACGCTTATCAGGATTCTTGAAAGGCAGTTTTTGCCGTCAAGCGGAAAGCAGGCTCGAAGATTCAAGCTCACTATTTACTGTGACGGAGAAGAGGTCAATAAAATATATGATTTTCTATCTTCAAAAGTTGAGTATATGAAAGATTTTTCAGCAAAGAAGCTTCTTGAGAATCCTGAAAAATCAAAAATCTCTTCAACATTTGAGCTCGCGCACAAAAGAAACATGAACCAGATTTACAACAAGCTCACAGAAATGATTGACGCGGACTCTGTTAACTTGCAGGAATTAAATGATTAAAGAGAAAGAAAAACATTCCAAATACGATATCAAAAAGACAAAGACCCAGGTTCTTCTGGAGTACTTAAGGACTGTGGCTATATCATTCGGCTTTGCGCTAATCGTCACTCTTTATCTAACTTACCATGCGCGTGTTGAGATGATAAAGAACCTGCATGTAAACACAAAAGAAAAATCAAAAATGGAAGAGCAGCTTGCAAAGCAGCTTGTGACCCAATCCGATTTAATGAAAGATTTGCAGGACAAGAATTATTCAGTGTGCATGCAGGTTGGCTACCTTTACGAAACAATTCATGATTACGTAAACTCTCAAATTGCTTACGAGCTTGCAATAAGGAAAGCAAAGACCAACAACTTCACGCCTTACTACAATCTCGCGCGTGTCCTGATTGCGCAGGAAAAGTTCAAAGAAGCAGACGCCCTGTTAGACTCGGTAAGAGATGTAAGCAACAAGCATTTGATTAAGTTCAAAACCCGCTCATACATTGACATGGGTGACAAGTATTATTCAATCGGAAAATTCCTGAAAGCAGCCAAGAGTTATGAAAAAGCAAGATTCTATTACAACAAGTTCTCGAAAAAGGACTCTGTAGTAGAAAAATCAATCGTCACAAGAATCGTAAACGCTTACACAGAAACAGCAGACATAATGGTAAAGAGCGGCTACAATTCTGATGCCGTGCGTTTCTTAAAAAAGGCAGAAAAATATGAACCTGACAACAACAAAATCAAGTACAAGCTTGCGATTGTTTACTCTGATTTAGACCCAATAAAGGCTGTGAAGTATTTTGAGCCTCTGCTTGAAAAGATTCCGCAGGACATTGATTACGGCACATACGGAAAAGCGCTCTTTAAGGCTGCAAACATAGCGGATTTGGAAGGCAGGCCGGCAGAAGCCAAGTACTACAGGTACAAAATCCATTCAGTGGATTTGTTTGTCGAAAGAAAGGTTATTTACAAAAACGACGTTGATGTTACTCTAAAATCCTTCGTTGTAAAAAAACTCTGGTTCAAATACAAGCTCAAGCCGACTTACGTTTTCACCAACACTTCCAACATGGACATAACAAGGCTGTCAGCAGACTTTGTTCTCAGAAACAGAGACAAGGTTGTTGAGACGGTTTCCCGGAATATTCTTGGAAAATCCAACCAGCTTTTTGGAAACGGGGTTGAAACACCTGAAATAACTGTGACCTTCGGCAAGAATATTTTCACAAAAAAAGAGCTCGAATATTACGAAATCGACGTGTATTTGTACAAGGACAAGAAATACAAGACACTCGTAAACACAATCAAGGTTCCGAAAAAATCAATTTACCCGCCTAAGCCAGGAGTCTTGGAGCGGAGCTTAACAGGGTTTTAGTATAATCGGCAGTCGGAAAATTGAAAATGCTTTCTGTATAGTTTTCCTCAACCAGTTTGCCGAAATACATAATACCAACCCTGTCAGCAAGGTATCTGATTACATTCAAGTCATGCGAGATAAAGAGAATTGTAAGATTTCTTTTTCTTCTCAGTTCCTTAAGCAGGTTAATAATCTGCGCCTGAATGCTTGCGTCCAGAGCGCTCACAGGCTCGTCTGCAATAAGGAGTTTAGGATTAAGAATCAGAGCTCTTGCAATTGCAATCCTCTGGCGCTGACCTCCTGAAAACTCGTGCGGGTACAAGTCAAGACAGCTTTCTGCGAGTCCCACATCGTTAAGCACGCGTCTTATCAGAATCTGTTTTCTTGTTTTTGAATATCTGGTATTAATATCGAGCGGCTCTTTTAGTATCTCGCCGATTTTCATCTTGGGATTGAGGCTCGAATACGGGTTTTGGAAAACCATCTGCACTTCATGCGGGTATTTTTTCCTCTCTTCTTTTGTCTGGTTAAGAATACTTTTCCCGTTGAGCAGAATATCGCCAGACTTTGGTTTCACAAGTTTTGTAACGGCTTTTGAAAGCGTTGATTTACCGCAGCCGGATTCTCCTGCGAGTGCATAGATTTCGCCGCGTTTTATTGTAAGAGAAACGTCGTTTACTGCTTTTACGACTGATTCAGAATCATTTTTTATGCTCTTGTATTCAACAACAAGGTTTTTGAGTTCTAATAAATTTTCCATGGTGATATTTTAACATCCTTTGTCGGGGAATTGAATATATAAATGGATGATTTTATGATAGAATCAAGAAGAAATAAGGAGTTTTATTAAATGTTTGATATTCAAGTAAAAAAGTACGTCACAGCAAAAAACATAATATTTTTCATTATCGCGATTTTGTTTCTTGTCTTTATCTCAAAAATAAAAGACATCGCAATCCTGTTTTTCGCCTCATACGTTATTGCCTGCTCGCTCAACCCGCTTGTTGACAAGCTTTCGCAAAAAGTTAACCGCGGTCTTGCGTCAAGCCTTGTGCTTGGAGGCGCACTAACAATATCAGCATTATTCTTTATTCCGATAATCTATATGGGAGGACATCAGATTAAATCCTTCCTTACCCAGCTTCCGGAGCACGTAAACACAGTAAAAGCAATGATTCTCTCCAGCCCGCTTTTAAAAAGCATTCCGACAAGCGAGCTTGATTTGACAGGGCTTTTGTCATCAGCTTCCAGTTTCACTACAAAGTTTGTTAACAATTCAATAAATTTGAGCATGGAGTTTGCATCTGCGATAATCTATTTCCTTGCAGCGTGTATCATCATATACTACTTTATGGCGGACAAAGAAATCGTCAGAAAGACTTACCTCAAGCTCTTCCCTGCCCAGATGAAAGAAAAAGCAGAGGAGATTATCGAATCGATTTCACAAAAAATCGGCGGCTATGTGCTTGCTCAGGTTGTTACAATGACAAGTGTAGGTGTGATTATGACAATCGGGCTTGCGCTGTTGAAAGTCGATTACGCGGTTTTATTGGGCGTTTTATCAGCTGTGTTTGATATCATACCGGTTGTTGGGCCTGGAATTGCACTTGTCATCATACTTCTTATGTGTTACAAGATGGGCGGATTGACTATTGCGCTTGTAATCGCGGTTTTTGCGTTTTCACAATGGGCAGAAAACAACCTTGTAAGACCGTATATTTTCAGCAAGTTCTTAGACCTGCACCCGCTTATTATTTATTTCTTCCTGTTTGTAACAGCGCAGTACCTTGGCGTAATCGGTGTTATATTTGCGCCGGCAATCGCAGCAACTGTGTGCGTTTTGATAGAAGAGTTGTATATCAAGAATGTGAATTAAAACAGTACTCCCTCTCCTTAGGGAGAGGGCAGGGTGAGGGGTCAATCAGTGTTAAAAAAGCTATACACACCTAAAAGCGGCAACTACAATTTCCTTATGGCGTATCCTGCCATCGAAGAGTTTGCCCTGTCGTCACTCGGGTATTTGTGGCTCTACAAAATTGCCGACACAACAGAAGGTGTAAACGCTGAGCGGATTTCGACCGACAACATAAACATAAAAAAAAGCGTCCAAGATATTGGCGCAATCGCTTTTTCAATGTCGTTCGACTTTGATTTTGCAGGCGTATTTGAGATTTTTGACAAACTAAAAATCCCGTATTATTCAAGCCAAAGAGATGAAAGCTTCCCGCTAATTTTTGCAGGCGGCCCTGTGCTTACAACAAACCCGGAGCCCTACAAGGCATTCTTCGATTTCATGATGATTGGAGACGGAGAAGAAAGCTTCCGACAAGTCTTAGAAATCCTCAAAAACAACGACAAACAAAGAGCACTGGAGCTTCTCAGTGAAGTCGAAGGGGTTTATGTTCCGGATAAGCCCGTAAAAAAAGCAACGGTGAGTCTTAATGATGTAATCTACACCCCGATTCTGAGCGAAAAAAGTTATTTTAAGGACACATTCATAATAGAAGTTGCGCGCGGCTGCATGAACCGCTGCGCGTTTTGCACTGCTTCATACACGAATCTGCCTTTCAGACACAATGATTTTAACAAGATTATTGAAGCAATTGATTTTGGGCTTAAGCACACAAACAAAATCGCGCTTCTAGGTGCTCAAATCAGCGCACACCCGCAGTTTAACGATATAATGCAATACATAAGAGAAAAAATCGAATCCGGTGAAGAAATCGAGCTCGGGATTTCATCTTTGCGCACTGATTCTGTCACTCCGGAGATGGTGCAGACCCTTGTGCTTGGAGGTCAGAAGCATTCCACGATTGCGATTGAGGCTGCAAGTGAAAGGCTCCGGAAATTTATAAACAAAAACCTTAAGGAAGACCAGATATTGAACGCGGTCAAAGTTGCGCGCGAAAACGGGCTCAAGGGTTTAAAAATCTATTCCATGATAGGTATTCCGACAGAAACCGAAGACGACATCAAAGAGTTTTTGAGGCTTGCCAAACGAATCAAGGACGAGAACAAAGGATTCAACATTGAGTTTTCATTCTCAACATTTGTACCAAAGCCGCAGACCCCGCTTCAGTGGTCAAAAAGAGAAGACACAAAGAGCCTGGAAGCCAAGCAAAAGTTCTTAGAAAAAGAGCTCCGGAAGCTTGGAGTCTCTTCAAAGTTTTCGAGTGCAAAATGGGATTTCTGGCAGACAGTTTTATCACGCGGTGACGAGTCGCTTTCTCCGTTTCTTGTAGAGGTTTACAAAAAGGGCGGAAAAATCGGTGCATACAAATCAGCGTTAAAGGAGTTGAATATAGACATCAGCAAATTTATTGACGGATTTGATATAGAAGAGCCGCTTCCGTGGGATATCATAGAGAATTACCCGAGAAAGCAGCTGCTTTTAAATGAGTATAAGAGGTTATTAAGGCGTTAATTATACCCGTTTACGTTATCTACAGAGTAGTAGGTATCGCCACCAGATTTATTTGCAGCATAATTAGAAAGATTTTCTAGTGTATACGCAGAACTTCTTGAATAAAAATCCGGATACCACAGCTGACTATGTGCAGAATCATTAACCCCGCAAAAACCAGGAGCTTCTGTTACAGGTCCCTGAGGGATATTATCATAAAAGCATAAATAGTGATATTTTGCGTCGTTTGGTAAATAAAAGTATAACTCTTGACGCCAGATTGATTTTCTATCATTCATAGCCCGGTTTTCTTGCTCCGTAAGAGTTTTTTGAAGTATATCATCCGGCAAAGGTAAATAATAGGTTTTGCTGCCTTGGTTTAGTTTATATATACCGTTATAAACAAATTTATGATTTTCAGGATGATTCCCGCTATAAGGGTAATAGATTTGATGTAAACTGTAAACATAAGCATTACTGTTGAGAGGAAACTGAAAATTAATAATACGCTTAGAAATTTGGCTCATTACAACATCACGTCCAGGCCAGTCACTAATGCTACTCCTAAAATCAGTCATTGTAAAACAGTTTATTATTCTTCCTTCGAATATATCACCGCAAACACAAGTTTTATAAGATTCTGAACAAACTTTCTGATTCTCCGGAACTACAATTTCCGGCTCATCCGGTTCTGGTTCTTTATCAGGTTCCGGCTCCTTATCAGGCTCTTTGTCAGAATTATTGTTGTCAAAGACTTCTTTTAAATTATTATCAAGCAGTGTATCATCTAACTTAGCTAAGACATCTCCTTCTACAGTATATTTTTGTTTCAGCAAATTCTTTCTCGTCTGGATATATTTTAACCCCATCGGATCTGCCGGTATCAGAGTCCCGTCTGCAGCAAGCAAGAATTTGAATCTATCAGGTTGTTTGCAGGTCAAAGAATTAAAAAGACAGTTCTTAGATTTTTTTGAAGGGTCAACATCAACATAAATATCTGTCTGATAGCTGGCTTTTCCTTCTGATGTTTCATATACCTTTGGCACTATCCACCATTGCATCCCGTTTTTGGTTGTATATGATTTATTTGCATCAAACAAGGAATCCGAATAATCCGGAGCATCTTCTTTGCAGTTAGGTTCTGCGTTCATTGTAAAAGCAATCAGGTTGCACAATTTTGTTTTGCCCGTATACTCATCTTTACTAAATTTTTTATTTATCGGTATTTCGTTATTAATGAACGGGTAATTACTAACATCATAGCTTTTTCCGTTTATATCCACAGCATACGGAAAAAGCGAAGAGTTTGCGCCAAGACTTTTGACATCCTGCATAAGTTCATCATACGCTTTAAGATACATCATTTTAGTCTTGTCCGGCAAAAGATTATTTATTACCGGCAACAATACTGCTGCTACAACACCTGTTATCCCCAGTACTATCAACAGCTCTGCAAGTGTGAACCCTTGTTTTTTCATACAAACCTCTCTTCTTAAGTTATTGGTGGGGCAAGCCCCACACTACGATATTTTTGAGGTATTTGCGAAACACCTAATGTAACACAATACCTATTGTGTTACATGGGGGTAAATGAGTATGGGCTCCGCCCCGTTGGGATAGGAGTTACAAGTTTGGCGATTTTTGGCCCGTTTTGGGTCTACAAGGGGAAAGTTTGTGAAAATAGCAAAATTGAAATAGTTGATATACTTGCATTTCAACCAGCAAACTGGTATAATGTAACACAATAGGTATTGTGTTACATTATACGTAACTAAAAACTTTTCAAATCTTAACCCATATTAAAATAATATAAATATTTTCAAGTTCTCGATTTTTTTATACTATACTTGATTTGTAGTAGAAGTTAAATGGAGAAAAAGAATGTCAAACACAGTTCTTGAAAAAACAGGGTCAATTCACCCTTCAGCAGTTATACATCCGTCAGCTCAAATCGCTGAAGGCGTTGTTATCGGACCAAATGTCGTAATAGGCGAAGGGGTTAAAATCGGTAAAGGCACCAGAATCATCGCAAACGCTTATATCGAATTTGCTGAAATCGGTGAAAATTGTACAATTTCTCCATTCTCAACAATCGGTTCAGAACCGCAGGATTTGGGCTACAAAGGCGAGCCTACAAAAGTTGTTATCGGAAACGAGACAATCATCAAAGAAAACGTTACAATCCACAGAGGCGCAGCATGCGGAGACTTCACAACAAGAATCGGAAACAAGTGTCTATTAATGGTTGGCTCACACATCGCACACAACTGCGTTCTCGCTGACCAGGTTATCTTAGCAAACCTCGTTACACTTGGAGGCCATGTTCACGTAGGATTTGGCGCATTTGTTGGCGGCATGAGCGTGTTCCACCAGAATATCAGAATCGGCGATATGGCAATCATAAGCGGATTCTCTGCTTCACGTCAGGACATCCTTCCTTACTCAAAAGGCGAAGGCAGACCACCAGTTCCGCGCGGACTTAACGTTATTGCAATGAAGCGCAGAGGGGTTACTCAGGAAGTCAGAACAGCTACAAATGAAGCATTCAAGCTTCTTATCTCTGACGAGTACAACACAACTCAGGCAATCGAAAAAATCAAAGCTGAGATTCCGATGAACGAGTACATTGAAAAAATGATTGACTTCATCCAGACTTCAAAAAGAGGCGTGCTTCTAAAATCTCACAAATCTGGTCACCAATCTCTTAGCGAAGAATAAGAAAATTTTATAGATTTGATATATAAAGGGTATTAATTACAATTATTAATACCCTTTTAAATTTTTCTTATTGTTAAGTTTTGTAAACCCCGTAAAGTAGCTTCGCGACTTGGTTTTGCACAAAATCAAGCAAAGATAAAAAACAATTCGATTTACCCTATTGACTTAAAATTCTTATGTGCAATAATAGTAATACACACTTTAAGTGTAGCCGAAACACTAATAAATAGCAAAAAATAATTAACCCCAAAAATCATATAAACTCCTAGATAATAAACACTAAAAAAGACCATTAGGATGCAGAAAACAAAACCCACTCGATTCACACACACCGGGTGGTTTTTTTTGTGGGGGTAAATGCATTGGGCTGGTAGGTAAAATACAGGCTTGGAAGAAAAGTGAAAAACGCACGTAGACATTTTGTCGGCAGACAATTGTTGGGAGTACTAGAAGTGTTCGGGGCTACCGGTCTGCCTCAATGATGAGACTACTGGTTGGGAGGGCGCGGAGATACATTCCCCCCCATCCGGGCTCACGCCCTACCGAAAATCCACTCTCCCACAAGGGGCGAAGGGTCAAACGCGTTAAATATTTGCCTAGCTGCTTAGCTGCCTCGCTTCCCAGCTGCTCTCTCACACTTCCAACGGCTGGTCAAGCGACCTTATTGAAACATCAACCTCGTTCGGGAAGAACTGTTTCATGTGATTTACCAAATCATTGGTTGAGCTTACCCAGAACAGCGGAGAAGTCAAAATCTTAGGACAATACCCGTCTATTGGCGGAAGCTTAAACATTACAGGGTCATCCCCGTGGTGTTTTGCAAGAATATTCTTTATCCCGCACAGCTCCTCGTACTTGACCTCGCGTTTCAAATTAACAGTCACAATATTAGAATTTTCGACTGATTTCACATTATCAATCAGCAAGCTTATCTGATCCTCACCACGGTGCTGAACCTTGCCTGTGATTACAACCTTGTTATCTGTTTCCAGGAACTCGCCAAACTCCTGAAGCTTTCTGTGGAAACATACCCCGTCAACCTTGCCGGTCAAATCTTCTATTGTCACAAACCGCAAGAACTTTGTCGGGTCTTTCTTCGTAGGAATCTGTCTTGTGCCGGTGATAAGCCCGCAGATTGTAACCTCTTCTTCCTCTTTAAGTTCTGCAAGTTCCGAAATCCTGTGTGTCATCAAGAATTGCAGCTTGTCTCTTATTGAGAAAAGCGGGTGCGACGTGACATAGAATCCCAAAAACTCTTTTTCAAACAGCTGGATTTCTTTGTCCGTATACTCTGCATCGCTTCCAACAAGCTGATACTGAACATTAGCAAAGCTGTCATCACCTCCGCCAAGAGCAGAGAACAAACTTACCTGACCCATTGCGCGGTCTTTTGCTTCTTTTGAAGTCACATCAAGAATGTGTTCAATATTATCAAAAAGCTGCTTCCGGCTCTTTTCAATATTAGAAAAAGCACCTGCCTTGATTAAGCCTTCCAACGATTTCTTGTTTACGTATTTAGCGTCAACACGTTTACAGAAATCAAAAATACTTGCAAACTCGCCGTTTTCTTCGCGTTCCTTGATAATCGCTTCCACAACAGGTTCTCCGACCTGTTTAATTGCAGCAAGCCCGAATCTTATGTTATCACCGTCCGGCGCATACTCTAAGAAGGAGTGGTTAATATCAGGCGGTAAAACTTTTATACCGTATTTCTGAGCTTCTTCAATATAAAGCTGGGTCTGATCCTTGTTATCAGATACGCTTGAAAGCAATGCTGACAAGTATTCGACCGGATAATGGCATTTCAGATACGCAGTCTGGTAAGCTACAAACGCGTACGCTGCCGAGTGCGACCTGTTGAAGCAGTATGAGGCGAACGCTTCAATTTGTTCAAACAGCGTTGTGGCGTCTTCCGGCTTCATGTCGTGGCGCGTAGAAGCGAGTTCAATGAACTTGCCCTTCTGCTTCTGCATCTCTTCGATTTTCTTTTTACCCATCATACGACGGACAATGTCTGCTTGACCGAGAGAGTAGTCTGCAAGGGTCTGGAACACCTGCATGATTTGCTCCTGATACACGATTGTTCCGTATGTATCTTTCAGGATTGGCTCAAGAAGCGGGTGGGCGTATGTTACCTTTTTAACCCCGTGTTTTCTGTCAACAAACTCGTCAACCATGCCGGAGCCAAGAGGGCCCGGACGGAAAAGCGCAACAAGAGCGCCCAAGTCTTCAAACACGTCTGGCTTAAGTCGTTTTACAAGGTTCATCATCCCCTGTGATTCAAGCTGGAACACACCGATTGTTTCACCGCGAACGAGCATTTTATAAGTTTCTTTATCATCAAGCGGGATATTATTGATATCAACATCCACACCGCGGTATTTTTTTACCATGTCAACAGTTTTGTAAATCATGGTAAGGTTTCGCAAGCCCAAAAAGTCCATTTTGAGCAGCGATAGAACCTCTGTTACCTCATGAGGCGGATATCCTGTCTGTACAATCCCGTCCTTTGAAGGCTGAACAGGAATAATCGTATCCAAAGGCGCGTGAGAGATGATTACACCAGCTGCGTGGGTACCTGTACCGCATTTCAAGCCCTCGATTGCAATAGACATGTCAATAAGTTTTTTAAACCCGACTGTTTTGCCTGTTTCAGGATTATAAATCTGGTAGTCTTCATCATAAAGCTTCTTAAGCTCAGAGCCTTCTGCTGTCACAGCGTCTCGAATCCATTTTGCCTTAGGATTAGTTGCCTGCGCGATTTCTATTGCGGGCTCAATAATCCCTGCAAGCCTGTTACTTTCTGCAAAAGGCACCTTTAGAATACGCGCAACGCCCTTAAAAGCAGCCTTTGGTGCATAAGTTGAAAACGTAATAATCTGGCAGACCCTGTCTTCGCCGTACTTTTCGGTTACATAGTCAATAACCTGACGCCGCTTTTCAATACAGAAGTCAATATCAATATCGGGCATTGTAAAGCGCTCTTCGTTCAGAAATCTTTCGAACAACAGATTGTGCTTAATCGGGTCAAGGTCTGTAATCTCAAGCGCATAAGCAACAACACTTCCGGCAGCAGAGCCACGGCCCGGGCCGACCGGAATGTTATGGGTCTTGGCGTAGTGAATAAAGTCCCATGTAATCAGGAAGTACGCAGGGAATCCCATCTTATTGATAACTCCGAGCTCGTAGTCAACACGCTCTTTGAGTTCCGGAGTTACATCTCCGTAGCGTTTTTTTACACCTTCATAAACAATGTGTTCAAGGTAAGTCTCGTTTGTGTATCCTTCCGGCACATCGTAATGCGGAAGCGGCGCGTTTCCGAGTTCGATATGAATATCACACTTAGAAGCGATTTCTTCTGTATTTTTCACGCACTGTTCAAATGTCTCATCATCCATCCACGAAAAAGCTTTCCGCATTTCGTCTTTCGATTTGACGTAAAACTCGTTATTCGGAAAGTGGAATCTGTTCGGGTCATCCTTATCCGCGTTTGTTTGCAGACAGAGCAGGGAGTCCTGCGCATCCGCGTCTTCTCTTCGCAAATAGTGAGAGTCGTTTGTGATAATCATCTTGATATCAAGCTCTTTTGCAATCTTGATTAAGTCAGGATTTGTGCGTTTTTGTTCTTCCAAACCATGGTCTTGGAGCTCTATATAATAATCATCTCCGAACAAGTCTTTGTATCTCTGCGCGGTCTCTTTTGCCTGAGCGTATTCCTGTTTCAAAAGGTGCTGCAAAACTTCGCCCCCCAAGCAGGCAGACGCGCAGATTAAGCCTTCATGGTATTCTTTCAGGAGTTCAAAATTAATACGCGGTTTGTAATAAAACCCTTCGCACCATGCAACAGAGACAAGCTTAATAAGGTTTTTGTACCCTTTTGCGTCTTTTGCTATCAAAATCAAGTGATAGAGCGGATTGTTTGCGCTGTCTTTTACATGGATATCCCCGCTGTGCACATAAAACTCGCAGCCAATAAGCGGATTAATGCCTGCCTCTTTAGCTTTTTCATAAAACTCGATAGCAGAGTACATAACCCCGTGGTCTGTAATCGCGATTGCAGGAAGTTCGTTTTCCTTCGCGTAATTAACTAAATCCCCGACCCTTATTGTACCGTCTAAGAGTGAAAACTCCGAGTGAATGTGTAGTGGAATTAACTTTGACATACTATTAATCTAGCACAGAATCATATTAAGGTTTGTAAAATCTTTATAACAAAATCCAGAGCGCCCTGCTGTTCTTTAAACACTTCTTCACCAGCTTTTGCAGTGTTTTGATAAAATTCAGTATCAGAAAACAATTTGTCAGCAACATCGAAAAGCTCGTCCGGAGTCTTAACCACAAAACCGGCATGCGCGTTTTGGATAATAGAATAAATGTCCTTAAAGTTATGTATAGAAGGTCCTGAAATCACAGGCTTGCCAAAGATTATAGCTTCAAGCGGGTTGTGACCTCCTGTTTTATTAAAGCTCCCGCCAATAAACGCCACATCCGCAAACGCAAACACCTTTCCAAGCTCGCCCATTGTATCAAGTATCATGATATCATTATGAACCAAATCTCCGCCCTCTGAGCGCAAAACATAGTCTTTGACAACGCTCTTGACTTCATCAAGACGGGTGAGGTGTCTTGGTGCAATAATAAACTTCAAGTCAGGATGTTTTTCCTTAAGTCTTTTGAACGCATCAAGCGCAATCTTGTCTTCTCCTGAATGTGTAGAAGCTGCAAGAAAAACCCTGCCTTCTTTTTTCAGTTCGATATCAACCGCAGGAGCTGTAATATCGAATTTAAGGTTGTTCATGCGTTTTGTCGTTTCAGGATTAGCCCCGAGTTCCAGAAATTTATTCAAATCTTCCGTGCTCTGCGTAAAAATCCCTGTATACTTCCGCAACAAGGGTTTAAAGAAAAATTTGAGTTTCTTATAAGAATTAAACGTTCTGTCAGAAATCCTTCCGTTTATAATAAAAATCTTTGTGCCAGATTTCACGCACCCGTCAAGGAAATTCGGCCAGATTTCTGTCTCTGCCATAAGCACCGCAGAAGGTCTGACTTTATCAAGGAATCTTTTGACACAAGTTGGGGTATCAAACGGGAAATAAGTAATCAAATCCGCGGTATCAGAAAGCTTTTTAAGGGCAATTTCCTGACCGGTATTAGTTCCGGTTGTCACCACAATCTTTGAGTCAGGAAATTGCCCTCTTGTTGTCTTAATCAGTTTTTCTATCGCATTGATTTCACCCACAGAAACACCATGGAACATTATTACCTGTTTGTCTTCAAAATCCGGAGTCTCAAAATCTCCGCATTTTCTCCTGAATGCCTCATCAGAGTAACCGCCTCTTTTGTGCAGCAGGGCTAAAATCGGATACGCTGCTCTAAAAATTATTTCACTGAAAAATCCTATCATTTCTTTTCCACCAACATATATTTTCTGCCGTCTTGAAGAACATTGTAGTCAAGAGCCTTCACGTCTTCGTCTATGAACTTGTGAGGTAAAATAACAAGGTTATTTTCTTTTTTAAGAGCCGTTTTCAAGTCTTCAACATCGTAATCCGGTCCAAATTCAACATTCTTATCGCTGTAATAAATCAGCGAGTACTTATGGCTGAACCGGTAGCAAGTAAGAGTTTTGTCCTGCTCTTTAGATATTTTTGCATACTTAAGCAAATCGTCCTGACCGAATTTGTAGTCAACTTCAAAGAATTTTTCTGTACCGATTGCTGAAAACGCAGCAATAAATATCACGTAGCTAAAGAACACAGCAAGATAGCGTTCTTTTTTTGCAAAAACAATTGAAGCAACCCCGAAAACAAGAGGTGCAACAACGCAAAGCGGTTTTGCGGCGCTCAAATCCTGACAAAGTTGTTCAGGAAGATACAAAGGTGTAAGCAGAGAAGCAATCGAAGCCAGAATAAAGATTGCGCCCACAACATAAACAGTCTTATTAATAATCCTGCTGTACTCGCCTCTTTCAATATAATTTGTCCAGATATACCCGCCCAAAAATGCCAGAGCAGGATAAACAGGCAGAATATAGGTAATTAGTTTTGTATCCGATGCGGAGAAAAAGACAAGAATAAACAGAGCAATTATTCCGTTATACAAAAGAAATCTTCTTGTATCAGTCAGGTCTTTAATATTGTAATCCTTTTTAACAATCTTCCTTACAAGCACGGAAAGCAAGGAAACAATCCACGGGAAGAAGCCCCACAGAAGTGTTATAAAATAGAAATAGAACGGTTGTTCTCGCCCAAGAGTATCTTCACCAAAGAACCGTTGGATATGGTGTTTGATTATGTATTCATCAAAGAATAAAGGGTCATGGAGTTTAAGCATAATAATATGCCACGGAAGTGTGATTAAAAAGAACAGGATAAACCCGACCACAAAATACTGCGGTTTAAATATTTCTTTAAACTTCTTTGAAGCAATCGCAATAAAAAACATGGAGCCAAAAGGCACAATAAACCCGGGAATCCCTTTTGCCATAACAGCAAGTCCTGAAAAGATATAGAACAACCACCAGAAATACTTTTTGTTCTCTTCCTTACAAAAGTAAGTCAGCACTCCGAAGCAGAGAGAAAAAGCAATACAAGTTGATACAACAATATCAAGAATTGCGAACTTGGACAATATTAAATACTCAAGCGAAGTTGCAAGTATGAGCGATGAGACAACCCCGTATGTTCTTGAGATAATTTTGCGTCCGACAAAATAAATCAAAAAGCAACATATTGTCCCGTACAGTGCAACCGGAAAGCGCGCAGTTGCTTCTGTAATTTTTCCCCACAGAGCAAAAGAGAGGCATTCTCCCCAGAAATATAGAGGCGGTTTTTCGAAGAAGTACTCGCCGTTCAGATAAAGGGTCAGAAAGTCCTTTGAATGGAACATGTCTTTTGCCATAGAGACATATCTTGACTCATCCACATCCATCAAGGCATAGGTCCAGATATTGTGGAAGAATATAAAATAAAACACTATTCCGAGCCCCAGAAGCGTAAAAAGCTCCTGATGTTTATATACAAAATCTTTTATCTTAATCACTTTTCTCCTCCTAACGACAGGATAATTTTACCATAAATAAAAACAGACAAAAAGAGAGCCCCTCTTCGGGGCTCTCGATCGTTTTCGACTATGTAAAATCCCTTAGGTAAGGGTATTAGCCATTTTTACACTCCCTCTCCTAGGGGAGAGACCCCGAAGGGGCGAGGGCAGGGTGAGGGGTCTACCTTAGCCTGAGAATGTTTTGTATGAGCCTTCAATATTGTCGTTGATAACTTTCTCAACAGCTTCGATTTCTGTTGTAATCTGTGTTCTTTCGTTATCAAGTCTTTGAAGTTTCAATTCAAGGTTTCTGTCTTCCTGTTGAATGATTTCTGTTTTTGCGTTGATTTCCTGTTGTTTTTTGTCGTATTCATACTGTGCATATTCGTATTTGTTGTATGCATCCTGATAAGCAGCTTCGTCAGTAACTTTTTCTGCTGTTAGAGCGATATCTCTGTATCCAATCAAATCGCCGGTTGCTTCATCATAAGAAGGAATGCTGATTTGAGTGATTCTGCCCTGTGTATCGAATTGCAATTTGCAGCCATCTGTTTGGGTAGAAGTTGTGTACTTACCATTCGGATTGTATGCAAATGTTTCAGTGAATCCGTCCGGGCTGTCTACGTCAGTTTTAAGTGCAAACTGTACTGACTGAACTCCTGTATCGCTTGTTGAAATGAACACATAGAAATCGTCTTCATCAATGCTGTCATCTTGCGAGCCGTAGCAATTTCTGATAGCTTCTTTGTATGATTCCCAGTCAAAGTTTGTAAATTCTTTAGAAGCATCAGCAAATGTATATGCTGTTTTGCCTGCGATTAGAGTTTTTCCGGCATTCGGGTTATCCAAAGTATCAGTGCCTGCTCCAGCTTTGAACAATTTAGCGCCTTCTGGGAATGATTTTAGAGTGTATGTGCCGTCACTATTAGCTTTAACATAAGGAGAAGTTGGAGAAAGCTGTGATACTGAGCCGTTAATGTCAACATAGTATTTGCTCAAATCTGTGCTGCTTAAAGTACGGCTTACATCTTCAGTATCCTGTCTCAAGTGTGAATACTGTGTTTTATCGGCAGCTTTATCAAATTCTTCTTTACTAGCTTTTTTGTAATAATTAACACCTGGTTTGAAAGATTTAACAGGAACAAAGCCTTCTGCAGTATACTCCATATAGTCCTTAGCATCAGCATCTTTGTCTGCTAAAAGTTTATCACCTGAAACTGTTGCTTCACTTACATAGATATCACCAGCAGAATAAGCTGTTCCGTCTTGCAGTTGGTGGAATGATTCTTTTGTTTCTGTTCTGGTCGGAGATTCATAAGTACCTTGCATTTTTTCGCCGCCCTTTGTAACAACAGAAGAACCATAGTTTTTAGAAAGAGAAGAACCTGTCGCAGATTGTTTAAGTTCTACGTTATAGTTTTCACCGGAAGGTTTTACAGTACCCAATGTAAATGTTGTTGCACCGTCAGTACCAGAGTACTCAATCGTCGTAAAATCACTGGTTGAAGGAGGAGTCGGGACTGTCATTGCAAGCAAGCTGTTATACAATGCGGTGCACTGCTGTGACAATATCGTTCTTTCCTGGTTAATCTGCTGACCTTGATACTCAAGGTTTGATTGCCTTGCCTGTAAGCTCAATAATCTTGCTTGTGATGCTGACATACCCATAATTTAGGTCTCCTTTTTCCTTTTT
>CATLDC010000016.1 GCA_949902595.1 uncultured Candidatus Melainabacteria bacterium | reverse complement strand
CAGATAAATTTGGGATTACTTCGCAAGCCACTACACAAATTATCAACACTACATCTTCTTCTACACTATCAGTCAACTACACCGGTACTATTACTGCCAATGCGTCGTCTACTTTTGGGGAGTTAGGAATTATTACTTCCGGCTCACTTGGTGGAGTAATAAGTGACAAAGACGGAAATGTTATTATTAACCAAACCGGAGGGTTTGATTCTAATAGTACAATTAACGATTTGTTTGTATGGCTCTCGCAGAATGATATTCAAGCTTCTATCACCAGCGGCGTTATTTCTCTTTATTCACCTTCTGGTAACACTTTGGGCGGAGATATTGCTTCTGCTCTAGGGATTACTACGGTTAACAAAAGCTCTACAACTACAACAATCGGGAATACGGCTTCGTCTAATTTGCAGCTGGTTTTTGATACAACAACGGGCGTGAGCTCTTCAACAAAATTCTCTGAAATAATTGCGGATTTCAGACCTGAAGTGTCAGAAAACCTCATACACTTGTACAACAAAGACACAGAATGCGTGTCTATGTTTACGGTTCTACAAGACACAACAATCCAGAACTTCATTGACTGGGCAAATAATAATGGCGTGGGTGCTTCGTTCAGTAACGGAGTTATAAATATTGTTAATACTAACGGAAACTTCTTGCGGGATTTTCTGAACTCCGGCGGGATACTGGATAAAATTGGAATCCAAACCACAACAACTGCTGTAACAGTGACAAGCCCTTCTGATGTTACATCGTCATCTTCGATAACATATACTGCAACAGTAAGTTCGACTGCGACTTTGAGTTCTAAGGTTATAGATATTCTAGGTCAGGAGGCTTGGAGTAATCTTGTTACAAATGGCAATAATGTTATTAATATTAAAGGTGCAGATGGAACAGATGTAGGTAACATGTTTGTACGCGATGAGACCCTTGGCACTATATTTAATGAATTATCAAAATATGGAATAACTGCCACAATGAATAATGGCGTCATATCCATAACAAGTTCCTCTGGACGCTACATCACCGGCGGAATCGCTGACGCTCTCGGTATAGAAACTGTTGGAAGCAGCTCGACTACAACTCAGGGTATAAGCCAAACTTCCACCGCTCAGATAACTTATACTACAACGGGAAGCGCTACCGCAACGAGAGATTCTTTGCTGGGTGATATCATTGACTTTCCTACAAACAGCAGTGATGATAACCTACCTATTTTGTTATCAGTCTTTGACCAAGATGGGCTTGAAGTCGCTTATAGCTATATTGACAGAACTTGGTCACTGGGCTCACTTATAGACTGGATGAACGCTGAAGGATGTAATGTAAGCCTCTCCAATGGTGTCATAACTATTAATGAAAACAGTAATAATTTTTATCTGAAAGACGATCCGAGCATAACTGATGGTACCGGGATTCTGGCTCAGTTGGGAATTGGCACAACCTCAGAAACAACTACCGTTACATCCGCGCTCACAATGATGTCAACCCAGGGTATAACATACACAACAACAGGGTCTTTGACCGGCTCAACAAAAATTTCGGAGATCGATGGCGTGACAACACCGAATGTAACCCATATGACTCAAGCACAGGCAACCGCTGCTGGCTATACCCACTACATTACAACTGCTGCGCAGTTGAATACTGTTATGCATGATTCGTCAATCCTAAACAGTTCAAGCGTGAAAATCTGTTTAGGAGCAGACATTGACCTTAGCGGCATTAACTGGGCTGCTGTTGGGGCGTCACAAAGCCAAGCATTTATGGGTACTTTTGATGGTAATGGTTATACGATTTCGAATTTGACAGCTACTTCAAGCACTACTCCTCAAGTGCAAGGTTTCTTCGGTGTGCTGAGCAACGCTACTATAAAGGGCGTAACTTTTAAAGATGCACATGTTTATGCGGGAACTAATAGCGGTGCGTCCGGGATTTTAGCAGCTATTGCCGGAGCAAGCACAATAACCGATGTTAAAGTTAACGGCACAGTTGAATCCAGAGCAACGACATCCAACGCCGGTATGCTTGTAGGTGTTATGGTAGGCGGCACAATAAAATCTTTCCAAACCTACGGCAGTATATCTGGTGCAGAAAATGTTGGCGGTGTTGTTGGACAAATGCTTTTTGGTTATTTAGACGGAGGCACCGGAATTAACGTTGATGTTAATGCAACAAACTATGCTGGTATGCTTGTTGGTTTCATCAGTTGCGCCTCAGCCTCTACCGGTGTTACTCTCGGTAATAACTTTTTGGTTGCCGGTAATTTAGAGTGTACAGGCAATAAAGGATCTTTAGTAGGCGGAGTTGGCAGTATCAATGCTGGTGCTGTTTATATCGCTTCTGTCGGTATTGATGCAATGCTTAAAGATCAGGCTCAATATGTATCGGGCAGTGGTAAATATGCTGATACATTGACAACAAATTATGGCGGCTATGGAGATGCACTCTCTCTAATGAGCGGAGCCTTTGTTATTGACTCTTCCGGCTCTTTTGTTGGAACTCTTGATATAAACCAGGATACAACCATTGATGACTTATTCAGCCAGTTGTCAAACTACGGCATTACAGGCACAATCTCCAACGGTAAAATTTGCCTGTCAGGCAGTAATGTTGTTGCCGGTAACTTCTTTGTAGATGAACTTGGTATTACCCTTAACAGAGCAGATTCCTCATCAGGCCAGACGGTAGGCATGACTGTTACATCAACTGCACAGGTGAAATTTACAAGCGGAAACATTGCTCCTACCTCGACTTGCGGTGAAGTCTTCAAGATGACGTCAGCAAACGAGAATATTTACGTATGCACAGACAGCAGCATGTATGGTGCGACTGTCACAATGACTCAGACAATGACTCTTGAACAGCTCCATGACGAGCTTGAAAACCACGGGGTAATGCTTAATATCGATACAACAAACGGAATATTGTCATTCACAAGCAGTATCGGAAATGTTGTACACGGAACACCTCTGGAACGCATTGGTGTTGAGCTAACCAGCACTATGGCTGCAACTACAACGCCGGTTGAAATCACTTCAACAGCGCCGGTTACAGCGTCAGGCGGAAAAACTCTGACTGAAAGTACTTTGTTGTCTGAAATTGCTCCAAATGAAGCAGATAGGGTTTTAACTGCCAGAGTTGGTGAAGTAAATATTAATCTTACATTTAAAGCATCACAAACGGTTGGAGAAGTCATACAAGGCTTGAAGACAATGGGGTACACTGCAACATTAAATGATGGCGTAATTACAATTTCTCACAATACCTACGGGCTGTCTGGTTCGTTGTTGAGTGCACTAGGATTCCGTCAAAATCTAAATAGAGGAACGACAACAACAGTACCGCACTCCATGAGCTCGACCGAGCCAATAACAAAAACCTCTGCAGCAACCAAACTTACCACATTACAAGAACTGGACGGCCTTGGCTACAAAATCGACGGTGCAATTACCGGAGTTAACCAGATTACAGGTTCTGTTATCGGTATAAGTACCGTAGAAGAATTGAAATGGCTGGCGTCATCAACCACAGCGACAGCTGACAAAACTTTTGTATTGCTTGAAGATTTAAGTGTTGGAAGCTATTATCCTGATTGGGCTGCTAAAGGTGTATTCCAAGGCACTTTTGATGGCGCGGGACATACGATAGGTGGATTAGTTTCTACTACACAAGGGTTATTTTACGGACTCAAGGGAGCCACTGTCAGAAACATAAACCTTGAGGGCTGCGGTATTACTACTGATAAGGTAGATAATTACGGCCTGCTTGCCAACATGGTATCTGAAAACACTACTATTCAGGGAATCAATATTGCAAACTCAGGTATTACTTATAACAGTAAAGGTACAAAGGGTTCTACTGCTAATATCGGGGCGTTGATTGGTATTGGTGCTAACTACAATATTTATGACTGTAAACTTGATATGACAAGTATCGTACTCAACAACGGCGGAGCCACTAATTCAGCGCTTTCTATAAATGCTGGTATGCTTATTGGATACTCAAGTTCCGGTTATAATGCTATAGAGAGATGCGAAAACACAAACACTACCCGCATAGAAGTAAATGATGAAAATGGTACTATTAATGTTGGTGGCACTATCGGGTTTATGCAGGAATCCGGTTATGCTAGTATTAACGATTGTGTAAGTGATTGCTGGCTGGTTCCAAGCAGCGAGCTTACTTCAGGAGTACTTCATAGCGGCAATATGATCGGTCATCTTGTTGTAAGCAATGGTCAGGTTAACATATCACGCTGTGTTGGTACAGATCCGGATGCGGACGGCCTATTCGGAAGCACAGAAAGATCTACAGGCGGAAGTATTTTTGTTGAAGATTATTTGAATGTTGGTCTTGTTCAAAGCTCAATAACTGCAAACAGAACCTCAATACTTCCTGGTACAACAACTTCGTTGTCAATAACAGATTATTATACCTACACTGATTATAATGATGTTGTTACCCATGTTAAGAACGATAAGACAACATATAATTATATAAGACCAATGAATGATGACGCCTCTATAGGGGTGATTAAATCAAGTGACTATGGCTTATATTATGCTGATAGTTCCGGAATTTATCATCAGGTAACAGTTAATGGTTCAACTACATTGGAAGAGCTTGCAAGTTTGTTAACCGATGAGGGTATTAATGCTACAGTAGTCGGCTCAAATATTATGGTTGCAAGTGCTACAAAGCTATATGGTGCTCTTGCAGAACAACTAGGTATTGCTAATGGGCCTGCACAAGGTATATTAAGCAATACACTTACTGTTGCGGATCCGGCAGTAGCTGACATCAACACTTCTATGAGCTCTCTGGGGCTTACTTCGGATGCGACTGTCACAATTATAACTGACGGGACAAAGACAACATTTACTGTGTACACTAGTGACACACTCGGTGATGTGGAAGAAGCGTTCAAGGCGTACGGCAACTTTGATGTTTCATGGCCTGCAGAAGGCTATATGTATATTACAAGCAAGAACGGCTCTGACACGATTGTCGGCATGGATTCTGAGCTTGCAGGTATTCTGCGTATGAGCTTTGGAGAAGGAAACTCTTACGAGACATCTGTATCAGCAGAGACAACGACAGTTATTACATCCGGCACAGCTGCTACTATTAGCATGAGCACAACCTTTGGAGCTCTCGGTGTAACAAGCAATGTCGTTAATGTTATGGACACATCAACAAACCAGATTCATAACATCGCAGTTTCCAGCTCAACGACAATGTCGCAATTTATCAATGATTTAGCTGCGGTCGGAATTACCGCGACGCTTAAGGACGGCAAGTTCTCGTTCAAGGGTGACAGCACGCATGTTATTGGCAGCATAAGCGGGCTTAAAGATGCACTAAAGCTTGACAAATCTATCGGCTACGAAACAGAGACAACCACTGTATACGGAAACACTCAATCAAATCCAATCACCACAGAAAGCGTTATGAGTGAAGCCAACTCGTTTGGCGAGTTGTTTGATTTCGGCCCGACGGCTACCACTGTTGGGTTCACTATAAAAGATGCTTCCGGCAAAGAAACATCGTTTAACTACACCAAAGACGACATGGTTGAAAATATGCTGATGGATTTGCAGTCTAATGGCTTCAATGCGTCAGTTATTGACGGAAAGATAACAATCACCCCTAATGTTTCCGGGGTATATATTGCAAACATGTCCTATGATTTGCAAAACGCACTCAATATTGAAATTGGGTCAGGCAAGTCATACAAAGTTTCAACAGGCTCCGGCATGACTTTCTCCAACTCTGATTCCAAATCATTGGGCGGCGGAAGCAGCGTTAAAACGCTTAACAGCTCAACAACACTGGGCGAGTTGGGCGTTACTTCGACTGGCAGAATCGGACTTAAATGCAGCAGCGGACTCGCGACTATAATGGTCTCTGCGACAGATACTGTCGGTGAAATGCTTGCCAAGCTTGATAATTACGGATTCTCTTCTGCTATAACCGCTGACGGAGAGGTCATGATAGATGGTGGTGAAGGACTTTTTATCACTGTATTATCTCAGGAACTTAAAGACGCACTAAAATTAATGTTTGGTAACGGGTACTCTTATCAGTCAACCGTTAAAACCGGAACCCACAACACTTCGTCCGGACAGCTTACTGCAACAACCTCCGTGCTTGCAACTGCGACCACAAGTACAACTTTTGCCGAATTAGGTGTAACATCTGATCCATCAATATGGATTACTCAAAACGGTACAGAGTCAAAACTTACGCTAAGTGCTTACGCAAGCATTAGTCAAATGCTATCCGGCCTGACATCATACGGAATTCATGGCAGCATGTCGAATGGGAAGCTTACACTGGCTCCAACTTCAGGTTCCGGGGCTTACATATCAGGAATCAGTTCTAGTCTTGCTGATGCGCTTAAGATTACAGACGGGGCTGGAAAATCTTATACAGTTGTGACTACAGGTACAATTTCAAACACTAATTCTGACGCGCTTACAGCAGTAACCACCGCTACGAGAACAGCTCTAATAAGCACTTCGTTTGCTGATTTAGGTTTAACAAACAGGGCTTATATTACAATTATGCAGAACGGAACAGAGGAAAAAGTCCTTGATTTTGTTCTGGATGATTCCATAGACACCATGACAGGCATGATGTCTGCTTATGGCTTCAATGTAAGTCTTTCAGGCGGTAAAGTATCCATCAACAGCACAGGAAGCTCTTACATCAAAGGCATGAGCTCCGAACTATCTGACATCCTTAAAATCAATGTCGGAAACGGTAATACTTACACAACTCTGGACAAAAATGTTTACGGAAACACAAGCTCAAATAACCTCGGCTCTGTGGCTTCAACTTCTGTGGTATCAAGCAACACCCTTGTTCGTGAAATTATCAACAAGCGTAGTAACAAACCGCTTGATACATCTATATCAGAAATGCAAATCATAAGAGGCGTTTCTAACGGGCAGGCATTTACAATCAAGGCCGACAACACTACTACTCTGCGTGACGTGATGACCCAACTTGCAAGCAAAGGCATCTCATGCGACTTGACTGACGGGCGCCTCACAATCACACCTAGCACAGGGAATTATCTTACATTCATAGACAGTGATTTTGGTGCTCCTTTTGGACTTGGACCGGAAGGCGGCGGAAGCGGCTGGTACACCACCACCATCTCGCACTCCTACACGAACTCCCCCTCCTCCAACCTCAACCAGCCAAGCTCCTCCCTCACCCTCACCAACGACACGCGCCTGGAGCAAATCGTGGGCTTCACCAACGGCGGCGCGCTGCGCGTGCATCAGGCAAACGGCTCCTACGCAACAATAACGGTCAGCGCAAGCCAAACCCTGAACGACTTCTTCGGGCAGCTGGCGGCGTACGGCATATCTGGCAGCGTGTCATCTGACGGAAAGGTCTCCATTACTGCGCAGGGCGATGTTTACCTCGAGTCTGTTGCAGGCGGGACGAACCTTTTGGACGCATTGAAGATGGCAAGTCCGCACAAGAACACGCAGACGATTTACACGAACAGGACTTCTGCCGTACTCAAGGAAACAAAGACCATGGCGGCGGACGGTACGACCAAGCTTGAGAACCTTGCATCAGGCGGAAGCGGGTTGACTTTTGACGCCTCCGGAAATGTTCAGCTCATGCTCGGGACAAAGACAAACGCCGGGGACAGGAACGTTACGCTCACGTTCTCCAAGACTCAGAACCTCACTGACGTCATTGACGCGCTTGCGGCATACGGAGTCAACGCGAAGGTTGATTCGACCGGAAAGTTCTCTGTTAGTGCGCAGATGAGCGATTTTGACATTGCGGGTGCACTCGGGGCCTTCCTCATGGGCTCGTACACCAAGGATTACCAGACTGACACTACCTACAACACCAGCGCGGTGCTCACGCAGAAGGTGACGAAGGCCATGGACAGCAGCAGCGAGCTTGCGAAGTTCGGAATAACTGGCGGCGACATCGTTGTAATGGACGGCGGGTATGCTGCTGCGACTTTGAGCATAAACACGACCGAGATGAAGACTGTGGGCGATTTCCAGAGTGCGCTTACGCGTTACGGGTTCACGACGAGCATCGATTCTCAGGGCAGGTTATCTGTGACGAGTTTGGAGGGTAAGTACCTTGCAAACGCGGCGAGCGGCGGGTCAAACATTCTTGACAAGTTCGGAATAGGCAACGCTTCGATTCAGGGTGTGACCCAGCAGTCGAGTGCTTTGAGTCAGACAACGGTTGCGAACAAGACGATTGACATGTCTGCGAAGCTTGCTGACATCACTGACGACCTAGGCAACTGCCTAGGTATAACAAGCGGGAACATTTACGTTTACAACAACGGGGTCAGGAACACCGTGTACATTGACGCGCAGGCTTCGCTTGAGGAGGTTGCAGGGAAGCTGGCTGCGTTTAATATAAACATGGGGATTGATAATGGTAAGATTTACCTTGAGGGTATCGGGAACTCATACGTTACCACTGAGGGGCTTTCTTCTGCATCCATGACAAACCTCTTAAGCAAGGTTGGGCTCGACGGGGAGAGAAAAACAACCGTTACAACCCAGAGCAAGTCTTTAACCACAACACAGCAGGTAAACAAAACAATAACCGAGGATACAAAGCTATCCGAGCTCAAGAACTCCGCAGGAGCTGCCATCGGGATTACCAACGGCACTTACAACATCTACGAAAACGGAGTCAAGCACACAGAAACAATTACCTCTGACACAACAGTCGGTGACCTGTTAGCAACCCTGCAAATGTACGGGTTCAACACCAGCGTTGCGTCTAACGGCGCAATCTCAATCTCCGCTAGCGGGAACTCATACATCGAAAACAACTCCAGCAACATAGCTCAAAAGCTGTTCAACAACCAGAAGTTCGTAAACACCTACACCTCTGACAAGCTCGAAGCCTCCAAAGACGTGACACAGTCCATCACCAGGGACACCAAGTTAAGCAACATTAACGAAGGAACCTTCAAAGAAGGCTACATCACCGTGGTCAAGGACGGGGTACAAACAAACATCTCAATAGCCGCAGGCGACACCGTTGGAACACTCGTTGACCAGCTCGCGCTCTACGGGTTTGACACAGTAATCAACGACCGCGGCCAGCTTATCGTCAAGGCAACCGGCAACAGCTCGCTCAAGGCGTACACCGGCGCAGGAGTCGCCTCAAACGCACTTGAGCTTCTAGGAATAGACGAGGCAAGCTGGGTCGTTACAAACACTTACTCCGGAAAAGTCGACGACGTTGTCACCAAAACAACCACCAACGTTGACGCAACACGTGACACGCTACTGTCAGAGCTCGGGGTCACAACCGGTGAGTACTACATCTACAACAACGGCGTGAAGTACACGGCGCTCATATCTTCTGACGAAACTCTGGGTTCGCTCATCGACACCCTCGAATCTTTCGGGATCCAGACAAGTCTCGCGCAGGGTGCAAACGGAACTGTGCTCAACCTACTCGGAAAGGGAGACTCATACGTAGCAAAATCAAACAGCGTGTCGAACGCTTCCAACGTCGTAGAGCAGCTTTTCAACTCTTCCGCTTCCGGAACAAAATACGAGTACTCTTCTGACAAGCAGACTTCTGAGGTTGTCACTACTTACTCCAACGCTACAGAAGACACGCTTCTCAGCTACTTCGACACTCCTTGGGGCGGAACCACCCTCAAGGCAGAAGGAGACCTCTCCGTTACAGTAAACGGGGTAACCAGTGTGATAAACATATCAGCTGACGAAACCTTCGGTTCGCTCATTGAAAAATTCAAGGAGCTCGGCATCGAAGCAACACTTGCTGACGGCCAGCTCATGCTCCAGAGCGGGTACAACAGTTTCACAATAAACTCCGCAGGCACAACCTCCAGCCTCACCAACCCGAACACCAAAATCGGGCTCGTTTACAACAACGACCTCGGGGGTTACGTTGCGAGTGTCGACACTGTCATGGCTACTACCACAACTGTAGAAGAGCGCACCCTCTCTGTCGCAAACTTCGCGGACTACAACACAAAACTCGGGCTGCTCAACATCTCTGACGGCAACCTCTCCGTATACAAGAACGGGCAAAAAGCAACCATCCAGATTAAGTCCAACGAAACCTTCGGTGACCTGCGTTCAAGGCTTTCTGCTGCATTCTCCGACCTTGACCTCACCTTTGACGAAGAAGGGTTCTTAAACATATTCTCAAAAGACGGGGCAAACGTCGAGGTCGGCGCAACCACTGACACAAGCAACTTCTCCGCAATAACAGGTATAACAAACGACGGCGAAGGTAAGATTAGGAGCGCAAGAGCCCTCTACAAGGTCAACAGTGACTCAACAGTAACAGCCTCTGACCTCTTCAGGCGCGGAAATGTTTCTGAGGGTACGTTCTACGTCGGAAACGCAATGTTCACAATCGAATCCAAGACACGTCTATCTGATTTGATATCACAAATCAACGCCAGCGACGAAGCAAACGCCACTGCATACTGGGACAACATCGACGGCAAGCTAGTTATAAAATCCAGAACAACAGGCTCTGCTTACGTCAACATTGAGGCCGGAACCAGCAACTTTACAGACATAATGGGATTCACCGCTTCCGAGTGGAACGCTGACGGCTCGCTCAAGGTTACTAAAATGAACATAGACTCGCAGGAAGTCGGAAACAACGCGCGCTTCTCCATCAACGGAACCGCATATACTTCCGCATCCAACACAATAACCAGCGATATCTCCAGAATCAAGGGCCTCACAATTAACCTCAAAGGCCTCACAGACGGCTCTGCTGTCACACTCACCGTCGAGCGCGACAAGGAAACTCTAGCCAACGCCATGTCTGAAGTCGTTGACTCTTACAACGAGCTCATGAAAAACGTCGACGAAGCAATCGCGCAGGAAGGACAGCTGCACAGCGAAACAACACTCAAAATGATTCGCAACCAGCTCCGTAACCTCATGACAAGCTCCGACGCCGGAACAACCGTGTTCCGAAACCTCGACGCCATCGGAATCTGCGTCGACAAGGCAAGCGCGAACAACATCTCTACTTCAAACCAGAGCATAATAGCCCTCACCTTCGACAAGGACAAGTTCATCGAAGCATACGAAGCCGACAGCAAGGCACTTAAAGCCCTACTCATCGGAAGCGACGCCAACAAGGGTGTATTCACAAAAATCGAAACGCTGCTCGAATCTTCGCTCCAGGCTGTCTCTGGGTACTTTGACATAACCAGCGAGTCGTACACGCAAAAAGCAAACAAAATCGACAACAAGATTACGCGCGCTAACAAAGAAATCGAAAGGTACAGAGCTAGGCTCGAAGCAAAGTTCAAGTCAATGGACATGATTATTGCCAACATGCAGCAACAGTATAGTAGTTTTTTGGTCACGTAGAGATGAAAGATTATATAAGCTGCAATGCAATCGCAGGTGACTGATTCGCAGTCGCCATCAATGTAGCAGAAGCCTGCTGCAAGATTTGCTGGCGGATGTAATCGCTTGACACTTCAGCAATATCAGCGTCTTCAATTGTTGAACGGGTAGATACAAGATTATTGTAAGAGACTGAAATACTTTCAAGCGCACTCATCAGGCGGTTTTCGACAGCGCCAAGTTCGGTTTGTTTTTCATTCACCTTTGCTATTAATTCATCAATAGCCTTTAGTGTTTCAGGTTTTTCAAGTCCTTGTGCAAGAAGTGTATCAAGCCCGTTGAATGCGAATCCGGTACTGATTTGGAGCGTGCTATGTTCAGAAGAATTTATGCCAATCTGTAGAGTTTTTTCTGTCATGACGATTTCTTTGGAAAGGTCAGTATTGTTTGAACAGTTCATCCAGGTATCAGCTAAATTAAGCCCCGGATTTTTAGAACCTAAGTATGAACAATTGTTAATATTACCTTTTTGATAATCGTCACCTTGCCCTAAAAATATATTAACATTACTGTTACCACTTATACTACCTAATACCATACAGTTTAAAATATCTAAACTAGTATTGTTAGCACCACATATACCACCCACAAAACAATCACCATTAACTTTGCCTGTTTGATAGCTGTTTTTAACATAGTAACTAGCATGGCTTCCAGTAATTCCACTAACAAACCTGCTTCCAGTCACATCTCCCAATGCATAAGAATCACTAATACGCCCTCCGGACCCGACTAATCCGCCAACATGCCAATAGCTTGGTGCATATACATTGCCTTTCGCAAAACATCTTCTAATACTAGAATCACCTGCACTTCCAATCAAACCGCCAACACTATCACGATTAGCACCACTAAGAGAAATGTTGATATCTACGTCAGAATAACAATCTTCCACAATACAAGAAGAAGTCCAAACATCTCCTATAAGTCCACCAACACATTCTTCGCCACATTCTTTAATATTCCCTGTTGTATAGCAGTTACTTACCTCGCTTGTATTACTACTACCTGTGCCCCCAATAAGCACCCCCATATTCTTCCATCCACCTTTTATAGTAGCATTTTTAACACCTAGATTTTTAATAGAAGCACCAGCTGCATATCCAAAAAGTCCTAAGTCGTATGTGCGATCATTAGCATTAATATACAAATTGTTCACTGTATACCCGTTACCATCAAAAATCCCCTTGAAACTATTCGATGGATTATTACCTATTGGCGTCCAATTTTTACCACCCAAATCAATATCATTTGCAAGAACAAATTCCACACCACTGGCTACAAGCTTGTTGTTAGTCATCTCTGCAAGCTTGATAAGCTCCTCTTTTGTAGAAATAGAATAAGTACCGGATGTCAGGGTGGTTGAGGCATCAACGCTAGCTAAAGTTGTCATTGCACTTGTATCACGCTTGACAACATCAACTAAGAAACCGTCTGAATTTGGGGTGTATTCATAAGGTATTAAATCCGGAGATTTTGGCGCAAGGAGTTCTATTCCGTTGTATTTTGTGCTTGCACGTATTCTCGATATCTCTGATATAAGAGCTTCTGCCTCACTGTTTAATGCAGAAAGAGATTTTGCACCATAAGTGCCGTTTTGAGCCTGAATGGACATGCTTCTTAGCCTGGAGAGCAAATCAGAGATTGTTCCTAAGCTAGAACTGGCTGTCTGAATCATATCAAGCCCCATCATTGCGTTGTCTTCTGCTACCTGATAGGCACCTATTTTTGTTGAAAGATTTGTTGATATTGAATAATTTGCTGCATTATCTTTGGCGTGGTTTATTTTGCAGCCTGTTGTCATGCGCTCAATGGCTTGATTGAGTTTGAGGGTAGAGGTTTTGAGTGAGGATTGGGTAATAAGCGAGGAGAGGTTGGTATTAATATTCATACAACCTCCTCAAAGCATGATGAATAGCTCCTAGAACGCCTCCAAAAAACATGAATATGAGCGGTTTTGAGGCAACATTAAAATTTTGTAAAGATTTTGAGCGTCCGTATCTCATAGTTATATAATTCCACATTTTGGGAATTAATAACGGTTTTTTACAAAATCGTTACAAATTTTTACAAAAGCTTGTCTAAAGCAGATGGCCATATTTATGGTAAACTTAGACAGGGAGGGATATATGAGACCTGACGGAAGAGAAAACAACGAGTTAAGAAAAATAAATTTCACGCATAATTTTACAAAGCACGCGCTTGGTTCTGTGCTGGTTGAGTTTGGAGACACAAAGGTTATTGTAACGGCATCTGTTGACCTTAAGAAGCCAAAGTGGATGTCCGAAGAAGACAACCGCGGCTGGGTAACAGCGGAATACTCACTTTTGCCTTCTGCCACAAACACACGGTGCAAACGTGAGCGTGAAAAGGTTTCAGGACGCACCCATGAGATTCAAAGGCTTATTGGAAGAAGTCTAAGGGCATGCGTTGATTTAGAAAAAATGCCGAAGATGACTATCACGATTGACGCGGACGTTATTCAGGCTGACGGAGGAACACGCACAGCAAGCATTTGCGGTGGGTATTTGGCTTTAAGGGACGCTGTAGAAAAGCTCATGGAATCAGGCGAGCTTGCAGAGAATCCGATTATTGAGCCGGTCGCAGCAATATCAATAGGGATTGTAGACGGTGAAATCAAGTTGGATTTAAATTACGAAGAAGACTCGCATGCGCAGGTTGATTCCAACGTTATTTTAACAAAAAGCGGAAAGATTGTTGATTTTCAGACAACATCGGAGGGTAAGCCTTACGAGTTTGAAAAAATGATTGAGTTGTTCAACACCGCAAAATCAGGTATTGATAAAATTATAGGTATGTACTAAACTTAAATATAGCATATGTGTGAGGGAGATTTTAATGGAAGAAAATGCTTTAAAGAAATTTACAACTCCTAAATTTCTGAGTTTTGCACTCGGATTTTTCGGGCTACAGTTTGCATGGCAGATGAGAATTATTCTCTCCGGTCCTGTAACAGAAAATCTGGGGGCTTCACCGCTTTTATTCGGCCTAATCTGGCTTGCCGGCCCATTCACCGGTATGGTTGTACAGCCGATTATTGGAGCTTTAAGTGATAAGACAACATCGCCATTTGGAAGACGCCGTCCTTATCTGCTCGGCGGGGCATTGCTTTCAGCGCTCGCGCTTTGGGCGCTTCCTAATTCGGAAGGGATTACCAACTTCATAGCCTCACATTTGCATATTCATCTTCCTGCGCTCGCAGCTTTGTGTTTTGCAGCAGTAATGATTTGGATTCTGGACGCCTGCGTAAACATTGCGCAGGGGCCTTACAGAGCGCTCGTACCTGACGTTGTTCCTCCGGAACAGCACTCAATAGCAAACTCTTACATAAGTCTTGCAATCGGACTCGGTTCTGTTGTTGCAGCAGGTACTGCACCGTTTTTAAAATGGGCGTTTAATTATCAAATGTCCATCAACGCGCAGTTCATAATGGCAGCGCTCGCATTCTCGCTTGGTATGCTTTGGACTTGTATAGCAATAAAAGAGCATAGGTACCAGCCAAAAACAGACGAAGCAAAGGAAAAATTCGATTTCATCAAATCACTAAAAGAATTTTTTGCTCTCTCTCCAGAAGTCGGGAAAATCTGCTGGATGCAGTTTTTCACCTGGATTGGAACCATGTGTATGATGATTTATTTCACCCAGTATTGCGTACACACAGTATTTGGAGTACCTGACCTTTCTGATGTTTCTGAGGCGGTAAAAGCAGCTTATGACAGCGCTGTCCTCGCGGGAACGAACTTCTCTTCTGTTTGTTTTGCAATATTCAATCTGGTTTGTTTCCTTGTAGCGATTCCTATCGGGGTTTTATCAGTAAAATATGGGAACAAAAAAGTTCACATCATATCAATGCTTTCAATGGCGCTTGCTTTCCTTGGGATGGGATTCATCACAAACGTGAAGGTTGTAGCGGTTTTGATGGCTGTATCAGGTATTGGCTGGGCAAGTATTTGCGCGTTACCGTTTGCAATGCTATCGCAGTACATCAAGCCTGGCACAGAAGGTTCTGTTATGGGTATATTTAACATCTTCATTGCAGGCCCTCAAGTCTTTGTCTGCACGCTCGTTTCATGGATTATCAACAAGTGCGTATTCACTGTTGGTGACGGCGTAAACTACCACTGGGAATATACTTTCTTAATCGGTGCAGCTTGTTTAATTGCAGCCTCAATCATTGCATCAAGAGTAAAGGACAAGACAGTTGAGCAACATGCGTAGAGGAAAAGTTCTTTTAATCTATCCGCCTTCTCCTGTTTTGAACAGGGAAGACCGTTGCCAGCAGCCCACAAAAGAGCTGCTTGTGATTCCGCCTCTGCCGCCAACGGATTTGATGTATCTTGCAGCAATCGCTGAAGAGTGCGGATATGAAGCAATAATAAGGGATTACAGTCAAGGCGGAGATTTTATAAAGGATGTGCGCGAGCTAAACCCTGATTATCTGGTTGCAAACATTGCCACTCCGACTTTCCAATCAGACATGGTATGGGTAAAAAAAGGGAAAGAAATGCTTCCTAAGCTTCGCACGATTGTTAAGGGTGCGCCGTTTCTTACTTACAATTCAAACACGATTTACGAAAACCCGTTCATTGACTACGTTATAATGGGTGAGGCAGAATTAACGCTCAAAGAAATTCTTGAAGGGGTGCCGGACAGCGAAATCCTCGGGATATGTTACAGGGACAATTTCCAGCCTGTAAAAAACGAGAAGCGTCCGTTCATAGAAAACCTTGATATATTGCCGTTTCCGGCAAGGCATCTGGTTGATAATTCAATTTACAGGCGGCCTGACAACGGAAAAGTGCAGGCTGTGGTAAAAGTATCGCGCGGGTGTCCTTATCACTGCTTTTTCTGTCTTGCAACTCCTGTTTCAGGTGCAAAAGTCAGGACGCGTTCTGCTGAAAACATTATTGCAGAGTTAAAAGAGTGTGTTGAAAAATACGGGATTAAGAATTTTCTTTTCTGGTCTGACATATTTAATTTTGACCGCGAGTGGACAATGGATTTGTGCACCAAAATCATTGAAAGCGGGTTAAAAATCACTTGGTCTTCAAACACCAGAGCGAACACAATGGACGACGAGATGGCGGCTTTGATGTACAAAGCAGGGTGCAGGCTCGTAAGTATCGGGGTTGAGAGCGGGTCTCAGCAAATGCTTGACAACATCGGCAAAAAAATCACGCTTGACGATATCAGAAACACAGTAAAAATTCTCAAGAAGAACAGGATAAAGATTTACAATTACTTTGTAATCGGGCTTCCTTGGGAGACCGAGGAAACTGTAGAAGAGACCATAAAATTTGCAATCGAGCTTGACAGCAACTTTATAAGTTTCTACACAGCAACCCCGCTTCCGGGAACAAAGTACTTTGCTTACGCCATGGTAAACCAGCTTGCAGAAGGCAATCTTGATTTTGTAAGCGCTTATTACCAGCCTGTAGTCAAGTCCCACACTCTTTCAAAGGAGCGGATTTTCGAGCTTCACAAGCAGGCTGTAAAGCGTTTCTACCTGCGGCCCCGTTTCATACTCAAGACCCTGTTTTCACTCAGGAGTTTTGCGGAGTTCAAAAATTATTTTATTGCCGGCATGAACCTCTTATTGAAAAAAGACTAGTTTCTAACCAGCCCCGGTTCTGCGTCAGAGCCTGTAACCTTTTTGCGGAGCATAAATGTTACCTTCGGAAGCGCTGCTGCAAGCAGGAAGCTGCTTATGCCAACGTTTGCAAGAATATTTGCGGATTTGACCTTCAAAGCTTTCTTTGCAAACTTATCAATGTTGCCACTTTCTTTAGCCTGCTTAGCAAACTTCTCAATTTCCTGCTGGAATTTGGAGATTTTAGACTCGTCCACGAACTCTCTCGGGTCGCGGACCCCGTTTTTAAGATATTTTACCCCGCAGTATTTCTGCGTAAGTTTTGCAAACTGTGAATCCGGCTTCTTATCCAAAAACTCGATAATGTTTTCTTTTGGAAGCTCAAGTGCGTCTTCTTTCACGGCTTTTAGAAAGTCCTTGTTGTTCAAAAGGTTCGGGTCAAGGTTAACATTTGTGTTAAACAGTTTTCCTGAAAGCGAATCCAGCCCCTTTGCGAGCCAAATCGGTGCAACAAAGTTCAAAAACATCATCATGGACATCTTGAATCCCATTTCCATTTTTTCGTACTTGTTGCGCGCAGTGCCGACTCTACCCACGGTCAAGCCTCCGTCTGTAAGAGCCATCTTGTGTACGGTTGACATGTTGGCAAGAGCTGCTGAAAGCCCTTTGAAAGATACGTTTTCGCCATTTTGGGTATTAACCGTATCCAGAACAGGCTTCACTGTCTCCTGTTTTTTCCTTATCTTGTCAGTGAGGGCGAAATTAAACTTCGGCAGAAAGTACCCCATAATCGCGACCGGAATCGCAGTTGATAGCACAAACTTTGTCGCAAGCAGTTTTTGGTAGGTTGATTTGTTTTTAAGAACCTTTTCCATCTGTTTAACTTCTTCAGGTGCAAGGTTTTTAAACTTTTCTATATTAAGGTTCAATCCTTGTTTAGAGTTTTCTTTGAACAGATTAGGGTTAACCTTAGGGCTGTAGCCCAATTTCTTAATCCCCCAGTCTCCGATTTTATCCATGAGCGGAATCCCGCCGAGCCAGACGATTGAAGTGCCATATTCGTCAATAAGGCGTTCACGGGTTGCGTTATAGGCCATTTGTTTTGAGTCTTTGAGGTTTTGGTTATAGGTCATAACCACTTTTGAAGGAACTTCAATCCCGCAATCACGAACAATCAGCGGGTAGATGCTGCTGTTGTTTCCGATTGCTGAAATTATATTTACCAGTGACATTTTAAAATTTTCTCCTTGTTTCCGTACTCTTTACATTCTCTCTTGAATATCCCGAAAGAGCCGAACATTAGAGGAGTCTAAGCAAGAGAATACAAAACTCCAAGCCCTTTCGGGTTTGTATGAGTATGATGATGTCTTGCTACAATGTATGTCATAATTGTTCCTTTTTATTAATCGTAACATGAAGGCAGCAAAAGTAAAGTGGTAAGCATTATATAAGCTTTATCTAACAAAAAAGGAGGGATAACCCTCCTTTTTAACTTATACTTTTTTCAATATAATAATACTATTGGCTGCGAAGTTCATGTTCTGGTTCATATCATAAATCTTTCTGTCTTCGTTTGTTTTACCGCCGCCACCGTATTCTTCTTTGTCGCTGTTAAAGATTTCCACCCACTGGCCGTCTTTCGGGAACCCGAGCGATGAATAGTCTGAATTATAGAATCTGTCAGCGTAGTTTTTGAATACCACAATATCGTTATTATCTTTTGTGAGTCTGTGTATGTGAATTAAATTATTGTGATCCTTATAACGGTAAGTGATATCACCTTCAAGCAGTGCAGGGTTTTCCATAACAACTTTTTTCAAATCCTGATTAAATTTAATCATCTGGTTCTGAACATCCTTAAACTCGCCTGCCGGTTGTTTTTTGTCAATAACTGAATCAGGTAAAGCCTCGTCAATAAATGTGTCATACCCTTTTTCTCTTATGGTGTTTTCTTTGATGTGAGGCTTGAGTTCTCTGTCAGCTCTTTCGTCGGAAAATTCTCTAAAGAACTTGAAATGCGCAAGCTCGGCATTGTCATCACCCTGGAAATACATTTTTGGACCCGGAATAGTCATCACTGTGCCATGAGCAAGTCTTTGTTTTGCAAGGGCTGTCTTAAGCGCAGTTTTGATTGTTTTCTTGTCATAGAAAACTGATGAGCCAAAATCACTTTGAAGCTTCGCAAGGTCAGTGCTTGAGATTTCATCGTTTGTAACAATAATCTCTGCCAATTTCTGGGAAAGCTGTGCAGCTTTCTGACCTTTTTCAGCCTCATCTCTGCCTTCAATATTTGCGTACAGATTCAAATACTGCGCAATAACTTTAGGAATCAGTCTTGTACCATCAACGTTTCCGATTTCGTCGTGGCTCATAGCGTATTTTACGCGCGGACCTGATTCAACAATAAGTTTGTCTATATCATTTATTGAAGTCTGATTATTATGCGCCACTGCTGATTTTATTGAATGCATGAGAGGGAAGTCCCACTCACTGTCAAACCCGATGTCCTGCGGAGTTGATTTCCAGTTTCTGGAGTGGATATACTCAATATTCATGTCAATAAAATCAAGTTTGTCTTCATGGCTGTTTCCGGAAGTATCGTATCTTGTCACAGATGGTTTGTTGTTTCTTCCGTCTTCTGCTATCGTAAACACCTGCGGATTGTGCTCGTTAAGCTCTTCCACAATTTGCTTGAGCAAATAATCAGAAGCTGTTTCTTTGGTCATATCAAATCTAATCCCGTCGACTTTGAACTCGTTTGCCCACCACAGAGCCGCGTTAGCCATCCAGTCTCTAACATAGCGGTTGTCCTTACCTTCATAGTTGAATTTTGAGCCAAACTGACCGGCACCTGTTTCATAAGGTCCTGTCTGTGCAAGGTAATCTCCGTCAGGCCCCATGTGGTTTGGAACCATGTCCATAATCACATTCAAGCCTCTTCCATGAGCATGGTCAACAAGTTCTTTCAACTGCGCAGCCCCGCCCATTTTTTCGTTGACCGCAAATTTATCAACACCATCATAGCCCCACTGTTTAGAAAAAGTATTCTCAACCGGCATGATTTCGATTGCTGTTGCAACCCCTCGGTCTGCAATCACGTCAACGCGCTTTTTAGCGCTCTCAAAAGTACCTTCTTCTGTAAGAGTCGGGATATTAACTTCATCAATAATGAGTTTTTCCAGACCTCTCATAGGCTCATCCGGCTTTCTTACAATTCTGCGCGGGTCTTTGCCTTCAAGCCAGTCTGTGTTTTTCCACTCGTAGTTATCAGGGTTATAAACTGTGCTCCAGCCGTTTATATTTTCCTGTTTTTTAGCATAAGGGTCTTTTACAAGGTTTACGTTGTTATCCTTGTCCACAATAATATATCTGTAATTATCATCTGGTTTGGCATCAACATCTTTTGCTTCATAGATACCGTTTTCTTTTTTATCCATTGGATAAACTTTTGACTCGCCGTCTTTTGATTCAACTTTCTGGATAGTAAGTGCAGCGCCTGCTGTTGCGAGAATCTGCACAATGCGTTCTTTGATGTTTCCAAAGCCTTCGCCGACCTTATGTCCGACTTCTACAAAAACAGCCTTAGCGTCTGGGAAAGAAAAGAGTTTAAAGTCGGTCTTTCCTTTTTCTTTTACATAATTTGCACCCCAGCTGACATGCTCTTTCCATGCTCTTCTAAACGCGGGGTTAGATTGTCTTGTTTGTTTTCTTGTCTGAAAACCAGGGTTAATTTTTTCAATTCTCATTACACACACCTCTGCTATTATAAAAACCTGTAAAAAATATTTTTGCTATTGCTCATTTGTGTCATATCCAAAATTCTTAAGCATATTATCCTTCTTGCGCCAATCTTTTTCGACCTTGACTTCAAGCGCAAGATATACCTTCTTTTCCACGATACTTTCAAGCTCAAGACGAGCCTCCGTACCTATTTTTTTAAGCAGACTGCCGCCTTTCCCGATAAGGATTCCTTTCTGGCTTTTCTGCTCACAGAATATTGTTGCGTATATTCTGTCTATTTCATCTTTTTCTTCATACTTTTCAACTTTTATTGCCACAGAATGCGGAATCTCATCCTGTGTATTAAGCAAAACTTTTTCTCTTATAATCTCCTCGGCAACAGATCTCATGCTCTCTTCCGTCACAACATCGTCAGGATAAAGTTTTTCACCCTCGGGAAGTTTCTTCAAAATATTAGACAAAAGCGTGTCTTTGTTGCGTCCGGTCTTTGCAGAAATCCTTACAAGCGGAACATTTTCGTTAAACAGGGTCTTGTATGACATCATGTTTTCTTCGATTCTCTGCATGTTTTTTATCTTGTCCAGTTTGTTCATGACAAGAATCACAGGAATCTCTGTTTTTGAAAGAATATTTTCGACAATCCACTTATCGCCCTTGCCGGCAGGCTCTGAGCCGTCAACAAGAAACAGAATCAAGTCCGCATCCGGAACAGCAACCTTTGCCTCGTCGAGCAAAAATTCTCCGAGTTTGTTAAGGGGGCGATGGATTCCGGGGGTATCTACAAATATTATCTGCCCGTTATCGTCTGTCAAAATCCCTTTAATGCGTTTTCTTGTTGTTTGCGCCTTGTCTGTTGTTATTACTATCTTCTGTCCCAAAATCTGATTCAAAAGAGTCGATTTTCCAACATTAGGACGCCCTAATATTGTTACGAATCCACACTTCATGTATTTTATTATAGCAAAAAATATAGGCATGGTGGCTAATATAGTGTAAAGATTTGTAACGAAAAGTCAATTATCACAGGCGGGAATTTTTTATATAAATAAGGGATATTAAATCAGGGGAAAGTAATGACGAATTTTACAGGAATAAATAACTGGGGCGGGACACCTTATCAGATGCCGATGTTACCTTTGCCGCAATTTGACTGGAACACAGGTTTTAACGGCGGGATTTTTAATTTTACAACTCCGTCTTCACCTGCTGGCAAATCAAGCGCTGACGAGTCTTACGAAGACTACAAAAAGAGGATTCAGGCTGAGCTTGAAGCTGACAGGACAAAATTAAAAACGGGCTCTGAAGAAAGGGCTTTAAGTGAAAAGAAAGCAGAAGAGATTAAGCCGCTTCAGGAAGAAGTTGACAAGATAGACAAGCAGGTAAATGATATAAAATCAGGCACCCAAAAAGACGGCTCTGTGGTTGTAAGGCCAAAGAGCAAGGAATTAGGATTCTGGGGTAAAGCTGGCAGGTGGCTTGGAAACGCAGGTGCTGCGCTTAAAAACATGGGAAAAGCAATTGCAGGTTTTGAAGAAGATGGAAGCTGGAACTGGAAGAAATGTGCAAGAAATGTTGCGATTACAGTCGCAGCCGTAGGCGCATGTTTTATACCTGTTGTAGGGCCAGCTATAGGGTTTGGACTTGCTGCAGCCGGGGTTGCAGGTGCAGGAGTCGGGATTGCAAAAGGTGTAAACAGGCTTAGCAAAGCAAAAAGTGAAGCAGAAATTGACAAGGCGCAGCAGGATATTTGTGCAAACGCGTTTATCGGAATAACTTCTGCGTTTGGTTTGCGCGGAGTTAAGGGATTAAAGGCTACAATGCAGGCAGACAAAGCGCTTGTTGCGACAAAAGGTTTTAGGGGTGCTTACAGTACAAAAGTTAGCAACGCGTGGAAGAATGTCACAAGTTGGGAGAACAAGTATAGCAACAAGTCCAATCAGTTAGAAGCTTCTGCAAAGCAAAATATTGTTGAGCTTGACAATCGAATTAATACAATGAACAGAACACCTGGTTCTAACAAGACTATACGAAAAATATTTTTAAAACGCAGAAATGTTCAAGCCCAAAAGCTCTCTGAATTGAGAAGGCTAAAAAACATGAAGACAAAATCCGAGCTTGACGCGCTTGCAGAAACCTGCACCAAAGATGTTAGAAAGCTTATAAAATACAAAGAAAACATGATGCGCACAAAAGCCAAAACTCCGGACAAATACAGTGCAGAGCTTGCTGAATACATTCCGTCACCTGACGCGAAGAAGTGCTGGTACAAGCCTTCAACCTGGAGAAAGAATGAGTATCAGCTTGCTATTGGCGGGAAAAATCCATCTCACTACAAGGAGCTTCTCGGGCTAACTCTGACTTCACAGGCTTCGACTGTTCCAAAAGTCGTGGGTGAAATAGAAAGAGGTTATTCAGGTCCGATATTGATGTCAGCAGAATACACATCAAGTGAAGCAAAAGAAGTTCTGGCAAAGCTTGAAGCTCAGAAAGCTGATTTAGAGTCAAAAATTGCAGGGATAAAGAATCTCGATTTAGCAACATACAAGAATGCTCTGGCTAATAAGGCAACATAGTTCCCCTCATCCGGGCTCCGCCCACCTTCTCCCACACCGGGGCGAAGGGGTGAAGGCGTTAAACATTTGTATTTACTGTCATTTCGCAGTTCTTGCAATCAAACCCGAGCGGATAGACTTGCCCGTGCTCATCTCTTAGGACCAGTTTTTCAGGAGATTTGCACTTGTTAAGCGCGTACTTGATACAGTGTTTTGTCCGCATAAGCTCAATCCTGCGCTCCGGAAGTTTTGTCTCAAGGCTCATTTCCCCAACGCAGACTCCGCAATTTTCGTAGAACTCTTTTGCAGCCCTGTTGTGGACATTTGCCCTGTAGTCAAGTTCTTTCTTGTAATAATCCGTGTATTTCATCGGCTTTTGCTGTTCGCGTTTGTAGGATTGAAGCCGTTCTGACATGAGTTGTTCAAAAAGTTCGCGCCGGAGCTGGTTTATCGCGCTTACAGGCATGAACGGGATATCAGAGGCGATTTTTATATCTTCGATATAAAAATCGCTTTCCCCTGTTTTTGAAAACTGTTTAACAAACGTCTCGTTCATTTTTTCAGGGTTTTTAGCCGGCTCGTTTGAAGTCAAAGAGGCTGTTATTGAGACATTATCCTCGTCAAGCAGAGTTATACTATTTGAATCTACAAAAATAGTCACTCCGATTTGGCGTTTCACAGGAAGCGAGAGCTGTTTCTCAAACTCCGAATCAAGGTTCCTGAAAATCTCCATGCCGGATTTGAGTTCTACCGGCTTGTTAGGATAAATCCTGTTTCCTTCGACTTTGTTAACCAGAAAACCTTTATCTTCAAAGCAAAGTCCGTCTTGGGCGTTAACGGTTTTATCAGTTTTCAAAACAAAATAATCCCGTCCCACTTCGCTCACAGTACCGAGAGACTCGCCTCTTGATTTTGGTGAGATAAAATTAAAGCAGTCTTTGCGTCCTTCCAGAAAATAGTCAGTAAACCCGCGGTTGAAGCTTTTTTCAGGGTTTGGCTCAAATGGGTAAAAGGATTTTCCGGAAGAGATTTTTTCAGAAAACTTATCCAGTTCATGCCGGTAGTATGCTGTAATATTCTTCACATAGCCTGTATCCTTAAGCCGACCCTCGATTTTGAACGAAAACACGCCGTTATCGCTCATTGCTTCCAGATATTGAGAAGCATTAAAATCCTTTAGACAAAGCGCATGGATATCTTTTGCGATTACTTTACCCCCAGCAGTCTCAACGGAATACTTTTTACGGCAGGGTTGTGCGCATTCGCCTCTGTTTGCAGAGCGTCCGCCGATATACCGGCTCAGGTAGCATTGACCGCTGTAAGAGACGCAGAGTGCTCCATGCACAAATGCTTCCAGTTCCAAATCAGGGTTCGCATCATGGATTTGTTTTATTTTATCGAGTGATAGTTCGCGTGCAAGCACAACCCTTGAGACGCCGATTTCGTTAAAGAAAGATACTTTTTCAAGTTCTCTGTTATCGCACTGGGTGCTCATGTGGATTTGGATGTTCAGGCCTGGTTCGGCGTATTCCCTCCCTGGATGGGGAGGGTTAGGGTGGGGTGCAGCCGGAGATTGCAATTCAATTAACTTATTCAGCAGCCCCATATCCTGAACAATTACCGCATCAACCCCGATTTCATCAAGTTTTTTAACAAGCTCCACAGCATCATTAAGTTCGGAGTCGGTCAAAATCGTATTGACAGTCACAAAAACCTTTGCCCGGAATTTGTGCGCGTAATCAACAACCGCTTTTATATCCTCAAGAGAGTTGGGCGCATTTCTCCTCGCACCAAAAGCTGACGCCCCGATATAAACTGCGTCCGCTCCGCAGTCAATAGCTGCTAGTGCGGTCTCTTTATCTTTTGCCGGTGCAAGAAGTTCTGTTCTGTTCACATCAGTTTCCCATACGGTTTCCGAAAATCGATTTAAAGAAAGACATCAAGCCTCCGCCGTTTTCAGCCTTGTCTTTGATTTTTTCGTAGTTATCAAGTACAAACTGGTTACGCGGATTAGCGGCTTTGAGTTTTTCTGCGTACTCAAGAGCACCGTTATAATCCCCGATGGATTCTCTAAATTCTGCCAGTTTTTGGAGCGCAGTAGAGTTTTTCGGGTCAACATCCACAAGTCTTTCATAAAACTCGCAAGCCTTTGTCTTATCCCCTTCTGCCTCCAGAAGCACCGCAATTGTCTCAATAAGGTCAGCGTCTTCGTCATTAAACCTGTACGCAGTCATGAATTCATTAAGTGCAACATCCCTGTTTCCGCGCACAATATTGTATTTGCCCCAGTTTCCGTGTTCGTTATAAGAGTCGCCCTTCTTTTCGTAAATCAATGCGCGCATCTGATAAATCAGCGGAGAATTAGGGTCGAGTTTTGCATACTCGTCAATCTCGTTAAACGCTTCGTCAAACATATCTTTCTGGAAGTAGTATTGTGCAAGAAGCGAGCGGTAGATTTTCTTATTAGAATCATCGGTCTTAACCTTCTTAAGAATCTCAAACCCTTCGTCGTTTCTATCCATATCAAACAGGGCTCTTACTTTTGTCAAATCGTCTTTTGTAAGATCGAGTGCCTTTTCCGGCTGAGAGTTTCTTATATAATACCCTGCAAGAATTTCTTCAAAGTCCTTGAATCCTCTGTCTTTGCGTCCGCGCTCAAGGGTTTCGATTGCAGAAACAAGCCCCTCTGTTTTTTCATAGAGTTCAGCTAGTTTAAGGAAGACAACCGGATTCTTTTCATCGTAATCAGAAATCTTAAGGTACTCATCGATTGCCTCTGTTAATTTGCCCTGACCTTCGCACAGTCCTGCGTACAAGAACCTTGCAGGAAGAGCTTCCTGCGGGTCTTTAGCGTGATCAATTGCTTTTTTGTAGTCGTTTTTAGCGTGAATCATTTGCTGCTGCAAGGCATGAAGGTTGCCTCTTAGCAGGTAGTACTTAAATTTGTCTTCGTGCACAAAGATATCAATAAGTTGTTCATGCGCAAGAATATTAGGCGGGTCAACTTCCAGAATCCTTGCGTAATAGCTTTTTGCGTCTTCTTTTTTATCAAGAATCATAGCAATATGCGCAAGTTTTGTCAACAGTTCAACATCCCCCTCTTTTCCGGGAATCATTTTTTTGTACTCGGCATAAGCCTCTTCGTATTTTTCGTTTTGTTCAAGTTGTTCTGCTGTATTCATTACTTTCTCCTGGTCCTAATTATACTTGTTTTGTGCTGTGGCAATTCCTTCTTTGAAGTAGCAGGCAATGCCTTCTTTTGCTTTGGTGAGTGCGCCTTTCAGAGTTTCCAGTTCTTCTTTTGAGAAGTTCTGGAGCACAAAGACTTCGGACGGCATATTCGGCTGCGGGCCGATACCAATCTTGAGTCTTGCAACATCTTTTGTGCCAAGATGCTGGATAACTGATTTTATACCGTTATGGCCGCCGTCAGAGCCGTTAGCGCGGAATCTGATTTTGCCAATCTCCAAAGACAGGTCATCGTACACTATTAAAACATCCTCTATCGGAATTTTATAATAATCCATAACAGCGCGCACCGCCTCGCCCGATAGGTTCATAAAAGTTGTCGGCTTGATTAATAAATAGTCGTCTACCCCGTTACGAAGATTTGTCATGATGCATTTTAGCCTGGAGTTTTCACGAAAAGTCAGGTCAGAATTGAGCGCAATACTATCCACAAGCATAAATCCTGCGTTATGTCTTGTAAATGTGTATTTATTCCCGATGTTTCCCAAGCCGACTATTAGTTTCATATTTGTCCTTGTTTGCGGGTTGACACCTCACCCCAACCCTCTCCTCAAGGAGAGGGGGCAAGTGTTACTTGAACCGCCTCATATTTTTCATCATCTGGTGCGCTGTAAGTTTTGCCCCCGCAGCGCCCATCTTGCCCATCATTGAGCCCATGTTTTTCTTTACGTCAGAAAAACCTTTCATCATTGCACGCATCTGCTCAAACTGACTTATGTACTGATTCACGTCGTGAATCGGAATCCCAGAGCCCGCTGCAATACGCTTTTTGCGTGAAGAGTTCATCAATTCAGGGTGTTCACGCTCCTCTGGGGTCATACTCTGAATAAACACCTCAATACGCTTAAACTGCTTTTCGCCCTCATGCGAAATCTTCTGTCTGTCATCTTTTGACATCTTCAAACCCGGAATCATGCCGAGAAGCTGATCCATTGAGCCAAACATCTTCATCTGAGACTGCATTTTCAAGAAATCATTGAAAGAAAATTCGGCTTTTGCCATCTTCTTTTCCATCTCTTTTGCAGTCTTCTCGTCAAAAACTTCCTGCGCGCGCTCTACAAGCGAAACAATATCACCCATCCCGAGAATCCTTGTCGCCATCCTCTCCGGATAAAAGTCCTCTAACGCGTTGAGCTTTTCGCCCGTACCAGTCAACTTAATAGGCTTTTGAGTGCAATAAACCACGCTCAAAGCAGCCCCGCCCCTTGAGTCGCCGTCAAGTTTTGTAAGCACAAGCCCTGTGATGCTAAGCTGCGCATCAAAATTTTCTGCAACATTTACAGCTTCCTGACCTGTCATTGAGTCGATTACAAGAAGCTTTTCAGCCGGATGATAGACTCTGTCAATCAAAAGCAGCTCTGCCATCATCTCTGTATCAATCTGCAAACGCCCTGCTGTATCCAGAATAAGCGTATTAAACCCTTTTTCTTTTGCGTAGTTAACAGCATTTCCAATAATCGCCTGAACATCTTTTGAGTCTTCTGAATAAACTTCGACCTCAATCTGCTCTCCGAGTGCTTTCAGTTGGGTAATTGCAGCTGGTCTGTACACGTCGCATGCAACCAGAAGCGGGTTTCTGCCCTCTTTTTTGAGTTTTACTGCGAGTTTTGCAGAAGAAGTTGTTTTGCCGCTTCCCTGAAGTCCGAGCATCATTATCAGGTTAGGATGGCCGGAGAAATCAAGCGGTTTAACCTCTTTACCCAGAAGTTCAATGAGTTCGTCATGAACGATTTTTACAAGCTGCTGGGAAGGATTTACGCCTTGAAGCACATTTTCGCCTTCGGCTCTGTCTTTAATATTAGAAATAAAGGCTTTAACAACTCTAAGGTTAACATCGGCTTCAAGAAGCGCACGGCGGATTTCACGCAAAGCCTCCTGCATATTATCCTGCGTAAGTTCTTTTTGGCCGGCAGTTTTTGCTATAATATCCTGTAATTTATCTGATAATGAATCAAACATTCAAGTATTCCCCTGTAACAACAATACATAAGAGAAGAATACCACAAACATAGTTTTATGACATTATGCTGAAATTACGTTCTATATTGTCGTTTCTCACTGTCTCAACGCCCTTCATCATATTGTTGATAGCAGATTGTTCTGTTTTTAAATTCTGCATTCTTTCATCAATACGGCTTTCTTTTTCGCTGATAATAGATTTTTCGTATTCGTATTTAACAAGCGCTTCGTTTTGAGCGTCAGTGTCGTTTACAGCAATGATTTTATCAAAAGTCGAAGCAACGCCTGAATCGTAAGTATAAAATTCTTTGCCGTTCTTATCAGTCTCGGTTTCAATTGTTGTTATGAAGTACTGATTGCTCTGGAGCATCTGGTTTAGGTAATTTCCGTCTTCAACATCAGGGTTACAAGTCCAGCCGTTGTCAGCAATTGCAGAGAATATCTGGTCATAGAAAGCGATTTCGCTCTCATTTGCAGATGTAAACACCTGATTGTCAGAATCAACAGCAGTCTTGTATTCTGCCTTTGCTGCTTCTAATTCAGCTTTCTTAGCTTCATACTCTTTGTAAGTCTCTGAATCCTTATTAACATAATCATAGTAGAAAACTTCAGTATTTTGTGAGCTTTGAGAAGCACTGCCGCCATTACTTCTGTAATTTCTCAACAGGCAGTCAATAAAAGCGCAAATTCTTATGCAATAATTATTACCGTTGCAGCTTTCAATTGACATGTCGCATCTGTCAGCGCAGTCTGCTCCGGCAGAATCAACATAATCAGAGTAAACTTTATAAGTAGCGTCAGCAGCCCTCTTAAACGCTTCAAGGTCTCTGTCTTTCAGATGACCTGAAACATTGTTTGTAATCTGGTCAAGAAGCTCTTTTACACGTGATTTAGCACCGGAAGGGTTGGAATCAAGTCTCCATTGTCCCGGCTGCTGGGAGTCGTATTTATAGTCAGCAGCAATACTGTTATTACCGCCTCCGGAGTAATTGAATCCCGTAATATTTCCAAAGCATTTTTCCAGAAAATCAGTGTTTTTTGCATCCATAGTGCATTTTGCTTCCAATTTATCTGTTTCTTCCTGAAGAGCATTAACTTTATCAGCAGCAGCCTGAGCAGCAGCGCTTGTTGCATTTGATTTATCAATATCTTGAGAAGAAAGACCTGTCAGACTTGCAAGAATTTCTGTTCTGTGAGAAGCATAGTTTCCACCCGGAACACCGTCCGGTGAAATCATTTCAGCATATTTGCGGTATTTGCTGTCAAGCACAACCCTGCTGTTTGCATCGGTAATCAAATACGGCTTGTTCTGATTTGCAGCACCCGGTTTCATGAGGTTTGAATAGCTCAAATCAACATATGTAGCGCCAGCGTTATTAGACCACTTAAAAGTCTTGGCTCCAAGTGCTTCCTGATAATTTTGTGTAACCCTCTTCATATCTCTGGAAAGAGAAGTTTTCTGCAATGAGCAGTCGGTAAGCTGCCGCGCGATATCGTTTCTTCGGCGGGTCAACATTCCAAAAGTTGCTTGTGATGCTGCCATTCCCATAAATTTCTGCTTTCCTTTTTGTTTTCTTTTCCCTTGTATTATTATTTACGGCATTTTGAGGCAAAAACTTTAATGTTTTGAGAAAAATTGTTACAAAAGTTAACACTGTTTTTTGTATATAATATACTAGTTAGGAGTTTTTATGCGAGTAAACAATGTTAATTCTGGAATAAGTTTTCAGGCGGTGAATCAAAAATATCTGGAAAGAGGACTAAAAGAAGCCCGTATTGACGGGAGTATAACTTCTCACCTAATAACATGTCTGGAGGCAGATGTTGTCTTATTCAAAAACTTGTCAGTTCAAGACGGGTTGGACACCTTAAAAGCACTAGAACCATACACAAAGCAAGTACAGTTATCATTTGCACAAGCTAAAGAAAATTTTATTAAACGACTAGGAAAGCAGTCTTGATACATTGGCTCCAATAAGCGTTCCTGCAGCAACACCAATGAGAGAACCTGTTGCTCCAAAATGTTTCGCACCCAGAGCTCCAAGAGAACCAACTCCTACAATTGTAGAACCTAAGCTTAATGCAGCTTTTACTGCTTCTTTAAAAGGATTAGCTCCGTCTTCAATTTTGTGTTTTACATGCATTGAACCTATACCAACAATAGCCAATGTCCCCAAAACAGATGTACGAGCCATGCTACGCCCGATTAAATCTTTAAATGGATTGTTGGTTTTGAATGTTTTAGCCATAACATAGCTTGGAAATTCGTCTGTATAATTTATACTTCTGATATTTGTAGGTATTTCACCAAGCTCTAGTCCTAATTTATGGCAAATAAATTTTCCCAACCTTGTATCAAGTAGACTCTTATCGAGCTTCAAAAGCCATTTGGACAATTTGGGGAAAACACAATCTGAAGAATAAGGATTCATATAGTCCCTAAGTATAGAACCCTGGAAAAACGAAAACGGGTGCTGCGCTATCTTATTGTCATAAGGAGGAGTATAGGGCTTGCCGGTGAATTTTGACTTGATTTGTTTCATTGCAGAAAACAGGTCACCGATTTCTTCCGGCCCGTTGAGCACAGCAAGGGTGGCAAGCGCGGAGGCGCATTCATAGTCTTTGCTGGTAAGTTTTTGAGGCAGGTCTTTAAGTTTACTATAGATAGGAATGGTTTCAAATATCGAATCGTCCTGGCTTTCCTGCAAAATTGTTTTGCACACGAGTTGATAGTCCTGATAGATTTCAGGGAGTTTATTGTATTCATTTGTTAATAATACACTATTTATTGTCATACTTCACTTCCAGTGTTGGCGATAAAAATATAAAACACAGGAAGATTGAAAATTGACTAGTATAAAAGAATTTGTTACAAAAGTTAACAAAATATTAATTCCTACATTCAGATGATTTACAAGAAAAAATGCTAAAGATTTTTTTTGCCCTGACGAAAAGATTAACATACACATTGGAGAGATTATGACTGATACAATTACCCCTATGATGGCAAATAGCTGTAGCGCTGATAATCTTTTAGAAGAGGCTCGCGCTGCACATGAAAAATATCTTATAAAACAACAGGATGCCGATTTAGAAAAAGCGATTGAATGCTACATCGACGCAATAAAAATCAACCCTTCGCTTTGCGAGTCGTATTACAGACTTGCAAGTCTTTTGCTGATTAAGGGTCAGATTTCTGTTGACGGAGCGCTTGAGCAGTGCAAAACAGCTATCAGTCTTGAGCCGGGGAATGTAAACGCGCACATTTATTCCGGTTATTTCCAGTGTCTCAACGGAAATTTTGAAGAAGCAGAAAAGGAATTTCAGATTGCTGTGTCAAATTCCGGCACAAATTCGGCACGTCCAAGACTCTTCCTCTCCAAGGTTTTGTTCTCAAGAATCAGGAACAATCACTCTTCTGTTAAAGATGTGATGAAGTTTTTGTACTACTTTTTATCGGGGAGCATGATGATTATGTGGGACTGCCCGTCTTTAAAGATGTTCTATAAGTTTTTAGCAAATGATTTCTCTGTGTTTTCATACAAGACCTTAGGTGAAACATTCGAAAAAATGAAGTTATTCCCTTCGGCATTGGAAGCGTATTCAAAGGGTTTAGAAAAAACCTCGCAGGGAAATCTTTTTTATCAAAAAATGGGTGATTTATCGCTTGAATGCAACGACATCGACTCAAGCCTTGAGTGCTACAAAAAGGCTTATGAATTGAACCCGTCTGACAGAGAGGTTTTGATAAAGCTTGCAACAATCAATCAGACTTACTATCCTGAAAATGTAGATATCACAATCGATTATTACAACTCATTGCTTGAATTTGGCATTGATTTGGACAAGATTTATTACGAGCTCGGACACTTGTATTTGAACAAATCAGACAAAATCCATGCAGTAACTGCGTTCAAATTAGCGCAGGAAATGAATCCTGAAAATCCATACTATAACAACTCACTTGCTTATGCTTACATTAAGGCAGAGCTTTACGACGACGCAATCGAATACTACCAGCTTGCAATCAAGCTTAATCCTGATGCTGAATGGACTTCAATCGTTTGCCATGCGCTCGGTGCAATTTATGCAGAAGTAAAGAACAACTTTGATGCAGCAGAAGCAACATTTAACGCAGGCATGGTGCTTGACCCTAACAATGTTGATATCCAGCTTTCACTCGGTGACTTGTACATGGCACAGGGTGATTTGGATAAGGCAATCAAGACTTATTGCGACGCAATCGCTGTTGAGCCGGAAAATTACCTGACTTACGCAAAAGCAGGGCTCGCTTTGTGGGAAAAGGATTACCTTGAAGAAGCAATTGTGGCATTCCACAAGTCAATAGAAATCAACCCTGATTTTGAAATCGCGCAGAATAATCTTGGCGTTGTTTACCTTGATGGTTTGGGCGACCCTAAGGAGTCAGAAGTGTATTTCAAAAACGCGATTAACATTAATCCTAATTACACACTCGCTTACTTCAACCTTGCACGCGCTTATCAGGCAATCGGTGATAAGGCTCTGGCAGCAGAGTATTACCAGCTCACAATGGACTTGAATAAGATAACCGACGAGCTTGCAGAAAAAGATATCCGCGAAAGATTGTACGGTTTATTTGAATAAAATTAAATCGGGCTTAGCTGCCTAGCTTCATAGCTGCCTAGCTGCTTCAGTTGATATCAATAACACTCACGCCGTCACCACCTTCGGCGTCTTCACCAACGCGGAATTTAGCAACATAAGGCGAGGTTGAGATAAAATCACGCACAGCTGATTTCAACGCGCCTGTTCCGTGCCCGTGTATGACATAAACAGGCGAAAGATTTGCAAGGCTCGCTTTGTCGAGATAAGCTTCGAGATTATCGAGCGCCTCTTCTACCCGCTCACCGCGGAGGTCAAGAGTGTTGGAAATATCAAGGCGTCTGACAGAGAATGTTGAGTCCTTTTTCATTGCGCCTAATGGAAGGTTTACCTTCTTAGCAAGCTGCGGGTTATAAACAGCGAGTTTGTTTTTCTTAACCTTGGTTTTTATCATCCCCATCTGGATAAACAGGGTGTCATTCTTATCAGGCAGCGAAAGCACTGTGACCTGCTGGTTTAAGTCCTTAATCATTACCTTGTCGTTGACTTCGACCTTTGTCCAATCAAGTTCAAGGTACTGTTCTTTTTCTTCAAGAGAGTGCAAATCAGAGCGGAATCCCTGTTCGAGCTGCGCAAGTCTTTCATAAGAGCGGCGTGCAATCTTTTCGGATTTTTCGCGTCTGAGTTCTGCAAGAATCTCTTTAATCTCGGATTTTGCGTCCTCAAGCTGACCTTCAAACCGGTCTTTGATTATTTTTAAGGATTTCTTTTTCTCTTTTTTGTGTTCGGAAAGCTCTTTTTCGTAGTGTTTTTTAAGCTCATCCGCTTCTGCATTGAGTGTTTCAGCTTCCTTAAGATTAGAATCAAGTCTCTGCTGCGTATCCTGAAGTCTTTCCACAACGAGGCTTGAAGTATCGCGCTGGGTAATAAGAAGCTCTTTTGCCTGCCACACCAAATCTTCCGGCAAACCGAGATTTGAAGCAATAGAAATCGCGTTGCTCAAGCCCGGAATCCCAATTATGAGTTTGTAGGTCGGTGAAAGTGATTCTGTATCAAACTCCACGCAAGCGTTTTTGAAATACGGGTCTGTATATTCAAGGGTTTTGAGTTCACCATAGTGGGTTGTAATCACAGACTGTGCCTGTTTTTTAACAAATTCTTTCAGGATAATCTCTGCAAGTGTAGCGCCCTCCTGCGGGTCAGTGCCTGCGCAGAGTTCGTCTATCAGAATGAATGTTTCAGAATCAGCGAGTTCAAGAATATCAATAACGTTTTTCATGTGAGAAGAAAACGTTGAGAGGCTTTGCAAAATGCTCTGTTCATCCCCGATATCAGCCAGAACTTTTTCAAAGGGGTAAATATGAGCTTCTGCGCAAGGCAGGAAGAGTCCGGATTTCATCATAAGGATAAAAAGTCCGACTGTTTTGAGGGCAACTGTCTTACCGCCTGTATTTGAGCCGGTTATGATTATAGATTTATACGTTTCGCCAAGCTCAAAATCGTTTTCCACAATTTTTTCAACGCGTCCAATAAGAAGCGGGTGGCGCATCAGGTCTATTTTTATTGTCTTAGACTCGTTTACATCCGGCTCGATTGACTGTGTTTTTACCGCATAGCGTGCTTTTGCAAAATGGAAATCAATCTGTGCAAGCAGGTTTTCAGTCTGGATAAGATTATCCATTTCTTTTCGGACTTCAAAGCTCAAAGCTGTCAAAATCCGGATTATTTCCGCATAAATTTTGGATTTGAGTTCTCTGATTTTGTTATTAATCGGAACAATTTGTGCCGGCTCAATATAAAAAGTCTTGTTGGTAGCCGAAACATCATGCACAATCCCCCCGACTTTGCTTTTAGAAGAAGCTTTGACCTGAAATACAATTCTATCGTCTCTCAAGGTATAGATATTTTCCTGCAAATGTTTCTGAAAATCAGCAGAGTTCATAAGTTCCTGAACGCGCTGTTTCAGGTTGGATTCTGTATCTCTTAAAGAGGCGTAGAGTCCTTTGAGTTCCGGATTTGCGTTTTGTTTTACAGTAAAATTATCATCAAAAGTATCAAGAATCTTGTCTTCCAGTTCTTTATTGGAATACAAATCATTAGCAAGGTTTTGCATAGAAGCTTCGAATGAGAGGTTTTCCTTCAAGAAGTTTCTGACAATTCTTGAAGTGCGCATAGTTTTTGCAACCTCAACCAGTTCTTCTTCTACAAAGTACTCGTTTTGTTCACGGAGTTTAGTAAAATTCTGCACTTTATCAATCGGGATATCGCGCACAAGATCAAGCACATCTTTTGCTTCGCGTGTTAATACAAGTTGCGATTTAATATCGTCCGCTTTAACAAACGGTGTGAGTTCAAGACAGAGTTTTCTGGACTGTTCAGTTTTAGCAAAATTTGCCAACTCAGCCAGAATCTTATCGTATTCGAGAGCTTTTTGTGATTTTTGGACAATACTCATTATAAATTGATTATAGATAATAAAGAAAAATCTGCAAGTTAATAGCAAATAATATTTTTACGGGTGTTTTATAAGTATGAGAATTAGCCCGTATTTATACACACCTCAAGTAACTTTTTCCAGCCAGCCTCCAAGCGAAGTGGTTATAAAAGGTGCGCTCGGGAAGCTCAAGCAGATTACAAAATCAGAATATGATTTGCTTACAGAGTTAGAGAAAACTGCGCTTAGAAGCAAGTGCAGAGAATTTTGTGCTGATGTTAATAATCATAACATTGCAGCAGAGATTATCAAAAAAGTTTTAGACGCGCAGTACGGAAAAGACCGTTGGGTTGCCCTCCTAATCGGGCGTTCATTGTCTTCAATCGGCAAGATGCTGGCGCTTAAAATTGGAGAAGACAGGGTTAAAAACCTGCCAATGAGTGGTATGAGGATATCACAGTTTGGCTCTGATATGTATGAATATTACCAGAACGGGCACAAGAAATTAACAGAATCAGCCGGGTATCAAAAGTACAAAAATTACCTCAATTCCATCGGGCTTTCAAAAGAAAACATTCAGAGTAGTGACAAAACATTTGTTTTAATGGATTATTGCACCACGGGCTGGAGTTTAAAGAACGCATTCGGGCTTTTGAGCTCGGACGATTTTTGGGGAACAGATAAGAACGTTACTTTTGCTGACATTGAAAATATTACAAACTGCGTCGAAAACTCGCTAGGACTTGGTGAGATTCTAGATTGCAGCGGATACAAGGATTATGCCCTTGTATCAGAATGTTGTCCGTATTTTGAAAACATACATAGCGCCAAGGGGTTTCTCAACAAGCCAAAGGTTAAGCTTTTTGGATTTGCATTAATGGACAAAGTATTTAGCAATAAGAACGATGAAGTCAAATCTTTAGAATTTAATACCTACAAAAAGCCTGGCAAAACTCTCTGGCTCACTCCCGAGAATCAGTCTAAGCAGGATATTTATAAAGATACGCTCAATATTTTTAACCTGACAAGAAGGCTTGAGCGTCCGGGAAATGAAGCAAAGTTTTTCAAATCAAAAATAGAACAAACAATCAACAAAACAAATTCAAGGCTTAAAGACGAAGCAATAAAAAGATTTAAAGCTAATTTCCCGCTTGAGTACGAGTGCTATCTTAACATTAAAGATTTTTACAGTCTGACAGACTGTCTTCCAACGCGAACAATCAAAGAATTAGAGCCAGTATTTGCTCTGGATAAAGATTATGAGCCGTTTTTCCGGTTATTTGAAGAGTCGTTAAACCTTAAAAAATCCGACAATGAATCTTTCTTGCTAATTAATGATTACAATTATCTCCAAAAGGCCAGAAAAGATATGGAGTTTTACAAAGAAAATTTAGACCCGCAAATTTATTCTGACATTCAAAAGCGGACAAAGGAGATATCGCACACTTACAGTGAAGAGCATATCAAAAACATACTGACTAAGGTAGAAAAAGAGTATGCCGATATTTTAGAAGGTGAAGCTTTAAGAGAAAACGAGTTTTTAGCAAGGCTTGATGAGAAAATAAAAGCCATGCCGAATGCAGAAGATGCAGCGCTCAAAGGAAGAATTGAGTTGCAAAGTAAGGCTCTTAAAAGAGCAAGGGCAGATTTACTGCCGTTTTAATTATTAGAAAATAAAAGGAGAAAATATGCCAATATTATCAAAATTAAACCCATTAGCTGCAAAGCCCGTCACAAGAGGCTTCAATACAGGATTCAATACTATTGGAAGAGTCAAGAGAACACCGGATTCAAGAACAAGAAAAGAGTTAATGCAATCAATTGATGCGTACTCACAAAATAACGAAACAATCAAGAGTCTGGCAAAAGCAATCAAGTCACTAGACGACAAGACCCTTGGCACAATAAACGATTTGTTAGAATTATCCAGTTCTTCTGAATTACTTACAGAAACAGTTGCGAATGTTGATAAAAAATTTAAACAAAACGTAAATAACAATTTAATAAAAAACATAATTACAGCTTCAAAAGAAAACCCGGATGCAATAAAGTTTATTGATTCAGTCATAAATAACACTGACAATTTAACTTCAAAGGCCGTGTTAGCAGGCATCTCCAAAGAGTTCATTCTTAATAAAAATTCGGCAAGGCAATTGGCTGCAACGTCAGAAGTTATGCCAAATATTGCAAAAGAAGCTTTAGACGGAGCTTTCTTCAATCCCTATGAATTAAAAGCTCAAAAAGATTTTATCGAATACTTAAATGTTTTTACTGCCCCAAGTAACAAGCCGGACAAAATCAAATCAATATTTTCAGAAGTTTGCCCAATTTGTGAAAAAAGTAAAGAACCAATTCCTATTGATGTAATTCAATATCTACAATCCTCTGCTCCAATGACACAAATTCGCGAGAACCTAAAAACAGCAGAAGAAGTTATCAAAAATCTTGGAGAAAAAGCAAAGGATTTTAACATTGTAGAATTTATAACCAGGAACATTAATTTAAAATAAAAAAAGAGTCTGTTCAAATCGAACAGACTCTTTTTTGTTTTATCTAAATTATAATTTAGAAGCTACCAACTTAGTTGTTTCAGCAAGTCTTGTTGAATAACCCATTTCGTTATCGTACCAAGAAATAACCTTAACCATGTTGTCGCCCATAACCTTTGTCAACAATGAGTCAACAGTTGAAGATTGTGAAGAGCCGATGTAGTCAGAAGATACCAATGGTTCTTCGCTGTAGCAAAGTACGTGTCCGTCAGCTGCTTCTTTAAGAGCTGCGTTAACTTCTTCAGCTGTAACTTTCTTTTCTGTTTCGAAAACAACGTCAACCAAAGATACGTCCGGAGTAGGAACTCTCATTGCAAAACCGTCCAATTTACCTTTAAGTTCAGGTAAAACAAGAGCAACAGCCTTAGCTGCACCAGTTGTTGTAGGAACGATGTTAAGAGCACCAGCTCTAGCACGACGTGGGTCTTTGTGGCCAGCGTCTAAGATTCTCTGGTCGCCAGTGTATGAGTGAACAGTTGTCATCAAACCTTTAACGATACCGAATTTTTCTTTGATAACTTTAGCTACAGGAGCCAAGCAGTTAGTTGTGCAAGATGCCATTGAAATTACGTTGTGTTTTGCAGGATCGTATTCATTTTCATTAACGCCCAAAACGATAGTTTTGTCTTCGTTCTTAGCAGGAGCTGAAATGATAACTTTCTTAGCACCAGCTGCGATGTGAGCTTTAGCTTTTTCAGCATCTGTGTAGAAACCAGTTGATTCGATAACAACTTCTACACCAAGTTTAGCCCAAGGAAGGTTTGCAGGATCTTTTTCAGCAAAGAACAAAATCTTGTGACCGTTGATGATAAGACCGTCTTCTGCAACTTCTACTGTACCGCAGAATTGACCCATAACTGAATCATATTTGAAAACGTGTGCTGCGTTAGCTGGAGTTAAACCAGGGTCATTGATTGCAACATAATCTAATTCTTCAAAGATACCTTCTCTGATTGCTGCTCTCAATGTGTTTCTACCGATTCTGCCGAATCCGTTAATAGCTACTTTTCTTTTACTCATAATTTTTTACTCCTTCTTATTAGTAAAATTTTCTCTTAACACTTCAATCGTAATTCAAACAGAATTTGTAATCAAGAGATTTTAAAGAAGTAATTATTAATTTTTCCTTAAGTTTTAATAAATTATTTGTTCAAAACTTTAAATAAGCTGGATTGCTTCAACTCTAACGAGTTTCGCAATGACGGCACTCTTGGCGTGTCACATCCACGAGAGCCGTCATTGCGAGCGTGAGCGAAGCAATCCAGCTTGCGGGATGAATATTTACAACATTCTCATACGAAACAATTATTAACGTTTACATTATTTTTAATAAATTATTTTTCAAAACAAACATCAAGAGTATTTAGCTTTTTTTCTGCATCTTTCATCTTTGTTCGACCGGGGGTATCTGTAAACCGGGTGAGAAGTCCACCCAAGCAAAAAGCAGCAAAACCGCTTCCTATTGCGCTAAACAATTTTAAAATCTTACTTACATTCTTACAAAAATAATTGGATAATTTCACTGCACCGTAAGTACCGCCGCCTATGATTCCTAAATTTAGCAGACCTATTAAACCATTTGCAATAGGGTTATTAGCTTTAAAACTATTATACTTGTCTTTTGAGTTCAGATAATCATTCATCGTTGATTCAAACTTATCTTTATCATAACTTCCAACTGTTACTTTTTTCCCTTGAACCCGATATTCTATTCGATTGTTATCCACCGGCCCGACTAATTTTAGTTTTGGATTTATTGCTGTAGACATAAGCATTCTACTCCTATATTAACTAATCTTTCAATGCAACTTCTTTTGAAGAGCTGTTGTTATTTTTCACATTTTGTGGATTTTCATTCTTTGTTGAAATAATTTTCCCATTTTCGTCATATCTGATTTCTTTGATAATTTTTCCGTCTTTATCTTTTACAGTCACTTTTTCTATAGGGTTTTTAAGCCAATTGCCTATTTCACGAGGATAATATTGCTTTTCTATAACATTACCGGTTAATTTATCAACTTCTTTTTCATAAAGGTTGAATTGTCCATCCCTATAAGGTATAAGTTTTTTAGCTTTGATAACTTTGCCATTCTCGTCAAAATTTTCCAGTAAAAGTCTATCTCTATACCCCCACTGTTTATTATAAGTTACCGTTGTTTTAGAGCGTGTATTTTTATCATAATAAGTGCTGGTTTTATTTGTATTGTGATATTCCGGTGCATAAGTATGAAACTCATAATTTCCGTTATCATAATCTATACGTCTTTTAGTGACAATAGTACATTTCTGATCTGAATATTCTGAAAATCTTAATGTTTCTGTCAAAGTTTTTGTTCTTTTATGAAGTTCCGGTTCGTATGTTTCTTCAAACCACCCGCCGTTTTCACCCGGTCTTGAATGGTAATGCACAACATCTCCATATTTAACTAATTCTTCCGGACGGTTGCCTTGATAATTAATTTTATGATAACGGTTTGTCTTTGGATTAAACGTTTCAACCAACTTGACTACACCGTCCGGTTTGAATTCTGAATACTTTATCCTTATACCGTTTTGAATAATTTCTTCTGATTGTTTTACTTTTGAATTTGGATAAAAAGTCACTCTGGAGTATTTTTGCAAAGATTTTGGCAAAAATCTGTTCCAAAAATTTTTGATAGTTAATGTAGATTTTTCCATGCAATCAGACTCTAAATTTTTACGTCCTTTAACACCGAATCGTCTTGTATGTGTTTCTATTTCTTTTACACATTCAATTGCTTTTGTTTTAATGTTATTGTCTACTTTCATATTTTACTCCTTTATGCGTTTGCAATTTGTTCTTGTATAGATTTTGGCATCAAAGGTTTTGTTCTGAATAAACCTGTTCTAGGGTTATACCATTGACAAAACATTGCATCGAATGTTTCTTTGATTTCATCCAGCTTTGTTTTAGGCTGGTTAGTTTTATTTAGAAGAGGAAGAGTATTTAATGCAGAATTACCTCTTTCTTGAAAATAATATAAGTCCTTATCACCCAGACCACTCCAATTATCGTTAATAAACACACTATCACTATATTCCGGTTGAACAGTCCTTCTGCTCGCCCATCCATATTTTGAAGATGGTGTTAAGCTTGAATTAATTGTAAGATGTTCAATCATGCCTTCTTCGCATTTATTTTTTCGAAGAGTTAGTTTTTCAAGGCGTCTGGTACCATCTTTAAATACATCTGACTTAATCTCTCTTTGAGCAATCATGCAATTTTCTTTGTCGAAAATCTGCATTAACTGTTTGCCTTTTCCTTTTGGCATTAAAACTGCTTTTACTCCGTTTTCAAATAATTTTACTTGCATTCCCATTTTTATTTCTCCTTTTATAAATTTTCAATTCTATTTTCAATTTTTTGTGGATTGCTTCATCACTCAAAGTGTAACTACATTTATCTCTTATAGCTATAGGCTTGTAGCACTCCCTCCCTTTATAGGGGGAGGGTTGGGGTGGGGGCCAATCCGTACTTTAAGCTTCCGTAATAAGCATTTTCTTATAACGTTCTTCAACCTGCTTTAGCTCTTCCAACTGAGCTTTGCTAAGCTTTTCAGTTTTTCTTAAATTGGCAATGTTATCCAAAATTTTACCGACTTTTTTGTTATTAAATCTACCTGCCCAATCCCATAAAGAACCCTTCATCATTCCAATTTGTCCTGTAACTTTGCCTAAAATTGCAAGCCCTGTACCTAAAAATACAGGTTCTCTTTGTGCTATGCCTGCTGCAGTAAAACCTAATCCGCCAAATGTTTCTACTGCTGATACGCAGAGCAAGGTGTTCATCTTGTTTACACATTTTTGAGGTACCTCTATTGCTCTTTTTACAAACGGTAGCTTGTAGCCAATTGCTCCCGGACTGATAAATTTAAGATTCATGATATTCCCCTTTCTATTTTCCACTTAATGTTTTTAATGTATTGAATAAAACTGTTATTTTCACTGCGACTTCATCACCCGGATTTCTGTCAGGATGGTATTTAATAACTATTTTTCTATATAAACTTTTTTCACCGTTTTTTATCCCATCAGCAGTTACACCAAACAAAGCTGCAATTCTATCCACTTCTGTTTTTAAGCTTGCCATGTTATTTGTCGAACGGCGCGAAGTCTTAGCATCAACATCTTTAAGAATACTTTCTAATTCTTTTAAGAAGCTATCAGTGTATGAATTTTCTCCTGTTTTCCAAGCCTTATAACCCGTTGCTGCTCCTGCACTGCTTCCGCCAGTTTTTCTACCACCTGAAGCTGAACCTGTGCTAGAAGTGCTTCCGCCTGTTTTCGTACCGCCTGAAGTTGAGCCTGTGCCAGTTGTACTTCCACCTGTTTTTGTTCCACCGGAAGTTGAGCCTGCGCCAGTTGTACTTCCACCTGTTTTTGTTCCACCGGAAGTTGAGCCTGTGCCAGTCGTGTTTCTACCTGTTTTTGTTCCACCGGAAGTTGAGCCTATGCCGGATGTGCTTCCACCTGTTTTCGTACCGCCTGAAGTTGAGCCTGTGCTTGGTTTTTTACTTTTGAACCATGATTTAAAGCGGCTCCAATATGAAGTGCCTTTTGTTGAACTTGTGCCTGATGTAGCGCCGGATGCAGAGCCTGTTTTTGGTTTCTTGCTTTTGAACCATGATTTAAAGCGGCTCCAATATGAAGTACCGGCTGTTGAACTTGTGCCTGATGTAGCACCGGAAGTTGAGCCTGTTTTTGGTTTCTTGCTTTTGAACCATGATTTAAAGCGGCTCCAATATGAAGTACCGGCTGTTGAACTTGTGCCTGATGTAGCACCGGAAGTTGAGCCTGTTTT
>CATLDC010000015.1 GCA_949902595.1 uncultured Candidatus Melainabacteria bacterium | reverse complement strand
ATCATAATATTCCTTTCTCTTCTTATATTACTTTGAGTCGTTTGTTTTTCTTTTAATGGTATAAACATAAACACACTGGTGTTTACCTCATACTATATACTCATAATATCAAACTTCCTGTACTGTGAAGTTTTCAAGCCGGGCGCACCGGGCGCAAGCCGGAGGCTTGCGCCCGGTGCGGAAGAAAAAAGAACGCAAAAAAGAATGACAGCTAATCGCTGTCATTCAAAAACTTGTTATACTCCGGAGCCCTTAACCTCAATTTTCTTAAGCCTCTGCTCGATTCTTCGATACCACTTTAGCCGTCTCTGGAACAATGTGTCGTATCCTTTAAAATTCCCCTGACTAACATCATAGAACTGTTTGTCACAAAGTGATTGCAAGGTTTTTGCAAGGTAATCCGTGTATTCTTTACGGTCGATTTTTTCGTTTGTCAGTTCAATAACTTCGCCCATTTCAACCAGAACTTCCGGACGGTTGTCTCTCAAAAACAGGTAATTCACTGCCACAGGCATAAGCGCAACCTTGCCGTATTTTTTAGCAGCCTTTTCTGCGATGTAGGTTAAGCCCGATTGAAATTCGATAGGCCTGAAATTTGGCGGCTTAATAATGCCCTGAGGAAATATGTATAGAATGTTATTCAAATCTCCGAGCGCATCCACAGAGTATTTAAGAGCCTGCATTGAAGCCTGCGGTGATTTTTTGTTAACATTATATGCGCCACCGCGGCGAAGTAGCGGGAATCGGTTCAGCTCTTCTACCATGAGGCGGATTTCTTTTTTGAATATTCTGTTACAGATATTGTAGCCAACAATCCCGTCCCACCAGTTGCTGTGCGGAGCAAACATGATAATCGGGGTGTCCATATCACGTTTGTAGAAATTTTCGGCTCCTTTGAAGCGGAAAGCGTAGAATCTGTTTTCAAGCATTCCGTAAAAGAATCTATCTGCTACCCACAACCAGAATGGAGATGTCTGCGCCGGACGAAACTTCTCGTCAATATTCCTAAGTTTCGTTGGCGGAACCTCTGAATATAAATCCTCTAAGTTTATCATATAACTATAATACACGTTTTCCGCCGGATTGTGAATATCTAAGAGGCTAATTTTAATTAAAGTTTACAATTAAAAAAAGAGGTAAATCTTTTTGGCTTACCTCTTTTTTTATCTTCTTACTTGTAATCAATCTTGAAGTCTTCTGCAACAACCCTTCCTGTGCAAGCAAGACCATCTCCTGACGGGCTCTTGCCTTCGCAAGCTTCGCTCCATTTAGGTGCTCCGCTTTCAAACAATGCAACATCGTCACCGCCGTACGGGTAGATTTTTCCGTTTCTTGAAAGATAGAATCTGAATATGTCGTGCCCAAACATGTTAGGTCTCTTGTCGCCGTTTACGTCAAGATAAATGTCTGCATACTTTTCACAGAGGTTTCCGCCGTTGTCCATGATGGTTTTGCAGCTGGCATTCACTGTCGGAGCGTAAAGAACCATGTTCATGGTTGCAGAGTTTGGAAGATAGAATCTTACTGTTGAATCCATTGCATTTGATGCCGCAGCCTGAAGTGTTACGACCGGTCTGTCAGCAGGCACACCTGTTATCATTTTGTCGATTTTGAAATATTTTCCAAGCTCGCTCTTCACATCCTGATTAGCAGCCGCAACATCGCTTGAAACATGGTCAACCCAGAGAGTTGTCTCATCCAGGGTGTCTGCATTTTCTACAGCAAGCATCTGGGCAAACCCGTTGTTTATAACGCTCATGTTTGTCTTAAGCCCTTGAGCCCATGTGTTTCTATTAACATCTGTCATAAGAGCCGGCATTGTAAGCGCTGCAACAACACCCAAAACGCCCATTGTAATGAGGACTTCTGCGAGTGAGAACCCTTTTTTCATCTTTACCATATTAATCCTTTCTCTTCCTATTTTTGTCATCTAAATTGTACCAAATTTTTTAATCCATATCAACTCTGTATTGGAGCGCCTGTGATATGTGCTCTAATTGAATATTCTCACACCCTGCAAGGTCTGCAACAGTCCTTGATATTTTGAGAATCCGGTTGTATTTCCTTCCGGAAAGCTGATACTTCTGGGCAGCCGATTTGAGGAAATCAGCAGTCTTATTGTCAAGCTCACAATACTTCTTAATCTGCTTTGCACTTAGCTCGGAGTTGGTAAGAATCCCCTCTTTTTCATACCTCTTTGCCTGAATCTTCCTTGCTCTTATTACCCGCTCGCGAATCTTTTCAGAAGGCTCGGCTTCTGTCTTTGTGTTGATTAACTCGTCTGTTGTGAGCCTCGGAACATTCACTACAAGGTCGATTCTGTCTAAAAGCGGTCCGGAAAGCCTTGAGCGGTAACGCTGTATCTGGTATTCCATACACGAACATTGCTTCTCTTTGTCCCCGAGATAACCGCAAGGACACGGATTCATCGCACCAATTAGCATGAATTTTGCAGGGTACTTTATTGTATTTTTTGTTCTGGAGATTGTAACCTCCCCGTCTTCAAGCGGCTGCCTTAAGACTTCCAGAACCTGCCTCTGAAACTCTGCCATCTCGTCAAGAAACAGTACCCCTCTGTGCGCAAGCGTGATTTCACCGGGTTTCGGATTTGTTCCGCCACCGATTATGCCGTTTTTTGAGGCGGTGTGGTGTACAGCTCTGTAAGGACGCTTTGTCATTAAAGGCTCGTCGGATTCTAAAAGCCCGCTTATGCTGTAAATCTTGGTAAGCTCCAGAGCTTCCTGCAACTCAAGAGGCGGAAGGATTGATGCAAGGCACTTTGCCATAAGCGTTTTCCCTGAACCCGGAGAGCCGGACATTAGCACGTTGTGCCCTCCTGCTGCTGCGATTTCGAGCGCTTTCTTGGCTTTTTGCTGACCTTTGACGTCCTTGAAATCAAATGTGTAATCAGTGTTTGCGTTCTTTTCAAGATACTCGTTTATGTTTACATGCGTCTCGCTTAGCGGAGATTCAGTAAAATGGTTTACGATATCACCGAGGTGCTTGGCGCCAAATACTCTGATACCCTGAACAAGCGCAGCTTCTTTTGCGTTTTCATAGGGTACAAAAACCGTTTCAATTCCTGAATCTTTTAGCCCGCTCACAAGCGGCAGCACCCCGTTTACGCGTCTTATTGAGCCGTCGAGTGAGAGTTCGCCCAGAAATGCGGTCTTCAAGTCGTCAGGAATACCGACTCCCTGTTCTTTCAGGATACCGATTGCAATCGGGAGGTCAAAGTTTGTGCCTTCCTTTCTTATATCAGCAGGTGCAAGGTTTACGATAACCCTGCCAATAGGAAAGGAGAAGCCGGAGTTTTTGATAGCGGAGTGGACTCTTTCGCGCGCCTCGTTTACGGCGCTGTCAGGAAGCCCTACAATACTAATGTTTGGCAAGGAGTTTGCAACATCCACTTCCACTTCAATCTTGTAGGAATTTATTCCAACTGCTGCTGCTGTTATTGCTTTTGTAACCATTTGTGAATATTATATTACAAATTTTAAGAATCCGGAAGCATTGAAGAAATTTCTGCAACAATTCTTGAAATATCCGGCCCGCCAAAAATGGCTTCGAGGATAAGTCCGGCATTAATAATGGTCGTTTCGCGGTACTCCATTGTGTCTATATCAATAACATTAAACTCAATATAATCTTCGCCAACATAAGTAACTTTTCCGTATTCAGCCCCTGTTGCCCATCTCAAAAAAACGTATTTTTGTTCAAAAATCTTGAGTCTGTTTATTAGTTTCATCTAAATACCTTCGCCTATGTATATAATATTATTAGCTCTATTTCTCGCAAAGTCAAATTTCCATTAACATAATATCACATTATAAAAAGATAACAACTTTTAATAAAAACTTGACCTCAAAGCCCAAAAACGCTACAATCTAAGTTATGTGCAGAATCGGAGCGATTAAATCAAAAAACAAACTACATCCTTCAATAGCCTTGAAGCTCATGAGGAGCCAGCAGGAAGGGCATGACGATTCAGGGTTTGCTTTTGTAATGCAGGATATGGGCGGTCTGTTTGAGAACTACAAAGACCTGCCGCTTCTTTCAATGGCTGCAACTGTCGAAGGCACAAGACTTGCTGAAGATATCCTGAGAGAAATCGGCTTCACGCGTGTAATGCAGTGGTCTCCGAATATCAACCACCAAAAGGGCTTGAAAATTGAGGCAATGCCAAACTACATGTTTGAAGTTGTCCAGTACCCGAAAAGCTACAGGCACGCAACAAAGGAAGAAAAAGAGGAGCTACTTATTGATACAGCAATAAGGCTTCGCAAGACTCTTGAGGAAACAAATTCAGGGTTCATATACTCTTTCTGGCCGGACACTCTGACCTTGAAAGAAATCGGAAGCCCTAAAGATATCGGGACTTATTTTGACCTGTGGGAAGGCAACAAAGACCTGACATCAAGCATAATTACAGCGCAGTGCAGGCAAAACACGAATTACGATATTGTAAGATACGCAGCCCACCCGTTTTTCCTTGAAGGATACACAGGGCTTGTAAACGGCGAGAATACTTTTTACGAGAAGAACAAATACTACCAGCAGAGGCTTTACAAGGGGTATATGGGGTTTGAATCGGACTCGCAGTGTCTTCTTTACACGCTTCATTACATTCACAAGATTTTGAAGTGGCCGATTCAGTATTTCAAGCACACAATCACGCCGCTCGGGTATGATGAGATAATCAAGCGTGAGGACAGCGAGATTTTGTTAAGGATAAAGGCTTCGCTTGCGCATCTGGAAATCAACGGGCCGAATACGCTTCTTGCGGTCACTCCGGAAAAGGAGCTTATATGTGTTTGTGATTCCAAAAAGTTGAGGCCGATTGTGATTGGAAGGGATAAAGACACGGTAATTATGACTTCCGAGGTTGTGGGTATAAACGACTTATTGCCGGAGCGCGGCATAAGTCAGGATATTTATCCGACCGAGCATGAAACAGTGATAGTAAAAGATGATTTGACGGTAGAAAGATGGCAGCAGTAAAGATTAACGAGCTTCATAAAAACGACTTGCCCTGGATTATAGAATACGACGAGTCCAAGTGTATCCAGTGCGGAAAATGTGTGGCTGCGTGTTCTTTTAACGCAATCAAACCGGAGGTTGAGACAAGAAAATCAAACTCAATAACCTCAAAGAACAAGCCGGAAAAAGTTCTTGTTATCAAGCAGAATATTTCGCTTGAAAACTACTGCCATGGGTGCGGAATGTGCGCTAATGTCTGTCCGAACGGCGCAATCAGAGCGATTCGTAACAAGGATGACAAGTATTCTGTAGCGTACCGCGCAAACAAAGCCGACTCGTTCAAAAAAGGCGGACGTTCAAACCTTAACACAGAAGGACGCACGCTGGATAAGATTAAAATCGGAAGAATTTCCCAGATGACAGACCCGTCTCTGGATGCGACCCGCCACACATTTGAGCTCAAGACTCCTTTCGGGCGCGTGCTTTCTCCGGAAAAGCTTAACCTTGAATCAAGAGAGGGCAAGCTTTTTGAGACAAAGACTTTGCCGCCGAACAGGTGGATTTATCCTGTAATCTTTGGTGACATGTCGATTGGTGCTGTTTCCTGGCGTATGTGGGAAGCCATGGCAATTGCGACGGCTTATCTTAACGAAGTTATGGGGATTCCGATTCGTATGTGTACCGGAGAAGGCGGGATTCCGACCAGGCTTCTCAAATCGCGGTATGTGAAGTACATGATTTTGCAGATAGCTTCAGGGCATTTTGGATGGAACAGGATTATAAAATCAATGCCGGAGATGACAGAAGACCCGGCAGGCATTCTTATCAAGATTGGTCAGGGTGCAAAACCAGGTGATGGCGGGCTTTTGCTTGCAAGCAAAGTCGCAAGGTATGTTCAGGAAATCAGGGGGGTGCCAAAGGCTGATTTGCTGTCTCCTCCGACCCATCAGGGCTTGTATTCAATAGAAGAGAGCGTTCAGAAGATGTTTTTGTCAATGAATGCCGCGTTTAAGTTTAAAGTGCCGGTTGCTATTAAGGTTGCGGCTTCTGCAACGAGTGTTTCTGTTTACAACAACCTTTTAAGAGACCCGTACAATATCGTCGGCGGATTCTTTATTGACGGGCTTGCTGCAGGAACGGGCGCTGCACATGAGATTTCTCTCAACCACACAGGGCATCCGATAACTTCGAAGTTGCGTGACTGCTATCTTGCAGCTGTGCATCAGGGGCGTCAGGGTGAAATTCCGCTTTTTGCAGGCGGCGGTTTAGGGCAGACAGGAAGTTTTGCAGCAGACGCGTTCAAGCTTATCTGTCTTGGTGCAAACGGCGTGTTTACGGGAAGAATGCTTATGGAAATTGCGGGTTGTGTTGGCAGTGACACCGGAAAATGCAACGCATGTAATACGGGGCTTTGTCCTGCGGGCATTGCGACTCAGGACAGTTGTCTTGCAAAGCGTCTTGATGTTGACAAGGTTGCACAGAACCTTGTTAATTACATTCTTGCCACTGATATTGAGCTCAAGAAGTTAATGGCGCCGGTCGGGTGTTCAACTCTTCCCATTGGGCGTTCTGACGCATTGATTACGGTGGACAAGCACATTTCGAACAGGTTGGATATACAGTATTCATGTTAGGTTTTTATGATAAAGATTAAAGCACTAAATAACAACAACAGAATGTCGACTCAGGAGCTTCTTCAAACGATTTATGACAGAATTGAAGAGGGTGAAACAGAGTTTGAAATCGAGGCTTGCGGTCAGCACGATATTGGCGGCGCAATTTGGTCAAAAGTGGACAAGCCTTTGAGCTTCCGTATAAAAAATCCCGGCCAGAGGGTTGGCGCAATGGGAATGGACGGCGTGAAAATTGTTGTGGAAGGCTCTGCTCCGGCGGATATTGGCTGGCTTAATTCCGGCGCGCAGATTGTTGTTAAAGGTGATGCCGGTGATACGGCTGCTCACTGTGCGGCAGGCGGGAAAATATATGTTTCCGGACGGGTTGGTACAAGATCTGGTGCGCTTATGAAACACGACCCTAAGTTTGAGCCTCCCCAGTTTTGGGTGCTCAAAAACACCGGCTCATTTAGTTTTGAGTTTATGGGCGGCGGAATCGCGGTAATTTGCGGGTACGGCTGCGATGAGTCGGAATCAGTGCTCGGCAATCGTTCCTGCGTTGGTATGGTTGGCGGGACTGTTTATGTTAGAGGCAATGTAAGCGGGCTTGCTTCCTGTGTTCAGCAGGTCAAGTTGGATAAGTTTGACAAGGATTTCTTAAAATCCGGCATGGTTGAGTTTTTGAAAGAGATTGAGAAGCCTGAATTAGAAGGTGAGCTTCTTGAGTTTTCAAACTGGACCAAAATTATCCCGCTTCCAAAAGAGCAGAAAGAACAAAAGCTTCCAGTGGCGGAATTTAAGAAAACCGAGTGGTTTGAAGGCGGACTGTTCGGGGATTTGGTAGAAGATAACGGAGAAGTTTTTAAACTTGCTCAAACCGGCGAGGCAAGGTTAAGAAAACCTGTCTGGAACCCCGAAAAGTGTATTGGTTGTGATTTGTGTTTTAATAATTGCCCGAATCGCGCAATCACAAAAGAGGATTTGAAGTATGTTTGTGCGGACAATAAGTGCATTGGCTGCGGTATTTGTGCTGCGGTTTGTCCGCGTAATGCGTGGGATATGATAAACGCATAAAATTTTTTGTTACGTATAATGTAACACAATACCTATTGTGTTACATTATACCAGTTTGCTGGTTGAAAAGCAAGTATATCAACTATTTCAATTTTGACATTTTTTCTCTAAATACCCCTTGTAGACCCAAAACAAGCAAAAAAACGCAAAGCCTGTAGTCCTTATCCCAACGGGGCGGAGCCCCTCTCCATTTACCCCCATGTAACACAATAGGTAATATGTTACATTGAGAAAGAGAGAAACAGATGAAAAAGATACACGGCTTCACCCTAGCAGAACTCCTAATAGTCCTGGGCATCACCGGCGTCGTCGCAGCTGTACTTCTACCAGCTGTCAATAACCTCATGCCGGACAAAACCAAAATCGCCTACCTCAAAGCCCATGACGAACTCAAAACCGCCATCCAATCCCTCGCATCCAACTCCTCCCTCTACCCAATCTGCCTCGAACAAGGAGATACAACTATCGGATGCCAGGAACACCCACTTATTAATACCTCTAAACCACTTATTAAAAAATTCGAATCATACACAGGCGATACCAAACTCTGTAAACTCCTCGCTTTCTCCATGGACGCCCAAGAATCATGCCAGGAAGGAAACTACGCATACTCAGACACAACCTTTACCCAAAACCTCTCCTTCACAACAAAAAACGGCATGCAATGGAAAATCGTCCCACAAACAAGAACTATCGAATCCGATAAAGCAACCTACCAATCCGATGTGTACGTTGACGTCGACCCGTCAAAGAAATCTAAGAATTGTTTATATGATTCAGTAAGTTGCAAAGAACCAGACAGGTTTAAGTTTCTGGTTGCAGCAGACGGAAGTGTAATTCCTGCAGACCCGATGGGTTTGATGTATGTGAATACGAGAAAGTCCTACATGAAGAACAAGAAGCAGAAGGCTGATGGTGAGGTGGCTGCGCTCTTGACTGAAGAGTTGAGGGAGTTTGGGTATAGGCCGTGCGGGAAAATAACTCAAGAGCCTGCACACAACTGTGAAGAGGGCTATGTGTGGGATGGTACTACTTGCAGCCCGCAAACTCCGCCTCCTCCAACTTGTCCTGCAGGTTATGTTTGGAATGGAACAGTTTGCTCTCCAATTTCCGGAGGAGAACGGCCTGTAGGTCCTGCTGGAAATTTTTATCACTGTGGAGATAATTACAAAGGAAAGATTATTAATTGTATAAGGCTGGTTAATCCTCAAAACATATATGCATATGAAGAACTTGAACGTAAAGATTCAACCAGTAGTTTTTCTAAGCAACCGTTTTCTTTTACAGTAAAAGTAGATTACCCTCTTGATAAATCTATAAAATTTTATATTACTCATCGTTTTGCGGGAGGAGGATATGTGATTTCTCTTGATCCGCTAAGACAAGAAGTACAATATCTTTTACCTTATATATGGAATTATTCTGAAGGAAGAATGTATACACTTGATGAATCTTTCAAAGAATATCAAGTTTTTTTAGACCATACCTTGCCAGCCTTGAATAGGCAGACTGCGGGATCTAACTACTTGTATTGTATTGTGGAATACGGTAAAGATGATAATTTCCAAGAAATCGTTATGGAACTGGCTTATCTACAAAATCAGGGGCGTTAACCCAGCTGTGCAAAAATAACCCGCTCAATCCCGGCTAAGTCTTTTTCAATGACAATGTCTTTGAAAAAGACTTCCATAAACCGCTTCACCTGCACAGCTTCTCCTATTCCAAGCTCAAACATAAGCCAACCTCCAGGCTTTAGAAACCCGGGCGCCTGCTCTACAATTTCACGGTAAAGCTTGAGCCCGTTTTCTTCTGCAAATAAAGCCTCTTTGGGCTCATGCTGAACTTCCGCAGAAAGCTCGGTGCCAGTCGGGATATAAGGCGGATTGGAAATTATGAGGTCAAACTTTTCCTCTTCTCTGACCTTTGAAAACAAATCAGATTTTCTGAAAACCGCACGGTTGTTTATTCCGAGCTTAGTGACATTGTCTAGCGCCACTCTTAAAGCGTCAGAAGAAATGTCAACACCCAAAACTGTTGCAGGAGTCTGCTTTGCAATTGTACAGGCAATGCAGCCCGAGCCTGTTCCAATATCAAGAACATCTTTTAAATTATGCTTTTTGATAAGCTCAATTGCTTTTGTAACAAGGATTTCTGTCTCATCACGCGGGATAAGAACACCGGGCGTGACCTTGAAAAACTCTCCCATAAAGTAAGCCTCGCCAATTATGTACTGAACAGGCTTTCTTGTCTTAACGCGCTCCAGAACTTTTTCTTTTAGGGTTGAAAGCTGAACTTCATCCAATGCCGTGCCGCGGATTTTGTCCATTTCCGTGTAGCTACAAAAATGCTCAAGAAGCATTTTTATCTCTTTTTTTGCCTCGTTCTCTTCAATTCCCGCATCAATCAATGTTTTTGTAATCGTCTGAATGTTCATTTAGTATTCTTTCTATCTCATCCCTTAAATTCAGCTTGGATAAGTCTTCTACATCTTTTTTCTCTATAGAATATTTTTTACACAATCTGTCGTAATAGTAAAGCTGTTTTTTTGTAGGAGGCTCCTTGGACATCTTAACCTCCTGCAAAAACTTGCGCTTTTTGCGCTCAAACTCTTTGTTCGCCTCAATAATCGGGCGCTGCTTTTCCTTGTACTCATAATACTTAATGCATTCTTTTATGTAGTCCTCAGTGTCCTTTAGAAACTCTCTTTCTCCGATGAACTCTTCCAGAAATGGGAATCTGGACGCGTTAAGCTCCAGATAGTAGCTCTCATCTTCTACAAACTTGTCCAGAATCTCGGAAGATGACATGCCCAAATTCTGCTTCACTAACGCCCTTAAATAATTACATACCCCGCTTTTCTGGGTCTTGTCAAAAGCAGGGTATATTCTGTTTTTAATCTGGTACATTTAAACCAATTTCCTTTTTTTCCTTTTATCCGCTTGAGTCTCTGTGTTGTGTTTGAGTAAGTCAATAAGCCTGTAGTTTTAATTAAAGCCTATCCTCTTTACCACTACCATTTGAGTAAGTCTTCAACTGTAAATTTCTTTGTTGCTGTAAACTTCACCAACTTTTCCTGCAAAGGATTTGTCTGATAATTTCGGTGCTTTTCAACTTCTTTGTTATTAAGCTCTTTATTTGTAATAACTGTAAATCTTGTTTTGTTTTCTGTTGTCATTTTAAATGCCTCTCTTATAGTTAAATATCTCTTATGTATATATAAAGTATCTAACTTTTAAAAAATTGCCTTTTTTGACTCCATTTGTTAAGAATTGTAACATTGAATTTTAAAATATTCAAATTTGTAAACATTTCGTAATAATCTTTTATTGCTACTCGCCAAAAAAAAATCCTTCTGATACACTAAAGGTATATGGCTGTTTGAAGTATTCAGGCAGTGGAAGGAAGGACAGTATGGATATTTTTTCGATATTCACTTTATTCGGAGGTCTGGCATTTTTCCTCTATGGGATTACTATTATGTCATCCGGTTTGGAGAAGATTGCGGGTGGACGCTTGGAACGTATATTAAAGAAGATGACTTCGAACCCGCTTAAGAGCCTTGTTTTTGGGGCAGCGGTAACAGCGGCGGTTCAATCTTCTTCAGCAGTAACAGTAATGCTGGTTGGTCTGGTTAACTCAGGCATCATGAAATTATCACAGGCTATCGGAGTAATAATGGGCTCCAATGTTGGTACTACAATTACTGCTTGGATATTAAGTTTATCAGGGATTCAGAGTTCTAATTTCTTTGTAAGATTATTAAAACCTGAATCCTTTTCTCCTATATTGGCGCTAATTGGCGTTGTAATGATAATGGCTGCTAAGAGCAACAAGAGAAAAAATGTGGGCGCGGTGTTAATCGGGTTTGCAATTTTGATGTTTGGCATGGAAGTCATGAAAGATGCAATGGCTCCTCTTGCAGACATGCCGGCGTTTACAAGTGTCATGACCGCATTCACTAACCCGATTCTCGGTGTTATTGTCGGTACTGTTGTAACTGCTGTTATTCAAAGCTCTGCGGCTTCTATTGGTATTTTGCAGGCTCTGTCTATGGTCGGCGGGCTTACTTATGGTATGGCTGTTCCGATTGTAATGGGTCAAAACATAGGTACATGTATTTCTGCGATGCTTTCAAGTATTGGCGTAAGCACAAATGCTAAACGCGTTGCAGCTGTCCACGTACTTTTCAATGTACTCGGGGTTATTATCTGCTTGGGCGCTTTCCAACTCGGAAACGCGATTTTTAAATTTGATTTTGTCACAAAATCGATTTCTCCGTTTGGAATCGCGATGGTGCACTCAATATTCAATATTGTGACAACAGTTGTGCTGTTCCCGTTTACCAAATTCCTGGAAAGAGCTGCTGTGCTTGTTGTTAGAGACAAGAAAGTCAAGGATAAAAATGTCTTGCTTGATGAAAGACTTCTTCTTGCTCCTTCGTTTGCGATTGCAGAATGCGTAAGACAGACTGTTAAAATGGCAGAGATTGTTGAGTTTAACTTTATTAATTCAACAAAGATGCTTAAGAGCTTCCATTATAAGAAAGCAGACCAGATTAAGAACAACGAGATTAAGATTGATACTTACGAAGACAAACTCGGAGCTTTCCTGTTGAAACTTTCAGGCAAAGAACTTTCAGAAGAAGATAACAACAGGATTTCGCAGCTTCTTTTGACTATCGGGGATTATGAAAGAATCGGAGACCATGCTTCGTATATTCTTAAGATTGCAGAAAAACTTAAGGAAAGCGAGAAAAAGCTTTCTCCGGACGCTGTTGAGGAACTCAAGGTTATTGTTCATGCTGTGTCAGAGATATTCATGATGGCTCTTGAGGCTTATAAAACCGATAATATTCAGCTTGCACAGGAGGCCGAACCGCTTGAGGCTGTAATCAAGAAGATTATCAGAAAGGTTAAAAACCGTCATATCCAGAGACTTAAAGACGGCTGCTGCACAGCAGAAGTCAGCTTCCTGTTCTCTGATTTGCTGAATGATTTCAGAAGAATTGCAGCACACTGCGGAAACATTGCAACAAGCGTTATTCAGCTTCATGACACAACAATTGATAAGCATGAATACAACCACAGAAACAAGGATGAAGACTTGCAGTTTGTAAGCAAATACGAAGATTACAAGTCACGTTACTCTGTTTCAAAGAACAGGTCTACAGAGTTGGTGCATCATCTTTAGGAGGCAGCTGAGCAGCTAAGAAGCCGGGCAGCTAAGCAATTTATACTTACAGCCTTATTGTTCTAAACAGGGTTGAATACTTGTGCGAACCGTAATAGATGATTATGGACACAAAGTAATTCTCTAAATCGTTGATTTCAAGGTAGGTTTGTACGGGCGCTTTCCTCTTGGTGCTCTTGAAATTCCCGATAAAATCCAGAAATCCCATGTGGATTTTCTGCGAACGGGTTAACTTGGGCTTTGCAATGTGTTTGTCGTAAAACATTTCCGGCGTGTAATCCCGCTCGTATACCGGAATGATGTGCTTTACAACCCCGTTTTGCTTGAATAGTATGAACCAGTCTCCCTCGTGCTCACGCGGGGTTAAGAGGTAATATCCTGGCTCGATTGTGATGTTTTTGAAATATATCGGCGAATTGAGCCTGAATAGCGGGTAAACAGACCATGAGGTGTCTTTCATGTCGTAGTACTGTTCAGGGTCTATGTCATGAAGGTACGAGAAGCTTGGCACTTCAAGGTCGTTGTATATCTGCGAATAATTTTTTGAGGCCTTTGTTCTTTCAGGAGGGACAATGATTTCGTCATCCTCGTTGTAGTGCTGAAATGCTCCGTCTTCATCCTGACGGTAAATGGTTGTTTCTTCGTCCTTGTCCAGAGAGTTAGGGTCAATGTCGTCGTAAAATCCCGGAGGGGTGCCGGCATGGCCGCCGTTGTCCGGTTCTGAAAAGGCGGGCAGAATTAAACTTGCAAGCAATAAAATTAAAACGCTCTTTTTTAACATACAATTATTTTAATAGATTTATTTTTAAAATCAAGTTAATTGCAAATTAACTTTCTTTATAATTTAATATATATAGTCGTAATATATAACTGGAGAGAAATTTTTTAATATGCCAAAATTGTCAGTAGTTATTCCGATTTATAACGCTCAAACTTACCTTCGGGAAGCACTTGACAGTGTTGTCGGACAAACATTTGAAGACTTGGAAATAATCTGCGTAAACGATGGCTCAAAAGACGATTCCCTGAAGATTGTTGAAGAGTACGCTGCAAAAGATAACAGATTCAAAATCATTGATAAACCTAATTCAGGCTACGGCGCTTCTGTAAACCACGGTTTTGATGAAGCGTCTGGTGAGTTTGTAGCAATATTTGAGCCTGATGATATACTGGAAAACAATATTTATGAGACGCTTTTGGGCGAAGCTCAAAAGAATAATCTTGACGTTGTAAAGTGCAACTTTTATAATTACTGGTCTAAGAAAAACAAACTCAAACGAAGCGGCTTGATTGCGAGATGCGCTAAAAAAGACGTGTTTGAGCCAAAAGACAACTTGAAAATGTTTACCTGCCACGCAAGCGTGTGGGCGGGAGTTTACAGAAAGAAATTCCTTGAAGAAAACGGGATAAGATTTCTAGAGACTCCGGGTGCTTCTTTTCAGGATATGTCTTTCAACTTTAAAGTCATTGCAAGCTCTCCAAGGATTAAACTACTTGAGACCCCGCTTTTAAGGTACAGACAGGATAATCCGGGTTCATCTATTAATAATCCCGGAAAAGTTTACTGCGTGTGCGACGAGTACGATGAATTGACAAGATTTTTGGAGAGCAAGCCTGAATTGAAAGAGGTTTTTAATACTCAAAAACTTGTAAACCAGTACAGGGCTTACGCGTGGAATATTCAGAGACTGGATAGGAGCTTCCAGAATGAATTTTTGCAGAAGTTTTCTGATACGTTCAGGGAGTTTGATTCAAAGGGCGAGATTAAGAAGGACTTTTTTGACTCAATAAATAAGAAAGATTTTACTTTGCTTATCAATAAGCCGGATAGGTTTTTTGAGAAGGTTGTTGAAAAGAAGAGTTTGTTTAAAAATTTATTCGGAGCAAAGAAATGAAGAAAAATTTAGTTGTTGGAGCAGGCTTTTCAGGCGCTGCTATTGCAAACCTGATTGCAGAAAATCTGAACGAAGAAGTTGTCGTGATTGACAAAAAAGACCATGTTGCAGGAAACAGCTACGACTATCGCGATAAAAACGGGATAATGATTCACAAGTACGGGTCGCATATTTTTCACACAAACAGCGAGAAGGTCTGGGCTTTTTTGAAGAAGTTTACTGACTTCAATACTTATATGCACGAGGTCGTGGGTATAATAGACGGTATTGAGGCGCAGATTCCGTTCAACTTTAATACGCTTTATCAGGTTTTTCCTGAAACAATGGCAAAAAGAATGGAAGAGAAGCTTCTTAAGGCTTTTGAATACAATACAAAGGTTCCGATTCTGGAGTTTCAAAAACAGGATGACGAGGATTTGAGATTCCTTGCAAACTATGTTTACGAAAAGATTTTTCTGAACTATACAACAAAACAGTGGGGCGTTTCTCCCAAAGAAGTTGACGGCGCTGTTACTGCAAGAGTACCGGTTTATTTGAGCAAGGACAACCGGTATTTTCAGGACAAGTATCAGGGCATTCCAAGGGAAGGGTACACAAAAGTTGTTGAGAGAATGCTCGACCATAAGAATATCAAAGTTAAACTGAACACAGAGTATGAAGAGGTAGAAGGTTTTGACAGGGTGTTTTTCACCGGCTCAATTGACGAGTTTTTTAACTACAAATACGGAATGTTGCCGTATAGGAGCGTAAACTTCAAGTTTGAAGAATACGACAGAGAGTTTTACCAGTCACATGCGTGCATAAATTATCCTAACAATTACGATTTCACGCGTATTCATGAATACAAACACTACTTGCAGGATAAGAGCGACAAGACTGTAATTGCAAAAGAGTACTCGGAATTTTTTGAGCTTGGCAAAAACGAGAGATACTACCCGATTGCGAGCAAGGAGAATGCGGAGCTTTACGCGAAGTATTTGAAAGAGGCTGAAACTTTTGATAATGTTTATTTTCTCGGCAGACTCGGTGATTACAAATACTACAACATGGACGCTGCAATTGAAAGAGCGATTAATTTGTTTGAGGAAATATTTGGATGAAGTTAGTATACAAACAAGATTCTCATACGGTTTTCAATTTAGGGCTGGTAAAGCTTAAGTTCAATTTTAGCTGGAAAACGAATAAAATCTTTGTTCTAAAAGATAACGGGTTGCTTAAGCAAATAAACAAACCTCCCAAGGGTGTTAAGGTTAACTTTCATGGAAAAAACTCCGAGATAATATTTGCAGAAAACAGTATTTTCAGAAACTGCGTTTTTGAGATTGCTGATAATTGTAAAGCCTATATTGGTAAGACTCATAACTGGAAAGCAATAAATTTGTATGCAGCACTTGAAGATAATTCGTCTCTGAATATTGGTGATGATTTTAACTGCGCCGGCGTTTCAATAATATGCGGGTTTAATAGTGAAGTTAAGATTGGAAAACATTGCATGTTTTCTAACAACATAGTTGTTAGAACTACCGACCAGCACCCTATATATGATTTGGCTACAAATGAATGCCTGAACAAGCCGAAGAGCGTATCAATCGGTGACAGAGTTTGGGTTTGTCAGGATGTCAGGATTTTGAAAGGTGTGAGCGTTGCAGATAATGTTATTATTGCAAACGGAGCTGTGGTTGCAAAACCGATTATGAACTCAAATTCAATTTATGCCGGTATTCCTGCTGTTGAAGTGAAATCCGGCGTTTACTGGGAAAAAGAATTTTCTTTGAAAGATAAGGAGGCTGTTCTTGCCTAAAGTCTCTGTAATCATACCTGTTTACAATGTAGAAAACTACCTGAGAGAATGCCTTGATAGCGTCTTAGCCCAGACTTTAAGCGATATTGAAGTTATATGCGTGAATGACGGCTCAACAGATGGCTCGGGCGCGATTTTGGATGAGTATGCAAGAGCGGACGAGCGTGTTGTTGTTCTGCACCAGGAAAACACCGGACAGGGGATTGCAAGAAACAATGCTTTAAAGCTTGCAAAGGGTGAATATGTTGCTTTTGTGGATCCGGATGATTTGATTAGCACTGACATGTACGAAAAGATATACAACGAGGCTGTAAACAACCACGCTGATGTTGTTCAGTGCGACTACGAAGAGTTTTATCATAGCGGATACAAAAACAGAATTTGCTTGAAAGATAAAGGTTATGAGCCTCAAACATGTTTGAGGCAGGAAGAGATTTTAAAATCTCTTCCTGTAAATATCGTGTTTATGGTGTGGAGCAGGATTTATAAAAGAGCAATGATTGTAGAAAATGATATTAAGTTTGCACCTCTAAAACGCGCTGAGGACCACACATGGAGCATTGAGTCGCTTATATGTGCAAATAAAGTGTTTTATATAGATGAATGCTTTTACCACTACAGAATGAACCCTGCATCAACTGTGAATCGCAATGCAAAAAAATACTTTGATTGCCTTGAGATTGTAAACAGCGTAAGAGATATTCTATCAAAACATAGTTTGCTTGATACTGTTGATATTAAAGAGTACCAAATGTTTATTGGAAAAACTTTTCTTGATAATTTGGACGAGAAGGATTACAGACAATTCTTCAAAATTTCGCAAAAATATTTTGATAAAAAGGTCTATGATGAGTTGCAAAAATTTGTAAAAATTCAAAAAATCCGTTATATTGTAGATAACATATTCTCGCTGAAAAACAAGTTTATAAACGGAGATAAGGTTAAAATACTATCATTACTCGGGATTAAATTCCGGATGGTGCGGAAGGGTTAATATGTCAAAGGTTTTAATAACAGGAATAGCAGGGCTTCTGGGCAGCCATTTTTCAAGATTCCTGCTTGAAAAAGGGTACGAAGTAGTCGGGATTGACGATTTCTCGGGCGGGTACGAGGAAAATCTGGCTGACGGCGTTTTTTGCTCAACACTCAACCTGACTGATTTGGAGTCGGTTGATAAGTTATTTAAAGAACAAAAATTCGACTATGTTTACCACTTTGCAGCCTACGCAGCAGAAGGACTCTCGCCTTTTATCAGAAATTTTAATTATATGAACAATGTCGTGGCGTCAGCCAATCTCATAACTTCGTCCATTAACTACGATGTTAAAAAGTTTATTTTCACATCCTCAAACGGGGTTTACGGGGCTGATAATGAACCGCCATTTAACGAAAACATGCAACCAAAACCGATTGACCCGTACGGGATTGCAAAATACGCGGTTGAGATGGATTTGAAGACCGCACACGACCAGTTCGGGCTCAACTATTCGATTATAAGACCGCACAATGTTGTCGGGATTTACCAGAACATCTGGGACAGGTACAGAAATGTTATCGGAATCTGGATAAGACAGACAATGAAGGGCGAAGCGCTTACCGTGTACGGCGACGGGCTTCAAAAACGAGCGTTTTCTGACATGGTTTATTATAACGAGCCGTTTGAAAAACTCATGACCGAATTTAACGGTGAGATTTTCAACCTCGGCGCAGATAAGGCTTTCACCCTAAGAGAAACAGCAGAACTCGTGCAAAAATGCGCAGGAAATTTCGGATTCAAGCCGGAGATTGTGCATCTGGAACCAAGACATGAAGCAAAATATGCTTATTCAGACCACACAAAGGCTAAGAAGCTGCTGGGCTTTGACGACAGAACCGACTTGGAGGAAACTGTTAACAGCATGTTTGAGTGGGCGCTTGAGCAGCCGGAGCGGGAAGTTAAGAATATGAAATACGAGACTGTGAAAAATATTTACGGTTATTGGAAATAGGAGTATGGAATGAAAATATGCGTAATCGGGGTTGGTTATGTCGGGCTTGTTGCAGGCACATGCCTTGCAGAGATGGGCAATGACGTAATCTGTGTTGACAATGATTCCGACAAGCTGGAAAAACTAAGAGCCGGAATTATTCCAATCTACGAACCCGGACTGGATGCGCTTGTCAAAACCAACGTAGAAGAAAACAGACTGACTTTTTCTTCTGACTTGGATTCCGCAGTCAAAGAATCCTCGATTTGCTTTATTGCAGTCGGAACCCCGCAAGGCGAAGACGGCTCTGCTGATTTGAAGTATGTTCTTGAGGTGGCAGAACAAATCGGAAAATCTTTGAACGGATACAAAGTTGTTGTAAACAAATCCACAGTCCCTGTTGGCACAGCTGAAAAAGTTAAAGAAATCATTTCTTCTCAAACCGATTTTGAGTTCGATGTTGTGTCAAACCCGGAATTTCTCAAACAGGGCGCTGCTGTGGAAGATTTTTTGCGACCGGACAGAGTAATAATCGGGGCAGATTCCGAAAGAGCAAAACAGATTATGCTTGAACTTTACAGCCCCTATGTTCGAAACCAGAACCCGATTATAACAATGGATACAAAATCTGCTGAGATGGTTAAATACGCTTCCAACTCGTTCCTTGCTGTAAAAATATCTTATATAAATGAAATAGCCAATATATGCGAAAAAACAGGCGCAGATATAAACAAAGTAAGAATCGGCATGTGCGCTGATTCAAGAATCGGGACAAAATTCCTTTATCCCGGAATCGGGTTTGGCGGAAGCTGCTTCCCTAAAGACATAAAAGCACTCATAAAAACCGCCGAGGATAATGACTGCGGGTGCAAACTTATTAAAGCCGCAGATGAGATTAACAAAAACCAGCGGGAACTTTTTGTCCAAAAGATTCTTGCTAAGTTTGGCGAAAACCTTGAAGGCAAACTCTTTGGAGTCTGGGGACTTGCGTTTAAACCTAAGACAAACGACATGAGAGAAGCTCCGTCCATCACGATTATTAATGCGCTGCTTGCGCGTGGCGCCAAGGTGCAGGCGTTTGATCCGAAGGCGTATGATCTTGCAAAACCGATTTTCGGTGAACGGATAAGGTATTGCACATCATCTTACGAGGCATTAGAAGGTGCGGACGCGCTTTTGTTGCTAACTGAGTGGAACGAGTTTAGGAACCCTGATTTTGACAAGGTAAAGTCTTTGCTCAAGAATCCTGTGATTTTTGACGGGCGCAACCAGTATGACGCGGACTCTCTTGCAGGGCGCGGAATAGAATACCATCCGGTAGGAAAGGGGTAGGATGTTTATACAAGACTACATACAAAGCTCAATCGATACCAAGAAAAAAGTGCTTGAAGACAAGACAATCATTGAGACCATCGCGAAGGCTGCTGATGCGATTGTTGACTCCTACAAAAACGGCGGGAAGGTTATTACAGCCGGTAACGGCGGCTCCGCAGGAGACGCGCAGCACATTGCAGGCGAGCTTGTGCTGAAATTCTATATCGACAGACCCGGGCTTGCTGCGATTTCGCTTTCAACAGACACTTCTGTGCTCACAGCAATCGGGAACGACGCATGTTTTGAAAATGTTTTTGCGCGCCAGATTCAGGCAAACGGAAACAAGGGCGATATTTTTCTTGCAATCTCAACTTCCGGCAATTCTGTTAACATAATTAACGCGCTTGAAGAAGCCAGAAAAAAAGGTGTTGTAACAATCGGGCTTACAGGTGAAAAACCTTGCAAGATGGATGATTTATGCGACTTTCTGATAAAGGTTCCGTCATCAGACACCCCGAAAATTCAGGAATCGCAGATGATGATAGGGCATATATTATGTGCTATAGTTGAGAAAAAATTGTTTCAGGAATAAAATAAAGAAAAAAGGAGGAGTATATGAATAAGATTATTGTTTCTTTATTTGCAATGGCGCTGTTTATCATGCCTGCTAACGCTGCTACATGGGTTGCGGCTGACAGGGTTGCGACAGTTGGCAAAACTTTGATTACAAAAAACAACCTGCCTGCCAAAACAACTTTCAAGGTTGTAAACGGCGCGGCTGACAATTCAGGCACTACAACAACAAACGTTATCCAGATTTCAAGCACAGACTTGTCTTATGCCGGCAACGACAGCGAAGTAGCTGCTGTTATTGCAAACGAAATGGGACATATTATCAATGGTCAGGCTTCCAAAGACAAGTTCAGAAGCATTGCAAAAGCTGCGCTTGCTGAAAAACTCAGCGCTGACAATGTGCTTAACACAGCTGCAAACAGCGAATACGTTGCTAACAAAACAAGTCTTAAAGACGATAAAGAGGCTGATATTACTGGCGTGGATTTGATGATGAAAACCGATTACAACCCGCTTGCAATGATTGTCGTTATTACAAAAATGCCGGGAAGCACAATGGAAGCGCTTCAAGGCAAGCCTGCAAACTCTGAAAGAGCCATGAATGTTTATGATTACATGACTTACAACTACCCTTCAAGAGTTAAAAAAGGCTACGGATGTCAGGAATACAGAGCGTTTTTGACTTATGCAGATCCGATTGTTAAGGATAGAAACTCAAGCAAGAAAAAGCTGGAAAAATTTAACAAGGAACAGGAAAAAAATAAAGCGCTTAGAGCAAAAAACATTGCCCAGTACAAAGCTACAGGCGGAGTTAGCGGATGGGATGCTTCTTATACAATCCTGAAAACGCTTTCTGAATCAACAGAAAAATAGGTTATAAAAATTTTTAATTGCAAGACGATACCCGGGTAGTATCGTCTTGTTTTTTTTGACGTATAATTAGCTTGTATGAATACTTTGGAGAGGATTACCCTATGGATGAAAAATTTAAACGAGTAAAAACAAAAATAGTTGCGACACTTGGCCCTGCAACTTCCAGCTACGAAATGATTACACAACTGGTTGAAGCAGGCGCAACAATGTTTAGACTGAACACTTCACACGGCACAGAAGAAGCGCATGCCGAAAACATTAAAACAATAAGAAAAGTATCACAAGAAACAGGAAAATATATCCCGATTCTGGTTGACCTTCAAGGCCCTAAAATCCGCGTCGGAAATATTACAACCCCTGTAGAAATCAAAGCAGGACAAGAAATTGTTCTTGAAGCAACTGATGATACCACAAATCCGGATATCATTCCTGTTGATTACGAAGGTATTGCAGATGACGTCAAATCAGGCGATAAGATACTTCTTGATGACGGCAAAATCGGGCTTGAGGTTGTTGAGGTAAAAAATCATCAGGTTAGAGCCAAAGTTCTTTATGGTGATTTGATAAGACCGCGCAAGGGAATCAATCTTCCGGGCGCTACAGCAAGTCTTGACGCTGTTACAGAAAGAGACAGGGAATTTATTCGCTTTGCTGTGGAATACGATGCTGATTATGTGGCGCTTTCTTTTGTGAGAGAAGCAAAAGACATTGAACTTGCAAAAAAATACATAAAAGATTTTGGCGGATACATTCCTGTGATTGCAAAAATCGAAAAACCGCAGGCAGTTGAACACATTGAAGAAATCCTGAAAGTAACGGACGGGATTATGGTTGCACGCGGTGATTTGGGGATTGAAATGTCTCCGGAAGAAGTGCCGATTGTGCAGAAATTTATTGTTGACCAGACTATCAGAGAGCGTAAAGTCTGTATCGTTGCAACCCAGATGCTTGAATCAATGATTGAAAACCCGATTCCAACCAGAGCAGAGTCAAGCGACGTTGCAAACGCAATCCTTGACGGCACAGACGCGATTATGCTATCAGGTGAAACTGCAATGGGCAAGTATCCGGTTGAGGCAGTCAAAATGATGAGAAAAATTGCTTCCAATATCGAAGGATGCAGCTTCTGCCTCTCTAATCTGGACTTGGAGATGAACGACAAATACGAACTCTCTCCGCAGGCGATTTCTAATGCGGCAGTGAAGATGGCAGAAGACTTGCAGGCAAAAGCGATTCTTGCCTTCACTCATACAGGCTACACTCCAAAACTGCTTTCAAAATTGCGCCCTACTGTTCCGATAATCGCGATTTCTGATATGGAATCAACCTGCCGCAGACTTAATCTCTACTGGGATATTTTTGCGGATTGCAGAGAGTGGGATACAGTCCTTGATGCGGATTTGTTGGAAAAAATCGATGACTATATCTTGAGCAAAACATCGTTCAAGAAAGGCGAAAGAATTATAATCATCGGCTCTATTCCAAAACTGATTACAGGACGCACAAACTTCATCAGGGTGCACAGAATCGGAGCACCACTGGAACGATAAAAAAAAGGAGCTTCAAAGCTCCTTTTTTATTTTGATGACTTATAACTATCAGCAAGTTTTCTATCCTTGTCGCTCATCTTCATCTCTGTAGGATTCTTTAAGAAAGCCTTTCCAAGCGGGTCATCCGGAAGCACTTTTCCGTAGGTGTCAATCTTGAACTTGAATTGATCCGGCTTGCTATTGGAAGAATAATCGCTGTTGTTTCCCTTGTCCGGCCCGTCAATATCAATTGTCAGGTTGTAAGTGAGTGCGCGCTTTCCGTCAATTGTTTCGTTCTTTGTGTCTTCAAATAACCAGTAAACCCCGTCAACTGTCGTAAAACTAATCGGGTCAACACTTGCTTCGTCCGGCTTTTCTGATAAATTGAATCTGTTTACAAGCAAACGAGGGTACTTGTCAACATTCGCTTCTCTTTCAGAAGGGAATCCCGGTGTGTCAATAAATCCGCCGTCTTCTTCGTTATTAATATCCCAGCAGCCCAATCCTATACAATCAGATTTTCCACTGTTATCATAAGTTGTCCAGTAAAGCGATGTGTCTGACAAAATTTCGTCCGTGTTTGTAACAAGCACATTGTAAGCTTTCAAATACTTTGCCTTTGTCTCGTCAGGCTTAAGCTTCGCTAAAGTCGGTACTGTTATTGCAGCCAGTACACCAATCATAGCAAGGGTAATAAGCAATTCTGCCAAAGTAAATCCTTGTTTCATATTCAACCTCTCTTCTTTCAATGTTATTGTAACATATAATCTAATAACATGAAAAGAGGTAAAAAGTTTTAACCGAGACTGTTCATAACATGCTGCGCTACGCTTAACTGGTTCTGCCATTCACCCTTCTCAAGCGCGTAATCAAATGAACGCATGCAAGCTGAATAAAAGTCGTTTGAGTTTCTAGTCTTTGCTCTTGATAAATCAGAAACGCTTGAGTAATATTTTTTCGCGTCAGCCTTTTGAGCAGAATCTGTAATCTCGTCGTATTTCTTTACGCCAAACGAAGCAAGGATGCTTGCATACTTATCTTTTGCGCCTTTTAATTGCGCTCTAATCATATTCCCTGCAGCTTCAAGATAATCTTTTCTTTCTTCGCTCTTTTTAAGCAAATCATCGTAATAATCAACTAAGTGTTGAGGATGCTCTGTTAAATTGCTGTTAATACCAAACAAATCATTTGGATCAACCGCAATCCTTTTTCCGTTATCGTCAACAACATACCACTTTCCGTCAGAATCTTTCACTGCTGGTTTGTACTGGCCGTTAACCCAGACTTTTGCTTGTTGCGATGGATTTGTAACATTTGGTGCCATAATAATATCCTCTTATTTATATAAAGTTTATTTACTCAAAAAAATTGCCTTTTTCTAACTTTGAATGTTAAGAAATTTTAATTTGTTTAAAGATTTGTAAAATTATGACAAGAAAGAGTTTACTTTTTATTTTGGATATAGCAATAATGTTATTGTAAGAAGTATATATCACAAACCTAATAAGTAAATACATGGAATGTATGTTTTGAATAAGTTGTAGGCAAAGGATGCTGTAAGACTTATGAGAAATGTGTAAATCGTCAAAAGGGTAAATAAACTTATTGGGGATATATAGGAAAAGTACATATCAGAAAAAGAAAGAGAGTAATTTTCTAAGAAAACCGTGATAACATCACAGGTTTAGTCTGGCTGTTCTTTTATTAGAAACAGTCACGGGGAAAACTGTGCCAAAATCACGCAGGGACAATCGTTTAAAGAAAAAGAGAGTAACATAGAAGGCTGTACAAGGACTGTATGGCTTAGTTAGAGTACGTATCAAAAGAGAGAAAGGAGATCCAACTATGGCACTCACAATCAACACAAACATTTCGTCAATCATTGCTCAAAGAAGTTTGAACAGTGCGACGAACAATCTGAACCAATCTATTGAAAGGATGTCTACCGGTTACAAAATTAACCACGCAAAAGACAACGCAGCAGGGTATTCAATTTCAAACAGATGGGAAACACAATTAGGTTCTCTTGATGTAGCATCAGATAACGCCGCAACAGGTTCAGATATGTTAACATCAGCAGAACAAAGCTACGGTTTATTGTCTGACCACTTACAACGTATCAGAGACTTGACCGAACAAGCTGCAAACGGTACTTACGCATCAGCTTCTCTTCAAGCTATCCAATCAGAAATCGAAGCTAGATTAGATGAAATTACCCGTGTTGCATCTAACGCAGAATTCAACGGTATCAAACTTATGGCGTATGTTGAAGACGGGGTACCATCTGGAGTTGGTATCACAGAAGTAGGTGTTAACTTGCAGGTTGGATTATATGCAGACAAACACAGTGTTATTAATCTTGACGTAGATTTATTCAGAAGTGCTACTGTTAGTGGTCTGTTTACAAAATTGGGCAGCCAATCAAGTGTAAGTGAAACTCCTGCAACATTAGATGCTATGATTAAGCAGGCAAGCAAAGGTACTATAAATGATGTTAAATCTGGTATCTCAAATGAAAACTTTAACAAAATCTTTTCAGCAGCATGCAGTTCTTTAATTTATGATACAACAACAGGAGACTTTATGCTGGCTTCTGACGGTGCAAATGTCGGTCCAAAAACAGCATTTGGTGCAAAAGAAATGTTAGGATTCTTAGATTCTGCTATTGATGATATTTCTTCAAGAATAACCAGAATCGGTGCTGCTCAAAACAGGGTAGAATCTGCTCTTACAGCTCTTGATGTACAGTCACAGAACCTGACTTCATCACTTTCTACACTTAGAGATACTGACGTTGCTGACGAGTCTTCTAAATACATTCAGTCACAGATTCTTCAGCAAGCATCAGCAACATTGCTTGCAACAGCAAACCAAACACCAAGTATAGCTCTGAACTTAGTATAGTAATTAGAGTTTATGCATGGTTGTTGATTAGTTGTTATGGTCGTATAAAACGGGATTTTGAATTTCAAATCCCGTTTTTTTTTGCCTTGTTATACTATATTTTTCTCATAAACTTTATGATAATATTCAGGTATGGAAACACTTAAAACACTTTTTTCTCCGGAGCTAAAATCAATTGACGAGGAGCTTGACGGGATTTTTATACCAGAGGCAAGTTTAAATAGGGAGCTAAAATCTTTTTTAAACAGCAGCTCAAAAAGAATCCGGTCTCTTGTTGCAATTCTTTACCTGAAATCTTTGGATAAAGAAATCACTCCTGAGGTGATAAAGGTTCTATCAGCATGTGAAATTATCCACAACGCCTCTTTAATGCATGACGACGTGATTGACAGCGCCCCACAGAGACGCGGGAAAGAAACAATCGGGCACAAGTTTTCTCCCCATATTTCAATACTTACCGGAGACTATCTCTTATCAGAAGCGGTAAAAAAACTTTTGCTGCTTGATAATATGGCTATTCTGGAAATTTTTCTGGACTGCACTCAAAAAATGAGTCAAGCGGAGATTAAGCAATACTTCTTGCGTGGAAAAATGCCGGAGTCGGATGAATATATTGATATCCTTGAAGGTAAGACCGCTGCTTTGTTTGAGGCGGTGCTAGAGAGTGTTGCTGTTCTGGAAAAACTTGACCGGCATGCAGCAAAGAGTTTTGCGCAAAAATTCGGGATATTGTTTCAGATAAAAAACGATTTGCAGCCTGACTCGGCTTCAAACGATGCGATGAACAAAATTTACACAGCAAAAGATATATTTGGTGTTGAAAAAACAACAATTTTAATAGATAATTATTTAAAGGATATTGAGGGACTGCTTAAGGAGATTCCTGATAATAAATATAAGAAGGAATTAGAGGGTTTATTAAATAAGTTATGATGATTGATGAAAAGTTAAAGGCGAATATAAAAGAAGTTATCGACACGATTGTTTTTGTTGTAGTGGCGGTAATTCTAATCAGATTTTTTGTTGCAGAACTAAGATGGATTCCATCAGGCTCAATGAAGCCGACACTTGTTGAGGGCGACAGAATCGTTGTTGAAAAACTCACTAAGTTTCCTAATTTGATAAAGAATCATGCTTTTGAAAACACTCCTAAACGCGGGGATGTAATGATATTCTATCCTCCGTTTGTGAAACTTAAAACTACTCCATGGGCGGTGTTTAGTAGACTTACTGGTTTTTTCTGCAAAGATATTGCTTATATTAAACGTGTTGTGGGGCTTCCGGGTGAGAAGCTGGAAATCAAGCAGGGCGAAAACGGGGCTTACAAGGTTTATATCAATGACAAGCCGCTAAAAGAAGACTATATAATGAGCGAATACGATTTCCACAAGTGCAAAAGCGACATGTACTGCGGTCCTCTTGTGATTCCGGAAGGTCAGTATTTTATGATGGGTGATAACCGCGGCAACTCAATGGACAGCAGGTTCTGGGGAACTCTGCCAAAAGAAAGGTTTATTGGAAGGGCTGTATTTTTGTTCTGGCCAGTGACGCATGTTAAAGGGTTGTAGGAGGTGTTGTGGCTGGCAGTTTAATTCCTATTCAAATTATTGAGAGTAAAATATATGTCATTAGAGGCATTAAAGTAATGTTGGATATTGATTTGGCAATACTTTATGATGTCAAGACTAAAAGGCTTAATGAGGCGGTTAAAAGGAACATAGAAAGATTTCCTGAGGATTTTATGTTTCAATTAACTGAAGAGGAGTGGAAAGATTTGCGGTCGCAAATTGCGACCGCAAATCCAAATGTTACGAAAATTCGTTCTTTGCCGTATGTTTTTACGGAGTACGGAACTTTGATGCTTTCGAATATTTTAAATTCGCCAAGAGCAATAAACGTAAGTATTCAAATAATCCGCGTTTTTGATAAATTAAAACAGTATGCAATATCTCAAAATGAACTCGCAGGAAGGATTGATAATCTAGAGAAAGCGTTTATGAACTATGCAAAGGATAATAACCAGAGTCTTGAGGATATGCAAAAAGCTATAAACTATCTTTTAGATATAACCAAACCAACCAAGATTGGCTTCAATATTAAAAATTAATTTTACCCGAGCTCTTTTGCAATATCCTGCGCGATGTCCATAACTTTTTCCGGCTCAAGGTTTGTAAGCGTGAGGTTAAAGGACTCGCCATTGAGTGCTGCGCCATGGATGTTTATAAACCCGTTTCTTGTAATTACATCTACTGATGTCCCGTCATTTAGATAAATTGTTTTCGTGCAGTTGGTTGAACCCACAATAGAAAGTATATTTCTATAGGAGGATAGTTTTGCAATACTCTCAAGCGTGTCTTCCAGAGTTGGAGATGCTTGTGCTTTTGGATTTTCTACCTGGGGTTGAAGGTAGTTTTGCATGATATTCTGGTATTCTTTTGCCAGTAATTCTTTGTTTGTGATGTTCATACTCTTCCTTTCTTAAAATTTTACATTGGATTAAAGCCGGAGCTTCCTAGGTTTGTTCTAGGCATACTATTCTTCATTTCTGCAATTCTAACGTCGCAATCCTTCTCATTAACTTTGGCAAGCTTTGCGTTGCCTCCTGATGCCTGATGCTCATTCCGTGATACTCTTTGAGGCTGCGGCTGTTTGTTAGCCCCGCATACAGTCATAAGGAATCCGCCTAAAAAACAAAATAATGCCAAACCTCCGGATGCTTTTGAGGCTCCAAAATGGTCGTTTGCTTCCATACTCCCATAACCCGTGCGGTTTACTAAATAATCTACATTGTTGCCAAATCTTGTTCCAAAGCCCATTGAGAACTCCTTTCCAATGTAACACAATATGTATTTTGTTACATTGGAAAGGAAATCCACATGAATAGCGGGTTACAGAAAAATGAAATGTATATAAAAAGAATAAAATCACCTCCGGAATAAGGAAGGTGTGACATCTTAAAACGCACTAATAACAACAAGTATGAATGTATTACAAAAATCAATGTAACAAAATACATATTGTGTTACATTGATATAAATAATATTTTATTGCTAAGCACATTTTATATAACGGCAGTTTTCTCGAAAACTTTAGCAGTTTTGTATATATTGTTACAAAACTTTATACTTTTTGTTGGTAAAATCCCTAGTAATCTTCTCTGCCTCTGGCTTTCAGGTATTCTCTAATCTGGTTGAGTGAGAACTGAACGATTCTGGTAATTCTTGATGGCGAAAGCCCTATCATGTTTGCGATGTCTTTTGCCTGCATGTTTCTGTAGAACCTGTATTCTACGACAGTACGTTCTTTTTGAGGTAATTGTGCAATGGCTTGTTTAATAAGTTTACTCATTTCAACAATCTCAGCCTGCTCATCCGGCATTGCTGAATTGTCTTTTATAAAATCAAAAGGTGAAGCGTTGTCAGTTGCAGCAGCTGCAAGCCCGTCGATTGAGAGGATTGTTTCGTAAACAGCTTCTCTAACCTTTGTCGGAGAAATGCTGAATCCCATATCTTCAGAATCACCATCCTGAGCCACAGCATCTGTTGTGTAGCTGTCCTCTGCTCCGTCTTCTTTCTTGTGCTTCATTGTGTACCACTTGTAGCGGTGCCGAAGCTCGTTACGTATAGCCCATTTTACAGCTGTTCCCACGTAAGCATCATTATAACGCGCAAGCTGTTCTTCGGATTTTCCTTTAATCAATTGTTGTATGGCAAGTATGCCTATACTAACCAGCTCTTCATACTCAATCATGTGGTTTGGTATACGCCTATGCTCAACTCTCGCTATTTTTTGTACAACACCTACGTATTGTTTGATTAAAGTTTTATTATCCATCTTTTCTTATTAAACTAACCTTATTTTATATTACCTTGATTTCAAGATTTTTTCAAGCATTAATTACTGCCCCTGCTTTCCTTTTAATCCGTAAACAAAAAGCAGGATTTCGGCTACAGCTTTGTAGAGTTCCGGCGGAATCTGCTGGTTCAAGTCAACCATCCTGAAAAGCGCACGGGCAACAGGCGCGTTGTCTATTACCGGAACATTGTGCTGGGTGGCTATTTCAATAATCTTTTTCGCAATAAGCTCTGTTCCTTTTGCTGTAAGGGTCGGGGATTGCATAGTCTCTGCATCGTATTTTAAAGCACATGCCACATGGGTCGGGTTTCTGACCACAAAGTCCGCTTCCGGCACAGAATCCATTGCACCCTGCTGGAGCATTTGCATACGCCTTTGCCTTAACGCTGCTTTTACATGCGGGTCACCTTCGGAGTTCTTGTACTCGTCCTTTATTTCTTTGAAAGACATTTTCTGGTCTTTCAAAAACTTCCATTTTGTTACCCCGTAGTCCGCTGCAGCGATGATTAAAAATGCGACGCAGGCTTTGTATATGAATTCTACAATCAGTTTTCCGAACTCTATCATAACCGCAAAGTTGTTGTCTATTGAGGCGAGCATAAGTATGCTCTCAAGATGCGCGCTGTATACAGACCAGCCCACAAGCCCCAAAACAAGGACTTTTACGATGTTTTTGCCAAGCTCGAACAGAGTTTTCACCTGAAACAGGTTTTTGAAGTATTTTGTCGGGTTAAGTTTATCCAACTTCGGAACAAGAGGCGCTGTTGCAACAAGCGGTCCAACCTGAATAAAGTCTCCAAGTATCGCAATAAAAGCTGCCACAAAGAGGATTGAGCCAATAATTACCACTGTCGGAATAAGAGTTACGGTAAGCATGTAGGGAAGCCCGATTTCAGACAGGTGCTGGTTTGGAATCTGCTCGTAGAGGGTTTTGAAGAGTCCTACAATCATTTTCCAGATGATTGGTGCGAGCATGTTTATGAAAGTAAACATTACAAGCAGAGACAATGCTGTTGACACGTCTTTTGACTTAACTACCTGCCCTTCTTTTCGTGCTCTCTCGAGTTTTTGGGGCGTGGCGTCAAATTGCTTATCTTCATCACCCATCTTTTTGCTTCCGTTGGATTTTCTACATTATTATTCTATCATAAAGTCTGATTTTATTGTACAATGAGAAAAAGGAGTTCTTATGAAAAAATTTTTATCTGTGTTGTTGTTGGTTTTGAGCTTTGTGATAGCTGTGATGGCACTTTATGAATTTTCCGGAAAAACAATGGGTGCAATCACTTACATGTGCGGCATGATAGGCGGTATGAGCCTTGGAATTATTAAGCTGCTTTCGAAAAATGCTGCACTTAATTCTTATAAACGGGAATTGGAAAAAGAAGCAATTTCTTCTGATGAGAGCAGCGCAAAGGTAAAAGTTCTTGAATCAAAGATTGAGGTTCTTGAAAAGGCTCTGGAGAATGCGCTTAAGGGGAAGTAGCTTCCAAATCCGAATCAAAATAACCTGTTATATACTTGAAAGTGTTTAAAGCTGTGTCAATATTCATCTTGCGCGGCTTGTTGCCTCTCTTTTCCTTGACCGTAATTGTGTTTTCTTCAAGATTCACATCTTCGATTACGTAAACATGCCAGGTCCTGCCATCCAGCATTTTAGGACCGGTGCCGATTACAAAACTGTGCTGCTTTTCCTTGTCCATGCGTTCAAACAACTCGTAAACTTCTTTCTTGTATCCGCTTAAATCAAAGTTGAAATCTGTTTCTGCAATAACCCTCGGCTCCTTGCCGGTCAAAACTTTCATAAAATGCGACGGAAGATTCTTCTCAAACGCGTAGGTCTTAAAATTGTCTGCAACACGGCAAATCCACGGCTTTGCTTTGTATTTCTTCTCGTACTCGCCGACTGATATGTCAACGCTTCTTATTATTTCGTTTGGCTGGGCTTCATATAGCTTTTCATAGCCCTTAAGCGCGCTTTTGGCAGGAATTGTATATTTCTCTTTTTCTCCATCCGGCTTGTACAAATAACAGTTGATAAGCTTGGGATTCTCATCATCGTATTCAAGCTGGTTTTTTAATACTTTTCTTCCGTTTTCGGTGTGAGAAAGCGTGTCAAGAGTTGACATAAGATAACAGTCGCTAAAGTGCTGCTTTGCCTGCACAAAGGAGTCAATGTCCTTGTCGGAAATCGACGCTCTAAAATTAACAGGGTTGTACATATTAAAACCGCACTTCATATCTATATTAAAGTCTAAAAAAAGTAAATTATTGATAAATTATTTCAAAAATGTTACAATTAGTCAGAGAAGTTAAAATAAGGAAATGTCTTTAATGTCAAAGATACTTATAGGTTCAGACCATGGCGGGTTCAAACTAAAAACCTCAATAATCGAGCACCTGAGAGAGCAAGGATATGAAGTGCAGGACTTTGGCTGCTTTGATGAAAAATCCTGCGACTATCCGGTTATTGCTAAAGAGGTTGCAAACTCCGTTCTTCAAACTAACGGAAGAGGGATTCTTGTTTGCGGTACGGGTATTGGCATGTCAATAGCAGCCAACAGGTTTGACGGAATAAGGGCTTCTCTTTGCGGGGATACCTTCTCTGCAAGAATGACAAGAATGCACAATGACTCAAATATTCTGTGTCTGGGCGAGAGGGTGACCGGCACGGGACTTGCGCTTGATATTGTTGATATCTGGCTCAGGACAGAATTTGAGGGCGGAAGGCATCTCAACAGAATAAACATGATTTAACCGGAGAGGACAATGGGAGAAGAAATTACATCATATAAGCTGGCATGCGTTATTGCAAGGTTTTTGGACGAAAAGATTGCAAAAGATATTTCGATACTTAATATAAGCAATGTATCATCTTTTGCAGATTACTTTGTCATCTGTTCTGCGCAGACCAATACGCAGGTTAAGGCGCTTACAGAAAACCTTGCAGACAAAGTTAAGACAACTTTTGCAAGACTTCCGCTCGGCAAGGAAAACGATGCGAAAAATCGCTGGAACCTGATTGATTACGGCGATGTGGTTGTGCATATTCTGCATCAGGAAGATAGAGATGCTTATGCTATTGAAAAATTCTGGAACCACGCGTTCAGCATTCCGCAGGAAACCTGGCTCAAGGAATCTAAAGAGTACTCTGATTACGAAAATATTGAAAGATAGAAGATGGATAAAAAAGAATTAAATAAAGCTATTGAAAAAACTGTTCTAAAAATGGCGATGGATCCTAAAAACACCGACCATTACCACGAGCTTGCAAAGTATTATGCAATGGATAACCAGTACGAGAAAGTAATCTCTGTGTACGAAAGCTTGCTGGAGCTTGACCCTAAAGATTTGCAGACACTTTTGAATCTGGGCAGTATCTGGTTCTACTCAAAAGAGTACAAAAAAGCGCTTAAGTATTTCAATCAGGCAATGATTGTTAATCCAAGCAACTACCTTGTTTATTACAACATGGCAAACACTTATGCAGAACTCAAGAACTTCTCAAAGGCACTTCATTATTATAACAGAACGCTTGATTTCAATTCCCAGGACCCTGAAATCTATAATGCAATTGCGCTTCTTTACCACGACTTTGAGGACTATGTAGAATCAAGAGCGTACTATGAAAAAGCGCTTTCGCTTGACCCTGAAAACCTTACGGCTCTTGTTGATTTGGGTAATGTTTGCTTCAAACTCTTTGACTACAACAGGGCGCTTGAATACTATTATAAAGTTTTTGAACTGGCTCCTGATAACAAGACTGTCGCGCTTTGTATTGCAAACACCCTTGCGGTAAACAAAGACAAAGAAAAATGCTACGATTATTTTGAAAAAGCAATTGCGCTTCCGGGAGACAATTACAAGGCTTACATTTGCTACGCGATTGCAAAATCCGATTTTAAGGATTACGAGGATGCAGCAGAGCTTTACCAGAAGGCTGTCGAGCTTAATCCAAAAGACGCGAATGCGCACATTCTTGCCGGGAATTTGTATTCAAATATTAAAAAGTACAAGGAAGCCGAGGCTGAATACAGAGAGGCGCTTAAGATTAACAAGCTTGACCCTGGAATTTATGTATTGATTGCCAATGTTTATTACATGAATAATGAAATCGAGCGTTCGATTTATTCTTACCGCGCTGCGGTTAATATGAGACCGGAGAATGATGAATACAAGCTCGTATTCATTCAGGTGCTGGAAGATTTTATCGAGAATTTCAGAAAGGATGACGTAATTGCAACAATCTAGACAGGTTTATCCAATAGAGAGAATAATTGCTTCGACTTCATACCTGACAGCGGGTATGGTCGGGTTTGTGTGGCTTATTATTGCGGCTGTGATGAGAAAACATGCTACGCAGTTTGTGATGTACCATATTATGCAGTCGATTTTTCTTTCAATCCTGTATTTTTTGTTGTCAACTTTTGCAGAGTTGGTTTATGTAATCCTTTACAGGATTCCTGTAATCAATGCGATTCCTTATTATATTAATATGCCATTGGGCTTTGCTTTCGGGCTTTCGATAATCCAGTTGATTACGACTGTGATTATATTGTATCTGGCGATTACTGCTTTTATGGGAATGTTTAGCTATATTCCGTGGGTGTCTGATATTATAAATGTTCACACCGGTCGAAGATAATGTTTCAACTTTCTTGTGCCGTCAAGAAAGTTGAGCAAAGAACCTCACCGCCTCGCATTCCGTTCGCTAATCAACTGTAGCGCTCGAATTGACCGGGTGAACTCGCGAATGGGATGAATTGTTTTGAAATTGGGTGTATAACGCACCGCTCAGACAGCACCCGGGTTGTTGTTTTCTCGCTAACGTTGATTGCTCACTACATTAATGGCGGCAGCCGGTGCGAGCGGCGAAATTTTTAATATAAATGTTTATTTAAAATATTAATTTTTTCTTAACTTTTGCCCGATTCTTTCAGATTTGTTATATAACTATAATTGTAGTATATAGGAGGATATTAATTATGGCACTAAAACCATTGGCTGACAGAATTGTAATCAAAGTTATTGAAGATACTGAACAGACTTCAGGCGGAATATTTATTCCTGACAGCGCAAAAGAAAAACCTCAAAAGGGTGAAGTTGTAGCTGTTGGCGAAGGTAAAACAAACGACAAGGGCGAAAAAGAACCTCTTGGGGTAAATGTAGGTGATATCATTCTTTACGCTAAGTACGCAGGTACTGACGTAAAAATGGATGGTGTTGAATACAAGATTTTGTCTGTTAAAGATGCATTAGCAATTGTTGAATAAGACGAAAATTTACTAAGAAAGGTATAAAAATGGCTAAAAAAATAGTTTTTGAAGAAGAAGCAAGAAAATCGCTTCTAAAAGGTATAGACGCAGTAGCCGACGCTGTTAAGGTTACGCTTGGACCAAAGGGTAGAAACGTAATTCTGCAAAAGAAATTCGGCGCTCCTCAAATCGTTAACGACGGTGTTACTATTGCAAAAGAAATCGAATTGCAAGACGGTTTGGAAAACGCAGGTGCTCAACTTCTTAAAGAAGTTTCATCAAAGACAAACGATGTGGCAGGTGACGGTACAACAACCGCTTCTGTTCTTGCTCAGGCAATTGTAAGAGAAGGCTTGAAAAACCTTACAGCAGGCGCTAATCCGATGTCAATGAAACGCGGTATTGACAAGGCTGTTGAAATTTCTATCAACAAAATCAAAGACCTTTCAAGACCTGTTAACACTAAGGAAGAGATTGCACAGGTTGCAGGAATTTCTGCGGGCAACAATTCTGAAATCGGTGAACTGATTGCAGAAGCAATGGACAAAGTTGGCCACGACGGCGTTATCACTGTAGAAGAAAGCAAATCTTTTGGTACTAACCTTAAGGTTGTTGAAGGTATGCAGTTTGATAAAGGCTATATCTCACCTTACTTTGTTACTGACCCTGAAAGAATGGAAGCTGTTCTTGAAGACGCTTACGTGCTTTGCGTTAACAAGAAAATCAACCTGATTGCAGACTTGGTTCCTGTTCTTGAACAGGTTGCACGCGACGGTCGCTCACTTCTTCTTATTGCAGAAGATGTAGAAGGCGAAGCTCTTGCAACTCTCGTTGTTAACACCATGAGAAAAGTCTTGAGAGCTGTTGCAGTTAAGGCTCCTGGATTTGGCGACAGAAGAAAAGCTATGCTTGAAGATATCGCAATCCTAACAGGCGGTCAAATGTTTACAGAAGAGCTCGGACTCAAGCTTGAAAACATTACCACAGCTATGATGGGGCTTGCAAAACGCGTTACTGTAACAAAAGACGAAACAACAATTGTTGTTGGCGACGAAACAAAAGAAGCAGTAAAAGAACGCGTAAGCTTGATTAAGAAACAAATCGAAGCTTCTGACAGCGAATACGACAAAGAAAAATTGCAGGAACGTATGGCTAAATTGGCTGGCGGTGTTGCGGTTATCGAAGTTGGTGCTGCTACAGAAATCGAACTCAAGGAAAGAAAACTAAGAATCGAAGACGCTCTTAACGCAACAAGAGCTGCTAACGAAGAAGGTATTGTTCCTGGTGGCGGCGTTGCTCTAATCAGAGTACAACAAGAACTCGAATCAAAATTGAACACACTTGCATTTGATTCAGACGATGAAAAGAGCGGGTTCAAAATCCTGACAGCTGCACTTGACGTACCGCTTCGCTCAATCGCGTTCAATGCTGGTGCAAAAGGCGATGTTGTAGTTGATAACGTAAGATCAGAAAAAGACGCTTATGGCTATGACGCTTTGCTTGACAGATACACAGATATGTTTGCAGCTGGTATTGTAGACCCTGCAAAGGTAACAAGAAGCGCTCTTGAAAACGCTGCTTCTGTAGGCTCAATGTTATTGACTACCCAGGCTGCTGTAGTTGATATTCCGGAAGAAACAAAGGCTCCGGATATGTCTGCAATGGCAGGTATGGGTGGAATGGGCGGATTTTAGTCCAAATTCTTCATTATAATTCCATCCGGGGTCGGAAAACTTTTTAAAGTTTTCCGACCCTTTTTATTAGCAAAAAATTTTTTGTTCATGTTTTTATCTGAAAAAGGAGTAAATATGAACATATCTTTTCAACCCAACAATAATATCCCGGCTTTCAAAGCAAGAACTAAAATTAATGTATCGCGTGCAGAATTGCAGGGGTATCTGAACCAATCTAAAAAATTAAAGGAAATTGCAGAAATCTTGGATACCAGTACATCCTGGGTAAGCACTACAACCGCTAAACGCGGGCTTGAGAATAAACGCACGAGAAGACTAAAAGCTTTGAAGGAACTTCCGCGCCTGATTAAAGAGGGAGCCGATTTGCAGAGAATTATGTCTGAAACAGGACTTAGCAGAAGGGCTGTTGCTTATAGTCTTAATCAACATTTGAAAGAGGTTGAAGCGCATGCAAATAATATCAAATAATTACGCTCAACCCTTACCAGGTTTTAGAGCAAAACACATTGCAATAAAAAATATGGATTTAGCGAAAACCATACCCAATATGCTTAAATCAGGAGCGACTCTCAAGCAAATATCTTTGAAAACAGGTAAGTCTGAAGCAACTATTTCACAGTGGATTAAAGTTCATCTTGGCAAGAAAATCACTGATATTAGACGTGAAGTAAAAGAGTATCTGAAAAAAGAGAAGGATGATGCCAAAGCTGCAAAAGAATTGAATATGGATATTAAATCAATTCAGGATACCCGTCTAAAATACGGAATTGTTCATAAGGCTTCGCGTTTTGATTTGTATCAGGAAAGAAGGAAACAAATCTTTCAGATGTTTAGAGAAGGTGCTGGCATAAACGATATAACTCAAAAATTTGGTGTTACTCCAAAATGTGCATATAATTATCGTGCTGATTATTTAGAAGAAGAACTCAACGTAATGCATAACTCGGAAGAGGATAAAATTCGCTATATTAAAACAAGACTTGATTCTGGAGTCCAGCCTGATGATATTATAAAAGAACTTGGCGGACTTGGAAGAGGGTTGTGTAATAAAATTCTTGAAGAACGCGCAATTGCAGAACGCAGTGTTAAAGCTCTCTATAAAGAAAAAGTCACAAATCTGATAGTGGACAAACTCCGCTCCGGCATGACCTTGCACCAAATTGAAGAAGAAACCAATATCCCGTTTGGAATATTGGTTAAATACGCTACGGCAGGAGATAAAAAAAGTGCCAAAATTGTAAATAATATTTTTCGGGCAAGGTATATTATGGATAGGCTGCGAGAAGGCTTGAACATTGAGGATGTTGCAAAACTCCTTAATGTAGACAGAACAACTGCTTATAGATACCTTGGAAAAGATAATATTAGAGAATTGCGTGAGTTAAAACGAAACGCGATTTTGGAAGCCAGAAAAAAGAAACCAAAATCATAAACTCTCGTAAATCTCGTTGTATTTTTCAATGATTTCAAAACTCCAACGCGAATCGTACTGCATGGCGTTCTTTATGAGTAAATTCCAACTTGACGGATTCTTTGAATAGAGATTCAATGCCTTTGATAACGCTGCCAGATAAATTTCTGTTGCGTCTTCATTCACAAGCAGCGAGGTCTTTGTCTTGAACCCGCAACCGTAAGTTATGTCGTCAAAAATATCCGATATTGTGTCGTTGTAAATTCCGCTTCTGGAAGCAATTGGAATGCAGCCGTATTTCATTGCAACGTAATGCACGTCTGATGTGACATTGGCACGCTTTGGAAGGAGTATCATGTCTGATGAGGCGCAAAACCGTGCAAGATTTATTTCCCCGTCAATAAATACCCACCTGCCGTTGAGCGCAGGGTTGCTTTCCAAAAACTCAACCCACGATTTTATGTAACTGCTCTCTAAACCTCCGGCAATTGAAATAATAACCTGAATGTTCTTGTTCAACTCAAAAAGCTTTAATATGGAGTTGAACGCAATGTCTACTCCCTCTTGGAAAACCTCGGGCGTGAATGTGCCTAAAATCAGCGGGGATTCGTAGAACGAGTCGAGGTAACCGCGTATTGCAAATTCGTCGTCTTTAAAAAGAGTGCGGTCAATAAACTTTGTCACAATCCTGTCTTTTGAAAACTCTCTTAACAAAGCCCTCTTGTTTCTGTGCCTGTATTCCCTGAAGTTTTCAGGCGTGAAAGGCTGGTAAATGCTCTCTTCCTTTGGCTCATACCCGTATGAGATGTAAGCGCTTTTTGATTTTGTTTTTTCCAAACGCTTGTACATTTTTCCTGAAAGCTCCGGTGAGTTGAAGATTTCTTCGTAGTATGTCCTGGAGGTCACAGCCCAGCTGTCAGATTTTTTGATTGAAAAATACATCGGGTTGTAGAACAAATCATCCTCGTAAGCCATTTGCGGAAAAAGCTTGAGGATTCTTGCGTTCATCCGGTTGAAGAGTATGTTTTCGTCAATGTCTTCGCACTTGTCAACGAACTTGCGAAACTTGAGATAGTTCTTGTAGATAAATTCGAGGCACTCTCTCATCTGGTAAAACTTTTTTGTGTTGTGCAGGTTGAAAAGCGAGGCAATGCACTTTTTGATTATTTTATCCCTGCAAAGCTTTTTCATTCCCTTTCTGTCAACAAGGTTGATTGCAGCCCAGAAGGATTCGTACTTGTTTGATTCAATTGCTGAAAAGTCTTTTATGGTCTGGAAAACTTTTATTGAATTTGAAATCTTTCCTTCAAATTCCGCGCCGAGGAAAAACGGGATGTTTTCTGCGTGAATGATATCAGGCTTAAGGCTCTGTGCGCAGATTCTTGCCGATTTTATGAAAGGCGCAAGGTTTTGGAGCCTTGAAATATCCTTTGACTCTGAAAACGCTATTGAGTAAATCCCGTAGACTGTAATGTTGTCTCGTGTTTTCGGGTATTTGTATAAAGTTGCGTGTTGAACTCTGTTTTGCAAGAAGAAGTCAAAACTTATAGAAGTCTTTTCAAGCCCGTCAGGATTACCTATTACGGGAGTGAGAACGCAAAAGTCTTTGTCAGGATACTGTCTTTTGAATGACTGAATGTAATCTACAGGAGGCTTATCGAGAGTTAGGTATAAGATTTTTTTGAAACTTTGTTTCTTGTCTCTTTTGACAAGCGCTCTAAGATATTTTTTTAACACCCTGATTTTGAGTTCGAGCTCGTATTCAATTCCTCTGTTATCAGTTTCCATAACTTTCAAGGTATCATGTCATCAGGATTAAATCAAGTAAGCTATTGACAGAATTTCGGGTTCCGGTGTATACTTAAATGTAAAGGAAAAATAATGAAAAACTTACACTTTGAATTAACAAACAATTCATCCTCCTCCTCATCCAAGTTGCATTCGGGACTTGAATGATTTTTGATGTGTAGTTTTTTAGATAAAAGAATTTAGCAAAAAAATAAGTCCCGCAAACTGGCAGGGGCTTATTTTTTTGTTGTCGTGTTGATGAAAGGATAAAAATGAATTTAACAGTTAATAATATAAATAGCAGACCAACTTTTAGAGGCCCGCTCGACGGCGCAGTAACCGGGATTCTTCGAACCTGCGATATGAGCGAGATGGTTAACGCAGTTGGGCTTGATATAGGAGCCATGGTCATTCCAAGAGCCTATTATGATACAAAAGCAAGAAACAAATACGCAGGTACAGAGACTTTTATCCGGGAAATCAGCGGAACATTCATCAACTGCCTCGCTGCCGGGATTTTTGCAAAATACATTTCTAAAGTCGCGTCTGAAGATATTATGAAGGATGTCAAAATCAACCACAAAAGCTGGTACTCTAAGGATTCTCTAGAGACCCTTAAATCAGCATGGGATGAAACAGGAAACCTTAAAGGCTATGTCGAAAATGTCTTTGATAACCTCTCAGGCAGAGACGGCAAAGGCGTAAATAAGTTCAAAGATATCAGGTGGGATAAAATTGACTGGGTTGACGAAGAGCGCTGGAATCGGATTCAGTGGCAAAACGGCGAGTATAAAAACATTCAGGACAAGCTGAAAACCCGCGAAGGATTCACAGAGACCTTTGCAAAACTAATAGAGGATAAAGCGATTGTTGACAAAGACAGGAAAAATGTCTTGAAGATAATGGAGCAGCGGCTCACAAATGCGCTTGGCGCAGGGCGCGACACCGAGCTCAATATCGGAAAAAACAAGCTTTCTGCAAAACTAGAGAATATACTGCGCGATTCTCATGACATGGCAAAGGATATTTTCACAAACAAGAGCGTAAATGCTGACGCTGCAATTAAAAAGATTGCAAAAATTAATAAGATAAAAGCTTTTGGAGCGATTGCAGGTGCATCTGTTCTAGGGCTTACAAACCAGTTTATCAACAGAAAAATCACAGAAAAGCGCACCGGCAAAAAAGGTTTTGTGGGCGAGGTTGATTTTACTTCAAGCCACAGAGCTGAAAAGAAAAAAGACGAATTTTTGTGGCTCAAAAAGCTTGCGGCAAGTGCCGGCATGGCTGCCATGGTGATAAGCGTTATGCGGGTAAAAAATCTAAAGGATTTTGCGCGTAAGCTTGAGTTTACCGGCCCTGTGACAAGCGGAAACGCGATAAAAACAGTCTACGCGTTTAATATTATCGGGCGGTTTATGGCTGCTGATAACGGCACAGAGCTTAGAGAATCAATGACACGTGACTATTTCGGGTTCCTGAACTGGCTCGTGTTTGGCGGGTTTGCAGCAAAAGGCGTTGCAAATCTTTTGGACAAAAAGGGGGACAAGCTCTTTAATTACACAAAGGACGGCAAGGGTTTAAAGCACTGGCTCAATGACATGAGCTTAAAGACCCACAACGAGATTGCAGCAAAGGGCAAAGAGTTTGCAAAGAAAAATATCTGGAAGCTCAACCTTGCGCATGCAGCAGGGCTTGCTTATTCAGCGATAACTCTCGGGATATTGCTTCCGATGGTGAATGCTAAGATGACCGAATACAGGAGCAAGGCAAACAAGAGTTAGCGTGTTCCCTCCCTAAACGGGGAGGGTTAGGGTGGGGTGCAGCACTTTTTAAATAAAATACAGTTCCTGTATAATACCAATAATTTTATTCAGGAAGTTCTTGTACTTAATCCTGTCAGCTGCGCCTGAAAGCACAATGTCTGCGCATGCTTTGCACGGTCTGATGTGGACTTCTGCTTTCTCGTTAGCGTTTTTGTAGATAAAGTCTGCAGAATCACCAAGTCCGCGTTCTTTGGCTCTTACGTAGAATCTTTCTTTTTTGATATCTTCTGCAATGTCAACATAGATTTTGAAATCGAAAGCGTCTTTGACTTTTTCTGTAAGCGTAAATAAACCTTCTGAAATAATAATTTTAGAAGGTTTAGCTAAAGTATAATTATCATGACGAATAGCAGTGCCGCTCATGTCGTATTTAGGAAGGTAAGTAGCCTTGCCTGACAACAATTCCTTAATGTGCTTGCTCATTAATTCCAATTCAAGTGCTTGCGGCACATCCAAATCGTAATTTTTGGCAAACTCTGAAAAGCTTCCTGCAGCCTTAACCATTTCAGAGCGGTCATAGTAGTAATCGTCTGTGTTAACGCGCGTAATAGCATCTTCGATGTTAAACTCTGTCGCGAATGATTCAATTGTGTCAATCAAATCCATTGTAATTGTAGATTTCCCGCTTGCAGTCTCGCCCGCAATCCCGATTGAGGCAGGCATCTGGATTCTTCCTGAAAGGTAGCCCGCAATTTTTTTGATAACAAAAGGATTGTAGTCTAAAAGGATTGAACCTTCTGTATTTAGTTCTTTTTCAAAAACGATATTTAAGTAATGCTCAATCTTCTCGCATAATCTGGTTGGTTTAGTTTGTGAAGTTGTTTTAATTATATTTTGTATCATAAAAATCTAATCTTTATCTTCCTTGTTATATTATACACAAATTAAAACAAAAGAAAAGATTTTTTTGCCCTTCCAAAATTAAAATTTTACATAATTTAATAATCTATTATTGATTTACTGAGCTTGCTTTTTTAGTACTTCCAGGAGCTGTAAGAATGCGCTTAACATATTGGCGGGATTAATATTACCCTGTGCAAGCAGTGTCCTACATAGTAGTTTTAAATTCGCATTTGTTGTGCATTGTGCAAGTAAATTCAGGTTTTTCCAAACAAGAGCTTGGTCTTGTGTTTTTATTGCATCAAGCAAATTCATAAATGCAACTCGGGATTCTACATCTAAGCTGGCGTATTTTATCATCTCTTGTGTAAAGTCTTTTTTTGCTGTTGAGTAGCTTTTAGAATCACTAGAAGTCAATCCCGCAATAATAGTTTTTGTATCATAAGCGCCTAGAGAATTTCTGAAATTTATATATTTTGAATCTTCAAAATCTTCAGTTTTCTCTTCTGTTTTGTTTTGAGAAGTACTTACTTTTACCGGAGCTATCCCGTTTTTTATATCATTATTACGAATAGTCTCTTTTATGCGTTTAGATAGACTTGGTTCTGTACTGGTCTGATATACGGTTTTTATAATATCTTCAATAATAAAAGTATTGATGCTAATATAACTATTGCGTAGTAGTTGGCGTATCATATTGTGCAATGAAGAATTATTATATTTCTTAGACACTTCTGATTCAAGCATTATTAAATGAAGGCTTAAACTCATTGAGTCTTTGTTCGCAATATCGTTAAATATTTCTTCAAATGCAGCAATCCCCGCCCCATATAATTCTGGTAAAGCGCAACGTATAATTGTTAAAAAATCCTCTCTGGCAGTTGCAATGCAGTTAAAATCTTTTGAACTAATCCCTTGTGTTATTACAAAAGGATCCGTAGCTCCGTAGAACTCTCGATTTTTTAAATAAGAATTAAAACTCGAATTAAAATTATCTTGATATTTATAAAATTCACCAGCATCTTTGAAGTTATCTATATTGTCCCAGAATATGTTCCAGTCTCCGGTTTTAGTTGCTGTTTGTATCACATTTAACATAGTGTTTATTACATTTTTGCTAGTCGCTGTTATCATAGTACCACCATTTTTAATCCAGTCATTATTGAACTGTGCCACATCAATCCTCCCCCCTTCCCCCATATAATCATACACGTTCAACCCCACCCCCGGAAAATACCCACGCCCGTACACATCCTCGCCAACCTTGCCTAACCCATACCCCTTGTCACCAACCCTCTTCGGCT
>CATLDC010000014.1 GCA_949902595.1 uncultured Candidatus Melainabacteria bacterium | reverse complement strand
TTTTGCTCATCTTTTTGCTCACGATTGGGGCGGTTGCTGCGGCGATTATAGACATGATGAGCAGCACTATCATCATTTCCATCAATGAAAATCCGGTTTGTTTCACGTTCTCTTCCTTTCTATTCCTGTTTTGAAGAGCATTGAATGTAACACAATACTCATTGTGTTACATTATACCATCATGCTAGTTGTAATGCAACTATATCCAGTGTTTCATTTTTGGCAAATTTTCCATTCATCCCCCTTGTAGGCCCAAAACCAGCCAAAAAGCGCCAAGCCTGTAGTTCTTATCCCGACTGGGCAAGACGGTCTACGTGCGTAGCACATGTAACACAATGAGTATTGTGTTACATTAGATGTAACTTAAAAACCTGTTTTTATGCTATGATAGTCTTCTGATAGGAGGATTATTATGTTAGACTTAATCAAATCAAGAAAGAGCGTAAGAAAATATTCTGAAACACACATCCCTGACGAGGACTTGAGAAAAGTGCTTGAAGCAGGCCGGCTTGCGCCTTCATGGATGAATGTTCAGTCCTGGAAATTTATCCTTGTTAAGTCTCAGGAAAACAAAGACCTGCTTTCCGAACTCTCTATCGGTCAGGCGCATGTCAAAAATGCCGATGCGCTTATCGTCTGCGTTGCTAATATGGACGCATGGGAAAACGCTAAAATCACTCATATCAAGAACCCTGCGCTTAACCCTGCGCTCCAGGGAGATGACGGGTTGAAAATCAGGACGCTCGAGCAGCTTATTTATCCGATTTCTTACATGATGCTGGAAGCAGAATCTCTCAATATCAGATCTTGTATTATCGGTGCGCTCGGAAACGAAATTACCGGTATTGAGCCGGATGTGTATAAAAAAGTTAAAGAAAAATTAGGATTAGGTGAAAACCAGATTCTATCTACAATCATAGCTCTCGGTTATGAAGCGGAGCACACAGAAACAACCAAAAACAGAAAACCATTTGACGAGGTTGTTTCACTTGAAAAAATCGGAGCAAAATTTTAGTTAATCTCCGGCGCGCCGTTCATAAGCTTAAGTATCTCTACGACTTTTGGCATCTGACAGTCAAAAGAGTAGTGCGCTTTTTTGATGGAACACTCTGCGCAATTCCCGTTAAGCTTGTAGCACTCAATAGCTTGCTCTGTCCAGTTTTTTGTAATCGAACTGGAAATCTCTGTTGGCTGCTCAATAATTGCATGATTTAACATTACACTATCCCCCTAATAGCAGGATAGTTCAAAGTATAAAAGCCGACATCATCTAAACAAACGATTTTTCTGCACGCCAAAAGCCTCTTCCTGCGCGCTGAAAAGCTCGTCTATGTAACCCTCAATCTCCTTGAGCCTTTGAGCCTTGTCAGGAATCTTTTCCCTGAACTTATTCAACATGCTTAAAACTTCTGCATAACCTTTTTTGACGCTGCAGTTCCTTAAGGCAAACTCCCAGCTGGCGTCGTCTTTTATCTGCGGGTTGTGCGGAAGCCCGGCTTTTTCTGCTGCGAGAATAATCTTTTTGAGAATTGTCCTCGCATCTTTTAGCCCCTCCCCCGGCTTGGGCGCATTATACCCGTAGCCAACCTGCACAAGCAAAAGCTCCAAAAGCTTCCCTGTGGAGTTGGTCTCTGGTTTTCCGATAACATTTATCTGGTCTGTAAGTATCAGGCGCTTTCCAGAAAGCACAATGTTGTTGGGATTGTTAGCGTCGAATGAGTAGTAGCGGCGCTGGGCTGGCGAAAGTTTGTTCAATATTGCAAAATCCTGCGCAACTTTCGTGTAGCTGCTTTGTGGTACAGAGGCAAAGCGTGGTAAATATGTGCCAGCATAATAGTCCTTTATCAAATCCAGTCTCATGCTCTTGAGAAGTGTCTCAGGAATCCCCGCAGGTGTGTGTTCACCAATGTTTCTCAGGACACTCACGTTGCCCAGAGACAGGACTTTTTCGCCAAAGTATGTTTTCAAGGACTTGAAAACATTGTTTCCGAGCTCGAGATTTTGGCCAAGGGTGTTCTGATTCACGGCTTCGTATTTTGGAATCTTTGCCACAAATTTGTCGTCAATCTTGTAAACAGAGCCGTTGCAGCCTCCGCCGATGAATCTTTCAGGAGATATGATTTCTCTAATCGCGTTGCAGAATTTGTCAATAAGCGCGGTTTTTTCTTCCGGAGTTATGGTCGTTTTTTGAAAAACATCGTTCAAACTCTTTCCGAGCTCTTTTGCCGGCCCTCTGAAAACAGGGCGGACGGGGCGAAGTGGTTGGGAAAACGGGGTGTTTGTAATTTGCATTGTTGCATCCTTTTTTTATTACAAACCCTGAACAAAAAATTTTTTGCTACCCGATTATGAAATTAATAGCCCAGCCAGAAACAATACTTATTGCGAGCAGAATGAGAATTATCTTTATCGTGTCTTTGAAATCGTTGTTCTTCAAAAGCACCAAAAGTCCCAGACCTGCGTTTGTGAGCAGTCCGCTCATTGCTGTTCCGAATGTAATCGTGCCTTTGATGAGCATCATTGTGAACCCGATTGATATTGCGCAGTTTGGAATAAGCCCGATAAACGCAGCTGCGATTGTTGGTAGGAATCTGCTTCCTCCGATGTAGGAAGTTATGTCGATGCTGGATAAGAGGTAGTTCAAAATGAGCGTTATCACAAGTATGAACCCGAAAACATTCAGGGTGTGCATAATGGGGTGGATGACAAGCTCCCTTTTGCTTCCGTGCTCAATATCGTGGTTGCAGCAGCCTTCTTCAATCTTTTCAATGGTTCCGGCCTCTGTGATTGTGTATTTAGGTGTAACAAAATCAACAAAGTAGCCCATCAGGATTCCGATAAACAGCTTTATGCCGATAATCGGGATAACGAGTTTTGCTTTTTCAGGCGTTGCTAGTAGTATGGGGATTGTCTCGTCCGAGGTTGCGAGAAAAACTGCAATCAGGCATCCGCGGGTGATAATTCTTTTTGAGTACAATCCTGCTGCTATGACTGAAAACCCGCACTGCGGAAAGATTGCAGCTAGGCTTCCCAAAAGCACGCCGAGTTTTCCGGTTTTGCGCATTGACTGGTTGATTTTTTCAGCCCAATAGAACTCGAGGATTTCTATTATCAGAAAAACGATAAACAAAAACGGCAGAAGGTTTATGCTGTCGCAAATCGCGTCAACAGCCCAGTCAGCAATCGGAAGTTTTTGTATAAGCTCTTCTAACATTTCAAAGCTATTTTAGCATAAAATAAAAGTTTATGTCTTACCTTGACAAATCGTAAAATATAGTAAATAATAAAGAAGCAGGGTGGCACCTTCGACAAGTGCCAGTAATCCCCGCTATGATTTAGATTTTTAGTGCTACTATAAATAGCGTTGCTACGAATAGTAGCATTATTATTTTTCCAATCTTAAACTATTGAAAACCTTCAAAAACGAGTTATAATTATAATATACATTTAATTTACCCCTTACTCCGCCAACTGAAAGGATTCAGCTATGACACAAATCAACACAGGCAACATGCAGCTTGGTTCGCAAATGATGAACGCAGCTTTCAACCCGACATCCTCTTTCAACAAAAATGTAAACACGGGCGCGATTTATGCAGAAAAAGGCGAGCCGACCTATCAAAAGGACATGGACGCAGACGAAGACGGGATTATAACTTTTCAGGAGTTCAACGACTACTGCGATGAGAATGATGTAAGCTATGCAGAGCGTAAGCAAATGCTTGAAAACAGGCTTACTTTGCAGCTCCATAAAGAGAACGCAAAAGCCAGCGCTAAAGTTAGGGAAATTAAACCTCAAGCCGAGGCTGTTTATGCTAAAGAAGGCGAGCGCAACTACGACGAAGCGATTGACGCGAACAAAGACGGCAAAATCACTTACGAGGAGTATTTGAAATACTGTGAAGAAAACGAAGAATCCACCAAGGACGAAAAGAGCTCCGGTGCTGCTTCTGTAGAAAAAACGCAGGACCCTGAAACAAACGAAGAAAAATTTGTGGTGCGTGACAGCCGAAAAGCAATGAACTCCTACGCAAACACTGATTCTAAAGAGCCGGATGTGAAGATAGAAAGCGAAGCGTAATAACAAAAATGGCGGAGCCTGAAAGGCTCCGCTTTTTTTGTATTAATCAATTCCCTAAACCTCTTTAAACACAAGCGTTGCGTTGTGCCCGCCAAATCCGAAAGAGTTAGAAAGCGCAGCGCGCACTTTTTTATCTCTTGTCTTGTGCGGAACGTAATCAAGATTCGCAACATGTTCGTCCTGGTTGTCAAGGTTGATTGTTGGAGGAACTTTTGCGTCAGTAATAGCTTTAACGCAAACAATGCCTTCAACAGCGCCTGTAGCACCAAGCATGTGGCCGTGCATGCTCTTGGTTGAGCTTACAAGAAGGTTCTTGTTAGATTCCTTGTCGCCGAAAATCTTAGCAATTGCTTGAGATTCAGCAACGTCGCCCAAGCCTGTGCTTGTGCCGTGCGGATTGATGTAGTCAATGTCTTCCGGCTTCAAGCCAGCATCTTCAAGCGCCAATTCCATTGACTTGATTGCGCCTCTGCCTTCCGGATCCGGAGCAACCATGTCGTGCGCGTCTGCTGACTGGCCGTAGCCGACGATTTCTGCATAAATCTTAGCACCGCGTGCTTTTGCGTGTTCGTATTCTTCAAGAACAAGAACGCCAGCGCCTTCGCCCATTACAAATCCGTCTCTGTCTTTGTCATAAGGTCTTGAAGCTTTTTCAGGCTCGTCGTTTCTTTTTGAAAGTGTTCTTGCAGCTGTGAATGCGCCAATACCGAGCGTTGTGATTGTAGCTTCGCAACCCCCTGCAACCATTACGTCAGCGTCGCCGTACTGGATTGTTCTGAATGAATCACCGATTGAGTGAGAGCCTGTTGCACAAGCTGATACAACCGCCTTGTTAACACCCTTGTATCCGTGTTTCATGGAAATTCTGCCTGAAGCCATGTCAACGATAAGCATAGGAACAGTAAACGGAGAACCTTTGGTCGGCCCTTTTTCTATCATTGCAATGTGGTTCTTTTCAAAAGTTTTGAACCCGCCGGCTGCTGAGCTTACGATAACCCCGATTCTGTAAGGGTCAATGTCTGCTTCGTCAATACCTGAATCAGCGATTGCTTCATCGGCTGCAACCATTGCAAACTGGGTGAATCTGTCCATTCTTTTTGCGTCTTTGGAATCCATGTAATCTTCAGGATTAAAATCTTTGTCTTTAATTTCTGCGGCGATTTTAACAGTATGTCTTTCTGTGTCGATTGCTTCAATCAAAGAAATACCGCTTTTGCCTTCAAGAAGGGAGTTCCAAAATTTATCAACCCCGATACCGCACGGAGTAACTGCTCCCATCCCTGTTATAACAACTCTGCGTTTTGTCATCTTTCTCTTTCCCTTAAATAATAAATAAGAGGGCGAAAATATATAATCTCCACCCTCCTAATATAAATCTTTTAACTAATTATGAGTGTGCTTCGATGTAGTTAACTGCATCTTGAACTGTTTGAATTTTTTCAGCTTCTTCATCAGGAATTTCGCAACCGAATTCTTCTTCGAAAGCCATAACTAATTCAACTGTATCTAAAGAATCAGCACCCAAGTCAGCAGTAAAGCTAGCTTCAGGAGTAACTAAAGCTTCATCACAGCTCAATTGGTCAACTACAACTTTTTTAACTTTTTCTAATGTACTCATGTTTTTTATCCTCTTCATTATTGTGTAATACACTATTCTCTTGAATTATACCATTTCAAGAGAATTTTGCAATAAATTTAAAAAATTGTTACACTTAGAAGAGAATTGTAACAATTAAAACCTGGAACCGGCGTCGGAGTCGATTTTGAGCACAACGCTCTTGCACTCTTCAAAAAAATTGTTGTCGTTTACAGCCTTGAGTATCTGGTCTTTTTCGCCCTGACTTATTATGTAATTGTACTCGTTAACCCTTGCCCTGTCCTGAACATAAAGCTCAAGACTTCTGACCTTGTCGCTGAATTTTTTGCAAAGCACTTTTACTGTTGAGATGTTAAGAGTCGGGTCCTTGGATTCATAATTCTCCACAACAGGAGCAAAATCTCCAAACTCCGGAATCTCGCGCTCAAGACGCTTTGTGAGATTGAACTGGATTTTTGCAAGGTTTACATCAAGCGGATTGACTTCAAACGACTTCTTGTAAGGCTTGAGATTGTTTGCAAAATTATTCAATTTATCTAACTTAATCATTTTCATATTGTACCCCATATTATCATTTTTTGTCCTTATTTTCAAGCTCATATTCAACAGATGAGCCGTCTTTCGCCTTCACATGCACATCACCGTAATCTATGATTTTTCCGTTGATAATGTTGTGCTCGCCCCAGGCATCCTTTGATTCTATTATGTAATCTGAATCCATATTGCCGTCTATTGGGCTGGTTTTTTTATCAAGATACTGTGTGACAAGATAAGAATCGTTATCAGAACTTCCTGCAACACGCCCGAAGAAGAACTCTACAAAATTGTTAGAATGCTTACTTACAAAAGCACCGGTTTGCGGCTCGATTTTCGCACCGTGCTCTGTTCTTTGAACCTGCCCGGCGTGGAACAGCTTTAATACAACCGGGGTGCTTCCTGAAACAGATATCTTATACCCGATACCGTAAGCCCCGCCTCCCAAGCATTCCACCTCTACGTCTTTGCCAAGAATAGAGCCTAATTTGGAGGCAAAATTTACGCAATCCCTGTTTCTGTTTTCCAGCCTGAAATTATCTATTGCTTTTTGTATTGAATCAAATGCCGCGTCCTGTTTTTCTACAGGCACCTTATCAAGCCAGCCGTTCGGAAGCTTGCCGATATTTCTATCTGTTGCAGGGAAGGCTGCAAGAATATCTGCCATTCCTTTTGCACTTACGTAGTTTTCATTCAAAAACTTAGTAAAATCAGGGGTTAATGTCAGATTCTCTTTTGTAAACTCTGTTGTGCCGTTTTTGTAATGATACTCTGCAAAAACAAAGAAATCTTTTGCTGTAAAGTCTTTCACACGAGGAACAGTATTGGAGATTTCTTCCATGTTTAAGTTCTTGATGTAGCTCATAAATTCGGCCAGATTGATTTTCGGATTGCTTACGAGTTTGTTTAAGCACTCGCCAAACTCTTTTATTGATAATTTATCCCCGTAATTAGTTTTCACTGTGCTAATTATTGCCTGAACTTGCGGTAAATCAGCGGTTTTTACTTTTGAAATCCGGGCGACCAGCGCAGATTCTAAATCATCAAGCCCTCTGGTTTTCAATTCAATGACTCTGTCTAAATATTTTTCAATATCTTTATACTTGGATTTTAGAACCTTTGGCTCAAAAATGCTCATCCAGCTCTCTGCATTTTCAAACGCGCTGTCAACCGCGTACTTGTTATTGTACAGTTTCTCATCGCTCAGGAGCTTGGATATAAGCTTGCCGTTTATCTCACTTGAGCCGCCCTTAAATAAGAGCAAATTAATGTAACGCTTTTCGTCAATACCTTTGCTTGTAATGATTTTCTTTAAGGCTTTTAAATCAGTGCTGGCAAATATCCCGTTTAGAATCTTAGGGAAGTCATCCTTAACATAGGTGCTTAGCTCTTCATCCTTAATCATTGAAAGAAATTCGAGCCTTTTATTATAATTATTGGAATTGGTGCCGGCTGTTATGTCCACAATTCTCTCCAAAACTTTTTTGTTTGCAGAGAATTTTTCGTCAGTCAGAAGCTTCGACAACAGAGTTATTCTCGCTCTTTGTAACGACTCACTGCCAGCCACATTGCAAAGATTGATGACTGAATTAATTTTGTTCTCATCAACCCCTTGCTGCTTGAGCCTGAGAGCGATATCATCCTTGCTTAACCTTGAGCTGGGAGCGGCTTTTGGTGCATTAACCGTGTGAGTGTCCACATAATTCTTAAAATTACCTTTTGCTTTAATCAAACCAACAAGAAGCGCCTGTAATTGTGCCCTGCCTTCGCCCGTAAGGTCAATCTGCCCTGTTATCGCCATATCAGCCGCAAGGCTGGCTGCTGCGTCCACACCGACTTCGGCAGTCCAGGCAAGGAGCTTGGGACAGTTTTTCATAACAAGAGACCGGAATACGCCTTCTGACATCTTGCCGATTTTCATACCGCTTCCGATAAGCGCAAGGGTTGTAACAAGCTCCTTGCCCATCTCTTCCCAATCCTCTCTGGTTGCTCCGCCAGCCTTGGTAAGGTTCTCGGTCAAATCAACCGCGGTTGAACCAAAGGCTGAAATCCCAAGCCCTGCTCCTATTGCGATACTTGCAGCCTGGCCTGCAACAGGCACGAGCTGACCTGCTATCATCACGGCCATACCTGTGTAATTAACCGCTTCTTTAACTGTCTGGACTCCTTGCTTCTGGCTCTGAACGTAAGAGTTTACAAGCTCTGTCAAATTCTTATCGCCATAAGCTTTTTTGTAAGCAGCCTCTGTTTCTTCGCCAAGCTCAGCAAGGGTTTTTCCGCCACGCATTTCATCCAGATACTCTGTAAGTCTGCTGCTAAGTTCGCTGCTTACCTTAACCATCAACTCCGAATCGCCATACAAAAGCTCAAGAGTCATGCCTTTAGTCCCGCAAATACCGCTCAATGTCTTATTAATTGTTTCAGAATCGTTTCCGTACAAGATGGTTAAGCTTTCTTTGATTGAGTCTGCAAGTTCCTGCTTTCCGTTTGATAAGCCTGTATCCTGAAGCTTTTGGGTGTTTTGGAGTTTTATCGAATTTTGCATAAGGCTTCCGATTATTCCGTAAACCTTGTTGTTAACGGCCAAAAGTGTCTGCATTTCAGCATTCTTGATTGTATAATCGTTTATTGCTTCGGGATTATACTCAATTCCGCGTTCGCGTTTGAACGTTTCTGCAAAGTCAAGTTTCTTTTCTGTGTTAGCTCCTTCAAGTTTTGCTTCTACAGAATTAGGGTCTTTTAGTCTCTTAATCCCAAAAGAATCCCCGGCATTTGCCCGTATTTCGTGCATTTTATCACTGATAGCACTATCGAGCATGTTTTCAACGACCTTATCGGCTTTTTCGTTAAACTCTTCGTCTGACATTTCTGCAAGACGTGAGATAAATTGGTCGAGCTTTTCAGGCGAGAGCTTTGCAAGCGCGCTTTTCAAAAACTCGATTTCGCCTGTAAGCAGGGCTTTTTCTTTTTCGCTCTCGGTCATACCGCCAAAGTTTTTGTAAAATCCAAGGCTTACAATTGCTTTAGCAATCCTGCCTTTGGTTGCAGAAGATTTCACCCTTGGAAGCATTTCAAGTGCAAGGTTTAGTTTGGCTTCATAATACTCTGCTTCTGTCAGTTCACCTTTTTTAGCCTGTTCAAGAAGTTTTGCCGAAAGCTCTTCGCGTTTAATGGCGCGCTCAACCCTTGTTCCTGCATATTTTGTGTCAAAAAGCTCTTTCCAGCCGTTTACAAAATCACTCACATCGCCCTGATTCTCATTCTGCGCAGCAAAAAGTTTTCCCACCTGTTCAGTCTCGCGTGAAATACTTTCAACGGCCGTATCTTCTGCGTCTTCCGCTGTTAGTGTCTCAGAAGCGGGCTGCTTTGTAAATACGGTTGTCAAAAAATTGGTAAGGTTTGAAATACTTATCTTATCAGATATAGAGAAGTTTTCGGAAATAAATGTTTCGCTCTCTGCCGCGTCAAACACAGAATTATCGCCGCCCGATGTTTTGGAGGCTGCTGTTTTAATCGTGTTCCAGAGTGTTTCGACTTCTGCGCTTTCGAGGGTTCCGCTTTTATCCGTATCAAAGAAGTCGAAAATCTTTTTGAGTTTTTCATCTGTCAGATCTGACTTTTTGACTCCGCTCTGGAAGTTGCCAAAGTTAAGCTCTTTGCCGTTATTTAGTTTTAGAAAATCATTACCGTCCATCTTACTTTATCTTTTGAGTACAGTTAGGTTAACGGCAAGTTGGGCAAAAATCTTTAATATTTGAAGAAAATTGTTACATTTGGTAACAAAAAGGGTGGCGGAAAAAATTACATTTTTTCCGCCACCTCTAAAATATTTCCGGATTTGAATTTATATCATCAAACCGCCTGCAACTTCGATAGCCTGACCTGTTACGTAGTCAGTATCAAGTGCTAAGAATTTAACAACCTTAGCGATGTCTTCCGGAGTACCGAGTCTCTTCATCGGAATAGCCTTTAAGTATTCATCGATGTTTGCAAGTTCTGCTGTCATAGCTGTCTGGATGAAACCAGGGCAAACTGCGTTAACTCTGATGTTTCTTGAGCCAAATTCTTTTGCAAGAGTCTGGGTTAAGCCGATAAGACCAGCTTTTGAAGCAGAGTAGTTAGCCTGACCAGCGTTACCGTGGCGTCCAACAATACTTGACATGTTGATGATTGAACCCTGGCGAGCCTTAGTCATGTGCTTGATTACAGCGTGGGTTACGCAGTAAGCAGAGGTAAGGTTAATCTTGATAACTCTTTCCCACTGTTCCATATCCATTCTTAAGAACAGACCGTCCTTTGTGATACCTGCGTTGTTAAGCAGGATGTCGATTTTGCCGTGTTCAGCAATCATCTTGTCAACAGCTTCCTGTACCTGAGCGTCGTTTGAAACATCAAACTGGTAAAAATAAGCGTTAGCACCGCAAGCTTTGATTTCGTCCAAAGCCGGTTGAGCTTTTTCAGCGTCGCAGATGTCGTTGATGATGATGTCGCATCCGTTTTTAGCAAGTTCCAAAGCACAAGCCAAGCCAATACCGCGTGAGCCGCCTGTAATCAACGCAATTTTTCTTTCTGTCATTAATCTTTCTCCTTATTATAATACTCGTCCCCTCTCCTCAAGGAGAGGGCTAGGGTGAGGTGTCAACCAGCACCCGTCTATCCTTTAAACCCTATTTTACTAGGTTTTGTCCTGTCCATTAATAAATCCAAAGCTTCATATATTCTTTTAACATCTTTTTCATTATCTTTACAATGTTCTATGAAATATTGTTCCAAGTCAAGTAGTCTTTGCCCAAATTCTTTGCTGTCAAGCGCCCATTGTCTCAGATTAACAAATGTACGCATGATGTTTATGTTAACTTCAATTGCTTTTTTGCTGCGCAAAACGCCTGAAAGCATTGCAACACCCTGCTCGGTGAATGCGTAAGGAAGATATTGACGACCACCACCAAGAGGTGAGATCACAATTTGTGATTTCACCTTTAAGTCTTCCCATTCCTCGCTTGTAAGCCTAAACATAAAGTCAGAAGGAAATCTTTCAATATTACGTTTTACAGCTTGGTTTAAATATCTTGTTTCAACTTCATATAACTCCGCAAGCTCAAAGTCAAGCATGACCTTTTGTCCGCGGATATCGTATATTAAATTTCTTACTTGAATTATATTATACATAAATTCCCTTTGGTTTTTGAGGTCACAAAATGTGACCTCAAAAACCTTTACACCCCTGCCATCTGGCTTGTCAATGCCTCAACAGTCGCCTCAAGCGAAGCCTTGTCAAACACATTGTAAACAGTTGCTTCCGGCGCAATCTTTTTGTTTAATCCGGCAAGAACTTTTCCCGGCCCGATTTCAATGAACGTATCAACTCCGTCCTCAACCATTTTCTGAATTGTCTGAGTCCAGTGAACTGATGAGTAAATCTGCTTCGGCATTTTTGCCCTGAAATCTTCACTTGAAGTCGTAGGTTCCGCGTCAACATTCGTGATAACAGGAATTGAAGCGTCGTTTAATTCAACGCCTGAAATAAATTCAGCAAACTCTTTGCCTGCCTCCTCCATAAACTTGGAGTGGAAAGCTCCTGAAACAGCAAGCGGAACAACCCTTCTTACGCCGTTTGCAAGCAGGTAGTCAGAAGCAGCTTTTACCGCATCGTCAGCGCCTGTGATTACAACCTGCGCAGGTGAGTTGTAGTTTGCAACATCAACATACCCGACTTTTGAACCTTCTTCCAATCCGGCTTTCAACTGTTCTTCTGAAGCGTTAAGCACAGCTGCCATTGAACCGCCCTTTGTTGCACCCATCAAATCTGCGCGCTTCTGGATTGCACTAAGCGTGCTTTCAAGGCTCATTACACCAGCTGTAAACATTGCGCAGTATTCGCCAAGAGAGTGACCTGCAACGTAGTCAGGAACGATGTTTACCTGAGAGCGCAAAGCTTCCATCGCAGCAATTGACATTGTAACGATTGAAGGCTGGGTGTTAACAGTCTGTTTCAAATCTTCTTCCGGACCTTCGAAACAAATTGTGGTAATGCTTTTGCCTAAGGTTGAATCTGCGGTGTCAAAAACACTTTTTGCTGATTCGAAATTTTCATACAAATCTTTTCCCATGCCAACAGCTTGAGAACCCTGACCAGGGAATAAAAACGCAACTTTTTTCATATCTATACTCCTCTAAACTAATCTATAGATATAATTATATAACAAACATGACTTACGAGTACTGTCGCTCGACTTCTTCGCTAAATTCGTTGCGCATTTTTTCCAGATGTTCGGCTGCTGCCAATACAATCTCTGTCAAACCCATAAGCCTGTAGTATAACTCTTTGCCGTCGGAAAGAGAAAAGAACTCATAGTTCTCTGCGAGTTCGTCCTGAATGTGATTCGCCAGTACAGTGATTCCTATAATCGGGAACCTTGTTACAATTACCATGTTTTCTAATGCCATAATGTACCACCTTTCATAGACAACTCAACTTGTCTATGAGACTAGTATACAATGTTGATTTAACTATGTCAATAGAATAGTATAGTTGTTAATATGACAAATAAACATAACGATGTGAAAAGCAGGATAGGTTTAAAAATAAAACTGCTTCGAAATAAATTAGGAATCAGCCAGGAGAAACTGGCTGAGTTATCTGAATTAAGTAAGAACTCTATTGGTGCAATTGAACGCGGAACAAGCAGTCCTGCGATTGACACATTGGAGCGCATTGCAAAAGCGCTCGGTATCGAGCTCAAAGAATTGGTTGATGTTTCTAAGATTGATTTAGATTAGTTTTCAAGGACTCGCTCTTTTCAAACTTGTCGCACGCAGGATTCAATTTATCCTTGCAAACCTTGCTGGCTTCTCTCATATCTGCAATGATTCGCTTAGCCTCAGATTTTGTCGGCCGACCGAAAACATGTTCTGTTGTGCCATTCAACCTAAGGCTCATCCTTGCGCTGTTCTTGAGTAACTTTACGTCAATCATTTTACCCCCTAGCAGATTCCTTCTCTTAGCCTTACAATCGCACCGCCCCAGGTCATGCCCGCGCCAAATCCGCAAAGGATTGCTGTAGAAGGAAGTTTGACGTTGCCCTTTTCAACCCCTTCTGCAAGCGCAAGCGGAATAGAAGCCGCAGAGGTGTTTCCATAATACTTGATATTTGTAACGACTTTGTCGTCAGAGTACCCAAGACGCTCCTGAACTGCCTGAATGATTCTCAAATTCGCCTGATGCGGAATCAGGTAGTCGATTTCTTCAGCCTTCATACCGGCCTTTTCAACCATCTCCTCTACGTAATGAGGAAGAACACGTGCTACAAACTTGTAAACCTCTTTGCCGTTCATCTCAATGAATTGAGGCTCTTCCGTGTTAGGCTCAACAAGAGGGCAATTCTTTCCTGCAAGCGGAAGCTTAATCAAGTCGCCGATTGCGCCGTTTGCTCTAATGTCAATAGAAATAATATCATCAACTCCGTCGTCAGAAGCTGTCACAACCATTGCACCAGCTCCGTCACCAAAAAGGATTGACGCGCTGCGGTCTTCCCAGTTCAAAAGTCTTGAGTTGTTGTCTGTTGCAACAAGAAGTATTGTTTTGTACATTCCTGAGCCGATAAACCCTTTTGCAATGCTCAACGCGTAAATCAAGCCGGAGCACGCTGCTGTAATATCAAACGCAGGAACATCGTTCGGGATTCCAAGGTGCGCCTGAATGCGGCAGCCGATTGCCGGATACAATTCCGGAGGCGCGGAAGAAGCGGAAATTACCATGTCAATGTCTTCTGCTTTGAGCCCTGATTTTGCAATCGCATGTTCAGCTGCTTTTGCGCCCAAATCAACAGCGCTCTCGTTTCCTGACACGAGTCTTCTTTCCTTGATTCCGGTTCTTGAATAAATCCACTCGTCAGATGTATCATATAGTTTTGTTAAATCGTCGTTCGTCACAACTGTTTCAGGCACGCAATATCCTACGCCTGCTATTTTTAAGGGGATTGTTTTTATATTATTCATTAATTCCATACTCCTATGTATTCCAGTATTAATATTTTAACACAAACAAAAAGGGGCGGACACTCTGTCCGCCCCTTTTGTCTAAAACCATTAATCCTCGAGTCTCTCAGCAATCTTGCTGTTAACTCCCGTAACAACCGCTTCTTTTGCTACACGAACAGCGTTCTTGATAGCATAAGCCTTGCTTCTTCCGTGTGAGATTACCGTAATCCCTTTTACGCCGAGAAGCAGGCAGCCGCCAAATTCTTCGTAGTTAATCTTTTCGTAAATCCTTTTCATGAACGGTTTTGCAAGCATACCGATTATCATGCCCAAAAAGTCAGACTTGAACTCGCTCTTAATCATCTTGAACAGGAGCGAAGACGTTCCCTCTGTTACTTTTAGCACAACGTTTCCGACAAACCCGTCGCAAACAACAACATCGCAGTGGTTAAGGAAGAGTTCTCTGCCTTCCACATTGCCCATGAAATTGAATTTTTCTTTTTCTTCTTCCAGAAGGTTGTAAGTTGCCTGCGCAAGCTCGTTACCCTTTCCTGCTTCCTCGCCGATGTTCAACACGCCAACACGCGGGGTCTCAACGCCGAGAACGTTTTTAGAGAAAGTCATGCCCATGATTGCAAACTGCTTAAGCATTTGCGGTGTGCAGTTGCTGTTAGCACCGCCGTCAATAACCACAATCGGTTTTTTCATTGTCGGGAGCGTTACTGCGATTGCCGGCCTGTCGATTCCCGGGATTCTGCCTAAGCCGAAGAGGCTTGAAGCCATTGCTGCGCCGGTAGAGCCTGCTGCAACAAGCGCGTCAGAGCTTCCTGTTGCTACAGAGTTTACTGTAAGCACGATTGATGAGTTTTTCTTCTTGCGGATAGCCTGCCCCGGAGCTTCGCCCATTTCAATGATTTCGGAAGCGTGGGTGATTTTGATGTCGAGTGATTTTACATCAACGCGCACCCTTCGTTTTCTGCCGGCTTTACCGCAGTCAGACAAAAAACCTTCTTTTTGAATAGTTTCCAAGCACTGTTCAATACGGTCTTGTTTCCCGACTAATTCTAATGCTACGCCATACTCGGCAGCTGCCCATACAGCACCTGCAATAATTTCAAATGGAGCGTGGTCTCCTCCCATTGCGTCTACAGCTATTCTTGTCATCTTCTTAACTCATCCCTTTTAATAAATCTGTTGTTTAAGATTCGGTGCGGTTTGAACCGCACCGATAACTTTTTAAAATCTAAGCTTCAGGAGTTTCTTCAGAAGCTTCTGCTGTTTCTTCTGCTTTTGCTTCTTCTACAACAACTTCTTCTTTAACTTCTTCAACTTTTGTTTCTTCAGCCGGAGCTTCAGCTTTCTTTGTTGATTTTTTAGGCGCTTTTTTAGCTTCTTTTACTTCTTTAGCGTCTTCAACAAATCCTTCTGATTTTCTGGAAACAACTTTGCCTTTGTATTGTCCGCAAGCTGTGCAAACTGTGTGAGTCAAAACCTTAGCTCCGCAGCTTGGACAAGTTGTTAATTCAGGCTTTGTAGCCTTCCAATTTGATCTTCTTTTACCTTGAGCGCTATGCCCTGTTCTTTTCTTTGGTACTGCCATTTCTTATATCATCCTTTCTAATTTTGATTACTATTCCACCGTATTTTGTTTTTTGGTCTTCCCTATTGGTTTTGTATTTCCCTGACAAAATACTTGATTATCGTTATAGCTTTTATACCTTTCTATTTAGTTCTACTACTTATATTATCGGGTTATTTAATCTTTTTCAATCCGGATATTTTTGAATATATCCATCCTTTCATCGTGAGGTTTAAATTCTTCATCAGACACAAATAATCCCTCATTACAATTTATACCACAAACTTTTTTATTTGGTAAGTTCAATATTACAGATTGATACAATAAGTCATAAATGTCGATTTCTTTTTCTCCGTTCAAATCTGTAATGAATTGTCCTGACTGGAGTTCGACCTCTTGCGAGTACTCGTCATAAAGCGAATGTTTTGCGAAGGTCTCGTCAATGTCGAAGTCCAAATTGTAATCAAATTTGTTAAGACACCTGTCACACTCCAATTTTATTACACCCTCTGCATGACCTGATACCTTGATAAAATCTCCTAAAGATTTCAAATCCAAATCAGCACTCAACTCGCAATCAAGCTCGTCAATTTTCTCGTCAAACTCAACATGTAAAGTCTTGTCCGCTTCTTTTTCGATATCTTCAATAGAAATCTTAGACATACGGCTCTTCCTGCAACACCAGCCCTGCTATCTGTGTTGACACAAAGCAAACTTTTTTAATCGGGCCCATAGGCTCTTTTTCAACTAATACAGGAGTCGGGCTTTTCATAAGCTGTTTTAATTCCGCATAAACCGCCTGCGCGTTTTCAAAATACATTACAACAGGTGTTGCAGAACCCTTTAGAAAAAGCACTACAGCGAGTCTTGTTTTTTGAGGTGTGTTAAATTGCTGAACCATGTTTGTCTCCTTGGTTTGTAGTATGATTTTATTATAATACAAAAACGGGCAGGTGGTTAAATGGATACGGAAAAGATTAATAATATACTGAAAAACGACGGAGTTATCGCATTTGTAACAGACACAGTCTGGGGAATCGGATGCCTGCCGACAAGCGAAAAAGCCGTTAAACGAATCTACGAAATCAAACACAGAGACGGCAAAAAACCCCTGATTCTGATGAGCGACGAAGTCTATAATCTTTTAGACTACGTGAAACAACCGGTTGAAAAAGAAGCACAAAGACTAATTAAAAAACATTTTCCTGGCGCTTTGACCCTCGTGGTCGAAAAATCAGAAAACACCCTCGATTATATAACCTCAGCAATGCCGACTGTCGGAATAAGAATCCCTGATAACGAAACATTCGCCGGAATTTGCAGGGGGATTGATGGAAGGGTGCTTGCAACCACAAGCGCGAATCTTTCCGGAGAACCCGCTGCACTGACTTACGAACAGGCACTTGAATACATTGGAGACAAAGTTGATTTGGTTGTGCCTTCCTTCGGGAGCGAAGCACAGGGCAGAGCCTCTACTGTTGCTGGATTTAAAGATGGGAATGTTGTGATTTTCAGACAGGGTGAAGTTGAAATTTAATTAGGTAGCAAAAAAATTTTTCACGGGGTTTATAAAAAATATGATTACCCTGTTTTCTAATAATAACTCCCCGAATTTTGGCTACAGGTTTCCGAAGAAAGCTGTTAATGACCCGCGTTTTATCTCGCATCTTAGCTGTGCAAAATGCGGCAAAAGGATGTTTACTTTTCCTGAGTGTAATGAAATAATAAATAGCTTTAGGGTCTCTGCTTCTGCGGTTATGAAGCACAAGGAGTTCAAGGCTTTTAAGGACACACCGGAATTTAACTTTTTAGCGCTGGTCGCAAAACGGTACCCGCGATTAATTTTTCCGAGGGCAGTTGCTCAAAAAGATGTACGGGCAGAATTATTGAATTTACCCGAAGAGATGCAAAACAATATTAAGGATTTAGTTAATAAAAGCAAAGGTATTTGTAAAAGTTCTCCTCAAATTGTAAAGAAACTGTCTGCCTTGAAGCCTGTTTTGCCGGAAATCTATCAGAATTTGATTGAAGTTATGGACGAATACGCAAAGATATATCCTAAATTAACTTTTAAAGAAATATTCACGAAACCGGAAGTTGTCGAGTATTTTCGAAATACAGCGCCGAAAGATGGTTGTGGATATGAGAATATTATTTTGAAGTTTTCAGATTATGGATATGACGATATGAAACTGGTCAAAAATATTGTAGGAAGTTTGGCTAACACATTTGACCATATCATACCAGATTCCCAGAACGGAATAAGGTCTTATAGCAATGGTTTATATATGCATCAATTCTGTAATTATACAAGAGGAACAGCTGCCTATAGTGATATTCAGGAGATGTTTCCTGATTTTAAGGATAATATTCAAAAACAAATTAATAAACTTTCAGCCTTTATAAATGCAGGCAAGCTAACAAAGATGTCAGATCTGCCGCGCAAGGTAAAGAGAAGAATTGACGAATATACAGACGGTAAAATAGTTTTAAATATTAAGAAACATTTGAGACAGCACAAGGCAAAGCTGGACGATAAGCAAAATGAGTTGTTTGCGCGAAAAAGCGAACATCTTGAACAATTTAACTGTGTAAAAGAAGAAATTGATGATGTTGAAAGACAGATAATTGAACTTCGAAGAATACAGGCTAAACTGCGTGATGAAAAAAAATACTATTATGAATGCATGATAAAAGATAACAATGCTATCGATAATGCTCAAAGAGAATATAATAATTTTTTGGAAGAACTCGAGCGCGACAAAAAGAAAAATAACAGGTTTTAACTTTGGTGTATAATTGACTTATGGATTATCTGAATAACAAGTTTGATGTAATCGTAGTTGGAGCAGGCCACGCAGGATGCGAAGCCGCACTCTCTGCTGCACGACTCGGATGCAATGTCCTGCTTTGTACCCTTAATGTCGATAATATAGCACTCCAACCCTGCAACCCTGCAATCGGAGGCCCTGCAAAATCAACCCTCGTGAGAGAAATCGACGCACTCGGCGGGGTTATGGGCGAAGTTGCAGACGCTACTTATATCCAGATGAAAACCCTCAACTCCTCTAAAGGCCCTGCTGTTAGAGCGCTTAGAGCTCAATCAGACAAAAAAGAATACACGCAATACATGCGCAATATCCTTGAAAACACTGATAATATCTGGATAAAACAAACCTGTATTACTGATATAAAAGTAAAAGACGGTCAAATCACAGGTGCAGTCGACGAGTTCGGACTCGAATACTCCTGCCGGGCAATAATCCTTACAACAGGCACATCCCTTGAAGGCAAAATGTATGTAGGCTTGCAGGCTTATTCAGGCGGAAGACTCGGCGAGCGCGCAGCAATCGGACTTTCGCAATCCCTGAGAGACCACGGAATTGTTACCAAAAAACTCAAAACCGGAACTCCGGCACGCGTGGATAAACGCACTATTGATTACTCAAAAATGGAAATCCAGCCGGGTGATGAAAAGCTGAGCTTCTACTCGTTCAAACCAAACCGCCCTGTGCGCGAGCAGGTGCCGTGTTACCTCACCCGCACAAACGAAGACACACACGCAATAATCCGAGCAAACCTTGATAAATCACCGATGTATCAGGGCTTGATTCAAGGCGTCGGGCCAAGATACTGCCCTTCGATTGAAGACAAAATCGTGAGGTTTGCGTCAAACCCTTCGCACCACATCTTTATTGAGCCGGAAGGCTTAAACACCTATGAAGTCTATATTCAGGGATTCTCAACAAGCTTGCCGGCATGCGTTCAGGTGGAAATGCTCCGCTCGCTTCCGGGCTTAGAAAAAGCGCATATTATTAAACCGGCTTATGCGGTCGAATACGACTACGTTCCGGCGATTCAGACAAAACACTCGCTTATGTCAAAAGATATTGAAGGTTTGTTCTTTGCAGGCCAGATTAACGGCACAAGCGGGTACGAGGAAGCTGCTGCACAGGGCTTGGTTGCAGGGATTAACGCGGTTAAGTACATGAACAACTCTGAACCGCTTGAACTTTCGCGCGCTTCTTCATACATAGGAACCCTGATTGATGATTTGGTAACAAAAGATATTCAGGAACCTTACAGAATGCTTACTTCGCGCTCCGAGTACCGACTTCTTTTGAGGCAGGATAATGCTGATGAGCGTTTGACAAGAATCGGGCATGAAATCGGGCTTGTGGATGATGCGCAGTATCAGAGATTCCTTGCGAAGCAGGAAAGTATCTCAAGAGAAATCGAGAGGTTGAAGGAAACGAAGATTTCTGCAACGGACGAGGTTAATTCAATTCTTGCAAAGCACAGCGAGCACATTGACAAGGGCATAAGGCTTGCAGAGCTTCTCAAGCGTCCGAACATCAATTACAGTATTTTTAAAGAGTTGGACGAAGAGACCTCAAGGCTTAATCTAAGTGACGACATTACAGACGAGGCAGAGGTGCTCATCAAGTACGACGGCTACATCAAGCGTCAGGAGCAGCAGGTTGAGACTTCTGAAAAGCTCGAAAAATACAGGATTCCGGCTAACATTGATTATTCACAAATCAAGCATATTTCAACCGAGACAAAAGAAAAGCTGGAAAAAGTCAGGCCGACAAACCTTGCGCAGGCTTCCAGAATCGGCGGTGTAAAGCCTGCTGATATTTCTGTTTTGATGGTAATGCTTGGCAAGTAAGGGGTAAAAGACTTCGGTTTTGCGTGAGGCCATTCTCTTCACTTATTTTGCAATTTCTGCTAGAATGATTGCATGGCAGATTTGGTGGAAAAATTAAAAGAAATCGGGTTCAACACTTACGAGGCGAAAGTCTACATTGCGCTTTTAAAAAAGTACCCTGCAACGGGCTACGAGGTCTCAAAACTTGCTAATATCCCGCAATCAAGGACTTATGACACATTAAAAGTCCTTGAAGAGAAGAATGTTGTCGTATCAGCCAACACAAAACCCGTTACCTACACCCCGATAAAGCCAAAGCAGCTTACGTCAAGGTTCCAGAAGAAAATGACCTCAACAATCAATTTTCTGGACAAGCACCTTCCGAACGTGAAGGACGACTACAACGAGCCAATAATGACGATTACAGGCAAGCAGAATATTCAGGACAAAATTCTTGAGGTTATCCAGAATGCGAAGCGCGAGATTTACATGGAGGTTTGGTCACAGGACTACAAAGTTTTTGAACAGGAGCTTCTGAACGCCTACAACAGAAACGTTGAGATAAGAATCGTGGGTTATGACAATTTTCAGACCCGTTTCGGGCTCGTGTTTGAGCATGCGTTTGCAAGGGATATCGAGCTTTCGCTCGGCGGGCGCATGGTGATTATTGCGGCAGATGATTCAGAAGGGGTTGTTGGCAAGATTTCGTCGCTCAAAAACGATATTGCTGACACGAATATCATCTGGACGAAGAACAAGGGCATTGTTTTTATTATAAAGGAATTTATCGTTCATGACATGTACCTCATTGACGTTGAAGAAAACCTTGTCGAGCAGATGAAATACATTTACGGCAAAGGATTCAAGCGCCTCAAAGACAAAGTTCTCGGCTCAAACGCGACATACATGATTCACTAGGCTGGCGCTTCTCCCCTGGTGGGAGAAGCTGGGCGGAGCCCTGATGAGGGGGTATCTTGCAATTCTTATAAAAAAGTGTATAATAATAATTCCAAGGAGGTGTGTGATATGAATCCAATGAGTATTTCTGCTATCCGAAACCAGCAAAAACAGGCGCTGATTCGAAAAAACTATTCCGAAATCTACGCCCATGAACTCGCTCACAAAAACGCGGGCGGCTCACTTGCAGGCCCGATTGTGATTGAGAAAAACTCCGACGGGATTCCAATTGGCGGGCATGTTTCAATAAGAATGCCATCTCTTAACAAAAAGGATCCGAAAGAAACAATTGAGCAGGCAGAAACAGTTATCAAATCCGCAATGGCGCCCTCAGACCCTTCAAGTCAGGACTACAAGGTTGCAGCGCAGGCGCGGAGAATAAAAGCGCAGGCGCAGAGATTAGATTATTACGCATAAAAAAATCCGGATTCTGAATCCGGATTTTTTTGTTTTCTACATTGATTTTCTATCTGCCAGCTCTTCCATCTTGGCATCGTTCAAACGGGTGTCACCCTTAACTCTTGAGTAAGAGAGGTAGCCGTTCATTCTGTCAATCTTGGTAAGATTTCTGCTTCCGCATTTCGGGCAGACATCCATGTTTAGTTCTTCATGACCGCAATCATCGCAGTATGAAAGCGACAGGTTAACACCTTCATAGAATCCCATATCCATTGCACGGTGAACAAGTGTTTCAACCGCTTCTGTGTTGTAATTCAGCGGATATTTTACATACTGAATCTTACCGCCGTTCAATAAATCCCAGAAACGTTTTTCACAGTCCTGTTTCTCAATCGGTGTGATGTCTTCGCTAACATGGCAGTGGAAGCTGTTTGAAACATATCCTCTGTCAGATACGTTTGCAACTACGCCGTATTTTTTACGGAACTGCTTAATCTGAAGCCCGCAAAGGTTTTCAGCAGGTGTGCCGTAAATCGCGTACAAGTAACCGTCCTGTTCCTTGAACTCGTTAACTTTCTTGTTGATGTATTCCATAACCTCAAGCGCAAACGCACCGTCTTCAACAAGTGACTTGCCGTTGTGCAATTCCTGAAGCTCGTTCAATGCTGTGATACCAAATGAAGCAGTCGCAGACTTCAACAAAGGCTTGATTTTGTCATGAATACCCAAATGTCCGCCTAAGAACCCGCCTTCGCAATAAGCAAGAGGGTTTACAGAAGCCTTCATCTCTCCTAAGTATTCGTAAGTTCTGATGTGTAGCTTTCTGATGAGCTCCATATAGTAATCAAGAACTGCATAAAAATCTTTGCTTTCCTTCTTAGCCTTGGCATAAATCATTGGTAAGTGTAAGCTTATAGCACCAATGTTGAAACGACCAACGAAAATCGGTGAATCATTCTCATCAGCAGGATGCATGCCGCCTTTTTCAAACCAAGGTGATAAGAACGCTCTGCAACCCATTGGAGAAACAACTTTACCGTATTTTTTGTACATAGAAGCTACATAGCCTTCGCCTGAAAGTGATAACCAGTCAGGATACATAGCTCTTTTTGAACACTCAATGCCGGCTTTGAATACATCTTCGTTGACCTTGCCTTTTCCGTGGATGTTTTCGTCGTACAAGAAAACAATCTTAGGGAAAAGAACCGGTTTTTTACATTCTTTCTTGCCCTGACCGCCCATTCTGATTTTTAGCATTGCAAGAGTTGCCATCTTTTCGTACTGCTCTGTCCCAAGACCGGCTGATACTGTGATGAACGGGTAGTCACCTCTTGAAGATGCTACAGTGTTGAACTTGTATTCCCAACCCTGGAACCCTTGTTCAAAGTCTTTTTCAAGGTCTTTTAAAGCTTCTTCTCTTGCTTTTTCAAATGACAAGCCTAAGCACAAGTACTTGTTGTACTGTCTCTCAAAAGTCTTTTCAGCGTAAGGAGCAAGGATTTTGTCAACTTCTGCAACTGTAAATCCGCCGTACTGCTGGCTTGCAGCAGCCATAACAATGTCGCCGATTACGTCAAATGCAACGTCAAGCGATTTAGGCTCGTTGTACCAGAGGTTGCCCATTTCAAATCCGCCCTTAAGAACAGAAGCCACGTCAAACAAGCAGCAGTTCATTGTGTCGCGTCTTGCTGACATATCGTGGATGTAGATGTAGCCGTCTCTGATTGCCTGCAATTCGTCAACAGTGAGGAAGAATTTTTTGTACAATTCTTTGTTAAGCTCGTTGAAGATTAATGAACGCTTGGTTGACACAAGTGTAGAGTCAGCGTTGGAGTTTTCCTTGTCGCCGATGTACATAATCTTTTGAGATTCCTGATAAACTTTGTCTAGCATGTGCACAAAATCCTGTTTGTAGTTTCTATAATTTCTATAGCTGTGCGCAACATTCGGGTTGATGTGCTCAAGCGCGCCTTCAACGAGGTTGTGCATGTCAGCAATAGTAACTTCGGTTTTGTTCATTCTTACAATATTATTATCCACGAAATCGCAGATTTGTTTCAATTCCACATCTGTCAACTCCACTAACATTCTTGTAGCGGATTTTTTAACAGCGTTTATAATCTTTTTGTTGTCAAACTCTTCTCTTGTGCCGTCTTTTTTGATAACACAAATGCAGCTGGATTTAAGAGGAGTAACCTGAGCGCTCTTTTGCTCGCTCTGGGTGTTAAGTTTTGAAATTTGCGACATAAATTCGCTATTTGCTGCGGCAGTGCCTTTTATGACATCAGTCGTAACCTTCGGAGACGAAAATTCTACGATATTTCTTTCCTTATTCAAACTATTTTGCATTGCCTTAAAACCTCCTAATCTACACAAAGGCGAGCTATTTTTTCAGTTCAGCTTTCCTTATATTTAGAGAATAACATTCTCTTCCCAAAATCTAATCCACTATATAAATGATAATTCAAACAATGATTCTTATCAAGAATTTCACAAAACTCAACAAAGGGGGCAAATCTAATATTGGCAAGTATTTTGGCTTTTCTTGCGATTGTTAAAATTGTAACGTTTTTCGCATGAGATAAACTTAATTTTCTTGACAAATCTTGTGACTGTTATTAATTGTGAATCATACACTAAAGGAATAAAAACAATCATAAGGCATGCCAGTTTGTAAACATTTGTAACGATTTCCTGCCCCACCCGTTATTAAATCAAAAAATGTGGAATTATATAATCATGAGATACGGACGCTCAATATGCTCACATAATATTCAAACCGCCCCAAACCCGCTCATATTCATGCTTTCCGGGGGGGGGGGCAACTCTAGAAGCTAGTCATCATGCTTTGAGGAGGTTGTATGAATATTAATACTAACCTCTCCTCACTTCTCACCCAATCCTCTCTCAAATACTCCACCCTCAAACTCAACGAGGCCATCGAACGCCTCACCACCGGGTGCAAAATTAACCATGCCAAAGACAATGCCGCTAACTACGGCATCGTTACCAACATGACTACCAAACTCTCCTCCCTCTCCGTGGCAGAAGACAATGCCTCCATGACCCTCGACCTCTTATCAACCGCCGAATCCACCCTCGAACTCGCAACGACCCACCTCCAACGCATCCGCGACCTGTCCGAAATCGCAGCCAACGAAACCTACTCCCACGACTCGCGTAGCGCCCTCCAGGCCGAAATCAACTCCCGCCTCGATGAAATCTACCGCATCTTCGAAACAAGCGAGTACAACGACCTTAGGCTCTTTAACCTTGCTCAGGACTACGGTATCTCACTCTCGAGCATGGAAGAAGAAAAGGAAGCAGACAGAACCACCACCTTCCAACAACTAGGTATCGCTTCAACCTCCTTCTCTATCAATGACTCCTCAGGACTTTTAAAGGAGTACACTCTTGATACAGACTCCACTCTCGGAGACTTTCTGGACACTCTAAAAAGTCAGGGTTTTACAGCCTCAATTGCTAATGGTACAATTTCCATCTCCTCCTCATCCGGCAAGTATATCACGGGTTATCTTGCTGATGAATTGGGTATCAGAACAACTTCAACCACTGTTGTCGAGGCTTCTACCATGTCATCAACTCTTGCATTGACAGGTACGAGTACTGGTACTGCTGATGTGGGGACTACGTTTGGGGAGTTGGGGATTTTGGGGAGTACGTGTGTGGTGAATTATAACGGCAGCGCGACCGGAACAATAACAGTGAAAGCTGCGGACACCATTGGCAGCTTTATTGCAGTATTAAAAGATAATAATGTAACTGCTTCAATAGTTGACGGGGTATTGGTTTTTGGGAAAAACGGGTATACGATTACGGGTGATTTAGCAGATATTCTCGGAATTACAAGCAGTTCCAAAGAAATCGTAAGCTATACAACAGCGCAGGCTGGTTTAAGTAAGACAATTATTCCGGCATTAACAAATAATTCGAATGTAGTTGGAACTTCAACCGTGGCAACAGGAACTTTCAAAATGGCTGTTAACAAAATAGATACCAGCTCTTTAGCATCTTTGTCATCTGTGTCACAAACGTCAGTATTGTATCCGGAGACATACAAGATTTCTACTACTGATGAATTGATACAGCTTGCAGAAATGACTAATAACGGCCTGATTAGATCTGGCACTACTATTGTATTGGCTAATGATATTGATATGAGCGGTATAGAATGGAAAACTGCTATTGGAAGCACTACTTCTGCAACTTTTTATCGTTGTACTTTTGATGGAAACGGATATACTATATCAAATTTAAGCGGGTCAGAAGGTTTGTTTGGCGAAGTAGAAGGCAGCTATATCAGAAATGTTGGCTTGCGAAATGTTAATATTAACGGTTCTTATCAATTAGGCGCTCTGGCAAATAATGTAACAAGAACGAGCTTCGGGGCGGTATCATACATTCAGAATTGTTTTGTGGAGGGTTCAATTACCAGTAACGGGTCAAATGCAGGAGGTATTGCCGGTAAATTGGGTGTAAATTGTATAATTGAAAACAGTTACGTGGATGTTGATTTGCGCGCTGGTAATGCGGTTGGCGGGATTGTTGGATGTACCAGTTATGGTATTGTAACAGACTGCTTTTCAACAGGACAAGTTAACGGGCGTAGTTCTGTCGGCGGGATTGTTGGTAGTTCAGATCTAAATTTTGCTAGTACAATCAAGAATGTTGCAAGTTCCTGTACTGTAAGTCTGCGTGATAGCTCTGGAAGCGTTGGGGGGATTCTCGGTTCAGGCGGATATGATTCAATTAATAATGTGTTCTTTGGTGGAAGCATTTCAGCCGGTTCAAGTTGTGAGTGTAAGGGAAGCATTATCGGGTATTTCTTGAACTCTGACGAAGTAATAACGAAGGTTACTTCTGTGAGAGCTGCAGATACATCAATCGACATGTTCGGTATCTGGGAGGTAAATCCTAATGAAAATTCGGTTCTTAGTGAATTTGGTGTTACTTCCGGTGATTTAAGGATTTATAAAGATGATGGCAGTACTTGTACTACATATATTGATAGTACAAAAACTTTTGCTGATTTAAAAACACAGATGGGAGAATATGGAATAAATTTCTTCTTGATTGAAAATTCTATCCAACAATGTATTGAAGGTACTGGCGATTCTTATTTTGAAAAAAATTATGGCGGGTCTAATCTGGGTTCGCTGTTTACTTTTTCAAAAGTATACGCGACAGTTTTTATTAACTCTCCAAGCTCAAATATGCAATATGAAAAAACTGAAACCCTGGAATCTTCTAAAACCCTCACTACTCTCCCATCCTACACCCACGGCACCGGCGCACTTGGCGTCCACCTCGCCAATGGCACCACCACCACAATCACCCTAAAAACAACCGACGCCCTCTCCGACCTCTTCACTAAACTGACTCCCTACGGCATTACCGGCTCTATAACCGATGGCAAAGTTACTTTCTCTTCTTCTTCTGATACCTACCTCCAATCCATCTCCGGCGGGAGCTCCCTACTCTCCTCACTTAATCTGGGTACCCTCTCTCAAACCAAAACAACTAATCATAAAAACACCCCATCCAACCCTCTCTCATACACAATAACTACCCCTGACCCAACACCACAACCCGACCTCACACCTAAACCAGATAACCAAACCACTAACAACTCCTCCGACTTCACCTTCAACGGAATCGGAGGCAACCCCGATTGCTCTATCTCAATCGACCTCAACCTCAACTTTAACCTCTCTGTCGATGTCTCAACCTCCGATGGCGCTCGACAAGCCCTGCAGGATATCGACGCCCTCCTCAAAGACCTCAACACCAAACAAACCGAAATCGGCTCTGCTTCCAACCGGTTCTTAAGCATCCTTGAAGAAATCTCAATTCAGTACGAGAACCTCGTCTCCTCCCGCTCCACCTTGCAGGACGCAGACATTGCCGAAGTCTCCAGCGACTACATCAAGTGGCAAATCCTTCAACAGGCTTCCGCAACCCTGCTTTCTACTGCCAATCAGGCGCCGGCGGTGGCGTTGGGGTTGTTGTAAGTTTAGCTCCACCCCTACAAATCTTGCAGCCCCTCCCAGCTGCTCAGCTGCCTGGCTTCTTAGCTGCCTCTTCACATTTCTTAATAAAATAAAACAAAAAAGGCAATTTTTTTTCTCTCCAAGACTTTATATATATACAGGATATCGAAAGTCATTACACAGTAAAGGAGAAATATATGGCAAGAGTACTTATTTCAATGCCCGAAGAGTTTTTGGACAGAATCGACCAGGTAGCAGAAGGCGAAAACAGAACACGTTCTGAACTTATTAGAGAAGCGCTTAGAAGCTACATGTACAAGAGTCGTGTAAAAGCCAACACAATGGCGGGCAAAAATGCAGCAATTCTTGAGGCTTTGCTGGATTAGGTACTTAAAAATAAGGCGTAAGCGGAAAAAGCAGGAAAAGGGATTTAAATTAAAAATAAAACCTCCTATAACAAAAAGGAGGTTTTTTTATATGTTTTCAAACGAATCAATCGCTACGTCAATAATTGCCGTGCCTTGATGGTTTATTGCTTTTTCAAGCGCGGGAATCAGTTCTTCTTTTCTTTTAACACGTACTGCAAAGAGGTCGTAAGCTTCTGCAATCTTTGTGAAATCAGGGTTAATCATCTCAACCTGATACCTTGTGCTGTAGATTTTTTCCTGCATCTGGCGCACCATCCCGAGGTAGCTGTTGTTCATGATAATAATTTTCACCGGAATGTTGTGCTCGCGGCAGGTTGCAAGCTCCTGAAGGTTCATTTGAAAAGACCCGTCTCCTGTGATATTCAGCACAAGATTTTCAGGGTTTGCAATATGGGCGCCGATTGCAGCCGGAAGCCCGAATCCCATTGTGCCAAGCCCGCCTGAGGTTATGAATTTGCGCGGCTTATTGAAGTTAAAAAACTGTGCTGTAAGCATCTGGTGCTGACCGACATCGGTCACAACAGTCGGCTCGTAGTACCTTGTAAACTCTGACACGGTCTCGAGAACGTATGACGAGTGCAGGCACTCCGGCTTTGATTCTGACGGCTCAAAAACTTCTTCGAGCGAGTCAATTTGCATGAGCCATTTTTTCTTGGGCTCGAAATTTGTTTTTTGTGCCAGAAACTGGCTTAAAAATTCTTTCACATCAGCGTTAATTTGGAGCTCGCATTCATTAGTGCTGTTTTTGATGTTTACGCTTACGATTTTAGAATTAGGCACAAAGTCTGTTTTTTTGCAGGTTGAGCGGTCTGAAAAACTTACGCCGAGCGCGATTAAGAGGTCGCACTGATTGAGCGCTATGTTTGCAGAGTTTGTTCCGTTGAGTCCGATCATTCCGAGATAAAACTTGTTTTCAGAAGGGTAAACCCCGATTCCCATGAGGGTTGAAACCACAGGGCACTGGATTTTGGAGACAAAGTTTTCTATCTCTTCTGCTGAATTAATGCTCCCGCCACCTACAAGAACGAGCGGTTTTTCTGCTGATTTGATAAGGGTTTTAAGCTCCTGAATCCCGTTTGTGTAGTCTTTTTTTGCGCAGGTTGCCGGAATAAAGTCTTCTTCTGCACTTTCGCATTCTGCCTCAAGAATGTTTCTTGGAAGTGCAATTATTACAGGGCCTTTGACGCCGGAGTTTGCTTCGAAGAACGCTTGTTCAACGACTTTTGAAATGTCATCGCTTTCGCTAATCGTTAGGCATTTTTTGCAGCAGCTTCCGGCAATGGATGTTATATCCACATTTTGGAACACTTTTCCGTCTTTTCCGGTTGAAGAGACGTCGCCTGCGAGCACAACTAGCGGGGTTGAGTCAGCAAAGGCGTTTGCAATGCCTGTAATTGTGTTTGTGAATCCGGGGCCTGATGTTACGAGCACAACTCCGGGTTTGCCGCTAATTCTGGCATAGCCTTCTGCTGCGTGTACGGCTGCCTGTTCGTGGCGCACGAGGTAGTGTTTGATTTCTTTTGTTTTGGCGAGTTCGTTATAGATGCTCAAAACCGCAGCGCCGGGGTAGCCGAACATGCTGTCAACTCCGAGTTTAACAAGGGTTTTGATAAGGATTTCAGCTCTGCTGGTCTTTGTGATTGTTTGTGATTTTGAACTCAATAGTTTTGTCATTGCATAGTAATTATACATCAAAATTAAAAAGCTTGATTTATTATTTTGTTTACAGTAAGATAAGTATGCACTAGGTTGAAAACTGAATAAGGGTGTGGCAAGGACTCCGGTCACGGGATGTAGCGCAGTTTGGTAGCGCACCTCGCTTGGGACGAGGGGGTCGCACGTTCGAATCGTGTCATCCCGACCATTTAAAAAGAACTAATTAATATTAGTTCTTTTTTTGTGTAAAAAAAAGCCGGAAATTTTTCCGGCTATTCTTGTATAAATCCAATCTTACATCTAATCTTGTTCTGTTTCTATCAACTTGTTAACAGCTTTATCGAGCTCAGTCATTGTATCGTAGCTGAAAAGTCTGAAGAACAAAGCACCGTCTTCGTTTTCAAAGAACGCGTCTGCTGATTTTGTTACGTACTTGTTGTATACTTCTTTAACTGTATTGAGTGCTTCTTTTTCATCACCTGACAGTTCTTTTGAGTTGAACCTGTCAATCAACGCCTTGATGATTGGAAGAACTTCGCCGTTTGTTAATCTTGATGATTCATTTTCTGATGCGATATGTTCAAAGAATCCGCCAAATTGATACCATGATTTTTTCTCGTTATAGCCATTGATAAACTCAACAACATTGTCTGAGTCGATAACTTTTACAAAAGCTTTCATTCTTTTAAATTCTTCGTCATTTGTGTAACCGCTGATATCTTCGCAGAAAATTCTGCCTAAGAAGTTGATTTTTTCAGAGGATGCGTTTTCTGCTGCAATGTCGTCGTAAGTTTTTGTTGTATGTTCTGTTTTTTCAGAATCAGCTGCCTTTGTTTCCACTTTTGCAGGCTTGATGTCAGAAGCCTTGACTTCTGTGCCAACAATATCGGCAATGTTGTGCATTTTGCCGTCTTTTGTTTTGCATCTGCCGTTGCTGTAAACCGCTGTAACGTCGTCAAGTTTTATGACCTTTCCGTCTTTTACTGTGTAATAATTTCCTTCTGAATCCTTGTAACAGTTAGAAACTTCATTGGCCGGAGTTAGTGAATCTGTTGCCTTGCTCAAAGTTTTGTCAGCAACAAGCTCGTCAACTTCTTCCTGCGCAGTTTTAGGCTCAGGTTTGTAGTTTTCCAGCTTGATTTGGGTTGTGTCAACTTCGTCAAGACCTTCTGATTTCAAGTCCGCTTCTGTGTCTTTAACAATAAGCTCGTCATTGATAAAGTCTGCATCTGTAGAAGAAATGTCGTTCAAGAAAGAGTATTTCTGCTGGAGTTCAACATTAATCTTTTGAGCTTCCATTCTTCTAAGCATTACGTAGAGTTTTTCAAACTCTTTGCAAAGAGTCTCTGCCTTTGTTTTGTCAGAAAGCTTCCCGCTCATGCATTCCAAAGCCTTTTCTGTGTTGGTAATCTGGGTGCTAAGAGCTTGAATTGTATCTTCATCAAATGCTTCTGCGTTTGCCATCATGTATTCTGCTCTTGATTTCAATGCATTGACAAGTTTTGTTACATGCTTGTTGTAAATATTGCTTCTGTCGTTTGAATCAAGATTGCTTGACTGCATTTTTGTTGTAAGGAATCTGATAATAGAGCGTTCTTCCTTATCTTTATACTTATCATTCCAGTAGCTGATGTTTCTTAGAATGTCGTTGTTTTCATCGGCTTTGCTTGCTAATGTCTCTACCATATCTTCAAGCTTTGTGAGCCCTGTTGATTTGCCTTTTTCAATGTTGGAAATTTCAGTATGAATATTAGAAAGCTTGTTGTTCAATTCAGCGTCTTTTGCATTCTTGTAGCTGTATTCTTTCGCGCTGAACTTGTAGCCTGCTTTTTCTAATGCGTCTTTAACATTGTAATCCTTTGTCTCAAGAGAAGAAACCGCTTTTCTTAGAGCGTTCTTGTCAAGCTGGTTGTAGATATCTCTCAAAGCTTCAAGCTTTCTTTCAACCGGCTGACGCTTCTTTTCTTCTTCTGATGCGTCTTTTGGAGCAGCACCGTTGTTTGAAAGCGCTACTTCAATCTTGTCTAACAAATCAGGGTTGATTGATTTGTTTGCAATAGCAACATTCTTGTATGTGTTGATTAATGTCTTCAAAGCCTCGTATTCACGATCCATTTTCTTGTACTTAGCCTTATCAGCATCGCTCATGTTTGAAGTGTTTGTTGTGTTGTTTGCAGACGGTATGTTCATTGTGAACGGCTGATTCCATGGAGTTTGTGACCAGAGATTCTGCACTCCGCCGTTGTTCTGCCAGTTGCTCATGCACTGCTGAACTGCAAGCATCGGGTTCAAAAGATTGTTTCCGAACTGTGTAAATTCCGGATACATCCAGGTTGAGCTGAAATCAAATACCGGTGTCATAAATCTCATCGCGTTTGACTGGTTCTTGAGCATTTGCTCGTTCCAGAAAAGATTTATTGAATCACACGGATTCTGGCTTACCATCGCCTGGTTTATGCTTGAAAATCTGAATGGAAACATACTTTTATCCTCGTTTTATAGTCTCTTATATATATAAAGTATCGATGTCTCCTAAAATTGCCTTTTTGTGTAACGATTTGTTTACATATCGTTACATTGCTAATATAAAACTGATATACTCTTGTGATAAATTATTTGTATGATATAATAAGATTGATATGGAGGGAATATGGCACGAGTATTAATTTCAATGTCTAACGATTTTTTAAGCAAAGTCGACAGTTTAGCCAATTCTGAGCAAAGAACCAGAAGTGAATTGATCAGGGAAGCTTTGCGGGTTTATATCAAACGTAACAAGATTTCTAACAATCTTAAGGCAGAAGAGAACGCTTCTATTTTGAGCGAGCTTCTTGGCTAGAGATTTATTCTTTTGAATCTTGCGCATAATAAAAACTGACCCGTTAAGAGTCAGTGTAAGTATTATCTCTAATAATTTTGGGAGGAGATTTGGGGATAGTTGATACATGGCATGCTACTATAAATTTTCAAATCATGGTATGTCATGAATAAAAAAATTTACAAAAATTTACAAACATGTCTGTACTCCAGCTAAATTAGCCGTTTAAAATAATCTCTTCCAACTTACGCACAGCATTTTCGACTGTGTCGTTCACAATTTTGTAATCAAATTTCTCTGAATTCTGAATCTCGAGCTTGATTGAAGCGAGCCTCTTTTGGATTGCTTCTTCTGTCTCTGTGTGACGCCCTCTAAGGCGTGACTCGAGCTCCTCCAGTGATGGCGGGGCAATGAAGATTAGAGCAGAATCCGGCATGATGGATTTTACGTTCAGAGCGCCCTTGGTGTCAATCTCTAAGATAAGATTTTCGCCGTTTTTTAAGCAGTTTTCAACGATTTCTTTTTTTGTTCCGTACCTGTTTCCTGAAAACTCCGCCCACTCCAAAAACTCGTTGTTTTCTATGCAAGAATCAAACTCATCGTTGGTCAGGTAGTAATAATTTACGCCTTCCACTTCACCATCTCTTTTCCCGCGTGTAGTGCAGGAAACCGAGAGCCTGAAATCGGGGTGCTTTTTCAGAAATTCTTTTATTACAGTGCCTTTGCCGACCCCTGAAGAACCGGAGATTACGTAAAGCTTTTTCATTAGTCCTCCGTTAAACCTTTGTGGACAATCGTTTCAAAATCAAGCGAAGTTGAAGCCTCCGGCTTAAGCTCGATTGATTCAAGGTTTCCTGAATCAGGTGTCTGGCTGCAATACTGCGCTGGAGTAGATTTCACATCACTCGTTGCTTTGCTTCTGATGCTCGCAATCATGTCTTTTGTGAGCTCCGGCATGTCCATTGGCCGGGTGCAGATTTCAATGTAGCACATTTTGTTCATAATCTGTGTGACCTTGAGCGCTTTGTCAAAATCCTCTGCTGTGGTGACTTTTGTTGACCAGACATCGCCCTCAAAAACACGCGCGAATTTTGAATAATTCATCTGCATGATATCGTTGAACCTATCGTCCGGACTGTCAGAGAGTACTCTTTCTATTGTGTAGCCCTGATTGTTTAAGACAATTACGATTGGCTTGAGCCCGCGCCGGAGCATGTTCCCAATCTCCATTGCAGTAAGCTGGTGGGAGCCCTCGCCTGTAATCAGAATGACCCTTGATTTCGGGTTTGCAATACAAACCCCGAGCGCTGCCGGAGTTGCCCATCCGATTGAACCCCAGAGGGTCTGGGTTTGCAAATCAACATTGTGCGGGTATTTCATCTGGCACATGCCGTTAGGAATGATGCCTGTTTCAGCCACGATAATATCGTTTTCTTTAATAAATTCCTGCATGCGAGGGTAGATATATTCGGATGTGAGTTCCTCGCTCAAAGCTTCTTTGTGCTCGTACCCGATTGAAGGTTTTTCAACCCTGATGTCCTTTGGTGTTACAAGGTTTGCAACCGATTCAAGAACGTCAACTATTTTTATATTTTCGTAGCGCACTCCTTCCACGTAAGTGTGCGTGCCGTATATTGCGATTTGCTCGTTGATGTTGTAAGGAAGGTTGAATCCAAAAGCGTTAAGGTCAGTGTAGACCGGCCCGACTGCAATCAGGCAGTCTGTTTCCTCAAGATGCTTTTGCGCAACCGGGTTTCTGAATTTTGAGTAATACCCGCCGAGGTACTTTTCGTAATCCATGTCAATAATGTTCGTTCCCATAAGGAAGTTAGTGACAGGGATTCGGGTTCTTTCAACAAACTCTTTGTACTCAATTTCTGCGTCAAAACGCTTGATAAGAGCGTCACCGAGTATCACAGGATTGTTTGAGTGGTTAATCTTTGCCGCAATCTTTACTGCAACTGTCTTCAAAACATCCTCGTCGCTTGTCCAGCCGTAGGAAACATCGCGGTCTGATATTTCCATTTTGGCAATATCGAGCGGGATTGCGATGTAAACCGGCTTTCTTTCTTTGACAAAAGTCTTTAAAACACGGTCGATTTCGATTTTTGCGTTGTCTCTTGTAAGGTACGCAACCGCTGCTGTAACAGGTTTGTGAGCCTCGTAAAATGCGTAGTAATTTGGCTCAATAAAGTTGTGGTGCACCATTGTTTTGTTTTCAATGCACTTGGTAGAAGGCACTCCGACAATGCTTATCACCGGAATATTTTCTGCGTAGCTTCCTGCAATTGCGTTCATTGCGCTAAGCTCGCCGACTCCGTAAGTGGTTATGATTGCGCCGTAGCCTCGCATGCGCGCGTACCCGTCAGCTGCGTAGCCTGCGTTAAGTTCGTTTGTGCAGCCTATCCAGTTGGTGTTCGGGTTGTTCTCCACTGCATAGAGCAGGTTAAAATTGTAGTCTCCCGGAAGCCCGAAAAAGTCGTTAATTCCGAGTTCTTCAAGTTTTTTTATCAAATAATCGGCTGTATTCATTCTCGTTCCCTTCAATATTTCGTTTATGATAACACAGGGGTAAATCTATTTCCAGTGTTTGTTATAGAATATTTTTATGAAGAAGGCGTTTTTGTATCTTGTACTGGTTCTTATGGCAATCTCAATGATTCTGCCGTTTTTGATGATGTTCCTGATTTCTTTGAGCGGGAATGAAAATATTTTTACGGACTGCAAAAACGTAAACCTCTCTTTCTGTGCGTATAAACATGTTTTTGAATCAATCCCTGTTGCAAAATACTTCCTGAACAGCCTCCTTGTAGCACTTTTGACAACTCTTGGGCAGGTTTCGGTCTCTGCGCTTGCGGGCTACGGGTTTGCGAGGATGGAGTTTAAGGGGCGGGACGCTCTGTTCTTTATAATAATATTAACAATGATGGTGCCTCCGCAGGTGAATATTGTTCCGCTTTTTTATCTTATGAGCAAACTCGGCTGGATTAATACTTATCAGGCACTTATTGTGCCGGGAATCTTCGGCGGGTTTGGCGTGTTTATGATGAGACAGTACTTCGAAAGCTTCTCGAAAGAACTTGAGGAGGCTTCGAGATTGGACGGCTGTAATTCTGTGCAGACATTTTTGAAGATAGCGCTTCCTTGCGCGCTGCCAGCTCTTGCAACGCTTTCGATATTCACATTTGTTATGAGCTGGAACAGCTTCATGTGGCCTTTGATTGTGACAAATACAGAGAGCATGCGCACTCTGGCTGTGGGACTCACGATTTTTAAGAGCTCGTTTCGGGAGATTACTCTCTGGGGTGAATTGATGGCGTGCTCCTGCATCTGCTCGATTCCTGTTATTATGCTTTTTGTTGCGGGGAAGAAGTATTTGATTAACAATCCGATGGACGGAGCAATAAAAGAGTAGCAAAAAAATTTTTCACGCGTTTTTTGTTAGTATGATAAATTTTAAAGCCAACTATATCAACTCAACAACTGTTCAAAAGAAAGATTTTAATAACCGGTACAAAGACTACAAAGTCGCGTTCGTCGAGTTTTCGCCGCACGAAGCAAAGGATGTGCTTGCACTGCGTGATACCGCGCGCGAGTGGAAGGACGGAGACCAGTTCGCGAAAGAGATTTTCCGCGATATTCAGGAAGAATACTACGCGAAAGATTATTATCAGGATTCAAAATACAGATTCTTCGGAATCACAAGACAGCTGGACGGCCTTGAAAACCCGATATCTGATTTAATATTGGGTATCGCCGAGGTTGGTAAAAAATCCGACAAACGGGATGAGCTCTATTACTTTCAGGTCGACCCTTCCAATAACATGTTCTCGGAAGAAAAAATGTTTAAAGGAATCGGAAGCGCTGTCTTAAATTCGATTAAGAACCTGTACGCGCAGAGCGAAATAATCCTAAAATCAGTGCCTGACGATGCTGTTGTAAGTTTTTACAAGAAACACAATTTCAAGCCTCTGGAGTTTACTGGCAAGCTCATCTGGCGCGCTTAAAATGCTAGGTGCTACCTTATACAAAGCTTGCAGCCTATCCCAGCTGCCTGGCTTCTTAGCTGCCTGGCTGCTACAACTTTAGCCATACCACCCCGTAAGGCGCAATCCTCAAATGCATTGTCCTGTTCTTGAGCGAAACATCAACCTTCACATCGTCCCCGTTTACAAGGTTCTTGAAATTATCAATATGCCCGTCAGATTTTAATACCACATCCACCGGAATCGTAATCTCTGCTACGAGTTTTTCGTCCGAAAGGTTGTTGATTACAAGAATCTTCTCATCCTTGAAACTCCTTATGTAAGCAAAGTTGTGCGGCGAAGCTGTTTTGACGAGCGTGAAATCGCCCTTTGACATGGAAGGAAGCGTTTTTCTGACAGCAATAAGGTTCTTCACCTTTTTGTAAACCTTGCTGTTGAACTCGTAATAGTCCTTAGATGAGCCGTAGAAAAGCTTTGCTGGAACAGCACCGCGGTTTATGTCACGGCTGTCAAAGTAGCTCAGGAGCTTGAACTTGCTAGCCTTGCTCTTTTCAATGCGCTCCTTTTCGCTCTTCTTGGCGTTCTCAAAATTGTTCCTCACACCGACTTCGTCCCCGTAGTAAATAATCGGAATCCCCGGCATGGAGAGCAGAATCGAAAACGCCATCTCTATGCGGTTCGGGTTGTTGTCCAAAAAGTTTGCCATGCGCCCGCTAACCCCGAGCCCCTTTCTGAACTCCGCGCCCTTTGGTACAAGCGCATTGTAGATGATTTCTCTCGTTTCAGGGTCAATCATCTCAAGGGTTAACTCGTCATGCACGCGCAAGAATACACCCCACGCTGCGGTTGACGGGATTTGAGGCGTCTTTTTGTACGCGGTTATAAAATGCTGCTTGTCTCCTGTTACAAGCGCTGCCCAGATTGCAGGCATGTACGGGAAGTGGTAAGCAATCTGAAACTCGTCTGTGCGCTTGATTTCTTTTTCCTGACTGTCAATCGTTGTCTTGAACTTTCTCTCCTTGCCAAAATAAGGCAAAATGTCGTTCGAATACTGGCATGCCTCTGCCTGAATCACTGTCCTCGGCGCGGTCATCTGGATGTAAGAACTCAATAACTTAACAATCGCATGCGTTTTCGGAAGGTTCTCCGCGTTTGTGCCGTCCTCCTTTGAAAGATAAGGTATCGCGTCCATCCTGAAAATGTCTATGCCAAGATTCGCCCAGTAATTAATCGTGTCTAGACAGTAATACAACACCTCCGGATTCTCCCAGTTGATGTCAAGCTGGAACGGGTAAAAAGTGTGGTAAAAATAGTAATCCTTGCCGTCTATCACCACTTTTCTGTAATGGCTTTCGGTGATTTCAGGAAAAATCAAACGGCGCTTGGAAATCTTCCCGCTCTTTTCCTTGTACTCAATAATCGTCCCGACTTTTTCGTCGATGTATTTTGTGTAATCCGGCATCTCTTCCTTCACGACAAAGTAGTCGAGCTTTGAAAGGTCGCCCTTTAAGATGTCCTGAAACCACTCGTGCTGGTCTGAAAAATGGTTCAACACCAAATCAGCCTTAATCTTGAACCCGTTCTCTTTTGCTTTTTTAACAAACTCGTTGAACTGCGCTTTTCCGCCCAAATCCGGCCTGATGTTCTGCGGGTTCTTTACGTCAAAGCCTGCGTCAGACATCGGGGAGTCCGCAAACGGGAGCAGGTAAAGCGTAGTCACGCCCAGGTCTTTCAGGTATTCAAACATCTGGGAAGAGTCTCTGAAAGTGTTTGGCTTTTCCGGTGTTACAACCCCGAACTGGTCAACGTAAAACATGTAAATAATCTCGTCCTTGTACCAGTCATCAGCCCTCAACAAGTCGTCCTGTTTCAATTCTGCCGGACGTTTTTCAAGCGATTCTTTGGCAATCTGCATTACTCTGTCGTAAATCTCTTTAGACTGCTTTTCGCCGTATATTTGTACGATGCAGTTGTTTATCTCGTTTTCAATCCGTTTTGGCACAATGACGGACTCTTCTGTCTGAACTTTTGCCCTCACAGGGATTTCTTCCGCAAACACTGCTGTCCCTGATGCAAGTATAGCCGACGCTATTAGTAGTGATAGTAGTTTTTGAGGCATAATCCCCCTCCCTCTTAAACTTGATTATATCATAAATTTTTCATAGCAAAAAAGCCACACGGGTAATTTCTGCATGGCTTTTTGGGGGGTAATAAAAAATCGGGTATACTTTTGAGTCTATACCTCTATAAAAAGACGTCTTCCGACGATATTGGGCTGGTTATTGTAGTAGCCTGCAAAATACCCGCCTGCTACAGGCCTGTTCTGACCGTAATACGCAAACGGATTTGAACCTTTAGCTGTTACAAACGGATTTCCGGATGACTGCGCAAACGGGTTGGAGCCAGAAGCGCGGGAAACCTTCCCCGCCTGAACCATCGGGCTCGATGTGAATACTCTTGATAATAAATTTACGATTTCTGCCATATTATGTCTTTAATTATTTATTCTCTAAAGTCAATTATTTTATCGACACCAATTCAAAAAACTTTACCTGAAAAATAAAAACATCAACTACATGTATTAATTTTTGTAAAGCACCCTGAAATTCGATAACTTTTAAATACTTTATATATACAAGGAGAGTATATGCCAGAACCTCTAAAACAATTTATAGACGCAGTAGACGACCTGAAAGTTGACAAAGCAATCTTGAAAAGCGAGATTGGCGAGTCAGCACAGGACGCGCTGAAAGATTTTGGTCAGGATTTGGGCGAGTCGGTTAAAAACCTGCTTAAACCTAAAGATAAAAAACCTCCTGTTCCGCCTTCCGGCCCTACTCCAACTTATAAGGAATCAGTTCTTGAGCCTAAAAACTCGGGCTCACTTTACGAGGCTACAAACACGGCAGACAAACTTCCGGTTGTTACAAAGGATTCCAGTGTCTTCCGCAATATAAAATACAGCGCTAAAGGCTTTGGGCTTGCTGCGACATGGAAAAACGGCAGCAACGCTTACAGCTTGCTGGGCGGTGAGAAAACCGGGGTTTCCTGGTTCAAAAAACAGGGTCAGACAAAAACTGATTTGCAGGCGACCTACAATGTCAGAAACGGAAAATCAGAGGTCAGGTATTCACAAGACAATCCTGCTCACAGCTATAACGTGTCTGTTTTCAACAAGGATGGAAACAGCGGTGCAAGCGCTTATTATTATGACAAAGCAAGCGGGATAGACACGGTTTTTGCAGTAGACGAAAAGAGCGCGTCTGCAAGAGTCGGAGTTAACAGGCAGTACAAGAACTGCAACATGAACCTTAGCGCTTATGCAACCACAGGAGAGGATTACAAGAACCCGTTTGTGGGCGTTTCCGGCAGGATAACTTTTTAGGACAAAATAAAAGGAATCAAGCTCGCTTAATTCCTTTATAAAACGGAGTTTAACTAAAAATATTAATCCTATTGTGTAGCCATTTCCATTGCTGATTGCAGCAGGTCTTTGTTAGACTTAATCAGTGCGTTAACAAGCTCCATCTGAACTTTTGCCTGCTGGTAGTCTGACATGTTGGCCTTGAAGTCTGTGTTTGCCTGCTCCAGCAATCCGGAGCGGATTTCGCCGCGCCCGATTACGGGTTTTCCTGATTCAGGGGTTTCTACAAACATCCCTTCTTTAACCTCGCACAGGCCGTTAGGGTTGTGGAAATTGGCTGTCGCAATCTTGTACAAAGGCACGGAGCGGTTTCCGCCGTCAGCCTTTCCGTAAATCGTGCCGTCGTTTTTGATTTCGTACTCGTCGTATTTACCCAAGAACTTGCCGTTATTCGGGTCAATCCAGAGCTTTATGTTTGTTGTAGGAACGCTCAGGGCTCCGCCTTTGAGTGCGGTTTCTTCGTACAGGTCTGCGCTTATTGATTTTGTGCCTGACATGATTTCGCCCTTGTCGTTAAGGATGTAGCCCTGAACAGTGGCGCCGTTTCTCGCTTTGTATACGCCTTCTGCGTCGAATGTAAATTCGCCCAGTCTTGTGTAGGTCACATTACCTTCCGGAGCACGGAGCATAAAGAATCCGCTGCCTTCGAAAAACAGGTTCTCATTAGAAGTCCCGGGGGTTGATTTTCCCTGACCTTGGTTCTTGACGTTGTTGTCAATGACAGCGCCTCCGAGGAAGGTTTTGAAAGTTATCTTGTTTTCTCTATAGCCCGGAGTGTAGACGTTTGTCATGTTTTCTGCAAGAACATCCATCCACTGAACAGTGGCTTTCTGGGTGTTAATCGCGGTTGTGTACAAATCATTCATCTTTGCGCCCCTTCTTTCTGTTGTCTTTGTCGTCTTGTTTTTGTTGTCTGTGGTTCAATTCATCATACTCAATGTTGTTGTCGTCAAATTTCTGCCTCAAAAGCGGGAGGTTTTCCTTGAGGTAAGCCTCTGCTATCTGGGAGCTCGGAAGGAAGTCTGCTGAAATCTTTCCGTCCTTGCTTATTCTTATAATGACAGAAATGTCGTTGTCAAAATTTATTCTTACAGGCTTGTTCTCGTTCATTGATTTCGCCAACAAGTCTGCGAGCGTTTGCGATACTTTTGCCGATTTTTCTGCGTTCTGGATAGAATCCATGCTGACCGTGCCGTTCTGCACAAGGTTTGCAAAGAAGTCAACATCGTTCTTTGTCATAACAACAGTATCGAATTTCACAACCGTGTCAACCGTAATACTGGATTTTGTGTCAACTTTTTTTATGCCGTCTGTGTTTGATACGGTTTTTGTTTCCGTGTTAATGCTGTTTTTGTTTAGCATTGCGAGGTTTTCAGCCATTGTGGAGAGTATTGCGCTTTCTTCCTGCAGGTCTTTTTCAGAGCTTTCGAGCTGCTGGTTGTTGTCCTGTTTCACAAACGCAGAAAAAGGCTGCCCGCTGCTGTTGAAGTTCATACCCGAATCCATCTGGGGCATTATCTGTTCCTTTGGCTCTTGTATGTTTATGTCGTTGTTAATCAAACCGGAGTCCTCTTTCTTGTTGAATCTATCGGACGAAATGTCGTCTTTCTTTAACTCATCGCTCGTTATCTCCTCTTCTTGAGGGACATCCTCCTGCTTTGCCTTGCTAATTTCTTCTACAGCACTCTGGAGCCCGTCTAAGGCTTCGTCAATGTTTTCTTCTCCGGAAGCCTCTGCCTCGGGCTGCTCTTTTACGGGCTCTTTTGTTTCCTTAGGCGGCTCAGATTTCAAATTATTAAGCTCCTGTTTGAAGCTTGCAGAAGCTGTTGTTTTTTGTTTCACAGCTGCTGTGTTTGTCTGTGTATTAAGTTTAGGTGTTGCTGTATCAATATTCATCATAACCTGCCTGCTCTGATTCCAGTTGTCTCAACTGTTCTTCTAACTCTTGCTCTTCGGCTTCTTCCCTTGCCCTTATGAAGAAGCGCTGAACGCCGATTTCCGAGAACTGCTTAAGCTCGATAGCTTTTTGCTCTTCAAGATAAGCTTCTTTTTGTTTTTCCTTGTGCTTTTCAACCACTTTCACTGCCTGCTCGAGCTTAACAAGTTTCTGGTTTTCTTCGTCCAGAATCGCCTGAAGCCTCTGCCTTTCCTGCTCTAAAGCGTCTGCTTTGTCCCAGAGGTGGTGAAGGTACTTGTCGTAGTATTCCATCATCCTGAAATCAGCGCTCTTCTTGTTTGTGATTGTCTGTTGAATCTCCGCATCGTTCTCGCGGATTTTTTCCTCTGCCATAAATACGTCCTGCTGGGCTCTCTGTACTACAAGCAGCTGTTCTTCCTTTTTCCGGATACGAAAATCCAGAACCTTTTGTAATCTATATCTGAAGGGCATAATATATTCTCACATCAGTATTATGTCAGATTTCAAGAATCTCGAACACATCTATTTGTATGATTAATAACAGGATTCCTAAAGTCAAATGTAAACTTTTGTAACAATTGTTTCTGATATCCTAAAGTTTTTTGAAAAAATGCCGTAAACACAAATATAAATACAAATAAATAAGGAAAAAAGGAGTAAAAGAACATGAGCGGATTCACAGGTATCAACCAATTTGGCAGCTTGACAGTAAACGGCCAGAAACTAACTTTCGATGACTTTGACAAAGACAAAAACGGAGAAATCACACAAGAAGAATACACCAACTTGTTGAAGGAAGTTAAACTCGATGCAGTAGAGTTTTCATCAGTAGATAAAGACGGCGACAAAGCAATTTCAGAAGATGAGTTTGCGGTTTGGGAACAGAAAACCCAAATGCAAGATGCGGTAAACGAGATGAAAAGCCAGATAAGCAGAGATTTTTCAGGCAAGCCCCAGTATTTGACAGAAGTCACAAACGCTCTTAAAGATTTTATAGACGGGTTTGCGCTTACATATACGGGCGATGTGTCAGGCATGGCAGATGCTTTCAAGGCTGCACTTCCTGCTAAGTATGCTGAAATAAAAGGCAATGCTTTGAAGGATGACCCTGAAACAGTTAAATCCAATGTTTTGGAAGAGATGTTTAAAAATGTTAAAACAACAACTACAACAAAGGCTGATGGTACAAGGGCTACAGAAGAGTTGCCTTCTGCTACTTACAAAGCACTGAAAACTTCTCTTGAAAATGAAGCAAATGCATTTGTGAAAAACTACAAGGGTGACAACTTGCAGGGAGATTTACAGGCTCATTTGCAAGAATTTATGAACACATCCGATTCTGCCAAACTTGAAGCTGCTACAAGAGATTTCCAAAAAGCAGTAGAATCTCTCGGTGAGCTTGATAATTCGGGTGATTTGAAGGCGTTGAAAGAATACGTAACAGACTTTTTGACAGCTGCTCTTGAAAAGAACGTAACAGTAAAATTGGGTGGCACAACAATCAAGTCAACTGCTGCGATTGCAACAGCATTGAAGAAGTTTAATGACAGTGATGCGCTAAAAGCAGCAATGGATGATGTTATAGCAGGGCTAAGCACTGTATCCAAAAAAGAACAGATTATCACTGATAAAAAAGCGGAAGCAGAAGCAGCTGCTGAAAAGAAATTCACATCTATCAAGGGCTCAGAATATCAAGTTAACGCAGGTTTGATTGATAAATCAGGTATCCCAGGTTATGCAAACGACCAGAAGTTTACAACAAAAGGAAAGAGCGGACATGACGGGAACCTTAAATCGCAGGCAAGAGAAGCTCTTAATAACAGCAATTTAAAAGCTCAATTGAAACAGCAGATTGTTGCAATGCTACAAAAACAGGGCGTTCCTTTTGAAAAAGTTGAAACACTTTTTGAAAACGTATACAACGATTCTCTTAATCAAACAGTTGGTGAAATGACTTCTCACAAGACAAATCACGCATTATTGAACAAGAAGAAGAAATACGAATCTGACCAAGGTATGAAGACTCTTGTTGATAATATGATTAACAACTTCAACACAAATATTGCTAAAGCAATTGATGATATGAACGCATCAGCCACTGATATGGACTTGCAGGATATTGATTATACAGTAGCTGAAAAAGACGAAAATGGAGAAGCTTTAACTTTGAATCGTTTTGGCAAGAAGGAGGAGGTTCAAACAAGCCTTAATACAATGCTTGAAAGATTCAAATCACAGGCTATGAAAAAAGCAATGGCAATGTGCGTGGCAAACAATGTAGAGTTTAACAATGATGTCTTTTCAATAATTTTCAACAATGCAAAAGTCGCTGCTGAAGCTGTACACGTGGAAGATATGAACTTTATTTTTACTAAAAATCTTAAATGTATCAATGGTAGTACCAAAGATATCGCAAATACATTGTTGCTGGATTTCAAAACCAACTACACAGCTTGGGTTGACAGCGAAAAAGTTGCAAAAAAATAGGAACATAATACAGGCTGGTTTTATGGCGCAAAAACTCCCTAATTCAGGGAGTTTTTGCGTATTTTTATTGTTTATATTATAATCAAAGTGGAAAATTAGTATAACTTAATGGAAGCATCCGGCTTTCGAGTAGCCGGAGAAAGAAGGAAAAATGGTACCGGAAACAAAAAGTTTTCAATTAGAAATCGGCGGAAAAACTGTCACAATCGAAACAGGCAAATACGCTCAATCAACCAATGGCAGCGTTACAGTCCGCTGCGGTGACACAATGTTATTTGTGCACTGTGTAGTATCAAAAGAACCAAGAGTCGGGATAGATTTCTTCCCTCTTCTTATTGATTATGAAGAAAGAATGTCATCAATCGGACGTATCCCTGGCGGGTACAACCGTTCAGAAGGCAAAGCAAGCGACAAGGCTATCCTTGTTTCACGTTTGATTGATAGACCTATAAGACCCCTTTTCCCAAAAGGATATAGAAACGATATTCAAATCGTTGCTCAATTATTCAGCTATGACCAGCAAAACCAACCTGATACATTGGCTATGTTAGGTGCTTCTTGCGCATTGATGCTTTCAGGCGCTCCGTTTGAAGGCCCTATCGGTGCTTTAAGAGTGTCAAAAGTTGACGGTGAGTTGGTTGCTAACCCTACCCACCAGCAGGCTAAGGCTTCTGACCTTGACATCGTTGTAGCTGGTACTCACGATTCAGTTATCATGGTTGAAGCAGGCTGTAAGTTTGTTACAGAAGACGATATCATGGCTGCTGTTGAGTTTGCTCAAGGCGAAATCAGAAAACAGTGCGAAGCACAGGTTGAGTTCGCTAAACTTTGCGGAGTTGAAAAACAAGAGTTCGTTAACCCTTATGACACAACTGAGTTGAAAAACTTAATCAACGAAGTTGCTCATGATATGATTTTCGACGCTTACCACAACTTCGACAGAGCATACAGACAACAAAAACTCGAAGAAGCTAAAAAACTTGTTAAAGAACGCGTTGAAGCTCTTCCTGAAGACCATTACATTCACCAAATCATTGAAGAAACAGGCATTGATTTTGTTGCAGAAGAATTTAAGGCTGCAGAAAAGAAAATTATGCGTGCAATGATTATGGATGAAGGCGTTAGAGCTGACGGACGTAAACCTAACGAAGTTCGTCCTATATGGTGCGAAGTTGGCGTTATTCCTCGTGCTCACGGCTCAGCTGTGTTTACAAGAGGACAAACCCAAATTCTTTCAGTTGCAACTCTTGCAGGTCCTGGCATGAAACAGGAACTCGACGGCGTTGACCCTGAAACAGAAAAAACTTATATGCACAAATACATCTTCCCTGGTTTCTCAGTAGGCGAAGTTAAACCGCTTAGAGGACCTGGAAGACGTGAAGTAGGTCACGGTAACTTAGCTGAAAGAGCTAACATCCCTGCGCTTCCTTCACAGGAAGAATTCGGATACACAATTCGCGTAACATCTGATGTATTGGAATCAAATGGTTCAACTTCAATGGGTTCAACTTGCGGTTCTTCAATGGCTTTGATGAATGCAGGTGTTCCTGTTAAGTGCATGATTGGCGGCGTTGCAATGGGTATGATTACCGAACCTGAACGTGAGCCGGTTGTGCTTACTGATATTCAGGGCATTGAAGACTTCCTTGGCGACATGGACTTCAAGGTTACAGGTAACGACGACGGTATCACAGCGCTTCAAATGGATATGAAGGCTAAGGGTATTGCAAACGATACATTGAGAAGAGCGCTTGCACAGGCAAAAGAAGGCAGATTGCACATCTTATCTAAGATGAGAGAAGCTATTACAGAACCTTCTAAGACATTGTCACCTTATGCACCAAGCATTTCTACAATGACAATCCCTACTGAAGACATCGGAACAGTTATCGGACCTGGCGGTAAGCAAATCAGAGCAATCATTGAAGCATCCGGTGCTGAAATCGATATTCAGGACAGCGGTATTGTAACAATCACTTCTAACGACCAGGAAGGTGCTGCAATTGCAAGAAAAATGATTCAAGACCTTACTTTCAAACCGGAAGTTGGTATGGTAATCAAGGGCAAAGTTGTAAGAATCATCCCTATTGGCGCGTTCGTTGAATTAGGCGGCGGCAAAGACGGTATGGTACACATCTCACAAATTTGTCAGGAAAGAATCGAGACAATTGAACCGCACGTTAACATCGGCGACGAAGTAATTGTTAAGGTTATCAAAATCGATGATAAGGGAAGAATCAACCTTACTATCAAGGGTGTGACCGAAGAAGACAAAGCTAAGTTGAACGCTTAGTTTGGAAGACTATTTAACAGGTCGGCGCAATGAAATTGCGCCGACCTGTTTTTTTAGAGATATAAATTAGCAATTATAAGAATCCTTTAAGTTAAAATATTCGTCTGCGCCAAGTTGGATGCTTCTGATTGCCGCCTGAACCCTGTTGGATACATTGAGCTTTTTGTAAATAGCAGCGACATGTGCTTTGGTTGTATGAGTTGATACAAAAAGTTTCTTAGAAATCTCTTTATTATTCAGTCCTAATAACAGTAAATGTAAAACTTCCATCTCACGCTCTGTAAAATTCTCCGTAAAATTCATAAAATAAAAAATTCCTTTTCAACTTCGTATATTTACCTTTGTACACTATATTGAGGAAGCTGTCTATAAGCTTGGTGGCTATTTTTTCCCGCAGTTATCGGATATCCGAACTTCTGCCGGTTAGATGATTCATGCTAATTTTACACATTAACTGTCCAAACCACACTTCTTATAAGAGTTTTGCTTTTTATAACATATTTTTATTAAGTTTTGTAACAATATTTGTAAAACCTGAAATCACCTCTTTTTTCAATACTTTATATATATAAGATGGTATTATAGGAAGATTTAAGTAAGATGGCACCGCTAAATTCAAACACAGATTATCAACAAATCATTAATCAGGCTATGAGCCAGCTGTCTGCACTTGGCGTAAACGGCGGCACAAAGGGTGCTTCATCTTCTGAAAACAATTATGTAAACAGTGTTTGGGGCTTGGTTCAAAACGGTCAGGCAGCCGTTGAAGGCGAAGACGGACAAAAAGCAGCAGCTATTACAAACATTGTAAACGGCCTGATGGATATGCTCACAAAGCTTGGTACAGGCGAAGCTGCAAAGGCTAATAAAGAAGTTAGAGAAAACGACAAAAAAGTTCGTGAATTGGATAGCAAGGCTAACGAAGCTGTACAAAATACAGAATCTAAGGTTCAAGAGATTGTAAACCAGATTGCTCAAAACACCTCTGATATCACAAAAGCTTTGGAAACAATCCAGGAACTCGGCGGAGATAAAGGCGCTGTAGCAGAAGCTCAGGCTCAGTTGGAAGAACAACTTGCAGTTGTTGAAACTAACCAGAAGATTCTTAACGACAAAGACGCTAAACCGGAAGAAAAACAGGCTGCTTTGCAGGCAATTACCGGCGCTGCAGCTATCATTAATGGCTTGGTTGAATCTGTAATGGATATGCAGTCAAAGATTCAGGAACAAAACGGAGTTGTTGAGACTGCTTCTAACAATGTTGCAGGTCTTGTAGAAAACGCAGCAGAAGTTGTAACAACCGGAATCCAGAATGTTCAATCTAATATTCAGTCAGGTCAGGGACTTTTTGCTAAGGAAACAACTACTGCAACTACCGGTGCAATCAACGAAGCAACCGGCAAAGCTGCAACATCAGCTGGTCAGGCATTGAGCAGCAACTTTGTAACAGCTTCTCAAGGTGCAAAACTTATCATGACAGGTTCAGACCAGTCAATGGCAGGCCAAACCCGTATTCAAGGCTCTGCTGCAAACCTTGCAGCTTTGACAAAATCAATCGGTCAAATGGGCAGCGACCTTTCAAGCGTAGCAAACTTCACAAACTCTATCGGTCAGGTTGCCGGCGGTGTTTCTGATTTGGTCGGCCAATACGACGCAGCACTTCCTTCTGTAATCACAGCAACAGGCTCTTGGACTCAGGTAGCTGACGCTAACGCTCAACTTGAACAGGCAATCGCAGAATATGCAGGTCAGGAATCTGAAACACAACAATTTAACTTTGATACAAACCTTTTTAAACAGGCTTTTGAAATGCAGCAAGCATAGTTTTAAGAATTGTAACAATTTTTTAAAAAACCGTTATTAATTTCCAAAATGTGGAATTATATAACTATGAGATACGGAAATCAAAAATACTCACATAATTCCTCGAACGCCTCAAACCCGCTCATAACCATGCATTCCGGGGGGGGGGGCAGCTCTAGAAGCTAGTCATCATGCTTTGAGGAGGTTGTATGAATATTAATACCAACCTCTCCTCACTTATTACCCAATCCTCACTCAAAACCTCCACCCTAAAACTCAATCAAGCCATTGAGCGCATGACAACCGGCTGCAAAATTAACCACGCCAAAGACAATGCAGCCAACTACTCTATATCAACAAATCTTTCAACCAAAATAGGTGCCTATCAGGTAGCACAAGACAACGCCCTGATGGGTCTCGACATGGTTCAAACCGCATCAAGCG
>CATLDC010000013.1 GCA_949902595.1 uncultured Candidatus Melainabacteria bacterium | reverse complement strand
CGCTCCAAAGGCTTGAGGAGCTTTCCAAAAAGCCGTCTCTAAGCGGGTTTAAGTTCTTTTCAGAAGAAGAGGACAAGGATGCTATGAAAGGCAAGGTTCAGATTATGACTCTGCACAAATCAAAGGGCGATGAGTTTGAGTACGTATTTTTGCCGGAGTTGTCGGAGAAAAATCTTTCAATAGATGTTGCGCAGGCAAAGCTTAAAGCTTCGTCGTTGTTTATGGAGGAAGTAAAGTCTTTCAACCCGAAATACAGGCGCAAATCAGAGCTGGAGCTCAAGGAATTTAATTCCGAAGAGACGCTAAGGCTGCTTTATGTTGCGATAACGCGTGCGCAAAAGAAGCTGTTCATTACGGCTGCTTCTAAGACCAAGGCGTTTGGAAAAGAAGTTACGCAGGAGCCAAGTGTGATTTTTGGGAGTGTGTTGGATTGAATTTGGAGTAATTATGGACGTAAAGAGCGAACTAAAAAGTATTATAGCCAAAAAAGCTACGACCCTGAAAAAGGTGTGCGAGCTTATTGAGCAAAAGCAAAATAGAAAAGTTGTGCCCAACAATATTACAAACAAGCTAAGACGTAGCACAATAAAGTTCGACGAGGTTCAGGAAATACTCGATGTTATTGGATATCATATAGAATTTGTTGAAAATAAATAGCTTTAAAACGCTCCGCGAATATCAGTGTATTCGACTTCTGCAAGCGAGTTTAGTTTTGAGTTTGCCAAAACACTGACTTTTATATCCCCGTTTCGTTCGGGTTTGTGTACCGCAGCTTGCTGATATCCATACTTGTCGGCTAAAATTTTGAATAATTCGTTAATTGTGCACTCTGTGTTTGTGGAAACATTTATTGTCTCATTTTTTACATCAGAAACTGCCAGATTGCACGTGATTTTTGCAATGTCTTTGACGTAAATGAAATCACGTATTTGTTCTCCATCGCCAAATATTGTGACTGGCAAATTGTTTTTCATTGCGTTTTCAAATATTGTGACGACTCCAGCTTCTCCATGCGCGGTCTGGCGCTCGCCAAATACATTTGAGAACCTGAATATAATGTAATCAACTCCGGAGTTTTCTATGTACTTTTCCATTGTGAGTTTTGAGATTCCGTAGTTTGAAATCGGAATCGTCGGATGAGCTTCATCCACCGGTAAGTATTGAGGCTCACCGTAAACAGCAGCAGAAGAGGCTGCGAGTATTTTCTTAACCCCGTATGCTTTGCAATATTCGAGCACATTGAGCGTGCCAATAATATTGATATGGGCATCACCAATCGGGTCTTTTGTTGCATTTGGAACACTAACCTGCGCAGCAAGATGGATGACTATTTCAGGGGTTTCTGCTGAAAAAATCTGTTCCAGCTCTGCGGATGTTATGTCGCAGTTGTAGAATCGGGCTTTGCTGTTGATGTTCTTTTCCTGACCGGTGGTAAGGTTATCAACAATAACAACCTCGTATTCTTTTTTGATAAATTCGTCTGCAATATGCGAACCTATAAATCCGGCTCCGCCTGTTATTAATATTTTTTTACTCATAGTACTCCTTAAATCCTTCTTCGCGAATCCATTCTCTAGGAGGTTCTTTTTCTTGCGGAAAATTCATCCCTGATTCTTCAAGTTTATTATAAAGTTCTTTATCCCGCCAACCAATTATTCTCGCTGGATTTCCTGCAACAATGGCACATTTTGGAACCGATTTTGTTACAACAGCTCCGGCTCCAATAATTGCACCGTCTTCAATCTTTACCCCGCCGCAAATTATGCAACGAACTCCAAGCCAGCAATTTTTACCTATCTCTGTTCTTCTCAAAATTCCTATATGGTCAAATGGTATTCTTGTTTGGCTTTTGTAATTATGAGCGGTTGTCATAATTAAACACCCTTGCCCGATTTTTGTGTAAGCGCCGATTTTTAATCCGCCTTCTGCATATAATTTACAGTCCTCTCCAATATATATTTTCCCGCCAAGTTCTACGTTTTCAGGACTACCTATACAGACAGTGCTGGAAATAAAATTGTTTTCATATATTGAACTTGTTTTCTTTGGAGCAATAGTCTCTTTCAACTTTTGCTTTTTGTGCCTCAAATTCTTTCGAATCCGTTTTATCGGACACAAAAGTATGAGCAAGCCCAGTAATAATATTTTCAACTTTGTCTTTCTATAATACGACTTATTTCTGTTATTGAATACAGAGCTTAGCAAATATTCCCTATAGTAGCATGGAATTTCGTTAATATCCCTGTTCCAGATTTTCGCCCGCTCACCTGCGTAATGGATGATTACAGGATTGGCTTTTGCGTCTAATAACTCTTTTTCTCCCTGCGCTCTTGATAACCACGGATACTCTCTTGCAGTGGATATATCATCTGCGTCGTATATGTTTTCTAAGACGCAATAACTAAAGGGCACCGGCATGATTTTGTCAGCAGCAAGGTTCAAAATATCTAAGTCAAACATCTTTAGCCTGTCCTGATATTCTCTTATAATATCCCAAAACCGCAGGGCTAACTTTTTTTCCCTCCAAAGCTTCGTGTTAACCAGCATAAACCCCGGCATGTAAATATATGGTTTTGTATTCTCGTCAAAATGTGTGTGAATCCCGTTTTGCTCATCTTGCCTTTCTGCAATGATTCCACCCCAATCAGCATCTTCCATGTCCTGATTAAAGATTTCTGATAAATCGCCTCTGAACAGAACATCCACATCAGACCAGATAACTTTGTCATACTCAGGCAGCAAATCTGCGATAAGCAAACGGTAATATGTTGCAAGCCCGCTCCATCCAATCGGCACATCCTTAAACTGCTTTTCTTCAACTTTTATCCAGCGAATATTTGCAATAGTGCTGAATTTTTTTATTGTTTTCGTCTTGAGCCCGCCATGAAAAACTATGATTTCATATTCAGTGCCCTCTTTTTTTGTGTCCAGCAATGATTTTATTGCAATGCTTGCAGGCAGTGCGTAATTGTCGTCAAAAGCAAATACTATTGGAATTTTCTTAGTGTTCATCATTTTGTTTTAATCCCTTGTTCAAGATTCTGTTAAGGTTGCTAAGCGATAAATTGTTAATTCGTTCGACACCGGTTTTAAGATTGTTTTGAATCGATAAATACGATTCATCAGAAAAATTAATCGCTTCGTGCATTTTTTTTGAAATCTTGCTGTTGTCTTCATAAATCAATGCATTAGAAGTATCAAACCCGTAAATATCAGCGAAAGTTTTGTGAATAATGCATGGTTTCAAAAACCCGTAAATCAATTGAAAACTCCCGGATGTTCCGGAATCCATATACCTTCTGTGCGCTTTCAGCTCCGGATCAAGAAGCGGCAAAAAATAATCGGCTTCCTCTAATGATTTGAACATAAGAGGAAAATCTACACGCCCTAAAATGTTGAAATAATTCTGAATTTTAGGATTTATTCTATCTAAATTTCCTGACCCGATTACAGTAACTTTAAAATTCCTTACACCTTTATTGTGCAAATCCTCTACGGCCTCTAAAAGCAGTCCTGAGTTTCTTCTTAGAGAAGAAAGCTCCCCTACTGTGATAAATCTGACTAATCCGGTGTTTTTTGATGTTATTGAAACATCGCCAAAATAATTAGGGTTAACAATATTGGCCTCTAGTAGCTCCTCTTTGGCTGGGTTTGCAAGTATGATTTGGGTTTCCGGATTGTATTCATTGATTTTGTTAATATGATGCTGTACGTAAATATTTTTGTTCTTTCCTTCCGGAATTTTTTTGAGGTATTCGGATACATCAATCCCTTCTACAGCAGTATCATTCTTCTTACAATAAATGCGTTTTGAGTTAAACAAAAGACAGTGGTATTTTTTGAAATTTGCTTTTTGAATAATATGTGCAAAAGTGCTATTGTTGCATTCCCAAACCACTGTGACTTTGGGAAGCACAGAAAATAATCCGTCACTTCCATACTGAATTAGAATTTCTACGTTGTATCCCAACTCCTTAAGGTGCTTGTAATACCCGGGAATTGTTTCTTTGTGGCAGTCGTTTATTTCAATAATCAAAACTGTTTTTTCCGGAACAGTGTGCTCAATAAAGTCTTTTGCTAATTGTTTATCAATGGGATGCTTAACACGAAATTTTATACCAGCTATCTGGTATAATACGTGCTTCTTTTCTTTTTTTCTGCTTATTAAACCCTTTAACATTTCATACCTTTTGAATAAGCGATGCTCAACAAATTGTATATTTTGTTGCTTTTCCTGAAAATATACCCAAAATTAGTTTATCACAAACATTGAGCAGTTGATACTGTTTGTAAATATTAAGCTCTCAAGCGCTTATGAAATAAAGGGCGTCAACAAAATATACAATTTGTTGAGTTATATATGTGTTATTATATAGAAAATGATTAATCGATTCTTGGAGTGAGCGAATATGATTCTGAAAAAGTTTCTATTAGTATTTTTGATTACGATTGTAATAGCTGCAATAACGGGAGAAAAGTGTATGGCAAAAGATGTTTTAACGAAAAAACAGCAGAATATTGTTATGATTTCAGCTTATACCGCATCAGGTGACCTGCAAAACCTTGAAAAGACTTTGAACAAGGGATTAGATGAAGGCCTGTCTGTTAATGAAATAAAAGAAATACTTGTTCAGATGTATGCTTATTGCGGATTTCCGCGAAGCCTGAACGGGATTGCGACATTTATGAAGGTCGTTAATTCGCGCCAGGATAAAAAAGATAAAATCGGCGCAGAGCCTAAAATTTTGCCGGACGGAACAGATAAATTTGCATACGGAGATAATGTTCAGGTGGAACTAACAGGAGACCATGTCAAAGGAGAAATTTTTGAGTTTGCGCCGGCGATTGATTCATATTTAAAAGAACACCTCTTTGCAGATATTTTTGCAAGAGGGGTGCTTAGCTATCAGGAAAGAGAAATTGCGACTATCGCTGCCTTGTCTTCTATGAAAGGGCTTGAGCCGCAGCTAAATGCTCATATTCGCATGGGTAAGAATACCGGCTTGAATGATGAGCAAATAAAAGAAATTCTAACCCTTACGAGTGTTCCTAAAAATGAAATGTTTGCAGTTGGTGAGCCAAATGCCGCGTATGCAAAATATTTTAAAGGACAAAGCTATTTGAATAGATTAAACAAGGAACAGGTTGGTATTGCAAATGTCACTTTTGAACCCGGATGCAGAAATAACTGGCATGTACACCATAAAGGCGGCCAGATTTTGATAGCGGTTCAAGGTCGGGGTTATTATCAGGAGTGGGGTAAGCCGGCTCAAGAGCTGAAACCTGGCGATGTTGTTAATATTCCGCCGGAAGTAAAACACTGGCATGGCGCTGCACCTGACAGCTGGTTTAGCCACCTTGCAATAGAAGTCCCATCAGAAGGCGGTTCTAATGAGTGGCTTGAAGAAGTTAGCGATGAGGAATATTGTAAATTAAAATAAATGTAGGTTTTTGAGAAGCGCTGGAAGAATTAATTCTTCCAGCGCTTCTCATACGCCTCTACAGCCTGCGCTGCCTCCTCTTCCGAGTACCTGTAAGCGCAAAGACTTATCATAATCCTTCCCTCTGATTCCTCGTAAAGCTTTTTCTTGATTTTATATGGATATGTTTCGTTCCCTTCAAGGTTGCCGTTGTGGATTTCACGGATTATGTCGTCAATGTAAAGCTGCATGTACTCAGGTATTTTCGGGTGACGCTTTATGTACTCGCACAAATCCATGTTCTCGCGGTAACGGTTCCCGCTTGCCGTGGTTAGAAGAAAATTCCCCATTGTGTTCAATCCGCCGTTTGATGCAGGTGTTACATGCTCAATCGAACCGGTTGAGGCAATAAAAATACGACGTACGATTTCTGTCTGGGTGCGCTTTGAGTACTTGACGATGAAGGCGTTGCGGCTGCTCTCTGATGTCGGAAGGAAAAGCGCCTTGTTTTTGATGTTGCTGAATATTTCCCGCTCGTTCTCGTTCGGGATGATTTCTTCCAATGAATTTAAAAAAGTCTTACGCTTGAAAGTGTCATGCTTTGAACTGCTTAATATAATCTGCCTGCACTTTGTGGTCTTGGCCCTGATTCTTAAAGCTGTTTGCGGTGAGAGTTTTCGGGTAAGAAAATCCACATCATCTAGAACCTCCATTTCCTCAAGCTTTAATTTTGTGAGACTGTTGGTCTTAATCATCTGGAGACAGTTTTGAAGGTCATCATCAGGGTTTATGAGCGCAAAATCCTTGAAAATTGCGTAGATTGATTTTTCTACATCAAGCATGTTGGACTGATAGTTGGAGAGCAAATCCACACAATCCTTTGCTGTCTTGCATTTTGCCAGATTCTTTTCAAATCCCTTTATTGTTTCACTCGGTATTATTTTGATACCGCGATACGGGCAGGTGATTCCCTTGAGTTTTCTAAGCGGTTTGCCAGCAGAAGTCTTTCCCTCGTAAGGGATATCGTAGTAGTACTTTAAATAGTTTTGCGGGGTAATTCGTTTTAGCTTCTTTGAGGGCATGGATTGCCTTTGCTGTTTGTCTTATATCTTCATGATAGCAGATGTCGGAAAGCCCTGCAACCTTAAGATAATTATATAAATGTGCCTGCCCATCTAATATATTTTTTAACAGCTTACTGTATTTTAAAAAGGTAGTGATTAAAACAATTTTTAAGGAGGAAAATATGGATTACAAAGTTTCTGTAATTGTACCTGTTTATAATGTCGAAAAATACCTGTCAGAGTGTTTGGAAAGCATAATTAACCAGACATTGAAAGATATTGAAATAATTTGTATTAACGACGGCTCCAAGGACGAGTCTAAGAAAATTCTTGAAAAATATCAGTCTGCTGATAGCAGAATTATTATACTAAATAAAGCTAATGCGGGCTACGGAGCTGCATGCAACTGCGGACTTAAACTCGCTAAAGGCGAGTATATTGCGATTGTTGAGCCGGATGACTATATTTCAAGCAATATGTATGAAGAAATGTACAACCTCGCATCATCTGAAGATGCCGATATTGTCAAATCTGCGTATTATGAGTACAGAGACGGAAGCAATAACTCTGAAAAGAGCATTACAAAGATAAACTGGTCTTGTGATTATTCTATGCCGGAAGAGGTTTGCACAATCGATGACTGCCCTCAATTCTTGTATTTCCACCCGAGCATCTGGTCTTGTATCTACAAAAAAAGCTTCCTGAATAAAAACAACATAAGCTTTGTAGAGCCAAAAGGCGCCGGCTGGGCTGACAATCCGTTTCAGGTTAAAACCCTTTGCTCTGCTGAGAAGATTCTTTATACCGACAATGCTTATTACTATTACAGAATAACAAATCCGGAATCTTCAAGCACAGTTGTTAATATTAATAATCCGTTTGATAGAAGCGATGAAATCCACAGGTTTTTGGACAAACACAATATAAAGAACGAAAACCTTCTTGCCCACCTGTACAAAAGAGAGTTTGGATATATTGATATTGTTCTTGCATGCATAACTCCTGACTTGATTAATTTTGCTTACAATAAGATTCAGGCGCTTATTAACAGAATGGATGAAAATATCATAAAGAATAACAAGTTTATTAATGATTACGAAAAACAGTCGTTTGTTAATTGCCGCACAAAAGACGGTCTAATCGCCAAGATGCGCGAGGTTAAAATGCGGCCGGATAATATCGCGGTGAAAGCGGTTATCAATTAGTGCGGCTTCTCAAACACATTTTTTAACCCTGTTTTTTTGAACCCGACGGATTCTAGCAAAATCGAGGTCATGTTGCCTAAATCAGTGTCATAGTCTCCGATTGCTACAGTGCAGGATTTGTCCATATTCTGAATATGATTGATGGCCCTCAACTGGTCTCTGTCATTGAGATAAGGCAGTGTGTTTCTCATCAATAAAACTGTGTTACTCTTTGGAACTTCAGGCAGCACGTTAAGAAGATTGTCATTGATAAACTTTGCGTGCTGCTTTATTTCAGAACCCATTATCATTTTCTTGTCCTGGAGTTGGAAATAACTTCTTGGAGCGTTGCATAATTCTTTTCCAATGAGATTTACTTCTCTCATAAACAGGTCAAATGTTTCAAAACGCATAGGGATGCTTCCTGATTCTGCAATTTCGTGCAGCACGGGATTCTGCTCCACGGTTTTTACAGGCATGAATTTGTATGCGTTGTTTTTCAGATTCATAAACATTTTCATTATGTATGAGTAAGTCTCGCTTCCGTCAGAGCCGCCTAGAATAAAAGTGTTTACTTTGTCTGTATTTCTGTATTTGTTCTCTAAAAAACTGCAAAACTTGTCCCACTCTAAATCCGGTCTGCAAAAAACAGTGCAATGCCTGCCGCTTGGCTGGGATTTAAATGATTGGGGCTTGCTATTGTATATATTATGTTAAACGAAATTCTCATATTTATCTTAAAACCGGTAAAAAATAAATTTGCTACCCGAGATATTCTCTTATTATTTTTTCGATTTTAAGCGAAGAAGTTCCGTCACCGTAAGGATTCTGAGCCTTTAACCTTGTGAGCGCTTTTGTAGACGATAAGATTTTTTCACTCTCTTCAAGAATTTTTTCGTAATCAGCACCGACCAGCTTGGAAACTCCGGCATCAATACCTTCCTTGCGCTCTGTTTCGTATCTCATAACAAGAGTCGGACAGGCAAAAGACGGCGCTTCTTCCTGAATCCCGCCGGAATCGGTTAGAATTAGCTTCGCATTTTTCATCAGATAAACAAGATAAGGATAATCCAAAGGCGTCAAAAGGTGGATATTCTTGAACCCGCCAAGCCGCTCATGAATCTTGTTTTTCACGTTCGGATTCGGATGAACCGGAATAACAAATGTGTGGTCGTCGTATTTTTTTGCAAGATAAGATATTGCCTCAATAATCCTGTCAATTCTCTCCCCATGGTTCTCTCGCCTGTGCGCGGTGATTAGAACAAGCTTGTCATCAATCGGAATGCTCTTCTCTTCAAAAAATCTTTTTGAGTTCTCAATAACCTCGTCTGAAAGACAGAAAAGCGCATCGATAACAGTGTTTCCAACAACATGGATTTTGGCTTCGCTAATATCTTCTCTTAATAAAGCTTCTTTATTTACCCCTGTCGGTGCAAAGTGAAGCGCTGCAACCCTTGAGGTCATCTGGCGCATAACTTCTTCCGGAAACGGCTCGTAAATGTCGTACGAGCGAAGACCTGCTTCCACGTGGAAAACCGGAATCTTGTGATAAAAACTTGTTAACGCTCCGCAAAGCACGGTCATTGTGTCACCCTGAACGATTGTTGCGTCAATTTTGTTTTCCTGAAAAACCTTGTCTAAGGAGGTCAAAATCCGGGCCTGAACAGAAGAAAGAGATTGGTTTTCTCTCATGCAGTCAAGGTTTATGTCAGCTTTCAAGCCAAAGTACGCAAGAGTCTGATTCGAAAGCTCTTTTTGCTGCTCCGTGTTACAAATGATAACGTTGTAGCTTTCCGGATACTTTTTTAATTCAAGTATCACAGGCGCAAGCTTGATGATTTCCGGACGTGTTCCAAAGATAAAAATAATGTTTTTCATAAGTTCTATTATACAATAAAAGCTTTTTTTGTTATACTTTATATTAAGAACTAAGGAGAGCTTATTATGAGACAGAGACCGCAAGAACAGGATAAAATGGAGCGCCGCCATAACTTTGAGGCGGTGGAAGAGAATCTTACGCCGGAACAGGTGAAGCTGGAAGCACAACGCTGCCTGACCTGCAAAAACCCGAGATGCGTAAAAGGCTGCCCTGTTAATATCCAGATACCTGATTTTATAAAGGCTCTAAAGGAAGACAAACTCGATGAAGCCGGTGAAATTATCCGTCAAACAAGCATGCTTCCGTCTGTTTGCGGCAGAGTTTGCCCTCAGGAAAGACAATGCGAAGGCAATTGCGTTTTGGGAATCAAAGGCGAATCAATTGCAATCGGGGCTTTGGAAAGATATGTCGGCGATAATACATCTCCAAAACAGGCAGAAATCGTTCCAACAGGCAAAAAAGTTGCGATTGTCGGCTCAGGCTGTGCTGGTATAACAGCTGCGTCCGATTTAAGAAAAGCAGGACATGACGTTACTATTTTTGAAGCTCTGCATAAATTTGGCGGAGTTTTGAGATACGGTATTCCACCTTTCAGACTCCCAAGAAAAGTTTTAGATAGAGAAATTGAATCCCTCAAAGCAATGGGCGTTAAGTTTGAAAAAAATGTTATTGTGGGCAAGTCTGTAACTCTAAAACAGCTTAAAGAAGATGGTTTTGATGCAATATTTATCTGCTCTGGCGCGGGGCTTCCAAAGATGATGAATATTCCGGGTGAAAACCTTAACGGCGTATTTTCCGCAAACGAGTTTTTGACCCGTGTAAACTTAATGCAAGCTAATGATGAAGAGTCTGCAACTCCGCTTAAGGTCGGCAAATCTGCTGCAATCATTGGCGGGGGAAATGTTGCGATGGACGCAGCAAGAACAGCTGTTCGTGTAGGATTTGAAAAAGTTTATATTGTATATAGAAGAACAGAAGCAGAACTTCCTGCGCGTCTGGAAGAAATCAGACATGCAAAAGAAGAAGGTGTAATTTTCCAATTCCTTCATGCCCCTTGTGAAATTATCGGCAAAGACGGATATGTTGCCGGCATGAAATTTGAAATTATGGAGCTTGGCGAGCCTGATGAATCCGGAAGACGCAAACCAATCGGCACGGGAAGATATGTAGAACTGGATGTTGATACCGTTATCGTTGCACTCGGAACAGGACCGAATCCGATTATACAAAAATCCGCTCATCTTGACGGACTTGATTTTGACATGGATTCAAAAGGTTATTTTGTAGTTGATTCTGAAACAAGAGAAACATCAATTCCTGCAATTTATGCCGGTGGAGATGTAGCTCCTGTAGGTGCCTCCAATGCAATTAATGCAATGGGTGCGGGGAAAAAAGCCGCAAAAGCAATCAACGAATATCTCTCAAAATAAGTTTACAAGATGTTTGTTTTATGATATAGTTTTGATGTATAAGAGTGCTTAAGAGATGGCGGATTTTCCCAAAATCTCCGAAAAAATGAAGAATGAGGGCTTTTTAATGCTTATAGAGAAATATTTGGAAGTTGTTGTAAAACAGAGAGGATCTGACTTACACATCTCGGCTGGTTTGCCGCCTGTCGTCCGTATTGACGGTAATTTGCAGCGAATGGATGTTCCGGCGCTTAAACCGGAAGAAGTTGAATTATTGCTTTTCCCTATGCTCAACAAGGAACAGAGACGTAAACTTGAACAAGACTGGGAATTAGACTTTTCATACGGAATCCAGGGCTTAAGCCGTTTCCGTGTAAACATATATAAAGACAGAGGAAATTATGCAGCCGCATTCCGTGTAATTGCATCAAAAGTACCTTCATTTAAGGAATTAGGACTTTCCGATACAGTTAGAAAGATTGCGGAAAAACCGCGCGGATTGGTTCTTGTAACAGGGCCTACTGGTTCAGGTAAATCAACCACCCTTGCTGCAATGATTAACTACATTAACGAAACAAGATCAGAACACATTTTGACAATCGAAGACCCTATCGAGTTTATCCACCCGTCAAAACGTTCAATCATCCACCAGAGAGAATTGGGTCAGGATACAAGAAGCTTTGCAAACGCTCTTAAATCAGCGCTTCGTGAAGACCCGGACATCATTCTTGTAGGTGAGATGCGTGACCTGGATACAATTAGATTGGCGCTTACAGCAGCAGAAACAGGTCACTTGGTATTCGGTACTTTGCACACCTCATCTGCTTCACAAACAATTGACCGTATCATTGACGTATTCCCTGAAGGTCAGCAGCAGCAGGTTCGTGTACAGCTTTCCAACTCGCTTGTGGCTGTATTCTCTCAAACATTGCTTCCGCTTGTTCAGGCAGACGGTTCTAAGAGCGGTCGTGTAATGGCACAGGAAGTTATGCTTGTAATCCCTGCGATTGCGAACCTGATTCGTGAAGCTAAGGCTGCACAGATTTACTCAACAATGCAAACCAACTCCGGTTTCGGTATGCAGACATTGGAAATGTCACTCCGTGATTTGTATATGAGAAAGAAAATCACTCTGGAAGATGCGCTTGCCCGCTCAAGCCGTCCGGAAGAGTTCAAACGCGGATTGCAAAACAGTTAAGAAAAAAGAGCCGAAAGGCTCTTTTTTTATGAATATTAATGGTGCGCAAGTGTGCGCACCCTACTTATCTATAGGAAATTGAACATTTCCATTTTTGTCAGCAGTTCCTTCCAGCTCTCTGATAATGTTTCCATCAGCATCACGCTCAATACCTTTGAATTTACCGTCAACAACTGTTTGTTCATAAGTTTCACCATTAGGACCTGCGAGATATTTTTCTGTTATATTGCCCAAGGCATCGGTATGTTTTTCATAAGTCACTTTGCCATTTGAATCAAGTGATATATGTTCCAGAAGTTTAGATTCTTTGGTTTCAGGGTTATATTTAAATTTGCATTTTTCAGTTCCGCCCCAAGGATTTTTCGTCTCTTGTTCTCCTATTACAGTGCCGTCATCTAATTTTTTATAATCAATAATACTGGTTTGTTCTCCGTTTTCTCCGGTAATTACTGATCTTATAACTTCTCCGTTTTCGTCAAAAAAAGTTTCCATATTTTTATTCATGGATTTTAGTTTTTCCATCTGTGTCTGGTTTTCTGCATTCAAAGTTCCAACAAATTCTGTTTTCACAGCGCGTTCGGTATTTTTTTCTGGGTTTTTACCGTTAACTTTAGGTGTTTTGGAAGCACCCCTTGCAAGCATAAAACCTTCAATGTATTCTTTGTCCTCACTACTTAGATTTCCTGCAAGCAGACTGGAAAGAACATTTTTTTCTGATTGTGAATCAATTTTTCTTGTATTGCCATCAAACGCGGCAATATCAGCAACAGCTTTTTGTACCCATCCGGATACCTTGCTTAAATCTACCATAACATAACTCCTTTCTTTGTTACATTAAGTTACATCCCATGTAACACAATACCCATTCTGTTACATGGGGGTAAATGTATGGGGGCTCCGCCCGGTTGGGATAGAGCCTACAGGCTTGGCGCTTTTTAGCTGGTTTTGAGACTACAAGTTGAGCGCGTTCCCTCCCTGGATGGGGAGGGCTAGGGTGGGGTACAACAAGCGCCAGACAAGGGATTGCTCCATCACCCCAACCCTCTCCTTTTTCAACCGGCGGAGTAGCCTAAATTCAAGACTACAAGCTTATTTTACCCCCTAGGCGAGGGAGTTGGTTTATGAACTTTTGTAACAATTTATCCGCAAACCCTAAAGTTTTCTAAATTTGTGCCGTATATATTAGTACGAATGTAACAGAATGGGTATTGTGTTACATTCGTCTTTTTGTGTTATGCTTATAAAACTATGATTACAACAGAAAATTTAACAGTACGTTTTGGAACGGAAGCACTATTTGAAAATGTTAATATAAAATTTGCCCAGGGGAACTGCTACGGACTTATTGGTGCAAACGGCGCGGGAAAAAGTACCTTCCTGAAAGTCCTTTCAGGCGATTTGGAACCTACAAGCGGGCAGGTGCATATCAAAAAAGGCCAGAGAATTGCGGTCTTGAAGCAAAACCACTTTGAGTTCGATGAATTTACCGCAATTGATACGGTTATTATGGGACACAAACATCTCTATGATGTTATGAAGGAAAAAGACGCACTCTACATGAAACCGGATTTTAACGACGAAGACGGAATCAGAGTTGCTGATTTGGAAACAGAATTTGCAGAAATGGACGGCTGGCAGGCTGAACCGAATGCTTCTTCTTTGCTGAACGATTTGGGTATCCCGCAAGAACTTCATTATGCACAGATGAAAGACCTTTCAGGCAGCGAAAAAGTCCGTGTTCTTCTTGCACAGGCTCTGTTCGGCACCCCTGATATTCTGCTGCTGGACGAACCTACAAACCACCTTGATTTGGCGACAATTACGTGGCTGGAAGACTTTTTGATTGATTTTCCTAACACAGTAATCGTTGTTTCGCACGACAGAAAATTTTTGGACAGAATCTGTACCCATATTGCGGATATTGATTTCAGAAACATCCAGCTCTATACCGGAAACTACTCGTTCTGGACTCAGGCAAGCGCTTTGATTATGAAACAAAAAGAAGAGCGCAACAAGAAGCTGGAAGAAAAAGCTGAAGAGTTTAGAAAATTCATTGCAAGGTTTAGCGCAAACGCTTCCAAGGCAAAACAGGCAACATCCAGAAAGAACATGCTGGAAAAACTTACGCTTGAAGATATTAAACCTTCAACAAGAAAATATCCTAGCATTTACTTCAAGTACTCAAAAATGCCTGGCAAAGATGTCTTGACTGTTCAGGGACTAAAAAAGAGCTTAAACGACGAGCTTTTAATAAAAGCTTTGTCTTTTGATGTTCGTCAGGGCGAAAAAATTGCGTTTATCTCCAAAAACCAGCACGCAATCACTGCGCTTTTTGAGATTCTGGAAGGCAAGCTGGAGCCGGATGAGGGCTCTGTAACTTGGGGTGTTACAGCTACTCATTCTTATTGCCCTAAGGACAACAATGAGTTTTTTGACACTGATAAAAATCTTATCCAGTGGCTTGCGCAGTATTCTCAGGAGCAGCATATAAGCTTTTTAAGAGGGTATCTGGGAAGAATGCTTTTCTCCGGAGAGGATGCTGAAAAGTGCGTAAAAGTGCTTTCAGGCGGTGAGAAAGTTCGCTGCATGTTTGCAAAAACAATGATTGAAGAATCAAACGTGCTTTTGTTTGACGAGCCTACCAACCACCTTGATTTGGAGGCGATTACATCGTTAAACAACGCGCTTATTGATTACACAGGCTCTGTTTTGTTTACTTCGCAGGATTACCAGTTCATAAACACTGTAGCTGACAGGATTATTGAGATTACGCCAAACGGATATTTGAATTATCAGATGAGATACGAGGATTATCTTGCCAATCCGGATGTGCAGAAGAAACGTGCTCAAATGTATTCCATGCTCGTAAAATAGTGAAATACAGCTTGTCTTTTTTAAGTGTTTGTAATACAATTTTCGTGTATATATAAGAGCTTTGAAAAAGGAGGAAGCTATATTATGGAAACATACGGAATCGAAAAATTTGGTATTATCGGACCAAAAGCTGTTTACCGCAACCTAACTCCTGCACAATTGACAGAAGCTGCTCTTCGTTTGGGCGAAGGTACTTTGTCAAACACAGGTGCATTGGTTGTTACAACTGGTAAATACACAGGTCGTTCACCTAAGGATAAATTCATTGTTGATACAGAATCTATCCACAATGACATTGCCTGGGGTAAAGTAAACAGACCAATCAGCAGAGAAGCATTCAACTCAATCAAGGGTAAAATCGCTGCTTACTTGCAAAACAGAGAAGTATTCATCTTCGATGGTTTTGCTGGTGCTGATAAAAAATACACTCAAAAATTCAGAGTAATCAACGAAATGGCAAGCCAAAACTTGTTCATTCATCAATTGTTAATCAGACCAACAGCAGAAGAATTGGCTAGCTACGGTGAAGCTGACTACACAATTCTTTGTGCTCCTGGTTTCAAATGCGACCCTGAAGTTGATGGCGTAAACTCAGAAGCTTGTATCGCAATCGATTACGAAGCTCATGAAATCATCATCTGCGGTTCTCAATACTCAGGCGAAATCAAGAAATCTGTATTCGCTACTATGAACTATGTTATGACTAAGAAGAATGTTCTTCCAATGCACTGTTCAGCTAACATGGACCCTGCAACAGGTGAAACAGCTGTATTCTTTGGTCTTTCAGGTACAGGTAAAACAACTTTATCAGCAGACCCTAACCGTAAATTAATCGGTGACGACGAACACGGCTGGTCTCCTGATGGCGTTTTCAACTTCGAAGGCGGATGCTATGCAAAATGTATCAACCTTGACCCAGAACACGAACCTGATATCTACAACGCTATCAAGTTTGGTTCTTTGGTAGAAAACGTTGTTATGGACCCTGAAACAAGAGAATTTGATTTCAACGACGGTTCATTAACTGAAAACACTCGTGTAGGTTACCCTATCGAATACATTGATAACGCTCAAATCCCTTCAATGGGCGGTATTCCAAAAGTTGTTGTGTTCTTGACAGCTGACGCATTCGGCGTATTGCCTCCAATTTCAAGATTGGACAAAAACGCTGCTATGTACCACTTTGTAACAGGCTTCACTTCTAAGCTTGCTGGTACAGAAAGAGGCGTTACAGAACCTCAACCTACATTCTCAACATTGTTCGGCGAACCATTCATGCCAATGGATGCTTCTGTTTACGCTAAGATGTTGGGTGACAAGCTTGACCAGTACGGTACTAAGGTTTACTTAGTAAACACAGGATGGGCAGGCGGAAGCGCTTCTATGGGTGCTAAGAGAATGAAACTTGCTTACACAAGAGCTATGGTAACAGCTGCATTGAACGGTTCATTTGATTCAATCGAATTCAAACACCACGATGTATTCAATGTAGATTATCCTACATCTTGCCCTGGCGTTCCTGATGAAATGCTTGATGCACGCGGTCTGTGGGCTGATAAAGCTGCTTATGATGCTAATGCTAACAAGCTTGCTCAAATGTTTGCTGATAACTTCTCATCTAAGTATCCAAACATGCCGGCAGAAATCGTTAACGCTGGTCCTAAGGCTGTTGCTAACGTTTAGTAGCATAGATTTAGTAAAAAGCTCTGCAAGAAATTGCAGAGCTTTTTTTATTGTTACAAAATATCCAACGGGTCAACGTCAATTGCAAGCTTTATGTCCTTCGGAAGCGTAATCTTGCTCAGGAATTTCGAGATAAAATCATGCCCCTTTTGAGAAAGCTTGTTCTTGATAAGAATCTGAAACCGGTAGTAGCCGTTTAACTTCTCTATCACACACGGAGTTGGCCCGAGCGTTTCAAGATACTCTGTAAACCCGAATTTTTCTGTCATTGTGGAAAGCCTTAAAGCAATCTCCATTGCGGATTTTTCAGCACGGAAATTGTTCTGCGAAGAAAGTATCAAACGCACAATCTGACTGAACGGCGGGTAGTCAAACTCCTGACGCGCTTTTATTTCTGTCTCAAAAAACTTCTCGTAATCCTGCGCCTTGGCGGTCTGAAAGGCATAATAATCTGGATTGTAAGTCTGGAATAAAACCTTTCCTTTGAACTCCCCGCGCCCGGCACGCCCGGCTACCTGCGTAAGAAGCTGGAACCCGCGCTCTGATGCGCGAAAATCAGGGATGTTGAAACCTGAATCCGCACTCAATACACCTACAAGGGTTACGTTCGGGTTGTCCAAACCCTTTGCAATCATCTGGGTGCCAACCAGAATGTCGATTTCCTTTTTCTGAAATTTGGATAAAAGCTCAATGTGCGCGTTTTTTCGGGTCAAAATGTCGCTGTCAATCCGCTCAACCCGCGCGTCAGGATAAAGCTCTTTTATTAGAAGCTCGATTTTCTGGGTTCCGACTCCGGAAGTCGAAAGCGCGTCACTTCCGCATTGCGGACAGTAATCCGGAAAACTCATCTCTTTGTTGCAGTAATGACACTTGAGCTTTTTGACACTTGCATGCCAGATCATCGGGATTGAACAGTCCGAACACTCTATCACTGTTCCGCAACACTTGCATTGGGTGTAAGTCGAATACCCGCGGCGGTTCATCAAAAGAATTACCTGCTGCCCGCGCTCCAGAGTCTCTGTGATTTCTGTTTGCAGGGGCTTTGAGATGATACCTCTGTATGACGCCTTGCCGTATTCCTGCATGTTAATAACCTGCGGCTTTGCAAGCGGCGAGTTGTTAAATCGCTTGCGCATCTCAAAAAGATTGTTGTTATTGGTTGCGTAATAATAAGTCGAAATATCCGGAGTTGCCGAGCCTAAAAGTAAAGGTGCCTGATGGAACTGGGCAAGGCGCCGCGCTACGACGCGCGCGTCGTAGCGCGGCGCAGGGTTTGTCTGCTTGTAAGCACTTTCGTGCTCCTCGTCAATTATTATTAAACCAATGTTCTGCAACGGCGCAAACACGGCAGAACGCGCGCCCGCAAGAATTTTTATCTCGTTTTTGAATAACCTCTGCCACACATCGTATTTTTCACCGTCAGAAATGCTGCTGTGCCAGATTGCAACATCTCTTATCCCGAATTTTCGCGCAAGCCGCTTTGTAAGCTGGGACGCAAGCGCAATTTCCGGTGCCAGAAAAAGCACGTTTTTGCCGGAATCAATGACGTCTTTTATTAGCTTGAAATAGACTTCTGTCTTGCCGGAAGCCGTAACACCGTGAAGTAGAATCGGGTTCTGGGAACGCATTTTTGATTTTATGCCTCCATACGCCGTGATTTGCTCTCCTGCAAGCTCAAACAGCGGCTCAACTTCCACATCCTTGAATATTGAAAGCGGATTTCTGTAAATGTACTCTGTTTCGAATTTGACAAAACCAGCCTCTGCAAGCTTTTTCATTGTTGCGCGTGTAGTTTTGGCGATTTCTTCAAACTCAATGAGCGAAGACTTGCCGCGCTCTTTCAGGAGCGCAAGAATCTCCTTTTGACGCTTTGTCAAACCTTCGCCATCCTCCTTGATAAGCGATACGGATTGCTCGACTTTTGCGTTTTTCTCGATTAACTTCATAGGGAGCGCTGCATTTAAGACCGTCACAAAATCTGTGCAGTAGTAGTTTGCAACCCATTCCAGAAGCTTCAGGTATTTTAGTGAAAAAAGCGGGGTCTCATCAAGGATTTTGTTAATCTTTTTTGCTTTAAACTCGCCCGGCAAATAATCAGAAAACCCGACCACAAACGCGTTAATAAGCCCCTGACGCCCGAACGGCACCAGAACAGCCTGCCCGATTTGGATAATTTCGCGCATTTCATCAGGAATTAAATAACTAAAAGTCTTAACCCCCAGCCCCTTGATGTTTACTAAAACTAAAGCGTACTTCATTAAGTTTATTATACAATACACAAAACAGGTCTGCCAAAACTAATGCGCTTAATTTTTAGTTTCCCCTCTTCAACAAGCTCGTCAATCATCTCGCTGACAGCTTTCTGGGTCATTCCCTTAAGCGCAGCAAGGTATTTTGAGTTTGCAATCTTTATGTTGTACTCGCTATCCTTGATTTGCCTGCTCCCGGTCAGAATTTTTGCAAACCCGCTCTTGCCGTAAAGCCCGCTAAATTCTGCAACGCAGCCTAAAATAATTTCACGCGCATTGCCTTCTATGCGCTCAACTTCGTCTTCAACAACCGGCTTTGCCTCAACTTCTCCAACCTCTTTGAGGTTTTCGTAAAACTCGGCAACATGCTCGTCGACCATAACTTTTTCCGGCTCAAACGCCTTGATAAACAAACCGCCAAGCGTCTTAACCCTGCTCATTGCAACGTAAGCCTGACCGCGCTCAAAGATTCTTGAACAGTCCACAACCAGCCTGTCAAGCGTCATTCCCTGTGACTTGTGGATTGTGATTCCATAAGCAAGCTTGAGCGGGTATTGGATTCGCTCGGCTACAACCCTGTCGTTGTAATAGTATTCAAACCTGTGCTGCGGAATGGAGGCTGTTACTCCGTTGTCGAATTTTATGTTGATACTTTTTTCGTTGAACCCCAGAATCGTGCCGCAGGCGCCGTTTATGAGCCCCTTGTTGAAATCCATATTTACAAGCAGCATTACTTTTGCGCCTAGCTTGAGAGGAATGTCTTTTTCTGCGCGGCAATTTTTGGAGAAGATTTCAAGAATGTAGTTTTCACTCTCCGTAAAATTCTCGCAAACCAGTTTTGTGCCCCTGTAAACCCCGTCATCTGCCGTGAAAATCCGGATGGGCTCTTCAATCATGTTGAATTTCGCGCTGTTGTAGCGATTTGCCTCCTCGTTGGTCGAGAAAATGTGCAGCATATCCGTTTGATAAGTGTCACTGTCTACGCACCTGCTGTTCAAAAGCTTGATGTCGTTTGAATCGAGGCAATTTGTTCTCATGTGTGCAAGTGCTGTGATAAAGTTTTCTTCATTCTGGCGGTAATTCTTCTTGAGAACCACATTTTTGAGGTTCAAATCCTCCCACACAGGCGAGTCAAAACAGAATCTTCTGATTGCGTCCGGCTCCTTTTCAACCGGCGGGAGCTGGAAAAAATCACCGATAAAAAGCACCTGTATTCCGCCAAAAGGCTCCGGAGATTCTTTGATTTGTTTCAACACTTCGCTAACGTATTCAAACGCCTCATAATTCAGCATGGAAATCTCGTCCACAGCAAGAATTTTGCAGTTCTTAATCTGCCTTAGCTGGGTTGCACGGCTTCTGATTTTTTCAACCGTTTTGCTAATCGGGTTTTTGCAAAGCCCGACTCCTGCCCATGAATGAAGCGTCTGACCTTTGACATTCACGGCAGCAAGCCCTGTGGTGCTTGTGATTGTGAGCTTTTTCTTGAACTTTTCTTTGAGCTTATTTAGAATATAACTCTTACCTGTTCCTGCAAAACCTGTGAGGAAAACATTTTCGCCGTTTTGAAGAAGGGTTAGAATTTTTGTGTAAGTTGAATCCTCTTCCTCTTTGGGCTTGGAAGATTTTATGGCTGGTTTCACAACCTCAAACTCGTCTGCATAGGCAATTTCGTTCTCAAAATCAATCTGGTCGAAATTCAGGATTTTATATAAACAAACTTCCTGCTTGGCGTTAATCCTTGTGAAACTTATAGGCTTTTCACCTGCATTAAGCTCGTGCCTGAGCTTGTTTTCAGTAATCCATTGGGATGATTTGAAGTTACAAATCCGCTTGTAGCACTCCAAGATACACTGGGTGATTGCCTGAAATTTGCGGTCATCCTGATTTGTATGAACAACTGTAATTTTATCCGCCAATTTTTCGCAAAAATCTGTAAGCTCGTCGTAGCTTATGTTTTCGGATGTTAGTATTTTTAGTGTTTCAGCCGGATTTGAAAAATCAGGGCTTGTTAATGTTGCTTCCATATCCGGTTTAATTATAGCATAAACTACGAAAGTTTAGAAATCATCGCGTCTGTAAACTCGCTGCACTTTGCGTTCCCGCCCAAGTCCGCGGTTTTGATTCCGGATTTAAGCGTGTCAAAAAGCGCGGTTTTTATGCGTTTTGCAGCCTCGACTTCGCCGATATAATTAAGCATTTCGATTGCAGACATAAGCATTGCTGTAGGATTAGCCTTATCCTGTCCTGCAATATCCGGCGCAGAGCCGTGTACAGGCTCAAATACAGCATAATCTTTACCAATGTTTGCTCCTTGAGCGATTCCTAGTCCGCCAATGAGTCCTGCGCAAAGGTCAGAGACGATATCGCCGTACAGGTTTGGAAGCAGAAGCACATCAAACTGGTTAGGGTTCTGGACAAGCTGCATGCAGCAGTTGTCAACAAGAATCTCTCTGAATTTTATTTGCGGATAAAGTTCGGAGTTTTTGCGAGCGCTCTCTAAAAACAATCCGTCAGAAAGCTTGCAGATATTGGCTTTTGTAACCACGCAGACTTCTTTTCTGTTGTTTTTTACAGCATAATCAAAGGCAAATCTTGCAATGCGCTCTGAAGCGCCTCGGGTGATGATTTTAATGCTTTCGGCTGTGTCTTCGTCAACCTGACGTTCGATTCCGGCGTACAAATCCTCGGTGTTTTCTCTTACAACAACGATATCAACATTGTCGTATCTTGTTTTTACGCCCGGAAGATTGTAGCAGGGGCGCAGGTTAGAATACAAATCAAGTTCTTTTCTAAGCTGAACATTAACGGAGCGGAATCCTTTGCCAATCGGGGTTGTGACCGGTGATTTAAGTGCAATTTTGTTTCTTTTTACGGATTCGATTACGCGAGCCGGAAGCGGCACGCCTTCTTTTTCGATTACGTCAGCGCCTGCTGTTTGTATGTCCCAGTTGATTTCGACTCTGGCTGCTTTAATAATTTTTAGCACAGCGTCGCTGATTTCCGGCCCGATTCCGTCCCCTTTGATTAGTGTTATATTTTTCAACTTTTCACCCTCATCCGCCCTCCGGGCACCTTCTCCCATCAAGGGCGAAGGTGTGAAACGCGTGTTCTTGTTGTTATGCTGTTACACTTGACTTCTTTGCTTCAAGATAAGCCTCAATGCCTTTTGTAAGCTGGTCAGGGCAGCTTGTTGGTCTGCTTCCGCAAGGAAGTCCGCTGAGTTTTGGAACGATTTCGTTGATATCCATACCTTTTATGAGGATACCAATCCCGCTCAGGTTGCCGTTGCAGCCTCCTACAAATTCTACGTCCTGAATCTTGTTGTCTTTGATTCTCATCTGCATCATTTTGCAGCACACGCCTTTTGGCTGGTATTGAACTACGTCAACGCCGTTAACTTCTTTAATTTGAATATTATCGCTCATATAATCTCCCCTCAAATTGTTGTTAACAGTATAGCACATTTTGATTAGGAATTTCAAATTGAACAGCAAAAAATTTTTTTAGCGGGTTTTATATCATAGAAAGGATTTGATATGCAGATAACAAATAACACTAATACATCGTTTAGAGCAAAGTTTTTGGACAGCGAATCATTGAGACTTGTTGCTGATTATGCGGTTGAGCACGGCAAGTTTGATAAGCTAAATGCTGCGCGTAAAAATATTGACAAAACCTGTCTTCAAACCCGCTTGAGGTTTGATATTGGCGAAAACAACGGCAAGCCTTTTGCTTCTTTTACAAAGTTTGTACCAAAGAAAAATGTACTTGTGGCAAATTCTATGGATGATTTTGTTGCTTCAAAGAGTGTGGTGTACGAATCTTCAAAGAAGATGAATCCTTTGAAATTTGCGCTTGAGAAAATAATAAAACTTGGCAACAATGCTCCAAATAACAATATGTATAAATCTGTAGTGTTAACAAAATAAGAATGTTAATGTTTTGCGCTTGACTTCAAAAATTTTTCATGTACTATAGAAATATACCGAGCGGGGGTAATTCAGTGGTAGAATGCCTCCTTGCCAAGGAGGATGTCGCGAGTTCGAGCCTCGTCTCCCGCTCCATTAAAAAAATACATAACACAATACTTAAAATATGAGATTAAATAGACTAAGCGGCAAGCTTAGTTTTTTTATTTTGCAGGGAGCGCTATGACTAAGACTAAAGACATTCTCTACTATGTTGCACTCGGACTGATTGTAATCATTGGTGTGGCATTAAGGCTTAACCTTTTTGTATCAAGCGGAAATTTTGAAGACGATGAGTGCAGGCTCATCCTGACAATGCTGGATAAGAACCTCTGGCAGATGTTTTTACCGCTAGGTGATGCGCAATCCGCACCGCCGCTGTTTCTGCTTATCGGAAGGTTTGTAAGCGGAATCTTTGGCTACAATGAGTACGCGCTCAAATTTATTTCGCTTGCCGCAAATATCGGAGCAGCAGGTGTTCTCTATCTTATTTGCTCGGAATTTTTCAAAAAAAGAATCTCTGTTGTTTTAAGCCTGTTTATTTACATGGTAAGCAGACCGGTATTAAATTTCTCTGTGACTTTTAAACAGTATTCTTTGGATATTTTAATCTGTGCACTCTGCCTCTATTATTTCCCTAAGATAAATCTTGCAAAACTAAGCCTCAAAAAGACAATCGGACTCGGGTTTGTAATCCTTTTGCTTCCGCTGATTTCGCTCCCGTCAGTATTTTTTATCGGCGCGTTTTTTATCCAAAATTTGATTAACAATTTCAAAGACAAAGAGTTTTATAAACGATTCATTGGCATCACAATTCCTCTTGCGGGGCTTATGCTTGCGTATTTTGTGTTCAACCTTAATCCATCCCGCATTGATTTAAATTCTTTCTTCCCGAACTATTGGGACGACGGGTTCTGGAATTTTACGCCAATGAGCCTTGTAAGACTGCTTGGTTTGAATTATCAATACGATTTTTTCCCGAATGTCTTGCCGCTGTTCTGGTTTATCCTGACTCTTGGCGGGATGTTTTTCTGCTTGAAAGATAGAAAACCGATTTCGATATTTCTATTGATAACACTGGCGCTCTGTCTTTTGGCGTCGCTTCTGCATCTGTATCCTTTTGTAGGAAGAGTCGGGCTGTATTTTATTGTCGGGTTTATTTTGTTAGCAGTAAAAACAGTCGACTCTTTAAACGGCAAGGCTTTCTGGGCAGGGTTGGTTTGTTTCTTTCTCGCGTTTGGCGGGTACAATTTTTCTTACCTGAACAAGATTTCTAAGGTGGAGACTTTTATAACCTATGCACCTAAGAATCTTATGATGATTTTGAAAGAGAAGTTTAACCCTGAAACAGACGCTGTTTTGTGTAACTCTGCTTCTACTTCCAGCTATTTGTTCTACTCTTCAAGCCTCGGGTTTGATACTGACAATATCTATGAAATGGATACGGCCGGAGGCGGCAGGGAAAAGGTTTTCAGCTACCTTAATAATTTGAAAAAAGGGCAAAAATTCTGGCTGTATATGGTTAAAGATTATAGAAAGAACCAGATGTTCGGATACGTGCTTGAGTGGCTGCAAGAACAAGATGTTCTTTATTCACATCAGGAAAGAGGTTCGTATCTTTTCTATATCCAGAACTAATTAGCGTAGTCTCTAAGATTCGGACGGTTTGTGTCAAAATCGCCGTAGAGATTGTTTTTTCTGGTCTTTTTTATATCAATAGGCTCGTATGTGCTGAAAGTATCCTGCGCCGGTTTCTGGTAATTGATGTTGTGAACATTAGGCTCCGGCTTTTCAAATTTAGGCAGCTTAAGGATTGGCTTGGAAACCTCCGGCTCTGATTTTATAACAGGCTCGGCTTTTACTTCCAGCTTGGAATTTAGCTTCTCTTCGTATTTTTGAAGCGCTTTTTCCTGACGCTGCTGCTTATAGCTCTGATATTTTTTCTTGGTTTTTTCTTTTGTGTCGTTAATCTTTTCTTTGGTGTTTGCAATTTGTGCGTCTACACGGGTTTTTGCAACATCGTAATCTTTTGAGCCCTCTTTGTACCATCTTCTGTATTTCTTGGTAAATACGTTGTCAAAGTTGCCCATGTCATAATAAATCTGATTGGATTCCTTTGCGTAATCAGCAGGAGTAAGCACTTTTAACTGAACATTCTGCGCGATTTCAGGACAAAGCATTCTTGAATAATCCCTGATTTTTTGAAGCTGCTCTGTTTGCGGCGAAGGCCCGCGCGGGATAATGCGGCTTTCTACAACGCTGATTGTCTTGTAGAAAGTGTTTGACCAGAGCACTGAATTTTTTTGAACATCCACAAGCGCTGCGTAGGTTGAGATTTTGTAAGCCGGGTCAATGACTGTCGCACCAGGCACGTTCATAAAATCCCAGACAGTTCTTCTAAGTATGTAGTTTTCTGAATCAACAGAAGAAGTCATTAAGAGTACGTATCTTGCCTGATTCGTTGCTGCGATTTTTTTTAGCTGAACAAAATCAATGTTGTACGAGGTCTTGAATTTGGTTGTGAGATTCCTTGCAGGAATCATTGAGTAAGGCGAACTCTTTAAAAGCTTTCGCTCCTCGCTTACCGTAGGGGCTTTGATAAAATCAGTCTGGTTAAGCAGGTTGATTACTTCGTTTGCAAAAAACTCTGATGTTGCGTTGTAGATATAGGAATCAATCGCGTCGTTTTCGGTCACGATGTTGTCCGGAATGACCAGCACCTTGTACTGCTCTGCGCAAACAAACGGAGCAATAAACATAACTATCCCAACTACCAGTACTCTAAATAAATCTCTCACGTTTAAAATTATAGCACGGTTAGCTAATCCGGTAAAGTGTGTTAACCTACTTGTTAGTTAATATATTTATTGGTATGATATAAATTATTAGAATGAGACAAATTTTAAATAAATATATAATAGGAATACTTGTATTCTATACCTTTTGGCTCTGGGGGCTTCCGCTTATTTTCTCAAAAGCGGTGCCGGTTGTGTGCGAAAATTTGTCCTATAATTCAGACTACGAGATTAAAACAGAAGAGCCCCGCTTAAGACTAAATCTGCTTCCTACGGCAAAAATTTCTGCAAATCATATCGAGATAACCGATAAAAAAACAAAAGATAATATCCTTCTTGAAAACCCTGCAATTAGAATCAGACTTCTTCCGCTTCTTTCAGGAAGGGTGCATATTAACAAAATCGAAGCTTCTAATATCGGGATTGACTCCTATCTGGATAACAAACCCGAGTTGGACAAGGATTTTTTCTCTAAACTTTCTAATGCAAAAGTCAAATGCGATTCTGTAAAAATCGATAAGTTCAAACTCTCTATCACCCAGAAGGGCGTGAAAACTCCGATTCTTTACAGCGGAAAAGATGTTTTTTATAAAAAGAATAACAGATACATAAAACTGCACACAGATAGCTCGGTTAATATCCAGGGCGCTGTTTCGGAAGCGAAAATTGATTTGTTTCTTCCGGGAAACAACGATATTAACAAAAGTGTTATTGATGTTAAGATTTCTAATTTCAATCTGGAACCTCTGGGGAATTATCTAAAACACTATCTTCCACAGGACTTGAAAGATGTTCAGGGGATAATTAATGTTGATGTTGATAAAAACAACCTGCACGCTGTTTTTGAAAACTGCGCAATCCTCATGAAGGATTCCGGCAAGTCCATAATCTTCCCTGATGTTTTGAATGTTAATTCGACTTTTGCACTCACCAGCAAAAAGATAAACTTTGACTCCATTGATGTTGATTCCAAAAACATCCACGCATCAGTTAACGGCTATGTTTTAAACTACCTTGATAAACCTCTGACCGCAATTAATCTTAACGTGCAACTCAACAAATCAAGGGTCGAAGATATTGTTAACCTGCTTCCGCCAATTGTTGTGGAAGAGTTTAATGTGTATAAACTCAAAACCTACAAGTTTTACGGAGATGCAATCGGAAACTTCTCTATTAAAGGAAACACCCTTGAGCCGGATATTGTTGGCGATGTTTATATTGATAACGGAATCCTGATTAAACCGATAAAGAACGCAAAAGGCGCAACCGTTAAACTCGATTTTACAGGCAGATACGTAAACTATGATGTTGTGGTGCCGGCAGGCGGAGCGGAAAAAGTCTGGGTTAAGGGCGGGGTTGAACTCTACAACGTCAAATACGCTGATATGCGGGTCTGGAGTACGAAGAATGTTGATCTGGAACTTGCAGAAGAAAAAGTGCTCCCGATTCACGAGATTCTGAACTTCATTATCGGCCCTGTTCCGATTATGGACATTAAAGGCGACGGAAATATTGATATTACGATAAAAGGCAACCGCAAAAACCCGCATGTTTGGGGGAATGCAAATTTTAATAATGTGAAAACCTATTTCAACGATATGCCGGATTTGGTTTTGACAAACGCTGATGCTGTTTTGCAGTTCAATGACCAGAGCGCAACTTTCACTTCAAAACGCGGGAAAGTTAACGGGCGGGATATTAGCATAAACGGCACCTGCAATCTTTTTGGTAAGTTTGATTTTGATGTTGTGTCTAAAAACCAGCCGATTGATTATCTATTCAGGGCGATTCAAACCTCAACAATGATTGATGATTTGAAAAAAATGCTTCCGAATCTCGATGTTTGCGAAGGGTTGGTTAACCTTAATCTCAAAGTCTACGGCGCAATCAAGGATATTGAATACATCAAATTTAACGAAAACTTCTTTACAGGAGGCGACATTACGCTTCTTGGAAACACTTTTGGCATGCAAGGGATAAAGGTTAATAATACAAAGGGTAAGATTAGCGTAAACGGAACAAACGCGGATGTTGATGTCAACTCGTTTATCGGCAAGTCTCCTATTGCGGTCAAAGCGATTGTGAAAAACAATATTGCGGATTTGAATTTGAGTATTCCAAAACTTAATCTCAACGACATAACCCCTTCAACCAACGATTTGCAGAACGATATCGGAAACATCCTGCTTGCAGTGAGTGCCAAATACAAAGGCGCAGTTGATAAGATTGAGTATAACAAGATAAACTTCAATGCGAAGATTCTGGGAACAGAGGCAGGAAACAAGCTCAAGATTTCTAACGGCGAGATAACTTTAGCTGACAACAGGCTTAAAGTTGAAAACGTAAGCGGGTTTATAGAGGGCTCTCCAAGCACTTTTGACGTGAATTTGAGAGCTGATAGTGTGAGCACAAAACCGGATGTTAACGGGCAAATCAAGCTTAAATCTTTTGACTTGCCTTTGCTTAACAGTTTTGCACAGTACTCTATTATTCCACCGGAAATCAAGGAATACATCAAGCTCGTAAAATTCGACAAGGGCAGAATCAATCTTAATTGCAGGATTGCACACAACAAGCTTAACGCATACACTGATTTGGGCGGTATGGCGTTTATTTACACACCGCTTGAACTCCCGGTGCAGATTGTTAACGGAAGCCTGATTATGCGAAACGGAACATTGAGGCTAAACAAAATAAATCTGCTGGCTGATGGTATGCCGATACTTGCTGACGGCGAGATTAACGATGTTTTTACAAAGCAGAATTTTAATATTTATGTTAACTCAAAACCAAAACAGGAGTTTATCGACAAGTACGTTAACAAAAACCAGATTTATCCAATCAAGATAAAGGGCGATATTGTTTACTCATCAAGATTCAAGGGTGTGAAAGATAACTTTGACGCAAAATCCGAAATCAACATGTCAAAGGATTCCAGCATATATTATCTCGGAGCAACAATCGGGGATATAGAAAACGCGATTGTGCTTAATCTTGAGACAAAAGTTTTGAAACAGTACATGATGAAGATTAAGGAGTTTTCTTACGACAAACTAATCTCCTCTCAAAGCAACAGACAAACCCGTCTGAACATGCTTAAGGCTCGCGGCGGGATTGATGTCTACAAAGACGATTTGGAATTTCATAACCTTTATATCAAGACCCAGAACCCTACAGATGCGAGAATCTTCAATATCATCTTTAGAAAACCAAATATCAAACAGGGACAGTTTACTTCTGACCTGCTGTTTAACGGAAGACTCTCTAACCCGCGGCTTTCAGGTGATTTTCACATCTTTGAAACAAATATTCCGTTCTTGGATACGACAATGAAAAACATTGTTTTTGTGTTCAAAGATAAGACAATTGAGCTTACTTCCAAGGGCGAAATTCTCGGTAATGATATCGCAGTGCAGGCTGTTTTGAAAAATAAACTTGTGCCTCCTTATCATATTGAAAAGGCAAGTCTTTACACAAAGGTGCTGGACTTGAATTATATTACCAATAAACTAAAACTTTCACAGGTTGATAATATTCATACTTTTGAAACTTTTGAAGGTCTTGATTTGACTTCTCTTGTTATTAGGAATCTGAAAATGAATGCTGATAGCATATATCTAAGAAACATTGTGGCAGAAGACTTTGAAGCACATGGCTCATTGAATGAAAAGAGCCTTGTTGATATTGAGCAGTTTAAGTTTAATATGGCAAGCGGAAAACTTAACGGCGATTTTAAATTTAATCTTAAAAATAATCACACTGAACTCAACTTAAAAGCAGCCGGAATAGATGCAAACGATTTGACAATAGCGCTTTTTGATTTGAATAACCAAATTTACGGTGACCTTACCGGTGATATAAAACTTTCATGCGACGGTACGGATTTTGAAAAGTGCATGAAAACTTTGAACGGAAAAACAACATTCAATGTCTCAGACGGAAGAATGCCAAAACTCGGTTCTCTTGAATACCTTTTGAAAGCAGGAAACCTTCTTAAAGGCGGATTTACAGGAATCTCTATTAACAGTGTTATTGATATAATAACTCCGCTTAAGACTGGTAATTTTTCAAACATCTACGGAACGATGGATATAAAAGACGGGGTTGCGGAAAATATTGGGATTGCAAGCCGCGGAAAAGACTTGAGCCTGTTTATCAGCGGGAATTATAATTTCTCGACTTCAATTGCAGAGATGGAAGTTTTCGGGCTGCTCTCAAAGAAAATCTCTACAATGTTCGGCCCTGTCGGGAATTTGTCTTTGAACACGCTTTTCAACGTGATACCGGGTATTGACCTTTCAAAGGACAACAGGGTTCTTGAGCACATCAACAAGATTCCGGGAATTGAGCTTTCAAGCAAGGCATATAGAAAATTCATCGCTGAAATCAAGGGGAATATTAACGGCGAGGATTATGTAACAAGCTTTAAGTGGATAAACTAAGGCAGCTAAGCAGCTGAGCAGCTGGGCAGCCGCGCCTTCTCCTCTCCAAGGGAGAGGATAGAATTTCAACGCGAGCAAAGCGAGCGTTAGAAATTCTTGGTGAGGGTTATTAACAAAAATTAACAAACCCCTTTTCATTTAAGCCCTTTGTGTGTATAATTTATTAAGTGTAAAATTTACAATAGAATGGGAATTATAAATGGCGCTAAATTTTCAAGATTTGATTCTAAACTTATCACGTTTTTGGTCTGACTACGGATGTATAATCCAACAGCCTTATGATATAGAAAAAGGGGCTTCAACGATGAACCCTGCAACTTTCTTAAGAGCGCTCGGACCTGAGCCGTGGTCAACTGCAATGGTGGAGCCTTGCAGACGCCCGACCGATGCAAGATACGGCGAGAACCCGAACAGACTCGGGCATTATTTTCAGTATCAGGTTATCTTAAAACCGTCTCCTGACAATGCGCAGGAACTTTATTTGAAGAGTTTGGAAGCAATGGGGATTGACCTTTCCAAACACGACGTAAGATTTGTTGAAGATAACTGGGAATCACCAACTCTCGGTGCTGCCGGTGTGGGCTGGGAAGTTTGGCTTGATGGTATGGAAATTACTCAGTTTACATATTTCCAACAGGTCGGTGGTTTGGAAGTTAAGCCGGTTGCGCTTGAAATCACTTACGGGCTTGAAAGAATTGCTATGTACATTCAGAACAAAGAATCCGTGTTTGATATTATGTGGAACAACAAATTGAAGTACGGCGATATTTATCTCCAGAATGAAATCGAACAGTCAAAATATAACTTTGAATACTCAGACGCTGACAGACTGTTTAGCTTATTTGACGCTTATCAAAAAGAAGTTGATAATTGTATAAACGCAGAGCTTGTGCTTCCTGCTTATGATTACGTGCTTAAGTGCTCTCATACATTCAATTTGCTTGACGCACGCGGAGTAATCAGTAAGGACGAACGCATAAACTTTATTAACAGAGTGAGAACAATGGCTTCTGCTGTTGCAAACTTGTACGTGCAGCAGCGTGAAAAACTCGGCTTCCCTCTGTGTAAATAGAAAACGTAATGTGCAGTTCGCTGCACTAAGAACTTAAAAGAAAGGCGACGAATGGCTGAAAACAAATTCCCGACTCTTTTTTCAAATGTTATTGGAAAAATGATTAAACGAAAAAATCCTGATGATGCACTTGCCGGTGCTGCAAAAGGAGGCTTGGAAAAAACTTTAGGAGTCTGGGATTTGATTATTCTCGGTGTTGGTGCGATTATCGGCTCCGGAATCTTCGCTGTTGTCGGTATCGCAGCTGCGGGAAGCGCTGACGGCTCAAGCCCGGGCGCAGGGCCTGCTCTTATTGTTTCAATGGTAATCGCAGCGATTGCATGCGTATTTTCTGCACTTTGCTACAGCGAATTTGCTACGATGATTCCTGTTGCAGGCGGAGCTTATACTTATACCTTTGCAACACTGGGTGAGTTTGCAGCGTGGATTGTGGGCTGGATTCTGATGCTCGAATACGCAATCGGCTTCATTGCTGTTGCTTGCGCGTGGACAAACCACTTCCTGCAATTCATATCAGGATTCTCAAGATTCCTTCCGGCATGGTTTGTAAACCCTCCGGTGTGGCTCGTTAATGATTTCCGCTCTGCGGTTAACTCTTTGAACGCGCAGGGAATTGATTACCACAGCGTAATACCTTCGTTTGCAGGAATCCCCTTCTGCATAAACCTTCCTGCAATTGTTATGATTGCAATTACAACCGCAATCCTTATTAAGGGTACCAAAGACTCCGCAAAAATGGCAGGGATTATGGTTGCTGTAAAACTCGGCGTAATCGCGCTTTTTGTGCTTGCCGGCATGTTCTTTGTAAAACCTGAAAACTGGACGCCTTTTGCGCCAAACGGATTTGAAGGCGTGTTTATGGGTGCGTTTATAATTTTCTTTGCATATATCGGATTCGACGCGCTGGCAACAGCTGCCGAAGAATGCAAGAACCCGCAAAAAGATTTGCCAATCGGGATTCTGGGCTCGCTTGTTGTTACAACAGTTGTTTACGTGCTTGTAGCGCTTGTTCTAACAGGCTTGCAGCCAACAAGCGGTGTGGCAATTCCTGAGGGGATTTTTAGAGCTCCAATGGCTTATGCAATGTCTGCAGTCGGACAAAATTGGGTTGCTGCATTAATCTCAATCGGCTCGCTTGCAGGACTTACGTCAGTGCTTCTTGTAATGCACATGGCTGCAACAAGGGTTCTGTTTGCAATGAGCAGAGACAACTTCTTGCCTCGCGTTTTTCAAAAGATTCACCCGAAATTCAATACTCCGGCTGTGCTTACAGTAACAGTAGGTGTTGTTGGTGCTCTTGGAACATTGATTTTAGACCTGAATGTTGCAGCAGCGCTTTGTAATTTCGGTACATTCACATCGTTTATTATCGTTTGCGTTGCAATACTTATACTCAGAAAAGTTGATCCGGATAGAGAAAGACCGTTCAAGGTTCCTTTCTGCCCTTGGCTCCCGATTATGGGTATTGTTTGCTGCGGCGGATTGATGGCGTTTTCAATGGTTGTTTCAAAGGGCGAAGCAGCAGTTTTATCAACAGAATTATTTATCGTTTGGGTAGTTATGGGATGCTTAATCTACTCAACTTATGGATATAAAAAGAATAGAAAAGTGGAAGCATTAGCGGAAAAAAAAGAAATAGCAGAAAAAGATGAATTTGAAATCAGTATTAAATAACTTATTAAAATGCAAAAGCCCTCAAGAGCTTATTGAAGAAGGCTCAAACTCGGGCTTGAAGAAAACTTTAAACGTTTTTGACCTAATCGTAATCGGTATAGGCGCAGTTGTCGGTACAGGTATTTTTACGATTATCGGAAGCGCAATTGTCGGTTCTTCTGACGGTGCCGGAGCTGGAACGGCGATTGTAATCTCAATGGCTCTTGCTGCAATAGCAAGCGTTTTTTCAGCTTTATCATACTCCGAAATCGCAGCAATGATTCCTGTTGCAGGTAGCGCGTATACTTATACCTACGCAACAATGGGCGAATTTATGGCTTGGATGGTTGGCTGGATTTTGATGCTTGAATATGCAATCGGAAATATTACGGTTGCAAGCGCCTGGACAGGGTACTTTGTTCAATTTCTGAAAGGCTTTAACCATATCCTTCCGTCTTTTGTCACAAACTGCCCGCTCTGGCTTAGAAATGATTACAGAACAATGTACGAACTCTGTAATAAATACGGCTGGGACGCGCATGATAAAATGCCGTTTATCCACCTTCCGTTTGGATTTGAGATTCCGTTTGCAATAAACGTTCCGGCGATTGCAATAGTTTTGATACTTACACTCCTGCTTATTAAAGGGGTTAAGGAATCTACAAAGGTCGCGACAATCATGGTCGGAGTAAACATGTTTATTATCTTCTCCTTTATTGTTGTCGGCGCGTTTTATGTTAAACCGGAAAACTGGGCTCCGTTTGCACCAAACGGGCTGGAAGGTATATTTACAGGCGCTTTTGTAATCTTCTTTGCATATATCGGATTTGACGCGATTTCAACTGCGGCAGAAGAAACAAAGAACCCGCAGAGAGACTTGCCTATCGCAATTCTCGGAACTCTTGTCCTCTGTACTGTTCTTTATATCTTTGCAGCACTTGTGCTTACAGGCGTTGTGCCTCTTGGCTCAATCGATACGCAGGCTCCGCTTGCACATGCAATGAGGTTTATCGGAATCGACTGGTACGCAGGCTTGATTTCAGCGGGTGCTCTATGCGCGCTCACTTCAGTGCTTCTGATTTACCAGCTCGGGACAACAAGAATCCTGTTTGCGATGAGCAGGGATAATTTCTTGCCAAAATCTTTGAACGCGATTCATGAAAAGTTCAAAACCCCGCATATTCTAACATGGCTATCCGGCTTGATTGTTGTTGTGTGCGCCCTGTTTATGGATTTGAATATCTCGGCTGAACTCTGCAACTTCGGAACATTTACTTCGTTTATTATAATTTGTATTGCGGTTCTTATCCTGAGAAAAACCGAACCTAATCGGGAAAGACCTTTCAAGGTTCCTTTCTGCCCTTGGTTCCCGATTATGGGGGTTGTAACCTGCCTCGGACTTATGTACTGCAAGTTTAGTGCTAAAGCAACATCTGCACTTTATTTCGTAATCTGGCTTGCAATCGGCGTCGGAATTTATGCAGCGTATAGCTATAAAGCTAAGCGCGAAGAGGAAGCCGGGATGATTTGCGAGGCTGCTCCGGCAGAGGATGTTTCTGAATTAACTTTGCAAAAATAGAGCAAATACAGTAGGAAATTACCGCAAAAAATGTTATAATTAAAGGTATGAGAATTGTTACCAATCAGGAATTGAGCACTTACAAGGTTTTGCCTTTTGACCTGTACACCGAAAACAAAGGCAAAATTTTCGAAGCCGGAGAAGTTCTTACCCCAGGCAAACTTATCATGCTCAAAAACTACGTCCGGATTTATACCGAGGAGTTTAACAATGAAGGTGACGAAAAAGGTGCAAGTAAAAATCCTACTCATGACAAAAAGGCTGCAGCAAGTATTGTAAACTTTTCTTTCGATTCTCTGGATGCTAATGATTTTGAAACGGTTGTTAACAAAGACGCGTATCTTAAGATGGAAATCCAGATTAAGATAAAATATTATTACAAAAAAGTCCAAGACTTGCTGAACAACGGATACTACGAAGAGGGGCTTCTAAAGCTAAATTCTCTTGTAAACATAATTAGAACAGAGATTTATAAACAGCTCCACAAATGCGGCAAGGGTTCGCAACTTAGATTCCTCGGTGAATACGAACTCTGCCACCCGCTTAATGTTGCAGTAATCTCAGGACTTATTGCCCAGAAACTTGATTTTTCAAGCAAGGCTATTGATCAGGTAATCCTTTCAGGACTCCTGCATGATATTGGCAAGACACGCATTGACTTGCCGGATTCGCAAGCCCTGATTACAATGAACGAGCACGAAGTTAAGGAACATACCGTGCTGGGCTACAGAATGATAAAAGACGAGTTTGAGCTTCCGGAAGTAATCGCAAATGTTGCGCTCCAGCACCATGAAAACAACGACGGCTCCGGCTACCCGCAGGGTTTGTCAAACGATTACATATCGGAGTACAGCCAGATTGTTAACGTTGCTAACTATTACGACAATCTTGCGTTCAACAGAACCCACACTCCTGTAGCGAATAACAAGCAAGCGCTGCGCACGATGCTGGAAGTCGGGACAAAGAGGTTTTCTGCAAAAATGCTTTATACATTTATCCACATGTTTAAGTACGATGACTCAAAAGATTTTAACGATATGGTGGTTTAACCAAAAAAGAGGTCTCATATTGAGACCTCTTTTTCTGTAAAATCTTAACAAAACTATTACTTGTTGCCGTAACGTTTTTTGAATCTTTCAACACGTCCTTCAGAGTCAAGAATTTTCTGTTGACCTGTGTAGAACGGGTGGCAGTTTGAACAAATTTCAACTGTAAGACCGTCAACTACAGAACCTGTTTCGATTTCGTTACCGCATACACATTTGATAACAGTTTTTTTATAATCTGGATGGATACCATCTTTCATATTTAACCTTCTTTCTTTATTCAAGATTCCAAACTTGATAAAATAAATTTTTCGACCAATAACATTTTAGTCCGCTGAATTTTTTTTTGCAAGTAGGAGGGGGGGGGAAATGTAATTAGTTTGAATAAGGACTACTAATCGGGCGTTATCGGGTTAGTGGTTTAGGTATTTTATTGCGCCTAAGACAGATAGAATGCTGTTACCCGACCAATTTGGCATTTCTATTTGAAGACACGGAACAGGCGGTCTTAAGATGTCGTTAAAACCAGCTTCTCCGCTGTCAATTATTTTTAATACACCATTCTGGTCTCTAAGATTGCCAGCGTGCGCGTCGTTGTAAAATATGCCGAGCTTTCTTAAATCCGGCAACAATTTGTTTACAGAGTTGATGTCTATTTTTTCCTTGCATTCGCTGCCTTCAATGAAATCGTATAAAACAGAAGAGGTCTTTGAATCAAAACAATGAATCTTAGCAGCATTTGGACTGTTGTGCAAATTTAAATAAAAATCTATCATTGCGTTCATGTAGCTGGAGTCAGATTTCATGTTCTCGTTTTCTTTGTATGTCCTTATGAAAGTATCCTTGAGCCACTTATCCTTTTCAAGCGCTGCTTTGAGTTCTTTTGAGTACAAAGAATAATCCTGCTGTGCCTTGAGAATGTACTTTTGTTTTCCGGTGTCGACCAGGAAGGTGCGCTTTCCGGATAACCCTCCGCAAAATTCTTTGACGCTGTATCCGGTGTCCTTGTTTTGTAATAATTTTGTTACAAGATTTCTGTAATCTCTTTTAGAACCTATGTCAGCCGGAGTGCTTCCGATGAAAAAATTCTTGCCAAACTTGTTTTCGAGCGCCCAAACACCCCAGTTTGGAGAAATCCTTATCAAATCCTCGGGTTTTTTCGCCTTTTTAAGCAATTTGTTAATGTATTCTGAATACTTTGCCTTGTAACCGTTTTCGGCAAAGTACCAGTTTAAAAAGTTTTCGGTTGAACCTGCTTTGGTCAATAAATTTTTGACCTTCTCTTCTGAATTTCTCGGGTTGCTTATTACCTGCTCAACAAATTCTTTAAAGGATTTGTTGCCGGAGGTTATTTTGAACAAATCCGGTGCAAAGCTTTTTGCTCTTCCATGAAAAGATACAGTGTCGGCTTTTAGAGCATGAATCTTTTGAGGACAAGATTTTCGGTTTATTCCAGCGTATTTTGGGTGCTGGATGTATATAGAGTTTAAAATTTGCATGCAAACCTCCGTCTATTATAAAACCAGTAAATAAAATAATTGCCTTTTTATTCATGATTGTAAATTTTTGTAAATTCTTGAATCAAATAGTAATCCTTTGTTGACAGTGGTTTATGTTTGAATTACGATTGTAATGCTATAGTCGAAAGTAATAGCTCCGGGTGCCGGAAAGGTTGGAAGAACGGAAGTCAGGGTTAGGCCGTTTGTGACTGATTCGGGAGTTTGTCCGGAAAAATGGTAAATACAAAAAATAAAGGAATTAACAATGACAACAGCTAAAAGACAAAGAATTAGAGTTTGTTTAAAATCATACGAACACAAATTAGTTGACGTATCAGCTGAAAAAATCGTAGAAACAGCAAAAAGAACAGACGCTAAAGTAGCAGGTCCTATTCCTTTACCTACAAAAAGACGTATCTATTGTGTATTGCGTTCACCGCACGTAGACAAGAAGTCAAGAGAACACTTCGAAATCCGTACGCACAAACGCATTATCGATATTTACGAACCTACTCAACAGACAACTGAAGAATTGAGCAGGTTAGACTTGCCAGCTGGCGTAGATATTGAAGTTAAGCTGTAAGATTTATTCTCCGGTGCGAGTCCGGAAAATAAATCCAGTTTTTTGAAAACTTAATAAGCATTATGCATATAATGTGAACTACGACGTCAATTCGGCGGAAGGTGAAAACCCTTAAAGGTAAAGTAAAGGCAGTAGCGCTCGCAAGATGAAAGGCATATTGGTACAAACAGAATTTCTGTGTGTATATATGTCGGAAAGGAAAAACACATGACACTAGGTGTAATAGGTAAAAAAGTTGGAATGACTCAAATCTTTGATTCAGAAGGTTTGGCAGTTCCTGTTACAGTAATCAAGGTTGATTCAACAGTTGTTACTCAGGTTAAGACTGTTGAAACAGACGGTTACAATGCTATACAGGTTGGTACAATTGCAGCTAAGGAAAAACACTTAACAAAAGCTGAAATCGGCCACTTCAAGAAAAACAGTCTAAGCAATTACAGACACTTACAAGAATTTAGAGTTGAAAATCCTGCTGATTACAAAGTTGGTCAGGAAATCGACCTTGCTGCAGCACTTGCAGAAGTTCAGAAAGTTGATGTAACAGGTACTTCAATAGGTAAAGGTTTCCAGGGTACAGTAAAAAGATGGAACTTTGGAAGAGGACCTATGGCTCACGGTTCTAAGAACCACAGAGAACCGGGTTCAATCGGTGCAGGTACAACTCCTAGCCGTGTTATCAAGGGTAAAAGAATGGCTGGTAACATGGGTAACGAAAGAGTTACAATTACTAAGCTTAAACTCGTTAAGGTTGATGCTGAAAACGGTTTGGTATTGGTAAAAGGTTCAGTTCCGGGTTGTGAAGGCAGATTGGTAACAATCGTTCCTTCAAGAACAAAATGGAATGGTTAATCACGGAAATTAATAATTAGGGCTTGCCATATAAAACTTATTCAAGGCATTTGAATTTGAAAGAGGTAAGAGAAAGAAAAGGAAAACAATGTCAAAACAATTATTAAATACAAATGGTGAAAAGTTAGGCGAAATCACTTTAAACGAAGCAGTTTTCGGTGTTGAGCCAAACTTGCACGTAATGCATTTAGCACTTAGAAGACAATTAAACAATGCAAGACAGGGTTCTGCTTGCGCTAAGACAAGAGCAGAAGTATCTGGCGGCGGTAAAAAACCTTGGAAACAAAAAGGTACAGGCCGTGCAAGAGCTGGTTCATTGAGATCACCTTTATTTGCAGGCGGTGGTGTTGTATTCGGACCAAAACCAAGAAGCTTCGAAATCAACATGCCTCAGAAAGCTAGAAAATTGGCTCTTAAATCTGCACTTTCAGCTAGAGAAGAACAATTGGTAGTAGTTAAGGATTTCTCAGCTATTACAGAACCTAAGACAAAATTGATGGCTGGTATTATCAAGTCATTGAACCTTGCAGGTAAAATTCTTGTTATTGCTGATACAACAGCAGAAGAAAATAAAAACTTGAGTTTGGCAGCAGGTAACATTCCTTCAGTTAAATTGTTGTTACCTTCAAACTTGAACGTTAAGGACTTACTTGAAGCTGATTTCGTTGTAATGACTGAAAAAGCTGTAAATGATATTACAGAAAGGTTGCAATAATGACAAAGAGAAATATTGAAAAATTATATGATGTAATCAAAAGACCGATTATAACTGAAAAATCAATGATGGCAACAGCTTTGGGTCAGTACACTTTTGAAGTAAACATGAACGCAACAAAAGTAGAAATCGCGCAGGCTGTAGAACTAGCTTTCCCTGGCAGAAAAGTTAAGAAAGTTAGAACAGTTTATATGCCGTCACACGAAAAAAGAATGGGTCTAAAATTCGGCAGAACAGATTCTTCAAAGAAAGCAATCGTTACTGTTGAAGGCGATCCAATCGAAGAACTTACTGCTATCTAGATAGCGTAGCCGGTGTGAAGCCGGAATTAGAAACAAAAAGCCAAAAAGATAATTATAGGAGAAAATAAAATGGCAATTCGTAAAATTAATCCGACATCTCCGGGACAAAGAGGTATGACAAAGAGTGATTATCAAGAAATCACTACATCAACTCCTGAAAAATCTTTATTGAAGAAGTTAAACAAGACTTCCGGCAGAAACAATACCGGAAGAATTACTTGTCGTCATAAAGGTGGCGGTGTAAAACAAGCTTACCGTGTAATCGACTTCAAAAGAGAAAAATTCGGTGTTCCAGCAACAGTAAAAACTATTGAATACGATCCGAACAGAAATGTTAGAATCTCATTGGTTTTCTATGCTGATGGTGAAAAGAGATATATCTTGACTCCGGAAGGACTTAACGTCGGTGATGTAATCGTAAGCGGTCCTGAAGCACCTATCCAAACAGGTAACGCTTTACCACTAGAACTTATTCCTCTTGGTACAATTGTTCACAACGTTGAACTTACACCGGGAAGAGGCGGTAAGATGGTACGTTCAGCTGGTAACTTTGCACAGGTTATGGCAAAAGAAGGCAACTACGTAACTATCAAATTACCTTCAGGTGAAATGAGAATGGTTAGAAAAGAGTGCATGGCAACAGTTGGTACTCTAGGTAACTCTGAGTTCAAGAACTTGAAAATCGGTAAAGCTGGTAGAAAGAGATACATGGGCGTAAGACCAACAGTACGTGGTGTTACAATGAACCCTTGTGATCACCCTCACGGTGGTGGTGAAGGTAAGACCGGTCCTGGCGGACACCCTAAAACACCTTGGGGCAAACCTGCTCTTGGTTATAAGACAAGAAAACAGGGTAAAGCGTCTGATAAACTTATTGTAAGACGTAGAAAGAAATAAATTTGAAATGCTGAAAGGGTAAAGATTTGTAAAAATTATTTACCCTCACAGCAAAAAATATATTTATAAACATTAATACAAATATACAAAGGAGAAATTAATGGCACGTTCATTAAAAAAGGGCCCATACGTAGAAGAAGCTCTTCAAAAGAAAATTAACAAGATGAATGAAAATTCAGAACACAAAGTTGTTAAGACTTGGTCAAGAGCATCCATGATTATTCCGGATATGTTGGGACACACAATTGCTGTACACAACGGCAAAACACACGTTCCAGTATATGTTACAGAACAAATGATTGGACACAAACTGGGCGAATTTGCACCGACAAGACTTTACAGAGGTCATGCAGCGGATAAAACAGCAAAGAGAAAGTAAGTCTGTACAAGATTTTTGATTAAGAATTAATTAAAAAAAATATAAGGAAAATAAAAATGGAAGCTAAAGCAAGACAAACAAACATAAAAATGACAGCAAGAAAACTTCGCAGAGTAATCAACGAAGTAAGAGGTAAGGCTGTTAATGAAGCTCTTGATATGCTACGCTTTATGCCATATTTTGCAGCAAAAGTTGTTGAAAAGAACTTGAAGGCAGCAGCTGCAAACGCATTTGAACAATCAGGCGTAAAAGCTGAATCTTTAAAAGTTTCTGAAATTTTTGCAGATGAAAGCGTATCATACAAAAGAGGTAAACCAAGAGCGCAAGGTCGTATTTACAAGAGACTCAAACGTACATCTCACCTCACAGTAAAAGTTAGTGATGCAAAATAAATAAGGAAATAAAAAATGGGACAAAAAACACATCCAACCGGATTTAGAGTAGGTGTAATCAGATCTTGGTCAAGCACATGGTTTGCAGGCAAGAAAAAAGAGTATGCCGAAAATGTAAAAGAAGATGATAAAATCAGAAAATTTGTCAAGAAGAAATTGTATGCAGCAGGTATTGCAGAAGTTCTTATTGACAGAAAAGCTCAAAATACAACAATCACATTAGCAACAGCTAAACCTGGTATTGTTGTAGGCAGAGGCGGTCAAGGTATTGACGAACTTAAAGCAGAAGTTTCAAAATACTTAGGCAAACCGGTAGTCATCAATGTGGTAGAAGTTGCTAGAATTGACCTTAGCGCTCAATTAGTAGCAGAAGCAGCAGCTCAACAGCTTGAAAAACGTATCGCGTTCAGACGTGTTATGAAACAGGCTATGCAAAGAGCAATGAGAGCCGGCGCACAGGGTATCAAGATTATGGTATCAGGTCGTTTAGGTGGTGCTGAAATTGCAAGAAGCGAGTGGGCAAAAGAAGGAAGAATCCCTCTTCAAACACTTAGAGCTGATGTTGACTTTGGTTTCACAGAAGCAGATACAATCATGGGTAAGATTGGTGTTAAGGTTTGGATTTTCAAAGGCAACTTAATGCCTGGTGAAAAAGCAGACATGAACATTAAGTCTAAGAACTCAAAAGAATCAACAGGCGAACGTTTTAACGGCAGACGCGGCAAACGCAGACCTGTGGAAACAAAATAGAAAATAACAGGAGAACAATATAATGTTAATGCCAAAAAAGACAAAATACCGCAAGATGATGAAAGGTAGAATGAAAGGTACTGAAACAAGAGGTACTGAATTCGAATTTGGTCGTTACGCATTAAGAGCAGTAGAACCTGGCTGGATTACAAGCCGTCAGATAGAAGCTGCAAGACGTGCAATGACTCGTGAAATCAAACGTGGCGGTAACGTTTGGATTAAAATATTCCCGGATAAACCGATTACTGCAAAACCTGCAGAAACTCGTATGGGTTCAGGTAAAGGTAACGTAGAATACTGGGTAGCAGTAGTAAAACCAAACAGAATCTTGTTTGAACTTGACTATTTTGATAGAGCAACAGCTGTTAGAGCGTTAGAACTCGCAGCACAAAAATTGCCTATTAAGGTTAAAGTTGTAGAGAAAGAGCAAGTGAGCTAAGGCTGGAGGTTTTTGTAAGGTGCGTGAGCACCGCGACAAAATCCGAAACGCCGTTAAACGCGAACGAGCGATAAAAAACTGTAAAAATTAAAGGATAAATAACAATGAAATTAAGTGAAATGCGTGAAAAAACAGTTGATGAATTGAACCAATTCGTTGTTGATTCTAAAAAACAATTACTTGATTGCAGAATCAAAAAATCAATGCATAAATTAGAAAACACTGCAGAGATTGCAAAAACAAAACGTTTAATTGCTCAAGCAAAGACTGTTATTAGAGAAAAAGAAATCGAGGTAACAAATGCCTAAGAAAGAAAAACAAGGTGTAGTTATTAGCGACAAGATGGATAAAACTATCGTAGTTAAAGTTGCATCATATAACCCGCACCCAAAATATAAGAAAATTATCGAATCAAACAAAAACTACAAAGCACACGATGAAAAGAATGAATGCGGTATTGGCGATACAGTAAGAATTATCGAATCAAAACCAATTTCAGGCGGCAAGAGATGGACTCTTGAATCAATCGTAGAAAAAGCTAAGTAGTGAATTGAAACTCCAGACGGGTGAAGCATACGCAGGCTTCATGGACGCTTGGAAAAGAATGTAGGGTGGGCTTTTCGCCCACCATGAACTAAAGGAAACGGAAAAATGATACAACAAGAAACAAGACTAGTAGTAGCAGATAATACAGGTGCTAAAGAATTATTAGTTATCCGTGTAATGGGAAGCTCAAATAAGAAATTTGCAGCTGTTGGCGATGTTGTTGTTGCAACTGTAAAGGATGCAACTCCTAATATGACCGTTAAGAAATCTGAAGTTGTAAAAGCAGTTATCGTTAGAACAAAACACGACATCAAACGTGCTGACGGTTCTGTAATCAGATTTGATGAAAACGCAGCTGTAATCATTAACAAAGACGGCAACCCGCGTGGTACCCGTGTATTCGGACCTGTAGCAAGAGAACTTCGTGATAAAAACTTCATGAAGATTGTTTCATTGGCTCCTGAAGTTATTTAGTGGACCGGTGAAGAAAAGCAAATGGAGAAAACAAAAATGACAGACAATAAAAAAAGCTTGCATGTAAAAACAGGTGATAGAGTTATCATCACAGCAGGCAAGGATAAAGGAAAAACTGGTAACATCAAAAAATCTATTCCTTCAGAAGGTCAAGTTATCGTTGAAGGCGTAAACATGATTACCAAGGCTACAAAAGCTAATCCTGCATACGGAATCCAGGGCGGATTAATCAAGAAGGAAGCTCCTCTTGATTCATCTAACGTGATGATTGTATGCCCTAGCTGCGAAAAGCCTACCAGAATTAAACATGCAGAAGTGGACGGTAAGAAAGTTCGCGTTTGCAAAAAATGTGGTGAACAATTAGACGCTTAATGTAGAGGGTAAATGTAGGATTACAAGTCCCATCTGACATTAATATCGTCATAGTAGAAGGAAAATAAAAATGACAAAGACAAAAAGCTTAAGAGCAAAATACAATGAAGAAGTTAAAGCAGCGCTTAAAGAAAAATTCGGTTACGAAAACGATATGATGATTCCTAAACTTCACAAAATCGTTTTGAACATGGGTGTTGGTGAAGCTTCTCACAACTCAAAGATTGCTGACGCTATTCAGGCTCAGTTGACTAAAATCGCTGGTCAAAAAGCTTTAGTTACAAAGGCTAAAAAATCTATCGCTTCTTACAAGTTGCGTGAAGGTATGCCTGTTGGTGCTATGGTTACATTGCGCGGTGAAAGAATGTACGATTTCTTGCAAAAGTTAATCTGCGTTGTTCTTCCTCGTATTCGTGACTTTAGAGGTATCTCAGCTAAGAGTTTTGACGGCAGAGGCAACTACACTCTAGGTCTTAAAGAACAATCACTCTTCCCTGAAATCACTTATGAAGAAGTTGATTTGGTAAAAGGTATGAACGTATCTGTTATCACAACTGCTAATACAGATGATGAAGCTAGAGAATTATTAAGATTGCTTGGAATGCCTTTCAAAGGAACAAAAGCAGCTTAAAATTAGCATAGATGGACTTCAAAGTCCCGATTATGCTAAAATGTTATTGACAGATAATAATATATAAAAAAGGAGAAAATCATGGCTAAAAAAGCGATGATAAACAAAGAACATAAACGCGAAATGTTAGCTGCAAAGGGCAAATACCCAACAGTTAGACTTCACAACAGATGCAGCATCTGCGGACGTCCTCACGGGTTCCACAGAGACTTCGGTTTGTGCAGAATTTGTTTAAGAAAAATGGCTCACCAAGGCGTACTACCTGGCGTTACAAAAGCTTCCTGGTAAGTACTACGTACGTAGACATTGGGTCGGGTGACATTTCACAGGACTACTGGATGGTGTTGGGACTACAGGTCACCCTCAAAGTGAAACTACGAGAGTATAGTAGAATATATTTCAGGCGGGATGAGCTTGGAGAATATATGGCTTGGATTTGCCTGAACAATTAAAATTTAAGAATGGTGCGACTCTGTCGCACCATTCTTTTAATGTTACATAAAAAAAAGAGCCTGAACGGCTCTTGGAATTAAGAATAGCTGGAAGTATGAAAAAGATTTAATAATTATATTTAACCTAAATCCAGACTCCAATTCTATTACCCTGTCCGGTGATTATATCCTGTCCGGTCGGGCTATTTAAAGTTAATCTGAACTCTTCTTATTTTTGTCATTATCTTGAAGCTCTGCTGCAAAACGGTGCTTTGCAACAACTACTCTGTTTTTGATGCCCAGTTTCCTGTAGATGCTTGAAATGTGGGCCTTTGTTGTGTGGTTTGATATACAGAGTTGGTCTGATATTTCCTGATTATTTAATCCAGAAGCCACGAGATTCATAACTTCTGATTCACGCTTTGTAAGTTGTATCATGTCTGATCTCCATGTTTAGGGTTACACTAAAAATTCAATGCATTGTCTATATAATTTTTATATGACAATTTTACCTGCATGTCTATAGGGCTAAGAGCTAATCTTTACTCCGAACTATTTAACGTAAAAATCGTTTAAAGCAAGCGGGTGCTGGAAATCCTCGTGCGAAAAAACTTGCATGACATACCTGCCGGATTCATGCAGGGTAAAGTAATTTGTGTGGTAGTATCTCTCATCAAGCATGAGCCGGTAATCCTTGCACCTTACAACCTCGTTTCCGCCCCAGGGCGCGTCCTGAGTCATTTTGAATACCTGAACCCTTATAAACTCATTCTTCATCTTCTTGGGCGCGATAAAAAGGTAATAGACACGCTCTCCTGAGGCGAAAACCTTCTGGTTAGAAAGTGCGTTTTCTCTTGTTATTGGCTGCGTGTTGAATAATATTATCCCGCGCTCAAATGTGCAGGCGCAGAGAAAGAATGTTAACAAGATTAAAAGTAATAAACCAAATTTTTTCATTATTCTTCTAACTGCTTGATTTTTGAATTAACAAGGTTTAACATCTTTTCATCTGTTTCAATGCCAGAGTACAAGTAATAGTACTCAATAGCTTTTTCAATCTCGCCCTTTTGCTCGTACGCAAGCCCGAGTGAGTAGTATGCGTAAGGATAATTAGGCGAAAGGCTGATAACCTTTTCAAAACACTTTATGCTCTCATCAAAGTTCTTTTGTGACGCAAAGATTAACCCCTTGTTAAAATGCGCGTCAACATTACAAGCATCTATTGTCAGAATCTTGTCGTAAAAACTTACTGCCTTTGCGTTGTTGCCTAAAAGCTTGTAAAGGTTCGCAATCTTGAGCATTGTTACCTTGTCGTCCGGAACAAAAACTACTGCCTTTGTGTAAAAATCAATGGCATCGTCATATTTCTGCTGCTTGTAAGCTTCATCACCCTGCTTGATTAACGAATCGTAAGTTATTGCCTGCTCGTTAACCTGCGGTACAGACTCCTTTATCTGTGCTTCCGGCTTGGTAACGGTTTTGTGCGCACTCCTGAAATCCTTGAGCGCAACATTGTACTCTACATTAGAAGGCGCAAGCGACACCGCTTTTTCATAGTTAGCAAGCGCAATCTCTGTGCAGCCCATCTTGTCGTTTGCAAGCGCATAACCGAAGAACGCAGACGCTTCCTTGTCGTTCAGGTCAATCGCGTCCTGAAAATACAATATTGCCTGACCGTAATCCTGCTTCTCATAAAGGCTGTAACCGTAAGCAATAGAAGCCGATGTGAGATTCTGCGCAAGCCTTTCGTTAGGCTGCTTGTCTAAAAGCTCTTTGTAAATCTCGATAGCCGCAACGTAATTGTCCATTGCATGCAATGTCAATGCCTTGTTTGCAAGAAGCTCAAAGTTGTCAGGCTCTGATTTAAGCGCAAAATCGTAGTACTTGAGCGCGTTAACATAATCGAGCTTTTTGTGATAGCAAAGCGCAAGCTCTTTTTTTGTCTCAACATTTGAAGAATCCTTTGAGTATGATTTTTCGAAATTGAAGAGCGCTAAATCGTTGTTATCAATCTTTTTGTATACAAGCCCTAAGTTCCTGTACGCATCAGCGTCATCCGGAAAAGCAGTCAGGTATTCTTTGTACTGCTCTATTGCTTCTGTGTTCTTGTCCATGTTTCCAAGCAGGTTTGCGTAGTCAAACTTTAACGCCACAAGCTTCGGATTCAGGTCGAAGACTTTCTGGAAATACTCAAGCGATTTTTCGTTCTCGTTGATGTTCTGGTAAGACAGAGCAAGCTTCGCAAGAATTGCTTCGTCTTCCGGATTGTCGTCTACAGCCTTTTGAAGCATTTCTGCCGCTGCCTGAAATTGTTTTGTGTCGTACAAAGCCATCCCGTAGTTTGCAAAGTCCTTGAAAGCTGACGGGTACTTTTTGTAAACAGTAGAATACAATTCGCAAGCCTTTTCCGGCTCGTTAGAAGCATAATATACGTTTGCCAGATTCTCGCTCGCTTCCTGATGCTCAGGGTAAGCGCTTAAAAATGCGTTGTAATTCTCGATTGCGTTTTTGTAGTTTCTTCTGAAATACTCAATGTTTGCAAGGTTCAGGTAATTGTACTTATATTCAGGATAAATCTGCTGTGCTTGAGTAAATGAGTTGTACGCGTTGTCGTAATCACCCATTGTTTGAAGAATGTTTCCGATACTGATGTAGATAAATGCGTCATTTGGGCGGAGCTTTATTGCTTTTTTGTAAGCACCCAGAGCGTCTTCGTAGTTTCCGATATCAGAGTACAGGCCAGCAATCTTGGTGTAAAGCATTGCGTCGTCGCCGTTTATTGCAAGGGCTTTTTGGATAAAGCTTATTGCTGTTTTATAGTCGTTTTTGTACTCGTAGCTGCAAGCTTGCTGATAAAGAGCGTGCGCTTCCTTTGTCATCTTTGCTTCTGCCTGAATTGTTGACAGCGAGATAAGAAGTGCAAACAACGATATATAAAATTTTTTAGTCCTCATAAATAAGCCCTCATGCACATAACTGTACAAGAACATTTTAGCAGAAAAACAGATAAAGTGTATATTTTTTATAAAAATCAAGGGCGTCGGACGAAGTCCGACGCCCTTGATTAAATTTGTTTTCTTAGAACATCAAGCCAGCTTCTCTAGCAGCATCAGCAAGAGCAGCAACTCTACCGTGGTAGAGGAATCCGCCTCTGTCGAATACAACACATTCAACGCCTTTAGCAAGAGCTTTCTTAGCGATAGCTTCGCCAACAACCTTAGCAGCTTCGATGTTGCCACCGTGAGCTAGCTTTTCTTTAAGGTCTTTGTCAACTGAAGATGCAGAACATACTGTTACATGTTTTTCGTCATCAATCAATTGTGCATAGATGTGCTTTGTGCTTCTATATACAGCCAATCTTGGGAATTCAGTTGTACCAGCCAACTTAACTCTCAAAGCCTGGTGTCTTTTTTGTACTTTTGGTTTTCTAATTTCTTGTTTAATCATTTTGGTTTTTCCTTTCTAGTTGCTCAAACCTTCTTGATAACCAATCAAGGGTTCATACGAGCTTTGTTATATCGCGCCTTCCAGCCGGTAATCTGACCATTGAGGGTGACCAGTAGTCTCAATACCATCCAGTAGTTCCACCAAATGTCACCCGACCAAATACTTACGTGCGTAGCACTATTTTTTACCAGCCTTACCAGCTTTACGTCTGATGTATTCACCTTCGTACTTAACACCCTTTCCTTTGTAAACTTCAGGAGGACGTTTGCTTCTGATGAACGCTGCAACATCACCTACAGCCTGCTTGTTAGAGCCCTTAACTGAAATCTTAGTGTTAGCTTCTACAGAAATGGTAACTCCTGCAGGAGGAACAATAAGAACAGGGTGAGAGTAACCAAGCGCCATGTTGAGGTTAGAACCTTCCATGTTAGCACGGTAACCAACACCAACGATTTCTAATTTCTTTTCGAACCCTTGTGAAACACCATGTACAGCGTTTGCAATAAGTGTTCTGAACAAACCGTGTAAAGCACCGGTTTTTCTATCGTCAGAGTTTGGCTCAACGATAATGTGGTTATCAGCAACAGAAACCTTTACTTCATCTCTGAAAGTAACTGATTCAGTCCCTTTAGGACCCTTTGCTGTTATAACATTTCCATCTATTTTAATTTCAACGCCTGATGGAATTTCAATAGGCTTTTTACCAATACGTGACATATTAATTTTCTCCTTTTTGTTGCGTGACACCTAATTCGGCACCACTTTGTGTGAACGGGCTTTTCTGTCAATTGAACCCGCTATAACATTAATAAATGTAGCAAAGAATTTCGCCGCCAAGGTTTTCTTTTCTAGCTTTTCTGTCAGTCAATAAACCTTTGCTTGTTGAAACGATTGCAACGCCTAAACCACCTAAAACCTGCGGAAGATTCTTAGCCTTGCAGTAATTTCTTAAACCAGGCTTGGAAACTCTTTTCAAGTTAGTGATAACAGGCTTGTTAGCTTCGTCATACTTCAACTCAATTGTTAAGTACTTGAAGTGTCCTTCTGCCCTTTCAGAGTAGTCAGTGATGAAACCTTCAGACTTCAAAACTTTTGCTAAAGCAACTTTCAATTTTGAAGAAGGCATTTCTACTGACGGATGAGAAACAACGTTAGCGTTTCTGATTCTTGTTAGCATATCTGCTATTGGATCTGTGTTCATTTGTTTATCCTTTTTTCTTGCGGACAATGGTGTTTCTTTAAGGTCTTCTGTAGTTTGTCACCCCATTGCTAAGTCCTTGACTTAGACCCGACCCTTTCTTGAACCTCTTTTAGTTCTTTGATAGCGCCCTAGGGCTCAGCCCCTTTCCGGCACCCTTGTCCAGTACTCGTTGCTTGCCAAATTAATTTGCGCTCATTGAAAAGCTTACTTTTGGTAGTCCAACAGGTTTATTCTAACATGAGAGGGTTTTATATGCAAGAACAAGTTAATAAAAGTTAACTTAAGGAGGATGCAGAAAAATTCGAAAAATGACAGTTTTTCGAACTTTTTCTGCATCCGACCTCCGGTGTGTGAAAGCCAGGTCGTGTGCGGGATAGCACACAACCTGGCTTGAAACCGTTCCACTGAGTTTGCGAGAAAAACGGAGGTTTTCCGCAAACTCTATATAGCCCAAATAACCAATAGTATTTTTAGAATTTTTTAGATTTAATAATTGTATTAAATCTTTTTCATACTTCCAACTATTCTTAATTCCATGAGCCTTAACGGCTCTTTTTCTTTTCAGAACGGGTTCTAACCGAAATCCTTATCGGAGTCCCCGTGAATCCGAACGCCTCTCTGAGCTTGTTCTCTAAATACCGCTTGTAATGGTCCTTTAACAACTCCTCGTTGTTGGCAAACAGAATAAATGTCGGCGGCTCAATCGCAGCCTGGGTTGAGTACATAATTTTTAACCGCTTGTTGCGAATCGTCTGCGGCGGATTGAGCGCGTAAGCCTCGTTTACTACCTTGTTTAAAAGCCCTGTTGATACACGCTTTGAGCGCTCTGCCTGAACCTCTGTTACGCGGGTGAAAATCTGGTTCAACCTCTGGTGGGTAACAGCACTTATGTAAATCTTTGGCACGTAATCAAGGAACGGAATCTCGTGCGCGATTTTTTGCTCAAACTTGTTGATTGTGTTTGACTTCTTGTCCTCAACTAAATCCCACTTGTTGATTGCAATTACCATACCCTTGCCTGCGTCCGTAATTATTGAAGCAATCTTCTTGTCCTGATCGGAAATCCCGTTTATTGCCTCTGTTGCGTCAATTACCATAAGAGCAACATCACACTCGCGAATCGAACGTATTGCCCTGTCTACCGCGAATTTTTCTACACCGTAATCAACCTTTGCCTTTTTTCTTATGCCGGCTGTGTCAATGATTACAAAATCCTGCTCGTTGTATGTTAAACGAGAGTCAATGCTGTCACGGGTTGTGCCTGAAATGTCTGATACAATGACGCGTTTTTCTCCGAGAAGCGCGTTTACAATCGAAGACTTGCCAGCGTTTGGACGCCCTACAATCGCAATCTTGATTGTGGTGTCTTCTTCTATGTTTTCATCCTCTTCAAGATCAGAAGTAACTTCTTCTAAAAGGTCGCCGACTCCTCCTGAACCGTGAAGCGCTGATATTGCAATAGGCTCTCCGATTGCAAGCGAGTAGAAATCACTAAGCATCGTAATCTGGTTGTGCGAATCAACTTTGTTCACCGCAAGAAAAACCTGCTTGCCAGACTGCCTTAAGATGTTTGCAATGTCCATGTCAACAGGGGTTGCGCCCTCGATACCGTCAACAATGAATATGATTTTGTCAGCTTCCTCGCAGGCAATCTTTGCCTGGTCGTAGATGGAAACCATTATTTCGTCCTCATCACCCGGAACGATTCCGCCTGTGTCAATAACTGTGAACTGCTTGTTGAGCCATTCCACATCAAAATAAATTCTGTCACGTGTGACTCCCGGCTGGTCGTCTACGATTGACTGGCGCTTTCCGACTAATCTGTTAACGAAGGTGGATTTGCCGACATTCGGGCGACCCACGATTGCAATAATTGGTTTCCTTTTCATAATACAGTTAGTTTATCACAAAAAAAATCTTAAGCAAAAGCAACCACTTCCTTCTGTGATTTGTAAATTATTGTAATAGTTTCTCTCGAAAAGCGTTATTAAATTTTAAAAATGTGGAATTAAAAAGATATACGGAATTGTATGAGGATATTTTGTGATGTATAAAGGCTGTAAATTAATATTAGCTGCTGCTTTTGCCGGTATGATTTTTCTTAGCTCTCAAGCTTATGCGGCTCAAGGATATAATCTTGTACCAGTGACAGAAAAAGGCGAAAACACTATCACAAAATATGAGTTTGATATGGAGGCAAACAAATTTGTTCCGCAGTACTACCGTGTTGATTTAAAGCAAACCTCGTATGGAGATGGTTCTAAGATAAAAAACTACGAGTGGGTTCTCGATAAAAATAATAATCTTAACTTTACAGAAATTGGAACTTCTGCGGATGGCAAAACAACGATAAATTATTTTTACGAGGATTCTGATTTATCAAATCGTTTAGATGCTAGTTCCAATAAAAATTATGGGGATTTATTAGGCAATTATATTGGAAATTATACCTCTTCATCTTCAGATGCTCTTGGTGGAGCGATTATTAATAGAGGAACTATAGACAATATAGTATCTGACTTTGTCGGAAACTATGCTGTAACATATGGTTTTGATGTGAAAGGCGGTGCTGTTTATAACAACGGAACTATTCATAATATAAATGGTAATTTTATTGGTAATTATGTATCTGATCCAAATCGAGGAATTTATGGAGCAGGTGGTGCAATCTATAATGGTGGAAATATAGACAGCATAACAGGATATTTTATCGGAAATCATTCTGTTGATAGTGGTGGCGCGATTCTCAATAATGGAGTTATAGGCAATGTAACTGCTAATTTCATAGGTAATTATTCTAACCATGTAGGTGGTGCAATAGAGAATTATTCAAGTCAAATTGGAGATATAACAGGTGATTTTATCGGTAATTATTCCGACACTGCTGGTGGAGCTATCTACAACTGTGCCTATGTCAGAATGGGTAATATAACAGGCGATTTTATCGGTAATTATTCCCAAAGTGGTGGTGCGATTCTTAATGGTGCTGATTCACATATTAAGAATATAGCAGGAGATTTTCTAGGAAATCATGCCTTAAGAACAGGGGGTGCAATCGATAATTCCTCCGGAATCATTGGTAATATAACAGGTAACTTTATTAAAAATTACGCGTTTGAACCCGCTTGGGATGCTTATGTTGCTGGGGGTGCTATTTATAATTTAAATTTTATTGGCGACATCACCGGTGATTTTATAGAAAATCATGCTTCTGTATCTAACGGTCAAGCCTTAGGCGGAGCTATTTATAATGAAAAATTTATTGGAACAAGAGACTCTTCTAATAATCTTATAGGTGGTATTATTAACTCTAATTTTATAAATAACTATGCTGAATCACCATATAAAGCTTTGGGCGGTGCTATATATACGAATTCTAAACAATTTAATATTATAGCAGACAATGCTGTTTCCAGATTTAGTGGTAATTATGTGCAGATAACCGGCGGTGAAAAAGTTTCAAATGCCATATATGTCGGTGCTAAACATGTTGAAGATTGGGACCTTCAAAAAGATTATTATACAGTTGGCTCTGTAAACTTAATAGCAAGAAATAATGGTAAAATTATAATAAACGATAAAATCAGCGGTGTTTCACATCATCCTGAAGACTATGATTCTTCCTCTGATTCAGTTGTAAGATTAAACTACTCCCTCCACCTCACTGGCGACCCGAGCGGCACCATCATCCTCAACAACACCGTCGAAGCAGACTCCTTTAACCCCGACCTCCCCGGCAGCGCCAATATCACCCTCTCCAATACCACCCTCCACCTCGCCACCCGCGATAACGTCCTCGACCACAATAACCTTACCCTCAACTCCGGCCACCTCAATATGATCAATAACCAAACCGGCCTCTCCTCCCTCAACTCCTTTACCCTCACAGGCAATACCAACCTTTCCGTGGACGTCGACCTCTCCTCCAAAACCATGGACCGCCTCACCTCCCCAACCTACGGCACCCACACCGGCACCCTCAATGTCTCAAACCTGCACCTGACCTCCGATGCCGGCCGCGACTTCACCGCCATCTACTTCGCCGAACCCGGGCTCAAAAACAATGTCTCCACCACCGTAAAAGAAGTAGCCTATACCCCTATATATAAATACACCGTCTCCTACGATAACCAAAACCAGTACGATAACCTCGGCGACGGCGGGTACTTCCTGTTTACCCGCGGAACCGGCTCCACTAACCCCTCCGACTCCTTTAACCCGGCCGTCCTCACCACCCCGGTCTCCAATGTCGCCGCCTCCCAATCAACAGTCAATGAAACCTTTAAATACG
>CATLDC010000012.1 GCA_949902595.1 uncultured Candidatus Melainabacteria bacterium | reverse complement strand
AAATGCCTCCGGACGCAACTCCATCTCCATCGGCTCTGACTCCAAAGCAAGCGGTACCTGGAGCGTTGCAATCGGCGGAACAGATGTCTATACAGGTGCAGGAGGAAAAGTAACCCAGGCAACCGGTAGCCATGCCGTTGCATTAGGTACAGGTGCTTCTGCAAGCGGTTCTAGCGGAATTTCTATCGGGGACAATGCAAGCTCTTCAGAGGGGCAGAGCATTGCAATTGGAAATCAGGCAAAAGCTTCCAATCAGGGTAACATTGCACTGGGCTACAATGCACAGGCAACCAGTGGGACTCACTCTCTTGCTCTTGGTTACAATGCTGTTGCGTCACACCGTGGCTCTACAGCTATAGGTTCTGGCGCACAGACAAGTCATACAGACCAGATTGTGCTTGGTATGTCTGGTGATACAGTATATATTCCGGGAAATCTGATTGTAGAAGGAAACACCATTTTAGGCTGGGGACACGGTTCGCGAGGAAGTTCCGTATATTTAAGAGAATCAACAGGCAATGGAGATATTATCAGATTGAGTAATGCGCCTCACTCAAAAGATTTGGCTATGCTTGCGTGGGAGGCTGGAACCGGACGTGTAGGTTACCTGAGTTTTAGCTATCAAAAATCAGATAAACGATTAAAAAATATTAGTAAAAAATACACCGACGGTTTAGAAGCGCTCAAAAAACTCGACTTCTACCACTACACCTTCAAAAAAGACGAAGCCAAAACTCCTCATGTCGGCGTTATTGCTCAGGATTTGCAGAAAGTTTTCCCAAACGCTGTAACCAAAGCAGATGACGGGTATCTTACAATCAGGATGGAAGACATGTTCTATGCTGTAATCAACGCGGTTAAAGAGCTGGACATACGGTATAAAAGACAGGAAAAAAGAATTGATGAGCTTGAGAAACAGAATACTGAATTACTCAAACGAATCGAGAAGCTTGAATCTAAATAAACTTAGGACGGACACTTTTGATAAAGTGTCCGTTATTTTTTTGTATTCTTATCTGCAAACTCTGCCAGAAATGTGGATATAAACGGGATTACAATATAATAAATCCCACCCACAAGCAAAATAGGCTTTGCAATCTTTATCCCTTCGACCTGTTTTTCAAGGTTTGGCATACCCTTGTTTGCTTCCCGGAACTTTTTGATAAATTTTTCTGTGGGCTTATCAAAAAGTTTGTCGACTACATAGCCACAGCCGATACTTAGAGCGGTTGATATTCCTGCATAAAACATAAGAGGCTTTTTTCTTTTTTCGTCTATTTTTTTTGATTTGGAGGTCTGATGCATAAAAGTTGCAGTTGTAAGAGCATCGGTAAGCGCAATTATGTGCATCGGGAAATTTGAATCTTTGAACCTTTCAGAAAACTTCTGCACCTCTGGTTTATCGAGCACTTTTCCTATGTTTCTGGCGATTCTCTCGTTTCCTCGTCCTTGAAAAACAAGGGCTCTGGCTTTTTTATCGGGTTCAGGCTTTTGAGCCTGAAAGACTTTTTGCATAACAACCGGAAGGCAGGCGCAGGTTAAGACAGCCTTGGGAACAGCAAGCAGGGTTTTCAGCCCCAGCTTAAACATCTGGGCTGCAAAGGAAAAAGTTTTTGACTCTGCAAGCTGTTTTGAGCCGGTTTTTAAGTTCTTTATTGTATCCGGTTTCAAATACTTTTGCGGCTTTTTTTCTATCTTGTTAACAGCGTTTGCTATTGGAATCGAAGCCAAAAGCGAAATTGCAAACTCGATACCGCTTGAAGAAATTGACTTAGCACAGGCGACTTTTTTGTTTTCCTTATCCACCTGCGGCGCGAGCCAGATAGAAGCAGGGCGCGCAAACAGAGAGAGGGCGAGGGTTGTGGACGCAGCAAATAGCGTGCCGTTGTTGGCAGCAAATTCCAGTCCCTTTTTAAGAGCCCTGTTGTTATAAAATCCTTTGAATGAGATATCCCTGTTTGAATTTACTTTCATCTATTTTTATTAGATAACATAAATATGAGGATTATTAAACCAAATAACTGGAAAAAATTTGAGATTGCAGCAATGGTAGCAGTGCTTTTTATCATAATTGTTAATGCTCTTATCTCAAAAGACAGCCCTGTTGCGGTAATTTCAGCTATTTGCGGAATAACTTACACAGTTCTTGCCGGCAAAGGAAATCCAATCTGTTACCTGTTCGGCGTGACAGGCTCAGGGTTTTACTCATACCTTGCTTTTGCAAACGCGCTCTGGGGAAATCTGGTTCTTTATATGGGGTATTATATCCCGATGCAGACTCTTGGGTTTTTCCAGTGGCGAAAGAATTTGAGACAGGATAAATACGAAATTATTAAGACTTCGCTAAACAACCGGGAGCGAATCAGGCTTGTAATTATTACCCTGCTTGCAAGCTGCGCTTTGATTTCGGCGCTTATGTATTTCAACGACAAAAGTCCTTATATTGACGGAGTTACAACAGTTTTTTCTGTTGCCGGCATGTATCTTACGGTCAAACGCTGTATTGAGCAGTGGGTTGTGTGGATGGTAGTTAACGGGTTGTCGCTAATTATGTGGCTGAATATTGCACTAAGCGGGGAAAAAGTTTACTCCACTGTTATCATGTGGGCTGTTTACTTTATTCTTGCGGTTTATTTTTATTTTATGTGGAAGAAAGATATTCAAGCACCTCATCAACATGTCCTGTGACTTTAACTTTTCGCCATTCTTTTTCAGAGTTTCCATTTTTATCAAGTACAAATGTTGAACGCTCGATTCCCATATACTTTCTGCCGTACATGGATTTTTCTTTCCACACCCCGAATTGCTCTGAAAGTGCATGCTCCATATCAGAAAGAAGCACGAAATTTAAATCCTGTTTTTCCCTGAATTTTTGATGACTCTTTATGCTGTCAGGACTCACACCAATCACAACAGCTTTTGAAGTGAGGCGGTTAATGTTGTCTCTAAAGTTGCATGCTTCCTGGGTACAGCCTAATGTGTTGTCCTTGGGGTAGAAATAGAGTACAACTCTTTCACCTTTAAAATCACTTAGCGCGTATTCTTTTTCAGTGCCGTCTTTATCAAGTCCTTTTAGTTTAATTTCTGTCATAATTCTCTCCTTCTTACTTATTATATATTAAAAAATTTCTGATATAATTGTATTTGAGGAGAAGCCGAAATGATAAACGACCTTACAAAAGGTGCGCCGCTAAAGTTAATGCTGCTGTTTTCAATCCCGCTCTTAATCGGGAATATTTTCCAGCAGTTTTATAACATAGCAGATATTATTATCGTGGGTAGAACCCTCGGAATGGACGCACTTGCTGCTGTTGGCGCGGTGTCACCACTGTTCTTTCTTATTATGTTTATTGTGGTCGGGCTCACAAACGGGTTTTCGGTGATTACAGGCCAAAGATTCGGGGCTAAAGACTATGTTGGCGTGAGACGCTCTGTTACAATGTCCACAATCCTAAGCTCCGTGTTTACTATTGTGTTCTCGATTGTTTGCGCTGTTTTTATGAACCAAATTCTGTTTCTCATGAATGTGCCTCAGGAAATTTATAAGGACGCATACTACTACATCCAGATAGTTGTCTTCGGACTCATAACAGTCAACTTCTATAACCTGCTTGCAAGCATAATCCGCGCACTCGGGGATAGCATGACACCGCTCTATTGCCTGATTATTGCATCAATTTTAAATATCTTCTTAGCGCTTCTGTTTATCCTGAAATTCAACTGGGGTGTGCCAGGCTCTGCGGTTGCGGTTATTCTCTCTCAAGCAATCTCGATTGTACTTTGCCTTTTGTACGTGAAGAAATATTTTCCTATTCTCCACTTGAAAAAATCTGACTGGGTTTTTGACTGGAAACAGGATTGCCAATTTGCACTCGAACACCTGCGCGTGGGAGCGCCGATGGCGGTGCAGTTTGCGATTCTGGGCGCGGGAATCCTTATTATCCAGAGTGTTTGCAACTCTTTCGGCTCTGACGTTATTGCAGCGTTTACAGCAGCCCTTAGAATCGAGCAGATGGCGACCCTTCCGATGATTTCGTTCGGGGTTGCTCTGGCAGCTTTTGTTGCGCAAAACTTCGGCGCGGGTAATTTTTCAAGAATCAGGTTCGGCGTGAAGAAAGCGTCGCTCATAAATATCGGGCTAAGCCTCTTTATGGCGTTTATTATGCACTTCTGGGGCGGATTCTTCGTAAGGATTTTTGTGGGCTCCGGAAACGATAATGTTGTTGAAATTGCGCACAGCTACCTGTTTATCAGCTCCATATTTTACTTCTTTCTAGCCCAGATTTTTATCTACAGAAACGCGCTTCAAGGTCTGGGCAGAGCTGTTATCCCGCTCATTGCCTCAATTGGAGAACTTTTGATGCGTGCTTTTGCAGCGGTTTATCTTGCGGTAAAGATTGGCTACTTCGGGGTCTTCTACGCAGGGCCGATTGCATGGATTACTGCGTCAATCGTGCTTGCAGCCGGATACTATTCGACAATAAAGCTTTTTATATTCAAAGCGCAGCAAAAATTACGCGAATGCCGGCATGCTTAGAATTTTGCGTACGACCCGATAACTCTCACGCTTTTGCTGACCGGCTCAAGTTCGCTTATTAGCTTGCAGATAAGCTCGTCGTCCTTGTGCCCGTCAAAATCAATAAACACAGCCTGCTCTTCCGCGTTGTTGTTCATCATTTTTGAATTAATCTGGGTGATATTGATGTGGTATTTTACAAACACCTGAACAATGTCAAGAAGCGCACCTTGCCTGTCGTTTAAGAAAAGAACAATACTTGTTTTGTCTTTGCCTGTCGGCTTTGTGTCGGCGTCTCCTATAACAATAAACCTGCGTTTGTTGTCTTTGTCATCTTCAATGTGTTCCTTAAGAACATTCAGGTTGTAAATATCAGCAGTCTTATGCGTGCCGATTATTGAATAAGTCAGGTTATAGTTGTTCAAAAGCCTTGCAGATTCATCCATATTTTCTGCAATAACAATATTGAGCTGCCTTGGCATCTCGTCTCTGACAAAGTTTTTGCTTTTTGCAAGTGCGTTCGGGTTTGCAATCAAACCGCACAGGCTGTAAAATTCGGTTGTTTTGGAAAGAATGCAGTCGTTTACCGGAATGATTGTTTCTGCAAGAATCTTGATATTCTGGTTCTTGGTCTGAATCAGGTTATCAATTGTCTCTCTTATTATACCCTTGTAAGTCGTCTCCACTGGCAGCACCGCAATCGCGTTGCAGTTTTCGTCAACATAATCAATGCATTCCTTGATGGAATTTAGGGAACGCTGATAAAGGTACAAATCATACGCCTTAAACAGCTTGTCCTTAGCGATTTCCGAATATGAGCCTCCAAGCCCGAGGCATATAACTTCATTAAACTCTTCAAACATAATAAACTCCGTGTCCTTTTTATATTATACTAGCAAAAAAATTTATTTTCTGTTTTTCTATTATAAAGAAGGAGATTCTAAATGATAATAAAAGGTAACGCAATAAACAGGCAGTATAAATTTCATCAGAAAAACTTAAGAAAAGGCCTCTTTAGCTTGGGAGTAAGCCTTCCGATGGCAGGACTTAACGCATATTCTAAAGATGCTGTAGGAACAGTATTATGGGGTGGAACAAGCTTTTTGAGCGTAAAAGTCATTGAGCTTGCCAAAAACAGGATGCTTCGCATACAGGATTCCTACAAAGCAATAGTTGACAGGGCAAAACAAATCAAAGCCCTGAAAAAGTAGCGCTACCTTCCGATTTCAACAGCTTTTGCTGCCATTGATTTGGAAATGTTTACAAGCGCGAGGTTGGCTTCGTAAGCACGCTGTGCCATAATCGCATCAGCCATGTCCACCATTGCGTTTACGTTTGAAGAGCGGATATAGCCGTTAGCATCAGCGTCCGGGTGCCCCGGTGAATAGATACGCTCACCCGGTGTCGGGTCTTCTACACAGCCGTTAAAAGTTACACCGCCCTGAAGGTAAGGAAGCGTTCCGCAGCCAAAAACATCTTCCTTCATTGCGTTCATCAGTCCGTGGAAGGATATGTCTTCTGACGCGTTCAAAACCGGTATCCGGCGCACGTAGTTCGGCGTGTCAATGTTTGCGATGTTCTTTGCGTGGATATCTAATCTTAAGCCATGCGCTTTTAATGCGTGTGAGCCGATATTTATTGATTCCATTAAACTCATGATAAGCCTACTTTCCTACGTTGATAACTGTTTTCATCTCTGTGATAATGTTTGACATTCTTCTCGTCGCCATTGTGTAGAGAAGCGAGTTCTTTTGCATCTCGGTTAACTCCTCTGCAATGTCAATTTCCTGCCTCTGGCGGTCTTCCATTATTCCTGAAGGCCCGAGAGCTGTTGAAAGCTTAGTCTCAAGAGGGCTGTTCATTGTCCCCAGATACTGCGAAAAATCAATGTCGCGCCTTACGTAACCGGGCGTGTCCACGTTTGCAACGTTAGAACCCAAAGCCCGCTGCTTCTGGGAAATCAAATCCAACATTAAATTTGTCTTGCCGATTGAATCTAAACTTGTGAATGTCATTTTAAGTTATCCTATTCTCTGATGTTAATCGCCTTGTTGTACATATCGTCTGCAACCTTCATAAGGTTCATACTCGCAATCATTGAAGTGTTGAGCCTCATCAAATCATTAAGCTCGTCATAAACATTTGTGTTTGAAACCTCGGTAGCGTACTGCCTGATGTTTTCACTGTCCTTGATAATCTTTGGTGCACCAGACTCGTCGTTATAAACCATCTTGTTGTTGTGACCCTGCTCCAGAGCTTCCGGACATTCAAACTGCACAATCGGAATCGTACCGATTTTTTCAGGCAGAGAACCTACATTGTCGTAGTTCATAACATCGCCGTTCGGTCTGATTTCAAACTTGTACGAATTAGCCGGAATCTTAATCCCGTCACCAACCATCCAGTCATCAACCGTTACAAGATACCCGTTTTGACCGCGCTTTAATGCCCCGTCTCTTGTGTACTGGATTTCGCCATCAGGTGATACAACCGGAATATAACCCTCACCGCTTATTGCAATGTCATAAGGGTTTTTGCTGATTCTGATTGAGCCCTGCAACGCGTTTGTTCTGATTGCGCCGTCAACGTAACCATCTTCTCTAAGCATTTGCTCAAAGCGTGATGTCTTGTAAGCCGCGGTGTTGTAGTTTGCAAGGTTGTTTGCTACATAGCCGAGCTTCTCAAACTGCATAGTTGCATTGTTTATACTTTTTCTCACTACTGCTTGCATGTTATACATAGTTTAAATCTCCTAGTTTGCAGAGCCCAGTTGGCTTATAACTTTTTGTAAGTTGGAGCTCTCAAGCAGAAATATCTGCCTGTTTGCTTCAAAATTCCTCACAACCGGCTTGATTGAGAGAAACTCGTTCTGAATAGTAACGTTAGAATGCTCGTTATACCCCTGTTTTACGTCAGGATTTATAACCGCCATACCGTTTGCGTCTACTATTCCGAGGTATCCTGCCTGCAAAAGCTCGTTTGAGCCCTTATCATAAACGCTCACCATACCTTTTGAATTAACAAAAACCTCTTTAGGGTTATCAGGCACAATCGGCAACTTTATCGGCATTCCGGCATCAGATAGCACAGGGCAGTCTTCAAGGTTCAACAGATTTCCGTACCTGTCAAGTTTAAAACGCCCGTCGCGTGTAAGTTTAACCCCTTCCGGAGTCTGTATCTGGAAGTAGCCTTTGTTTGCCATGGTAATATCAAGCGGATTTCTTGAGACCATAATACGCCCAACCTGGTCGTCTACAGTACTTGAAAGTCCGTGTACACCGATGTATTCGCTAAAAGACGAAACCACTGGTTCGCGTCTTTGGAACCCGACTTTGTCAAAGCCTGCAACGTTTTCGTTAATCATTCCTAAGATTTCGCTCTGTACGTGCATTGCCCTGATTGAGGATTTCATCCCCTGTTCACAGAATCTTACACCGCCGTTGATTTGCATAGTTGTACCTCTTTTATTTGTGTAATCGGATAATTAGTATAATCGCTTGAGTAAAACTTTATAAAATCATCCGATTAGTGTAGTCAATATCTTTATAAGGAACTTTTTCAGAAAGTCAACATAAATACGCAATCTGTTGTAGTGGCAACATGTTGCATTTGCAACACTGGTGTGATACGATTTCTTTATACAAAAATAGGAAAAGATTATGGCGGAAAATGTAGAAGAGCAAAAAATTAACCCTTGGCTTGCGTGTTTGCCAACAATGGCAGCGGCTTTCATGTTCGTTCTGGACGAAACAATTGCGAACGTTGCGCTTCCTCACATGGCTGGGAGTTTTTCGGTAAGCAGGGAAGAGTCTATGTGGATTCTGACTTTCTACCTGATTGCGAGCGGTATCGTAATCCCGATGGTTGGCTGGTTCAGCAAGGTTATGGGGCGTAAGAACTTTTTTATATTCTCGATAATTCTTTTCACAATCGCTTCTGCGCTTTGCGGGCTTTCCAGAAACCTTGAACAGATGGTGCTTTCCCGTATCCTGCAAGGCATTGGAGGCGGCGGTCTGCTTCCGATTTCACAGGCTATTTTGCTTGAGAACTTCAAGCCGACTGAGCGGGGGAAGGCAATGGCAATGTTCGGGCTTGTAATCGTAATCGCGCCTATTATCGGGCCGGTACTCGGCGGGTGGATTACAGAAAACTGGTCATGGCCGTTTATTTATTTTATCAACATTCCGATTGGTGTTATTGCTGTATTCTTATCCAAGACATTCATTTACGACCCTCCTTATGCTCAGAAGCAAAAAGGGGTTAAGACTGACGCCTTCGGGTTCTTCACGCTTACAATCTGGCTTTTGACTTTGCAGATTGTGCTTGACAAAGGTAACAACGCAGACTGGTTTAATGCGCCGTGGATATGCTGGCTTTCAGCTCTATCTTGCATAACAGGGCTGGCGTTTTTGATTTCGCAGATAAAAAACAAGGAAGCGCTGGTTGATTTATCAGTGTTTAAGGATAAAAACTATTTAATCGGTACGCTTGTGCAGATTGTAATGCAGGCTGTATTATTGGCATCGCTTGCGATTCTTCCGCAATTCCTGCAATCGCTCATGGGCTATGATGCTTATAAGAGCGGGCTTTCAATGATGCCTCGCGGATTAGGAGCTCTGCTTGCGATGGTGCTTTGTGCGTCGCTTGCAAACCTAATTGACAACAGAATCCTGGTCATGATAGGTCTTGGTTGCATTGGTGCAGGAAGCTGGATGCTCGGAGGTTTGAACCTAGAGTTTTCAACAATGAATATTGCCGTTCCGAATTTCTTATTCGGGGTTGGATTAGGTTTGGCAATGATTCCGATTATTACGCTGTCTGTTGCAACAATCAGGAACGACCAGATGACAAACGCGAGCGGGCTTCAAAACCTGTTGAAGAACATTGGTGGTGCTTTCGGGACCTCGATTGTTGCGACCTTGCTTTCAAGAGGGGCGCAGAAGCACCAATACATGCTTATCCAGCATCTTACTGACACTGCCCAGACTTATTCAGAGAGGATTCAGGCGTACTCAAGTGCGTTTATGTCCACAGTTGATCCGCACACAGCGACTTACATGGGGCAGCACACTGCTTATCAGCTTTTGATGCAGCAGGCTAACCTTGCAGCGTTTATTGACGCGTTCAGGGTGTTTGCGGTGGCAAGTGTTATCATTATTCCGTTGATTTTGCTGCTTAAGAATTTGAAAAAAGAAGAGGCATAGCTTTTGTTAACATAATTCTAACAATTTTAATGTAAGATAGAGTTATGGCAAATAGTAAAATTTTGATAGTGGATGATGAAGTAGACATTTGCGACCTTATAGAAATGACGCTTTCATCAAACGGGTTTAGCAATATAAAATCAGTACACGACGGTAAAAGTGCCATCCAAATGGCAACAGACTGGGCTCCGGATATGGTTTTGCTTGATTTAATGCTTCCGGAAGTTGACGGGCTCGGGGTTTGCAAGGAATTAAAGTGCAACGAAAAGACCTCAAAGATTCCAATAATTATACTGACTGCAAAGAGCACAGAGCATGATATTGTAACAGGGCTTGAGCTTGGTGCGGATGATTATATAACGAAACCTTTTAGCAACAAGGTTCTGGTAGCAAGGATAAAAGCGCGGTTAAGGGATTGCGCAAAAGAGGTTTTAATAAAATACAAAGAGCTTGTAATCAACATAAACGAGCATTCGGTTTTTCTGGATGGCGAAGCTTTAGAGCTTACCTACAGCGAGTTTGAAATTATCACCGCTTTTGCAAAGCGTCCCGGGCGGGTTTATTCACGTTTGGAGCTAATCTCCATGTTGAGGGGCGATGACGGGTTTGAAACAACCCAGAGGGCAATTGATGTTCAGATAGTTAATCTTAGAAAGAAGCTGGGTGACTTTGGCTCCAACATTGAAACTGTGCGCGGAGTCGGGTACCGGTTTAAGGGTTTATCATGAAAAAACGTGACAAGATTTTGTTACTAATAATTCTGCTGGTGGCATTTATTATAACAGGCCTTACAATATTATCCAGCATACAGCTTGAGCAATTTCATTCGGTGTATCTGCACGAAGAGCGACAGGAAATCACAGCTCTTGCAAAGCAGGTAAGCTGGGCGGTGAAGCCGATTCTAAGAGACGGAAACATAAGCGAGCTTGAAGAATACTGTTCGCTCTTCAAGGACAGCGATTCCAGAATTTCAGTAAGCGACAGGGACAGAAAGCTTGCAGGAGAAAGCATAGGAAGTTCAGGAGAATATGAGCGGCCTGATATTGCAAGTGCGCTTGATGGTGAGGAAGAGACTTTCATTCAGTACAACAAAGAGCTCAAGACTCATATTCTGTACCACTCAATCCCGCTTAGTGTTGATGGCAAGTTTTATATTTTAAGTATCTCCACGGCGACAAACGACATAAGTTCTGCGCTTATAAAGTTTGAGAAATACATAATTGCAAGTGTTATAATCGGGGCAATTATTCTTTTTTATCTTGCTGTGTACATTTTCATGCGGATACATATACCGTTCAACAAGCTTCAAAACAGCGCTGTAAAAATTGCTTCCGGTGATATGGATACAGACATTTTCATACCGAACGGCGGAATACTGTTTGAGCTTTCGTGTGCAATTGACAAGATGGCAAAGCGGCTTAAGAAACAAATTAGTGATATGCAGAAACTCGAATCTTTCAGGAGCGAGTTCATCACCAATATTTCTCATGAAATCAAAACCCCGCTTACCGGAATCCTTTCCTCTGTGGAGATTCTGGAAGAGCAGCGGGAGAATAATAATCCTGCAACAATAAAATGTCTAAACATTTTATCCAAGCAGGCAAATCGACTAAACTCGTTGATTCAGGACATTCTAAGCCTTTCTCATATTGAAATGCTTCAGATAAAGGATGACAAAGAATTTAAGCCATTTAATCTTTCAAACTCAATCCTGAACAGTGTTTCAATTTGTTCGGCTTCAAAAGGGGATATCGAAATCCGCACAAACCTTGAAGAGATTGAATATAATGGCAACAGTTATCTTATTGAACAGGCTGTTACAAACCTTGTGATGAATGCAATCAGGTACAGCAAATCAAAAACTATAGATATAAGCACAGCAAAAAGAGAGGGTTCAATCGAAATCCGCGTGAAGGATTACGGAGTCGGGATCCCGGAAGAGCATCTCGGGCGCCTGTTTGAGCGTTTTTACCGTGTGGATAAAGCGCGCAGCCGCGATTTGGGTGGAACAGGGCTAGGGCTTGCGATTGTTAAGAACATTGTGGAGCTGCATGGTGGCAAGGTTTCGGTTGTGTCGGATGGCGGGTGCGAGTTTGTGATTGAGCTGGCGGTTTAATAAAAAAGGAAGGTTTAAAACCTTCCTTTTTTATTTTATTAACCTTCGCTATGACACTCTTCTTTTTGCTCTTCCGTGTCCGGCTTTGAAGTATTCATCTCCTCCGGAGTTGAGACAAGCTGGGAATTGTCTTCCTGCGCTTCTTCAGCCTCTTCTTGCTCGTTTTCCGCATCTTCTTCAACTTCTTCGGATTCTTCCTGAGCCCCGGCTTTCAAAGCCTCCTCAATTTCTTCTTCGTCTTTTGCACGGATTACAGGGATTGAAAGCATTAAAGCAACCTGATCACCTTCCTGTTCAAAATTGAGTTCAAGTAGCTCCTTGTCCATCTCAACATAGCGTGAAAGCAAGTCGATAAGCTCACCGCGCATCTGCTCGAGGATTCTTGGCGTAAGATTTGTTCTGTCCTGCATCAAAACAAGCTTAAGCCTGTTTGTTGCAACAGATTTTGATTGGTCACCCGTCTCCTCTTCCTGAGGCCGGAAAAATTTTGCGACCGTATTATAAATATCTGAGAAAAGCCCCATTCTACACCTTCGCTTTCAGTTTTGCAAACGCATTTTTTATCTTTGCAACAAATCCTTTCGGCTCATCCAAATCCAGGAACGGAACTTCCTCGCCTAAGATTCTTTGGGCAACGTTTCTGTAAGCCTTACCAGCAAGCGCGTTTTCGTCGTTTACAATCGGCTCGCCCTTGTTTGTAGAAGTAATGATTCCTGTGTCTTCCGGAATAATACCAACAAGCTGGCAAGACAAGATTTCAACAACATCGTCCACGCTCATCATCTCGTTAGATTTGATTAAGTTTGGACGAACCCTGTTTAGAAGAAGTCTGTAGCTTGTGATTTCTTCCTTTGCTTCCAAAAGCCCGATAATTCTGTCTGCGTCTCTGATTGCTGACATTTCAGGAGTTGTAACAACGATTGCTTCAGAAGCACCTGCTACAGCGTTCTGGAAACCCTGCTCAATACCTGCCGGACAGTCAACAAGAACAAAATCGTTTTCTTCTTTTAATGTGTCGCAGATTTCTTTGAGCTGCTCTGCATTAACTGCAGTTTTGTCTCTTGTCTGAGCCGCAGCAAGAAGCGAGAGATTAGGATTCTTTTTGTCCTTAACAAGCGCTTGTTTAAGTTTGCAGCGTTCTTCGATTACGTCAACAATTGTGTATACAATACGGTTTTCAAGACCTAAAAGCAGGTCTAAATTTCTTAATCCCAAATCTGTGTCGATAAGGACTACTTTGTATCCGGATTTAGCAAGCGCAGTACCAATGTTTGCACTTGTAGTTGTTTTTCCGACTCCGCCTTTGCCGGATGTGATTACTATAACTCGACCAGCCATTAATCTCTCCTTAACTTTTTATAAATAACTATTTTTCCATCTTCAATTTGAGCTTCCTCAGGGGTAAACTCGTTTGTTTTCTGCACATAAGGTACGTTCAAAGTGTCGTTGCGTCTTGCGTACAACCCTGCAATTCTGAGCTGGATTGCGTTCAGCTTGAGCGCTCTTACTTTTGATGTAACATTCCCCATAGAACCGGCATGAGCAATACCGCCTAAAATACCCCAGACTGTAATGTCGCCTGTTGCAACGATTTCACTGCCCGGGTGAGCGTCGCCGATAATCAGAATGTTGCCTTCGTAGCTCACTGTCTGACCGGAACGCAAAGTCTGGTTTATGTAAAGCGTAGGAAGCGTTTCTGTGTTAACAGAATTTTCTTCTGCGCCCTGTGGGAGCACATCACCTGTGTCTAATAAAATATACTTGCTTGTATCTTCTGTTTTGATTAAGCCCTCTGTTGCAGCCAGTGTCTCAAAATCGGCGCTGAATGTTTCTGACGGAATAACCTCTGAAAGCTCCTGGGTTGTTTCCTCATCATAAACATCTTCAATTCCTTCTGCGGTCTCAATCGGAGAATCAGAAACAGGAGCAATGTCTGCCTGAATTTCGACTGTTTTGCCGATTTCAGGTTCGGATTCTTCTTTTATTTCAACTGCTTCTTCCTTGATTTCCGGTGCGGAATCACAAACAATGGACGGCTTAACGTCGTTTGAGAGCTCTGAAATAATGATTCCGAGACTTACTGCCGAAGCTTCTGTCTGTTCAGAATCAGTGTCAATAAACGCAATATCAGCGTCCATTGATTCAATAAGCGCTTTTATACTCAAAAGCTGGGATTGTTTCAAATCAAGACTTCCCAGTTTTAAACAAATCTTTTTACCTTTTACATCAGGGTGTTCCATTATAGAGCTAAGTTCAAACACAAGCTGGGTTGTGTTTTTAGCATTGCTTAAGTCTATTATAAACCCGTTCTCTACAAAACCTTTTTCCATTTGCAATTCCCAAATAATCTACCACATACTAAAGGATATCTTAAATAATTTTTCAATTCAATAAAGTATGAATCAATGTAAAGTTGTGATAAAATAATTTGTATGACAAACGAGCAGGAAAAGATTTTTTTAGTATTTAATACAGCGTGTATCGGAGATATGCTCGTAACAAATGCTCTTGTGCAGAATATCAAATTCTATTATCCGGTATCAAAAGTTGTTTTTGTGTGCAACAAACCTTTTGTCGATGTTGCAAAATACCAGCAGGGCGTAGATGAAGTCGTTGTCTATGACAAAAATGAGTGCAAAACTTTAAAAGGCTTGCTCAAATTTGTGAGAGAATTTCCTTACAAACATCCTTACGCTTCTTTTGTAACATATTCTAACGAGAGAAATCTTCTCATCTCAAGACTTCTGGGCGCAAAACATATCCTCTCTAACCACAGGTGCAAATTGTGGAACACAAAAGAGAAATATGAAATCAAAGATTTCACCCACATAAAAAAACACTGGAGCGGACTCATTGACGCGCTAACAGGTGAGCACAAAAATCTGGCAATAAAATACAATGCGCCGGAGGTTAATACACCTGTTGTTGAAAAAGTTAAAACTCTGGAAAATCCGGTGGTACTCTGCACAACGAGCAACTACTACAAAAAAGATATGAAAGTAAGTGATTGCGCAAAGCTGATTTTTCTTCTGAACCAGGAGGGATTCACTCCGGTTTTGACAGGAGCGGGAAATGTTAGCAGGGATTTTTCTGTGAAATTGAGACAGGAAGGCTGTTTTGATTTCATTAATCTTGTTGACTGCACAAGTTTTGTGGAGCTTGCAAACATTTTGAAGATTTGCGGGAAATGTATTACGGTTGATACAGGAACACTGCATTTTGCAAACGCGCTTCAGGTGCCGGTTGTTGGAATATTTTATGATGGCCATGCAGATATGTGGGCACCGGATGAGGCGCTTTATCCGGCAAAAACTCTTGAAGGGTATGTGGCTCCTGAATATGTGTTAGAAGCTTTCAAAGAGGTGATAAGATGAAGCCTGTTCAGTACTTTGACGGACATATTGTAATAAATCTTTTCGGGATAATGATTCGGATAAAAAAGAGTTTTCCGTACAAGTGTCCGGAGGTGAAAGAGTGTGGAGTGACTGCCAACAGCGAAAAGATTGTCGTGTCTTTGACAAGTTTTCCAGAACGCATAAACATTGCTGTAAAAACAATCAAAACCCTGCTTACCCAGACAATGAAGCCTGATGTGGTTGTTTTGTGGCTCGCTCCCGAGCAATTTCCGGGAGGTGAAAAAGATTTGCCGGAAAAACTCCTGAGGCTTAAGGATTTCGGGCTTACAATTGATTGGTATAAAGACATCCGATCTTATAAAAAAATTATTCCTGCGCTTGAAAAATATCCGGATTCAATAATCATCACAACCGACGATGATATTTATTATGCGCCTGATACGGTTGAAACGCTTTACAAGTCTTATTTGGAGCACAAAGACGAAGTCCAAGCACACAGATGCGACTGGCTCAAAATTGAAGATAAAACTATCAGTTGGGAAAAGACCCGCGAGCTTTATCTTGACAGGCACAGAGGTCAGGCAAGTTTTCGCAACAGGCTGACCGGTTATGGCGCAGTATTATATCCGCCTAATTGTTTTTACAAGGACTGCACAGATGAAGAAATCTTTAGAGAGCTTATCCCTACCCACGACGATGTCTGGCTCTGGGCAATGGCAACACTTAACGGATACAAAACACGGCTTGTCAAAGGGTATTCTGAATCAATAAACTACGTTGAGGATTCCCAGCAATACGGGCTTTGCAAGGTTAACAAAAAAGGTGTGGGGATGTCGCTTGATGAGGCGTATCAGGTAATGCTAAAAAAATACCCGCAAATCCTTGAAATATTGGAGGAAGAATGTATCTGAAATCATTGTTCTGGCAATTTGTAAACTCAATAGTAAAAATCTGTCTGGAAATCTTTGTTGTGGATAGAAAAATCAGAAGGATTTTGAAGGGAAACTGGGCAAAGTTTTATTTGAGAAAGTATGTTAAAAAGGGCGCAAAGCTCAATACTTCCGAACCCGCGCCGGAAACAAAGCAAATCATTTGGCAGTACTGGGAAAGTCCTGACGGCTCAATCCCGCCTCTTGTTCAGGCTTGTCTGAACAGCGTTGACAGATTTAAAGGAAACTACGAAAGAATCCTCCTCACACCTGAAACACTCAAAAACTATGTTGAGATTCCGGAAATCTTTCTTAAGTTGAAAGAAAAAGGATTAATCAAAACGGCCTTCTTTTCAGATATTTTAAGAACCTGCCTTCTTATCCGGCACGGCGGAATCTGGATGGACGCAACTGTGCTTTTGACCGAAGATTTGCCTGAATATATTACAGAAGCGGATTTGTTCGTTTTCCAAAACGATTTGAAAATCGACCTTGACGGACTTAACATGGCAAGCTACTTTATTGCAGCAAAGCCTGAAAACCGAATCCTTAAGCAAACGCTTAGCGCGCTTGAATATTACTGGAAGGAAAACAACTTCCTTGTAAACTATTTCACATTCCTGCACGCGTTTACAATGGTAACTCAAAAGAATAAAGATTTGTTTGCACAAGTCCCGTTCTTTAGCTTCCTGCCTGTTCAGCAATTTCAGGGCGAACTCTTAAAACCGTTTGATGCCGGAAGATGGGAGCAGATAAAGAAAATGAGCGGAGTGCACAAGCTTACGCACAAGCAGTCTGTCTTAACCAAGGAAAAAGATTTTTCTATTGAAGGAACTTTCTACGAACACATTTTAAAGGAGTACGGAGTATGAAATTAAATATTGCTTACGCACCGGATGACGGGTACACAAACCAGACCGTTGTTTCTATGAAAAGCGTGGTTGAGAACAACAAAGACCACAAGATTGAATTTATTATAATGTATTCCAAACTCTCCCAGGAGAGCAAAAAAAAGCTTGAAAGCGTTGGAGCGAAAATCCGTTTCTTAGAAATGGACGAATGCTTGTTCGAAAACCTGCCGCTCTCACATTGGGTCACAGTGCAGGCATGGTTCAGGATTAAGCTTCCTGATTTATGTCCCGACCTTGATAGAATAATGTATCTTGACTGCGATACGCTAATTTTAGGCGACTTGTCAGAAGTTTTCGGCACAAATTTAGAAGGCAAATTCCTTGCAGGCGTTAAAGACGTGTGGGGCGTGGACAAATATGTAAGGCGTCTCGGGATGAAGAGCGAAGTTTACCTAAATTCCGGCATGCTGCTTTTTAATTGTGATTATTGCAGGAATGAAAAGTTTTTTGACAAAATTGTAGACTTTGCTAAGAATAACGCCAAAATCATCGAGTTTTGCGACCAGGATTCCATTAACAAGGTTGCAGACGAGTACAAGATTGTTCTGCTTCCAAAATACAATTTTATGGATACATGGTGGAGAGGCGGGTATTACGAGTTTGAGGGCAAAGAAGAGTTGGAATACCTTCAAGCCAAAGAAAATCCTGTAATCGTTCACCTCACAGGGCTCAAGCCTGCGTTCAAGGGCTGCGGGAATAAATTCTGCGCAAAGTGGTGGGAGTATGCAAGAAAGACTGCGGTTTATGACGAGCTGCTTGAAGATTACGAAAAATCAGTCGCGCCGACAAACGAAGAGCCGTTTTTGAGAAAAGTTTTTTCTATCAAGAATGAGTACAGGGGCAAAAATAAAACTAAGGTTCTTAGATTATTAGGGGCAAAAATAAAACTAAGCAAGACGCTTTCAGCGGATGAGCTTGAAAGAAAAAGAAGGAAAAGAGAGCACAAAAAGCTTTCTGCAAACAAGTTTTCTATGCCGGCGTATTACTCAAAAGATTATGACAAAACCACAGGCATTGATTTGATTACAGTGGCTTTCAACAACCCAAAGGTAATTGAGTATCAAATAAAGCTTATAAGAAAATTTGCGCAGGGAGATTTCACAATCCTGATTTGCGACAATTCAAACGTAAAAGACAAATCCGAAGCAATAAGAAAAGTTTGCGAGGATTTGGATGTGACATTTATCCGTGTTCAGCCAAAAAAGAATCCTAACGGGTATTCTGATTCACACGGAATTGCGCTCAACTGGATTTATCAGAACATTATAAAAAAGCGCGGCAATAATTTTGCATTCTTAGACCATGATATTTTTCCAGTAAAACCTGTTAATATAGAAGAATACATTAAGACTCAGGATTTTTACGGGCACAAAAATCAGCCGCACGAGGAAACGATTTTGAACAAAAACATGTGGTACATTTGGCCGGGGTTCTCATTCTATAACTATAATGCGCTTAAGGATAAAAAAGTTAATTTTGGAAAATGGCGCCGTTTCGGGTTTTTAAAAGTTGTCGGAGCTGATACCGGAAGCGGAAATTGGCCTGTGCTTTATTCGAAATGTAATCCGGAGAATATCAGGTTTGCAGACACATCTTTCTGGAATGTAAAAAATAATTCTAAACCCGATGATACACGGATTCGTGAGCTTGCGCAAACCGAGCTTATCCAGTATTTTGACAACGAAAACTGGCTTCACATGATAGACGGTTCAGAATGGCAGGATTCAAAGGGAAAAACAGAGATTGTTTACAGGATTCTGGATGAAGTATTGAAAAATGATTAAAAATAGTTTATAATAAGAGAGCAAACGGGCTCAAAAGGGTTTTGGGTACCTTTTTGATTTTAACTCCCTGTTTGCATTAATGTATTAATGCTAGCACTATGATTACAAGGATTAGTGCTAGTTCTTTATGTTTACAAGTTCGTAAAATTAAATAAATTAGTACTAATATGTCAATCATACGCGTACCCTCCTTCCGTCAAGTTTTTTTCACCGATTTTAAGTCTGTGCTTGAGGAGTTTGGTTTACAGGGAGTGCCCGCCTGCTCATATAAATCTTAATATATTTTCCACACCAAGACAATCCTATATTTAAATGAATCTTCCAAACTAGACTTCTCTTCAAATCTTGTTATAATTAATACTATGGACGGATTCAGCGTTGGAAAAATACTAGCCGGTTTGAGAAATCCGGAACTATATCTCAAAAAACTCAAACAGCAGGGAGTCGAAGTCGGCAACAACTCTCTTGCTTTTAATTCAGCGCTTGCAAAACCCGCACCGTCTTTGCAGCCGACTTTGGGACTCATTACCCAGCTCCAGATGAACCAGATAGCAAGCATGGACCGCTCGATTTATATCAAAAACCTGCTCGGGCTCCCGCAAACACTCGGTGAAATCCTACAAGCTGCGCAAAGCAAAACCAATCTGATTAGCACAAACACGCTTTTACTAAACGACCTGAATCAGGAGCTTTTGAAGAACCAGAAAATGATTGCCCGGCTTTTCAACGACAATTCTGAAATCCCGACCCAGAATGCCCAGACAGCAAGCGCCGGAAAAGACGCTGTAATGCTTTTTTTTAGCGGGATGATTCATCTTCCGGATATTTCACAGATGATTCTGAAAAACAGCAAGCAGGCAATAGCAAACCTCATAATCGCCATGGCTTCGGCTTCAAAAAGCAACATGACAGGCGACCAGATTCGGGAAACAATGAGTCTGATTAACTCCTGCGTGGCTCTTGCTGAATCAAACAACCCCACCCAGACTCTTAAAAGTCTTATGATGCTTTATCTTCCGTGGCTTCCGCTTAACGAAGGTGTAGGATTTGACCTTGAAGTCAACCCGCCTGACGGTGAAAACGAGTCCAACGATTCAAAGCTCACAGTTCTTATCCAGACAAAGAATTTCGGGAACGTAAAGGGTGTATTCACGCTCACAACCTCAAATTCTGTTGATGTTTATATTATATGTTCAGAAGATTTTCCTAAAAAAACGCTTCAAAAGAGTCTAATGGAAGAGAGTTCGTCTCATGCGATGAACACCACCATTGACATAGAATCAATCGAGCCAAAGAAAAAAGAAACGCTCGAGAATCAGGAGGCGAAAGTAAACCTTTCTGCAACCAACGAGATGAACCCGTACCTGCTTTTGATGGCGCATGCGTTTATCAGAAATACGATTTTTATTGACTCAAACGCAATCGTAGAGGAAGCTACTTAAAAAACGGGATTTTTTGCGAAAGCTGTTTTGACATGATAAGTGCTTTTTCTGCAAAAATCAAAGGCAGCTTATCAACATCCCCCTGAATAGAGACCATTGCCTTTGCGTAGACAAGTCTTTCGCTCGCTCCGGATGTTATAAGTCCGGCGGTTGTTTTCATAAACTTGTGATAAATATTATCAATAGTTATGCTTTTGACAAGATTTTCATTTGCAACAGGCACAATCGCCCAGTTAATCCGTCCACCACCAATCAAGAAATTGTTTACCTGTTCAGCAATGATATTCAGGTTATTAGGGTGGTTATAAGCATTGAATGAAATCACATCAGCACCTGCTTCAATCGGCACAGACCAGTCGCATTTTGCAAAGCACTGAACAGCTGCAGCACCGTGGTATTCCTTGATTTTCTGTATAGTTTTTCCGAGCAGGTTAACGATTGTTTCGCGCGTTATTTCTTCGTTTTCACGCCTTACATCCCCAATCTTATTTAGTAGCGGCTCTTCAAGCACAATAATCGGGCAGGTTTCAGGAGAAATAGCATGGATTTTAAAAATCAGCCACAGAGCTTTTACAGCAACAGTCTGAATAACCAGTTTTCTCAGGCTCCTGTCGTTCAATATCTGCGGAATCTCGCTATTAATCATCATCTGCGAGAGTGAAAAAGGGCCTAACAGGTTTATAACGGTCTCTTTTGGTTTAATTCGTTCAATAATCTGGAAGTATTTTTCCGTAAAAAACGAGTCCACAGCGTATTTTTCAAGGCTTTCCAAATCAGGGTTATTAAAGACAGTATCGAGTGCGACGATTTCCTGTTTGTATTCAGGAAAATCCTTGTCAAAGAAGATTTTCTTTTCCTTAACCTTGAATCCCGGAACATTGTCCAGTGTCCGGTGTCTGACATTATCGTCGGAAGAAGCCAGAGGCAGGAATGCAAAGAACGGGGAAGCTTCAAAAAGCTTGACCATCATTCTCGTTGTGCTCTTGGTATCCTCGTAAGGTAAACTTCCAACCGGAAGGCATTTAAGACTAAGTTCCATCAGTACTCTCTCAAAAGAAAACGCGCCGTAAGCGTTTAGCCGGCGCGTTTTGCTTTAAAATTTTAACTATTCGCCAGCTTCTTCTGTTTCTTCAACAGATTCTTTAACAACTTCTGAAGCTGTTACAACAATTTTCAGTTCAGTTTTAACTTTAGAAGTCAACTTGATAAGCATTGTGTATTCACCGATTTTGTTGATAGGTGCGTTCAATGAAACAGTTTTTCTGTCAACTTCGATACCTGATTTTTCTTTAAGTTCTTCGCACAATTTCTTAGTTGTGATTGTACCGAACAACTTGCCGCTTTCACCAGCTTTAGCAGCCAATTCAATAGAGCCTAGTTTTTCGATTTGTTCAGCCTTAGCAAGAGCTTCCTGGTGTAATTTTTCCTGTTTAGCTTTGATTCTTGCGATGTTTTGTTCTCTGTTTTTCAAAGCGCCTTCTGTAGCAACTTCTGCAAAATTCTTAGGAATAAGGTAGTTTCTTGCATAACCGTCTTTAACGTTTACCAAATCGCCTACTTCGCCGATATTTTGAACTTCTTTTTTCAATATTACTTGCATTTCTTTTTCTCCTTTAACTATTATTGGGCTAGCATAGTTTTTATAATAACTAAAAAAATATTAAATGTCGAGTCTTTCTACTTTTTCGCTTGCCAATGTTAAAATTTGTAACAATAAAAATCAAAAAACCTACTCCATTCGTATGATTTCTTTTGCCCTTTGCTCAAGAAAAAACAAAACCTGCCGATAACTCTAATATGGAAAGCCAAAATGGTTTTTCATACCTCCTCCCCAAGTCTGGTAGCCGTTCTCAAAAAGAAACGGCTTTTTTTTGGTACTACGTACGTAGGAGATTGGTCGGCAGACAATTGTTGGGGGTACTAGTTAGGTTTGAAGCTACAGGTCTGCCTCAATGGTGGGACTACTGATTTGGCGTGAGCGAGGGGCTACGCGCGTTCCCTCCCTTGATGGGGAGGGCTAGGGTGGGGTACAACAACGCATCAAGCATCAAGCTTACGCAATCACCCCTTCGGCTTCCTTCGCATATTTTTCCACATTCCGCGCCCAGTACGAATTTACCCCGCGCATGTCAGTCGTGTCAGACGCCGGACAGTACTTCGCATTCACCTGATACAATTTTGTAAGCGCCCGACCCTTATTATTTACATATCCTGACTTGATAAATCTTGCCATATCGTCAATGCACTCGCCAATAGAGCCGTATGTTTTAAACTCTGTTGAACCGGAAATCCTTACCCCGCCAACATTATTCTTGTTCTTAGCAAGACTGCTCGTGCCTCCGGCAGACTCATTTATCGTAATCCCGACAAGCACAGCTGCGCTTATTCCATACTTCTTCTGTGCGTCCATAAACGCCTGTCCGCAGCCTTCAAGTTTACCTTTGCCTTTCAAATACTTATTCAAATAAGCAGCAGTGCCCTTGTATGGTGTGGTTACGTCTCTTGTGTAATCACCATAAACTTGTCTCATCTCCGAATCAGTCATCTGTGACCAATGTTTTGACTTGAGAGATGATGAAGCAGAAGTACGCTTCGCAGCCGGAGAGGAAGTTTTTGCGACTGTGGAACCGCTTGTTTTGCTCAAAGAAATTTTTGGTTTTGTTTCAGGAGCAACCGGCGGTGTCTCAACAGGAGCCGGAGTGACTTTTGTTGCCGGAGCTTCCGCAGCTTTTCTTGTGAATGTATCCACATTAGGAGTTGTAACTTTGAATATATTCGGGTCATCCCAGATGTTGTCAGAAAAAACATTAGGAAACGCCGGTGGTGCAAAATCCGGCATGAGCGGGAAGAAGTTTCCGCTCATGAAATTCGGGAACATAAACCGGGTATTAAACTGGAATATACCGCAGCCAAACCCGCCAAAAGCTCCAAAACTTCCGAATCCGCAGAACGGATTCATCCAGCCGCCTGAGCAGCCGAAAAACGGATTGCTGTTAAACATTCCGTGCATAAATCCGTGAGAAAAATTGTTCCAAAAGTTGCGTGAGCTCATAATATTCCCTGTTTCCTATATTAATAAAGTAAACTTTCGGGTAATAATTGCCTGTTATGTAAAAAAATGTTACATTTATGCTATAATAAAATGACAATTAATGAGGGAGAACTATGAATAAAAATCAGTCAATCGGTATGTACGTAATTCTTGGGATTATGGTTCTGGCATTCATCTCAATGCTGTTTTCAGGTCCTACTTCCAGCACGGAAGAGTTGTCTTATACAAATTTTATGCAAAAGGTTGAAAACGACGAGATTAAAAGCGTTGATTTGTCAAAAGATGTGCTGATTGCTGTTCCGGTTAAGCAGCCGGAAGCTAAAAAGACTCAGGCAAACGCGATTTACGGCGAAATCAAAGCGCCGAAGCTCCAGTACAAAGTTGTCCTTCCGGAAAATTCAGATGTCCTGACAAAACTCGAAGACAAAAATGTCGAGATTAACGCAAGAAAAGCAGGTGAATCCAACTCCGCATTCGGCTTAGGCTCATCTTTTATCACAATTCTGCTTATTCTCGGTTTCATAATGCTAATCATAAAATCAATTCAGGCAGGTGGTGCTCAGGCAATGTCTTTTGGCAAAAGCAGAGCCAAAATGCTCATGGACAGCAAGGTTAAAACAACCTTTGCTGACGTTGCAGGGATTGACGAAGAAAGAAAAGAGCTTGAAGAAATCGTTGATTTCCTTAAGCATTCAGACAAATACGTAAAACTCGGTGCCAAGATTCCAAAAGGTGTGCTTCTGGTAGGCTCTCCCGGTACAGGTAAAACTCTTATGGCAAAGGCTGTTGCAGGCGAAGCAGGTGTCCCATTCTTCTCAATAAGCGGTTCTGACTTTGTTGAAATGTTCGTGGGTGTTGGTGCTTCACGTGTAAGAGACCTTTTTGAACAGGCTAAAAAACACCAGCCTTGTATCGTGTTTATTGACGAAATCGACGCAGTAGGACGTCAGCGCGGTGCCGGAATGGGTGGTGGCCACGACGAAAGAGAACAAACACTTAACCAGCTGCTTGTTGAAATGGACGGGTTTGATGAAAACACAAATATAATTATTCTGGCTGCGACAAACAGACCTGACATTCTTGATAATGCGCTATTGCGTCCGGGCAGATTTGACCGTCAGATTGTTATTAATAAGCCGGATGTTCTTGGAAGAGAACAGATTCTTAATGTCCATGCCAAAAACAAACCGCTTGCTAAAGAAGTTGATTTGAAAACTCTTGCAAAACGTACACCGGGATTTACCGGAGCTGATTTGCAAAATCTTTTGAACGAAGCAGCATTACTTGCTGCTCGTCATAACAAATCCGAAATTGAAATGCCAGATTTAGAAGAAGCAATAGACAAGGTTATGGCAGGGCCTGAAAAGAAAAGCAGAATAATTTCTGACGAAGAAAAAGAAAACACTGCTTACCATGAAGTCGGGCATGCGCTTCTTGCGAAGCTTCTTAAAGATTGCGACCCGCTTCACAAAGTATCAATAATCCCTCGTGGCATGGCTTTGGGTATAACTCTTACGCTTCCTGAAAAAGACCATCTTACAATGCGTAAAAACCAACTGCTTGATAGAATCTCAATGATTCTTGGCGGGCGTGTTGCAGAAGAGTTAATCTACGGAAAAGACAATGTTACAACAGGCGCTTCTAACGATTTAGAAAAGGTTTCAGCGCTTGCAAGAAGCATGGTTACGACTTACGGTATGAGTGACAAGATGGGGAATCTTGCTTATGGTAAGGATCAGGAACATGTGTTCATGGGGCGTAATTTCGGCAACACAAGAGATTTTTCAGAAGAAATTGCTGCTGACATTGACAAAGAGGTTAAGAAGATTGTTGACGAGCAGTATGAGTTAGCGAAAAAGCTTTTGAGCGAAAACCGTGACATGCTTGAATACATTGCAAAAACGCTTCTTGAAAAAGAAACGCTTGACGAAAAAGAGTTTGAAGAATTAATGAATGAGGTGAAAGCCCGACGCACAGAGGGTTGACCCCTCACCCTAACCCTCTCGGGGTAAACAAATCCATTAGGGAATAGTCCCGCCCGACTTGTAAGTGGGGTATAAAAGGGAGAGGGGATGATTACATTAAAGGAGAGTTCAATGGATAGAGATGAATTGATTTTCAGCGAATACAAGCTGTACGCAGAGCAAAAGGAAAACTTTATTGACAGGAATTTCAAAACAAACAAGTTCTACATGACTGCTGTTGTTGTACTAATCTTCGCTCTGATTTATACCGGAAATGTTGTATTCCTGAACAAAATCTCTGCAACGCTTATCTTCGCGCTCCTCGGGGTTTCTGTGAGCGCCCTGTGGTGGATGAATGTTGATTCATACAACACGCTTATTAAGGTAAAATTTGCAAACGTGCTTGAAAGAATAGAAGAAAAATTCCCTGTAAAGCCTTTTACAGATGAGTACGCAGGGATTGATGAGTTCAGAAATAAAAGAGTATTCATGTTTTCTGATATCCAAAAACTTATTGCAGCAGGCTCTGCACTGTTTTTCTTTGCGGTTTGCATAAGCGAGATTACCCCGCTTGCGCTGGCTGTATTTAACAGGCTTATTAATTTTGTTTTAAGATTTAAGTGTGGAATATAAGAAGGTAGCTCATGGCAAAACAACATCAGGAATACGGAATAGCTCTAAACTGGAATTATGTAATAGTATCACTTGTCGTGGTAGCTGTCTTCACGCTTCTGGTGCTCTACATGCCGGGCTTACGGGAAATTGACGGCAACATTTTGCACTCCCTGAGACTCGCACTTTCTCCATACCCGACTTATATCCCGAAATTTATGGGCGAGTTTTATCCATGCGTACACTTTTACTGGCCTCAAATTGCGGCAGGAAGCGTACTTGCTTCGCACCAAAAATACCTCAAATGCTTTTTGCTGATATTTTTCACAAAACTGACTTCGATTCTTACCCTGTTTATAAAAGACTTTGTGTGCAGAGAACGCCCTGCGGGCTGCGGTTACAACGGGTTTAGCTTCCCTTCGCACCACGCCTCTGTTTCTATGTGTTTTTACGGGATACTGATTTATCTTGTGTTTAAATACGTAGCTTCCGAGTTCTGGAGATACACCCTTGCAATCTTCTTTGGGCTTATCATATTCTTTATAGCGCTTTCCCGCCTGTGGTTCGGGGTTCATTTCCTCTCAGACGTGATTGCAGGATTGTTCCTCGGGTTTATGATGGTAAACCTCTACATCATCGTATCAAAATCATTGAGCCATTAACAAACAGTCTTAAGAATATATCTAACGCAATCCCTGGAGTTGTGGCTCTGTTTTGCAATACGGTAGCATTCTTCAACCACTCTTTTGTACGCAGCAGAATCTTCGAGGTAGCTTTCGATTTTGAACACCAAGTCTGAAAAATCTTCGTAAAAAGGCATGTGACCTTCAAAAAGAGCCAGCTCGTCGCGGAAATCGCTTATCATGACCCGTTTGCAGGCAACAGTCTGGAAAGTCCTGTAATTCAATGAAGAAATTCCCTGAGAGTTCATGTTGAAAACAATTTTCGTATTATTTATAGCTTTCGCCATATCCTTTTCATTATCAATAAACCCCTGATAGCAAAGGTCGATGAGTTCCGGAAATTGGGCGCGTTTGAGCGCGTCCTGATAGTGTTTATCAATCGCGTACCATGCAATTTTCAATTCAGGAAGCTTGGTAATAAGTTCTTCAAAAAAGCTCAACCTGTAGTCTGTGTCGAGCCTGCCTGCAAACATAATATCAAATTCAGGCTCAACGCCTGTATCTTTGTAGACTTCGAAGTTAACAAAGTGAGGCAGGTAATAAATGTGTTTAAAATTCTCGTACCGTGTGAGTTCTTTGTCCCAGTAGAAAGTGTAGTTGTCTTCATTTTCAAGATAAGGAAGGTATTTTTCCCACTCCGGGCCTGATGTTTTGCTTCTTATATCATCAGAAAAATAATTAATCGAAGGCATTCTAAGCCCGTTATCCACCTTGATTTTAAGCCCTGAAAAGTCGTAGCCTGCAATCAAATCGTAATCACCTTTTATTACAGCATTAAGATTTTTATCAAAGAGCTCATCAAATACAACAACTTCGCATTCGTTTTGTCTGAATCCGTCTATAATACTGCTGGTTGTGAGCCTTCCGCCAATGCTTTCAGGTAATATTGCTAGAATCTTCTTATTTTTCATACTTTTAGTATTCTAGCACTTTTGGAACTCTTTTACAACCTGAAAAGATTTATAAGTTTTTCAAATGGGTTCTCAAGATTGCGTCTTAAAGTTTTAGAGAGATTTACGTTTTCTCCGTTTGTAATACGTTCGTATTTAAAGAAGTTTTCAACCTGTGCACTTTTTCGACTAAAATCAGTATCCTTTAGCTCTAACATGTCTGCGTAAATCGGGCTTTTATCAAATCCTAGCTTCTTATAAAAATCTATGCAGCGTTTGCCGTTGATACTTTCGGGAGCTGCAAATAGTTCTATATTTTTCCTGTTTGTATCAGCATTGTACTGGAACAGCTCTCTAATCAGTGCCTGACCGGCAAATCTCGCTTTTCTATAAGGTTTTGTAGGCCATGTTGCAATAAAACTAAGGTAAGAAGAGGATTCATTCTCATTCCTGAAAGCCATGATTCCGCAAGGACGTTTGTCCTGCACAGCAAGTATAACATTTTGCTTTTTTACTCTTGAAGCTGCGCTTTTTATAAAACCTTTCCATTTATCGTAATTCACATTCTTTGTCTCTTTTGGCAAAAGTTTTCTCAGATTAATATTATTGAGCATATTTTGCAGGAACTTTTCATCGCTTTCGTTAAGCTTGAAAAGCGTAATCTCCTTGCCGCCGTATTCAGCAAGCGGTTTTACTTTTGCGACCGGTATTGCGCGAAAATTTACGGAATTGTTTACTGTGAGCATGTTCATTTGTCCTTTTTTATTGTTAAAACCCGGACAAAAAATTTTTTGCTAGTTGTTTGTAAAATATTGACACACTTTGTTAAGTATGATAAACTTAGCGCAAATGATTCCAACATCCAAAATAACAGGGGTATGCTTTACCGGCAAAATTATTGACTCACATGCTCATATCGGAAAACATGACGCAAAAACATACACAAAAGACCAGCTTGATGTTTTTGTAAAATCTGAACTTCCTAACAAAGACACTGTTGAGAAAATGATTGTGTCAGATTTGGATGTTTTGCATTCAGCCAAGAGTGAATACGAAGGAAACAAGGCTGCGCTGGAATTATTTAAAAATAACGAAAAATACGCTCTTCTTGCTTCTTGTTCTCCGACAGATGGAGATGTGAAAAATATAAAGAAGCTTTTTAAAGAAAATCATGATAGTTTTGTCGGGCTGAAATTTCATTCTGATATCCAAAAATTAGTTTTGTCAGACCCAAAATACGAGCCATATATGAAATTTGCTTCAAAACACAAGCTTCCATGTTTGTTCCACAGTCAGGTAAGCATTCTGGACGATGGAAGAATTAATCCCAATATGAAGCATATTTCTGACCCTGAAAGTATTTACACGTTAGCAAAAAAATACAAACACACACCTGTCGTTATGGCGCATCTTGGAGCCGGCTGGAAAGAGTCTCATGACAAGGCTATTGATATACTTATAGAATCGATAAAAAAGGGAGATGCAAATCTTTACGCGGATGTTTCATGGGTTGATATTGATAACATGCAAACCCATATAGTAAAAGCCATTAAGCGTCTAAAAGGTATCGGAGAAAAAGATTGGAAATATGGCGACCAGTCGTTCAGGTTGATGTTCGGTACTGACTCACCGCTTGCAAGGTTTAGCGACGACAGTGCAAAAGAAGTTTATTCAAAATTTGTGGATAGCATAAAAGCTTCAATAAGAAATGATAAGGACTTAAAACCGGAAGCGGATAAAATTATAGATGATTTATTCTACAACAACGCTAAGAAGTTGTACTTATCAGAGAAAAAAACTTTTCCTAAGACGAGGCATTTTGTTATGGCATTAGCTGTTTTGGGAATTGTTGGATGCGCATTTTTTAAAGCATATAATATGTCTCTTCAAAAATGCGGCTGGAGGGAGTCGAACCCACGGCAGACAAGGTTTAGGAAACCTCCGCTCTATCCTACTGAGCTACAACCGCATATATTAATTGTAGTTAAGACCTGGTAATTAGTCAATTGTTAATTACCCGCCTTGTCTGTATCTTTCAATCGGATTATTCGGCCCTTTTTCCGGCAAAAACCGCGCGTCAACAAAGTTGTAACCTTTAATTTTTCCGTTTTTGTTGCGGATAACCTCAAATTTTGTGTGCAAAACATAAGTGTTGCCGTCATTTCCGGTAATCCTTTTTTTAGGATTGTTTACAAATTTCAGCCCATTTCTTACATAATTGTTAATCGCCATCATTGATTCAGCCGAATATGGATTCCCGAGCGCGCTCTTTGCAATCCCCTTGTTACGTCCGATTTCCTTGGTTAAGTCTTCGTTAAAACTAATCGCATCTTCACCCGAAATCACATAAGACACCGGCTTAAACCCCTGCTCTCTCCGGCTGTTCCAGTCGTAAAAAGAACGAACAAAAGGCGTTTTCCTGAAATCTAAATCACAAAGCTTCATATAAGTCTTAAGCTTTTGCTCCGCAAATCCGACAGGCTTTTCTGCTTTAGGAACTTTGTTCAGAATGCTCACGAGTTTTCGCTGAAGAACTCTCACTATCTCCAAGCTCAAAGCAGGAGCATAACTTCCGTTTGTCTCTGCAACCCAGTGTACAACCGGATAAGTTGACTTGAAGTTAATTTGTTTAGGTTGTTGAAATTGTATTGGCTGGATATTCATACTAAATGAAAACCCGTAAATTTATTTTTTGCTAGCTGAAAATAAATCCGTCTTCTTTCATTCTTCGGATTGCCTCGCTAAGCTGCTCATCAGAGCACACAATTGAGACTCTGAAATACCCTTTGCCGTGCTCACCGAACGCATCACCAGGTACTGCAACAATCCCGGATTTGTGCATCAAATCATCTGTAAATTCAACCGAAGACTTGTATCTCGGAGGAATCGGGAGCCAGAGGTAGAAAGTTGCATCAGGAACATTAAATTCGCCCCAGCCAAGTTCTTCTCTCAAGCCTTTCACAAACAATTCCTGACTCTTCTTGAATCGTTTGTTTGCCTCTTCAATATACTTGTCGCCTTCTTCGGAATTAAGGATTTCTGCTCCGGCTCTTTGGAGCGCCTTAAAAATCCCGGAATCAAGAGTTGATTTGAGTTTCCCAAAAACTTTTACTGCGTCTTTGTTTCCGCAAATCCAGCCAAGGCGCCAGCCGGTCATTGCATAAGGTTTTGAGAGGCTGAAAAATTCAACCGCTATATCTTTTGCGCCCTCGATTTCCAGAACGCTTGCGGGTTTTAATTCCGGTTTAAAATACATTTCTGTATACGCAGCGTCAGAAATCAGCAGAATATGGTGTTTTTTGCAGAAATCCACAACATTTTTGAGGTATTCTCTTGTAGCTATTGCGCCAAGAGGGTTATTCGGGTAATTAATAAGCAGCGCTTTGACTTTTTTAGGGTCAAATCCGTCTTTAACAAGATTTGCTAGAACTTCTTCCATGTCCGGCATGAAATTGTTTTCAGGAGTCAAAGGCACAGGATACGCGATTCCGCCGGAGACTTTAACCATTTCTCCGTATGAGGCATAGCCCGGGTCCGGGACAAGGATGATTTCCTTGTCAGCTTTTACAGTTGTCGGGTTTAGGAGTACGCGAATAAAGTTTGCGAGTCCTTCTTTTGAGCCTATAAGAGAAAAGATTTCTGTTGCAGGGTCAAGTTCTACCCCGAAGCGGGTTTTCATGCGTTTTGCAATTGCTTCTCTAAAATAAGGTTCGCCCTTTGGTGTGGAATACAGGTGTGCGCCTCTTTCTTCAAGAGCTGATTTCAGGGTTTCGATTACAAGTCTTGGCGGTGCAGCAGTAGGTGCTCCCATTGATAATGAAATAGGAGCCCTTCCTTTTGCTGTCAATTCCGGCGTTATTTTCGCAACTGTTTCTTTTATGCGAAACATGATATATGTTTCAAGTGATTGTACGTAATCGTTAAAAAATTCCTGCATATATTATTCCTCATTAGACATAGGAATATTATATACCATAATTACTAAAGTGAATAGTTTTTCATAGCAGGAATCTTGATACAGTTATCAAGGTATTCAATTGTACTCAACTTTTCGTTGTACAGGTATTTGATGAAGTTTAGGTAAGATATATCAAAAGAACTCAGTAAAATATTTATCTCAAAGCCTTCGGAGCAGAACGGTTCGTAGTCGTACACCACGTAGCTGTTGTACTTGCTTTTCCACTCTTTGCGTTCGATTCTGCAATTGTTTTCTTCTGCAATATCTTCGACCCAATTTACGACATCTTTACTTATGTTTTTTAACTCTAAATATTTATTCTGAAATTTTTCCATAGCAACATATCTCCATACAGAAATTGTAATGTGTTATTGGTTAACATAAATTACCTGTTAGTTTAGTTTTTGGGAGTATAGAATTAAAACAATGTATAATAGAGTTTCAGGTATGGGGTAAGCTTGGGTTTGCCCAAAAAATACAGAGGAAAAAAATGAGCCATAAACCGGCTCCTGGAATGAATAGTTGAAGCTATTCAAAGATTTAATTAGCTAACTATATTAAACAAAAATTTTAGTAAGATGTCTATTAGCTAGTAGGCTGATTTATTTTTCTACATTAACAAAAAAAAGAGAAATAATTACTAATATCTGGTAGAAAAACAGTGTTTTAGAGTTAAAAATCTTGAAAAAAATTAATTGTTATTTTTACACTTTTCTGATATTATCTTTTTTGTAAATACATTAAGGAGTAAGCTATAATGAAAATAGATTTTTTAAAGATTAATATTAATAAACAAGTACCTAATAAAATAAAAGTAATATCAAAAGAAAACAGTTTTATTGATACAAAAAAAAGAAAACTGTAATTATAATTCTTATAATCATTGTAATTTAATTTCTTTTTCTGCTAAAATGCCTAAACTGATTCCTACCGCAGAAGAAATTGCTCAAAGAAAAGCGCTAGAGTTTCAAGCAATAAATCAAAGAAAAACATTACCTGTGATTCTGCAACTTTTATATCCTTTACCGGTAAGTTCTGGGATAAAAGCAAAGCATGTACAAGAAATAAACAAAAACATATTATCGGATGACTATTTAGGAAAATATCCCGTATTTAAGAATTCAATTAAAAAATTTTTATTAGACAATAATGAAAAAGATTTACTACTTAAAGAAAAGAATTCTTTGAATTCAATAATGTATTCTAATACAAATGTAGATAATATTTTGATAGATGACATTCCTTATATAGATTTGATAAATAAAGCTTTTAATAATATTCACATCCTAAAAGATATATCAATTAAAGAAAAGGCTCTTGTTCTAAGTATACTCCAAGATTTTAGTATTGATGGTGGCGAACTTGGTAAAAATTGCATTAAAGAATACCATAATTTAATTCAGTATGCAAAAGATAATAAAGAGAAATTAACAGAGCCTGTTGAAGATCTTTTAACTGATAATGAAATTGATTCTTATTTTGAAAAAAACAAAATTAAATCTTTTATTGCTCTGTCAACTATAGGTGGACATCCTACACGACAAAGGCTTGAACATCGATTAAATAAATTCGATAAATCTTTGAATACAATAGAAGTTTTATTTAATATTCCAGAATTAAGAGATGATTTAGTGACAATATGCAAAAATCAAAATAAAGTTAATCCGGCAGAAATTATAAAATTTTTAGAACTCTCTAAAGGCTTTTTAGACTTAGGAAAATCTTTTTTAGAGCTTCGAAAAATAATGAATAGCAGTATTTTAAATGAAGGCATAAATATTGATTATTTAAGTGAAGAATATTTAAAAACATTATTTTTGTCATACAATAAACAAGCTAAATTCCCAGATTTTTCTAAATGGGATTTGAACAATGTATATACAATTCCTTATTTTTTAAGTAATAATTCTTTAGAACATAAAGAAAAATTTAAAGAGCTTTTTTTATCAACTATAAATAACGGGTATTATGATTTAATTCATTCTTCAAATAACTCTTATGGACAAGGAAATATTAAAACTATGAATTTATTCAAAGACAACGACTTGAATTATAATATTTGGCTAAATTATAATAAAGAAAAGACATTTTCACTTTTATCAAAATCTGAATATATAAAGCAACAGAAGGATATTTTAGCAATTTCAAAATTTCCTAAACAAAGTGAAGAATGTACTATTAGAGTTTGGAAAAGAAATCCCCAACAAGATTTATTCCAAGGAAGTACAGCTGCACAATGCATTGCACTAGATGGTATCAATGGGTTTGCTGGCGTTGATGAGCTTTTATATTCTTATGCACAACTTATAGAGATTGTTAACAAAAGTAAAAATAAAACTATTGGTAATGCTTGTTCTTATTGGATTAAAGATGACTTTGGAAATAAAGCCTTACTTATTGATTCAATAGGCATCCATCCAGAATATGAAAACAATCCCCAAATACGTAATGAAATTTTTGCATTTGCTAAAGAATATGCATCTGTAGTTTCAGGAGAGCCGACAAAAATTTATATTGGAAATCAATTTAATAAACTTGATGTTCAAGATTTGTCGCAACCAATTAAAGATAAATTTAAAATTATAGGAAATACAAACAATCAAAAATCATATTTAGATGCTATTATTGCAAAAGATAGACATGAGCGTTATACAATAATAGACGACAATAAAGACTACTTAATGGAAATAAGAGAAATAAAATAATGTTTAAATTAAATGTTCTAGTTGATAATAACACAATTATAGATAAATACTTTTTAGGCGAGCCAGCCCTGTCATTTTTTATTGAATATGATAATAAAAAAATTCTTTTTGATACGGGCTATTCTGACGTTATCATAAAAAATTCAGAAAAAATGCAGCTCAATCTCAAAGAAATTGATTATATAATACTTTCACATGGACATGATGACCATACTGGCGGACTTAAGCATCTGCTGAATTTGTACAAAAAATCGGAACACAGGCCAAAAATTATTGCCTGTCCGGATGTATTTAGCCAAAGATATGATAATATTGACGGCGATTTTGGCTCGCCTGTACCAAAAGAAGATATAGAATCTGTTTTTAAAGTTCATTACGTCAATGAGCCTTTCTTTTTAACAGAAAACATTGTTTTTCTGGGCCCGATACCTCGTATTAACGACTTCGAATCTAAGAATAATGTTGGTTATCTTAGAGAGTCAAATTTACCGGATTTTGTTCTTGATGACAGCGCTCTTGCAATACGCAAAGATAATAAAATCATTATTATCACCGGTTGTTCTCATTCGGGAATAATTAATATCTGCGATTATGCGAAGAGTATCTTCAATTCAGAAGAAATCAAGTGCATATTTGGAGGCTTACACTTACAGGACGCCTCTTCTGAACAACTTATAAATACTCTGTCAAGACTGGAGAATTTAAATTTAGATTCTTTGTATGCCTGTCATTGCACCGGCTTTAAGGCTTTATGTAAATTGGCAGAGGTTGTAAACATAGAAGAAGTCGGGTCTGGATTAGAGGTAATTATTTAAAAATATGATGATATCCTTCAATCCTCAATACTTACCGGCACATATTCGCCATTGCGGTATCCGTAATTAATACTTCTTCCTCCAATTCCGGTCCGGGCATATTCACCATGCCTGTAACCGTAATCAATTTGCTGGTCTCCAATCGACGTTGCGCGATATTCGCCATGACGAAAAGCATAATTAATGTTTTTATCACCCACAGATGTCGGCTTATATTCCCCGTTTCTGTATCCATAATTAATACTTTCCCCGCCAATAGATGTGGGTACATACTCGCCATTTCTGTAACCGTAGTTTACCGATTTTCCGTTAACAGATGTCGGCACATATTGACCGTTTCTATAGCCATACTGAATATCTCCGGCAAAAACGGTCTGCACAAAGAATATCAAAACAAGAAACAAGATTATTTTTTTCATTAAGTACCCTCTTTTTTAACCAAACCATGCAGTTCCATCTGCAATATCTTTTTGCCTTCTAAAATTTCTGTTTAACTGAGATTCAGATACTTCTTCCAAAATGTCATTGTTTTCAAATGTTTCCTGAATATCATTCCAAATAGGTTTTATATTTTCATCCCACCATGCATTATAAGAAGCTTTATGTTCTTCACCAAGTAGGTTATTAAACAATTTTTTATTATCAGGATTAAGAATCTTTCTCAAGATATTTTTCATTGGAGCAGTACCGTCATCACTTCTGGATGGTTCAATATCTATAATATGCGCCTTGGATGTTTCTAAAAAACCTCTTGCGTTGAATAACTCACTCCGTCTATATTTAACATCTGCATTAATTACTTCATTTGATGGGTGTTTCTCAAAAGCTTTACAAATTTTTCTAAACAAGCCTAAATTTTTGCTAGTATTGAATTGACCCTTAGGTGCATTCTTACACATGTGTAAATATTCCATGTAATCTGCAAAACCTTTAGATTGTAAATTAAGTTTCGCATTAAAATTAGGCGAATTGTTGATTGGCTGTATGTACACTATATCCTCTTTCTAATCTTTTGAAGTAAAGGTGGGAACGCTTACGCTTTTCCCACCCTACTACTTAATTTTTATATATTGCAAGCGCAAACGCCATCTTTGCAGTGATATCCCAAAGCTTCCTGAGCTTCTGACATTCTCACTTTGATACGTCCGTCTACAGCAATGCCCTCACCGGTTTTTTCAGAAATCAACAATGGGTTGATGTCTAATTCATCAATGAATTTGAAATCGTTAACAAGTTGAGACAATCTCAATAATGTTTCTTCGATTTGTTCCATCTGAGCAGGTTTTGTACCACGAGCGCCTTCAAGAAGCTTGTAAGCCTTAACAGACTTAATCATTTCTTTAGCGTCAATGTCTGTTAAAGGTGCGATTCTGAAAGTTACGTCCTTCATAACTTCGATGAACACACCGCCTAAACCAAACATCATCATTGGGCCGTATTGAGGGTCTGTTGCGATACCGCAAACCATTTCTCTGTTGCCTTTTACCATTTCCTGGATGATAACACCTTCAAGACCGTCTAATAAACCGCGTTCTTCAAGCTTAGAGATAAGGTCTTTGTATTCAGCTCTTAACTGTGCTTCTGACTGGATGTTAACTCTTACACCGCCTACGTCTGTTTTGTGTGAAGTTGTTTTTGAAGTCATCTTCATAACTACAGGGTAGTCAATTGAGTTAGCGATAGTAACAGCTTCTTCTTCAGTTGTTGCAAAACCTGATTTACAAACCCTGATTCCGTAAGCGTCAAGAACGTCAATTGATTCACGGGTTGTAAGCTGGTCTCGGCCTTCGTTAACTGATTGAGCGATGATTTCCTGAGCACGTTTGTAATCAACATTGAATGAAGGAATTTTGCCTTCAGGTCTTTCCATCCATTTTCTCTGCTGATTAAGTCTGTTCAAGCCGTCAGCAGCTTCTTCTGCGTACATAAAGAATGGCATGTTAACTTCCATATCTGAAAGTGTTGAGAAGAATTCAGATTTTGTCATGAATACGCCGATAACAGGTTTTTGCGGATTCTTAGCCTTGATTTCCATTAATGCTTTTGCAACATCAATATCCTTCAAGCCAAGGAATGGCAAGTAGATACAAATAATCATATCAACATTTTCATCAGCAATAACTGTTTCAAGTGTTTGCTTGTAGTGCTCAATTGGAGCAGAAGCAATCATATCGATAGGGTTTTTAACTGATGCAGCTGATGGTAAGAAGCTTCTAAGTTTTTCTTTTGTTTCTTCTGAAATCTTAGCGATTTGCATACCGTGTTCGCAGATTGCGTCAGTTGCCATGATACCAGGACCGCCTGAGTTAGTGATGATTGCAACTCTGTCACCCTTTGGAATAGGGCAGTTAGCAAAAACTTTTGCTGTTGCAAATAAATCTTGAAGTGAATATTCTCTGATAACACCTGATTGGTTAAGCAACGCGTTTGCAGCCTTGTCAGCACCTGCAAGAGAGCCTGTGTGAGAAGATGCAGCAGAAGCACCTGCAGCTGAACGGCCAGCTTTAAGAGCAAGAATTGGTTTCTTTTTAGAAATTCTTGAAGCTAGCTTTCTGAAGTTAGCAGGGTTCTGGATTGATTCCATGTAAAGCAGAATTTGTTCAACGTCTGATTCGTTTTCCCAGTATTCAAGAGCTGTTTCAGCGTTAACATCAGCCTGGTTACCGATAGAAATAAATTGAGCAAAACCAAGGTTAAGGTCTTTTAAGATATTCAAAATACCGCCGCCCAATGCGCCTGATTGAGAAACAAAACCGATGTTTCCTCGCTCCGGAAGAGATTCCGCGAAACATCCGTCCATTCTAATATCAGGGTGAGTGTTTACAACACCTAAGCAGTTAGGGCCAACACATCTCATGCCATATTCTCTAACTTTTGCAAGAAGAGCTTTTTCAGCTTCTGCGCCTTCTTTACCGGTTTCTTTGAAGCCTGCTGTAATAATACAAAGACCTTTGATACCTTTTTGGTGGCACTGGTCAATTGTATCAAGAACGAATTTTGCGTTTACAACGATGATAGCCAGGTCAACTTCGCCCGGGATATCCAGAACAGAAGTGTAAGCTTGCAAACCTTCGATAACTCCGCCTTTCGGGTTAACAGGATAAATATTGCCGTTGAATTTGTATTCTTGTAATCTTTTCATAATATCAGAACCAATTGTGTGTTCCTTGGTTGAAGCACCAACGACTGCAATTGATTTTGGTTTCATAATTTTGTCTAAAATTGTCATTTATCTCTTCCTTTCCTTTTGTAAAACCACATGAAAATTATATTACAAACACTGTTCATGGAGGTAGGAAAAATTAACTTTTGTTAAATTTTTATTCATGCTAAAATTAAAATAAAAATATGAAAGGGAATTAATCAGATGGAAAAATTAGCAGATATCGGTGTTTTTGGCGGTTCAGGATTTTACAGTTTTTTAGAAGATATTAAAGAAGTTAAAGTTGAAACACCTTACGGTGCGCCTTCTGACAGCTTGTTTATCGGCAAAATCGGCCCGCACAGAGTTGCATTCATGCCTCGCCATAACAGAGAGCATTCTATTCCGCCGCATTTGATTAACTACCGTGCAAATGTTTGGGCAATGAAAGAAGTCGGCTGTAAACGTGTAATTTCGCCTTGCGCAGCAGGGAGTTTGCAAAAACACGTTGAACCAGGTCATTTTGTAATCTGCGATCAGTTTGTCGATTGGACAGACGGCAGAAAATCAACTTTCTTTGAAGGCCCTGTTGTTTCACACCCTTCACCAGCTGAAACATACTGTCCGGAGCTCAGAAGTCTTGCTGCAAAAACTGCAAAAGATTTGGGCATCACTGTTCACGAAACAGGAACAGTTGTTGTAATTAACGGGCCGAGATTCTCAACAAAAGCAGAATCAAAATTCTTTACAAACCAAGGATGGGAAGTTATCAACATGACAGCATTCCCTGAAGCTTATCTTGTAAAAGAAATGGATATGTGCCCGCTCAACATTTCTCTAATCACAGATTACGACGCCGGGCTTGTTGGAGATGTGCCTCCTGTTTCTCACCAGGAAGTCTTAAATGTGTTCAACAGAAATCTTGATAACCTGAAAAAATTACTCTTCACGCTTATTGAAAATATTCCGGCAGAGAACAATAATTGTGAATGTTCTAAAACAAGCAAATGTTCGCACTAAAACTTAGGAGACAAAATGATATCAAGAGCAGTCGGGACTTTATTTTATTTCTATTATTTATTAATAATCCTCAGAATTTTCTTGAGCTGGGTGCCTAGCATTGATTGGATGCAGCAGCCGTTTGCAGGAATCCGTTCTGTTACGGATCCGTTTTTGAATATATTCAGAGGGGTAATTCCTCCGATTGGAATGCTTGATATCTCGCCAATCGTGGCAATTATTCTGCTGCAAGTCTTGCAGGGAATTATTGTCGGGTTCTTATCCGGTTTAGGGCTATGATTGATATCAATCGTTTGCAGGAAGCAATCACGCTCGCTAAAAGCGGAGAATACGATGAGGCAGAGCGCATATACTTAGAATTATTAAAAAATAATTCTGAAAACTTTGTCTTGCTTTCAGCCTACGGCCTGTTGAATTTCAGCAAAAGGAATTTTGAAGAAGCAGCAGACCTGTTCGAAAAGGCTCTGAACTACGCTCAGACAGCTGATGTCTACAACCAGCTTGTAGCATGCCTGTTTGAAATAAAAAACTACCCTAAGGCAGTTGAGTTTGCAAACAAAATGTACGAGCTTTATCCTGATGACAGACGCGCGATTGCGCACAAAATCAAAGCTCTCACCCAATCCGGAAAACTTCTGGAAGCCGAAGAGCTTTGCGTTGAATCACTTAAACAGAATCCTGACGCTTCTGTTCTGTGGTTCCATTTGGGGTTCTTAAAAGAACTTATCTACTGCGATGACAGACATGCAAAGGAATGCTACAAGGCAGCTGCTGAACTGGGGAATCCTGATGCTTACTACAATATTGCAGTGAGCGCACAGAAGCTCGGCGAGTTTGAAGAGGCAGAGGCGTATTACACAAAAATGCTTGAAATCTATCCGGATGATGATGACGCAACAACCTCGCTCGGCATGTGTTATTTGACGCAGAAGAGGTTTAAACAAGGCTACGATTTGTTTTTCAAACGGGATAGGGCGAAGCTTTTGAAACGCACCAACAATCCTTTGATGCCGAATGAAGAGATTCCTGATGAACTCATTGTGATGTGCGATCAGGGTTTTGGCGACCATATTCAGTTTATAAGATATATTCCGTTTTTGAAAGCTTCGAGGCTGAAAGTTGCTGCACCAAAGGCTCTGACAAGATTGTTCAAACAAACTTATCCGGATATTGAGTTTATTGATTATGAAGAGATAAATCCGGACACAAAATTTGTGCGGGTGACAGATTTGGCGTATATTCTCGGTATGGATTTTGACCACATTCCTTTTGCAGAAGGGTATTTGAAATCTGGTGCGGCAAGCATTGAAAACAGCAAGCTCAAGGTCGGGTTGTGCTGGGAGGCAGGGAATGCAGGCATTCGCACAATGATTAACCGGACAATTCATGTTAAGTGTTTTGAGGAGTTTTTCAAGCTTGAGGATGTTCAGGTGTATTCTTTTCAGGTGAGAGATACATTCAAGGGGAACGAAAAATATCCGCAGATGATTAATCTGGCAAAGGATTTCAAGGATTTTGCAGACACTGCAAAGGCACTTAAGGCAATGGATGTGGTTGTGACAGTGGACACATCGGTTGCGCATTTAGCCGGAGCGCTCGGGGTGAAGACTTATCTTTTGATTCCTTATGCGGCTGATTGGCGCTGGTTTGGGGACACGGAGACGACACCTTGGTATAAGAGCGTAAGAATTTTCAAGCAGACTGATTCGATTTCCTGGGAGGAGCCGCTCAAAAATATCATGGCGCTATTGAAAAAATAATATTGACATTAAATTTTGTTTCTAATATCATAGAACTTGACGCCGGTATAGCTCAACGGTAGAGCAACGGTTTTGTAAACCGTAGGTTGTAGGTTCGATTCCTATTACCGGCTTTTTTAAATTAAGCCCTCGCGGCATTCAAGCCTTTGTGGCGCAGGGGTAGCGCACTCCCTTGGTAAGGGAGAGGCCACGAGTTCAAATCTCGTCAAAGGCATTTTTTGATAAGTTAATAAGGGTAGGTGGCCGAGTGGCTAAAGGCGACAGACTGTAAATCTGTTCACGAGAGTGTACGGTGGTTCGAATCCACCCCTGCCCATATTTAAAAGACTCCGAGAGGGGTCTTTTTTTGTTAAGGGGTGAGATGAGAACCACCTTTTGTGGAAGCGCGATTAGCGCTGGAAACAAAACACGAAGACCCGTTAAATGCGAACGAGCAAGACAATCCACCCCTGCCCATATCTTAAAAGACTCCGAAAAGGGGCTTTTTTGTTAAGGGTGGTGTACCTTAACGCCCTATTAATCAACAATATATGAAAAATTTGTTTTATAATCAGCTCCGATTTTGGGAGCAAAATCCCTGGTTGCTTGGTGTCCCAGCGATGCCTTAAATTTTGCCATTAATAAATCTTTTAAGTCTTTTTTGTCTTTTTCAGAACCATTTGTTGCAATGTTTTTATAAACTTTAATATCTTCTGGAGTAATTTTGCGTAAATAACTCTTTACATCTGCTCCCTTTTCAAATTTATGCGTTGCCCTGTCAATGTTACTAAACTTTATGCTTGTTAAAGGATTAAATTGGAATAACAAATATCTTAAGTTTCTGGGCAGAAAATCTAATACTCTTGAAGGTTTGAACTCCATTGAACACTCCTCGCCAAGTTGGTTATAGACAAAGTACCTGTTGTATCCGAGAACCTTGTTTAAGATTAAAAAACTTTTTGCGTCACGAGGGCTAAAAGAAGAGGCAATTCCTTTATAAAAATCCGGATGACCGTGATGATAAGCGCATCCTCTTATGTCTGGAATATCGTTTAGAGGCATAAGTACCCGCTCTTCATCTCCCTGGATAGATTTCAATACTCTGGAATCCTTTGTTATAACCCCGAGTTCTTTTCCGGTCGCCTTTAGCTCCTTCACGATTGCGCATTTAGCGAACTTAATAGCACTTTCCTCAGTTTGAAAGTTTATTACTCCGTTCGGGCAAAGGTATCCAAACTCTTTAGGGTTAATTTTTCCGATTATTCCGGCGGGTGCTAATTTCATTATAAAACCTGTCTTTACAATACACTACACAAATAATTATAAAACAAGACCGGATTTAAATTTGATTAAATATTACAATTTGTTACAATATTTATAATACTATTTAAGAAAGAGGGCTGAATGGATTTTAACATAGATAACTGGCTAAAGGTTGCCATAGATAGATTGCAAGAAAATTTTCCAAAAAGATTGCTTTTTATTGGGCTTCAGGGAAGTTACAATAGAGGCGAGGCAACTGACACCAGTGATATAGATTTAGTTGTTATTTTGGATGTTTTAGATTTTGAGGACTTAAAAATCTACCGTTCGATAATCAACAACATGCCGGATAAAGACAAAGCTTGCGGATTTATCTCAGGAAGAGCAGAATTACAAAAATGGTCAAAAACAGACATGTTTCAATTTTACTATGATACAAAGCCATTATTTGGAAACCTTAAGGATATAATCCAACCTCCAACAATAGATGAGGTAAGGCAAGCTGTTAAAATCGAGGCTGAAAATTTATACCACGCAGCTGTTCATAGTTTTGTTCATTCAAATAATTATGTTCAAGATTTGCAAAGCCTTTATAAAATGACATTCTTTGTTTTGCAGGCAAAGTATTTTACAGAAACAAAAAGCTATATTTCAACAAAAAAACAGCTTTTTGAAAAACTTGAGGGTGCTGATAGCGAGATTTTGAACACTTGTATTAATAAAAAAGAGATTGAAAGTATGAATATAGCAGAAATTGAAGATTTATACTATAAGCTAATTCAGTGGAGTTCAAATGTATTACTAGCAAAAAAGACCCGGTAAAGGGTCTTTTTTAATGGCGGGAACGACGAGGCTCGAACTCGCGACCTCTTGCGTGACAGGCAAGCGCTCTAACCAGACTGAGCTACGCTCCCGTATTTTGTTGTCAATGCAACCTCTTAACCGGCTGCATTTTTAATATAACCTGCTGAAAAAAAATTTGCAAGCATTTTGTTTTCAACACATATTACCCGACCGGCTATCACAATATTAGACGCCCTGGTAATAGATTTCGAACCCCGTATTCGGTTTAATATAATCATTAATTAAATCTTTTTCATACTTCCAGCTATTCTTAATTCCAAGAGCCGATTAGGCTCTTTTTTTTGTACTATAATTGAAGAATGATAGTAAACAAAATTTCAATAAATACTTTTAAAAACACCTCCTTTACCAGAATGAATGAAATCCGGCCAACACAGGACAATATGACTTCCCGCCCGTTTGAGCCAAATATGAAAGAAATAATTGAAAATACCCTGAACAACCTCGGGTACAAAAAAGATAAGGATACGACGTCTTTTCAGGTGCTGAAAGCCTATGAAAACAGGGAATATCATAATATTGACCATTTGAAAAATATGTTTACGAACCTGCGTGCATTTATTGAGTCAACACGATTAAAGATTCAAAATCCGAATATCTTTAATTTTGCTATTATTATGCACGACTTTGTAAACGGAGAACCATACGATGTTGAAAAAAGTGCAAACTGCGCAGAAAATATCCTAAACAAAAAGTCTGACGCCAAACCTGACGAACTAAAATTTCTTAAGAAATTAATAATGGCAACTAATCACAAGAATAATCTTGAATCTGCAACTCTTGAAGAAAAGCTTATTGCAGATTTGGACCTGGGTATTTTTGCATCCTCTCCGGATGATTATGACAACTACGCAGCTGCAATCAGAAAAGAATACAAAAACTACAATGACAAAACTTTTGCCATTGGAAGAAAGGCTGTTCTAGAGGGATTCTTGAACAAAAAAAGTATTTATCATACAGACTTCTTTAAAAAGAATTTTGAAACACTCGCAAAAATCAATATCAGCGCTGAACTCGCTAAACTGATAAAATAAAAACTGTTTGTGCTAGAATTATTCTATGATTGAAAACTGGCATATACCACTACTGATGACCCTGCTTGCAGGACTTGCAACCGTAATAGGCGGCTTTGTTACTTTTCTGGTAAAAAAGAATAACCTGAAAATCCTTTCTTTGGGACTCGGATTCTCAGCAGGCGTAATGATTTTTGTCTCTTTTACAGAAATCCTCACAACAGCAGAAGGACTGTTAAAAGAATACTATCCAGTTGATTACCACTGGATAATGTTCTGGGGATTTATTGCCGGCGTAATCATCTCAAAATTAATCGACACATTCATCCCCGACCACGTGGAAGAAGACTTACTTACCGACGGCTGCGAAACAGAGAGCTGCAAAAGAACTCACAGAATCAGAAGAGCCGGACTGCTTACAGCGATTGCACTTGCAATACACAACTTTCCGGAAGGTCTAGGGACTTTTCTTGTCTCTTCACAGGATTTAACAATCGGGTTCTCTGTAGCGCTTGCAATCGCGCTCCATAATATTCCGGAAGGTATCGCAGTTGCGCTCCCTATCTACCACGCTACCGGCAAAAAAAGAATGGCAATCTGGTATTCTTTCTGGACAGGTATGACAGAACCTTTGGGTGCTTTAATCGGGCTTGCGCTGCTGCACTGGTTCTTACCGCAGGTGTTTGTCGGATTCTTTATGGCTGCTGTTGTAGGAATCATGATTTACATATCTTTTGACACGCTGCTTCCGCTCTCACACGAATACGGTGACTGGCACTATGCTATTGCAGGAGTTATGTCAGGGATAATTGTTATCTGGGCTAGCTTGCTTCTGCTAAACGGGTATTAATACTAACCTTTTATATCCAGCTTCTTCTGCTTTTCAATCTGCTTGTTAAGCCTGTTGGTTTTGATTTCCTGTATTAACTCTGCTACTTGTTTAACCCTGTAATTAAGCGTATCCAGTTTGTCATAAAAGTTATCGCTTACATTTCCATGACACTGATATTTAATGTAATTATGCAGATTGTACATTTCGCATTCAAGCTCTGCTTTTTTCTGGTTCAAACCCTCTATTCTAAGTTTTTCAGCCTTCGTTAACTTAAGAATCGGCCCTTTATAATCGGATTTTGGGATTAACTTTCCCCTGCTGGTGATATTTGTTTGATTGATAGATATGTTCATCTTGACTTCCTTTTCAATTATTATAAAACCTCAACATTTTTAAATTTGCTAGGACAACGCAACATGTTTCGGTTATAATTTTATCAAAAGAAGAAAGGAAGGTTTTATGACAAATCTATCACCATTACAAATCGAAAGATTGAAATACCAGCCAAAATTACCTTCATCTTTGGCTAGCGGTATTAATCACTTGTTGTCACAGGAAGGTTCTGCAACACAGTCTGTTGCAAATCAGGAAGAGATTAAAGAATTATTCAAAAATACTTACGGAAAACCAACCGTAACATTCTCTACATCAACAGAAGCTTCAAAAAGCGAAAAGAGAAATGTTGGTGTAATTCTTTCAGGCGGTCAGGCACCTGGCGGACACAACGTTATTGCAGGTCTTTACGACGCTTTGAAACAGGCTAACCCAGAAAACAACTTGTACGGTTTCTTGGGCGGTCCAAGCGGTATTATCGAAGGTAAGTATGTTGAATTTAACGACGAATTTATCAACGACTACAGAAACACCGGCGGTTTCGATATTATTGGCTCAGGCAGAACTAAGTTGGAAACAGAAGAACAATTCCAGTCTTCATGGGAAGTTTGTAAAAAACTTAACATCTCTGCTGTTGTAATCATCGGCGGCGACGACTCTAACACAAACGCTGCACTTCTTGCAGAATGGTTTGTTGCTCACAACGCAGGCATTCAGGTAATCGGATGCCCTAAGACAATTGACGGAGACTTGAAGAACGAACAAATCGAAATTTCTTTTGGATTTGATACAGCTACTAAAACTTACGGGGAACTAATCGGAAACATCGAAAGAGACGCAAACTCAGCTAAGAAATACTGGCACTTTGTTAAAATCATGGGAAGAAGCGCGTCTCACGTAGCTCTTGAAGCAGCTCTTCAAACCCAGCCGAACATAACTTTGATTTCAGAAGAAGTTGAACAAAAGAAAATGTCACTTTCTTCAATCATTGACTACATTTCAGACATCGTTGTAAGACGTTCTGAAAACGGCAAAAACTTCGGTATCGCAGTTATTCCTGAAGGCTTGATTGAATTTATTCCTGAACTCAAGGCTATGATTGCAAACCTTAACGACATTATGCCATCTTTGGAAAAAGATTCTAAGTACTCTAACGGTACAGACACTGAAAAAATCGCTATTATTGAAAACACACTTTCAAGCGAAAATGCAGGCGTGTTCAAGTCTCTTCCGGCTTTGATTAAATCACAGCTTCTTATGGACAGAGACCCTCACGGTAATGTTCAGGTATCAAAGATTGAAACAGAAAAACTTTTGATTTCAATGGTAGAAGAAAAACTTGCTAAACTAAAAAAAGAAGGCAAATTCAATGGCAAGTTCTCAACACAGTCACACTTCTTCGGTTACGAAGGACGTTGTGCATTCCCTTCTAACTTTGATGCTGACTACTGCTACTCACTCGGGTTCAATGCGTTTGCTTTGATTAACTTCGGACTGACAGGCTACCTGTCATCAGTAAGAAACCTTACAGAACCTGCTCATGACTGGATTGCAGGCGGTGTTCCTCTTACAATGATGATGAACATGGAAAGAAGACACGGTGAAATGAAGCCGGTTATCAAGAAGGCTCTTGTTGAGCTTGACGGACCTGTGTTCAAGAAGCTTGAAGCTAACAGAGAAGACTGGGCAATGAACGACAGATACCTGTTCCCTGGTGCTATCCAGTACTTCGGACCAAGCTCTGTTTGTGATATCACAACAGTAACACTTTCTTTGGAAAGCGAAGCTAAGTTGGCTAAGGTGTAAACTTTATATAAAAAAACGGGGCGGAATTCAAAGAATTCCGCCCCGTTTTTCGTAGCTATATTTTAATCAAAAAGAATTTACTATCCTTAGCCGCAACAACTTTGTGTTCTTTGTCTCTCTTGAACATAAGAAGCTCGCCTTTTTCTACAGTGAATTTTTCTGCATCAAAATGCATTTCAATTTCGCCTTCCAATACATAAACAGCCGCATCACAAATTGAAGTGTGAGTGTCTATGATTTCGTGCTTTTTGAGCGCAATTATGGAAAAACTGCTGTCGTTGTTTTCCATCAAAATCTCTCTGTCAAAATCTCCGCCATCAAGGTTGACAATATCTTTTGCCTTCAAAATATTATAAAACATAACGTTCTCCTTTCTAATTAGATTTAACCCTTGTTCAACAGATTTTCCATCCCACAATCGAGTATAAAAAAAGACCTGACTTTTAAAAAATCAGGCGCTATTAGAATAGTAGATTGGGGAATTAAATAGGTAAAGTAAGATTAAGATTGGTATTAAAAATAAAACTTGTTTACGATTTGACCCGCGAAATAAAAGTAACTCTGGATTTCATATCCATCGCGAAAAGTCGCATCTCATCCATAAGGATGTAAGATTTGTCCTCAGCAGGGTTTTCGTTGACATAAAACTCTCTGGAAATCTGTGTTGCCATAGCGTTGATGTTATAAGATTGTAGTAATGCCATAGGAAAACCTCACTTTACTTAATTTTGGACGTTTTTACTCAAGCCGTCTGACATAAAGTATCAAACGATTTGTTGTTTTTTTGAACTCTCTTGGATTTGACTTACATATATATAAAGTATATCTAAAAACTCAAATTTCAAGCAAAGCCAGGTTTGTTACATTTCTTAATATAGGGTAAATGTATGACAGTAGAATGCAGTCTCTAAAACCAGCGTCGCTGCTGCATTTCAAAATTAAATGTAAACTTTTGTAAATATTACCTCAAATTTATTAAAGTTTTCAGAAAAAGTGCCGATATATATTATATATCATATAAGAGGTGTGTATCATGTCGAATTTCACAGTCAACGGAGTATACTCATACACAAGCGCAAATATCTACTCTTACCTCGGGAGAGTACCGGCAAACTCTACCAAATTAAAAGAGCTGTTTGACGAGTTTGACGTAACGCCAACCGGTTCAACCAATGACCTAAAGAAGTTGAACACGGCGATGTATGAAGAGTACTCTACACAGGTACAAAACCAAATTGATAACCAGCAAAATGCCAAACAGAATGTTCCATGGGCAAGGTTATGCGCGCAAATCGGGATTCAGGCAACGGGCGATTACGACAAGGACTATGCAGCCTTTAATAACGCAATTCAATTATTAAGCCAGAGTGCGATTGACGGACAGGCAATGACCTATTTTGCAGGGCTGAAAAGCGAGGCTTCGCAGGTATTTGGGCTATCAAACAAGCCTGCCGGATACCAAGCTGCAATTCCTTTCTATGTATATCAATCACAATTCATGTGATGCTAGCAGATCGAGGAATTGTCTTTTAAGTAATGCCTGATTGAATCTTGATTCAGTCAGGCTTCGTTTTTATGTTAAAATTAACTTATGAACATACTTGTAACAGGAGCAACAAGAGGAATCGGGAAAGCTATCGCGTCAAATTTGGACGGCAATATTTTTGCTGCCGGAAGAAATGAGGAACTCCTAAAATGCTACCAAAACTATTGTATTTCTGATCTTTCGACTTTTGAAGGGCTTGAAAAACTTGGCTCTTACATTGAATCAAATAAAATAGATGTTCTGATAAACAACGCTGGTGAGTATATTTATTCACCGATTGAGGGGGTGAATTATAACCAGATTGAGCATATTACGCGTGTGAATCTGGAGGCGCCGTTATACCTGATATCAAAGGCTGTGCCTCATATGAAGTCCCAAAATTTCGGCCGGATAATCAATATCGGCTCAATCAGCGGGGTGATGGGCGAGGCCTGCGCAAGTCTTTATTCTGCAACAAAATCAGGGCTAATCGGAGCTTCAAAAGCTCTGGGCTTGGAGCTTGCAGAGTTTGGAATTACTGTTAATACTGTCAATCCGGGCTGGGTTGACACTGATTTAGGGAACGCTTCTGCTGAAGAGGGTGAGTTTTCGAAATCAGAAATTGTGGAATGTATTCCGCAAAAAAGGTTTGTAGCACCAGAAGAGGTTGCTGCAATGGTAAAATACTTAATCTCACCGGAGGCAAAAGGGGTGACAGGTCAGTCAATAAACCTTTGCGCCGGATTGAGTGTGGGTTATTAAACCCGCAAGAGGAGGAAAAATGCTAACAAAACAAGAATTACTGGACCTATATAATTCAGACTTAAATGAACTTTTAAACGAGTCAAAAAAATACCTCAAAGACGAGGTTGAATTTTGCTCAATCATAAACGCGCGCAACGGCAAATGCTCCCAGAACTGCCGCTACTGCGCACAGAGCTCGCACTACAACACAGAAATCGAATCATACCCGCTTATGGATGTTGAAACCGTTGTGAATGCAGCAAAAGACAGCGTCAAAAACGGCGCTGACAGAGTTGCAATTGTTACATCAGGCAAAACCCCTGATGAGAGCGACTTTGACACAATGCTCGATATGATTAAGGCTTTGAACAAAGAAGGAATCAAAAGCTGCGCAAGCATTGGAATCCTTAACGACGAGCAGGCAAAAAGACTTGCAGAAGCAGGGCTTGTGAGATTCCACCACAACATTAACACATGCAAATCTTACCACCCGCAAATCTGCACCACACACACTTATGAAGACAGAATCAACACAACAAAGCTTGTGCAAAAATACGGAATCGAGCTTTGCTGCGGCGTGATTATCGGGATGGGCGAAACCGCGGAGCAGAGAGTTGAAATGGCAATGGAGCTTGCAGAAATCAACCCGGACAGCATTCCTGTAAATATCCTTACTCCGATCCCGAACACTCCGTTTGAGAGCTATATTGATAAAATCGACGAAGAGAATATTTTGAGAACCCTTGCAATATTCAAAATCGCATGCCCGAACGCTTCGATAAGAATCGCAGGCGGCAAAAAAGCAAGACTTTCCGGGGAGACTATTGAAAAAGCTTTCAGATACTGCGCAGATTCAACGATTGTGGGGAATTACCTGACTACAACAGGATTTACACCTGATGAGGACAAAAAATTAATCAATAAGATAGGACGTAAACTAAAAAAATGTCACTCTTTAAGCTGTTCTTAATCTTTGTTAAAATAGGCGCAATTCTGCTCGGAGGCGGATACGTAATCCTGCCGATTATGACAAACGAGTTTGTGGATAAGAGAAACCTTGTCTCACATGACGATATAATCGACTATTTTGCACTCTCACAGTCACTTCCGGGGATTATTGCAGCAAACATGTCAATGTTTATCGGCTACAAACTTAAAGGTAAGTGGGGCGCACTTGCTGCAATGATTGGCGTGACCTTTGTTCCGTTCTGGTGCATTGTGCTTCTGGCCTCAATTATCGGAGCTCTGGTTAATAACAGCTACGTACAGGGCGCACTCTGGGGAGTTGGTGTTGCGGTTATTGCACTAATCATACTTACTGTAAGAGAAATGTGGCAAAAATCAACCAGAAATGCTTATTTCTATTCGATTTTTGTACTTACGCTCTTGACACTTCTTGTGTTTAAACTCTCGCCAATCCAGACTATACTTATGTTTTCAATTCTTGGCGTAGTTTATAAAAGATTACGGGAGGCAAAACAATGATTTACCTCCATTTGTTCTTAGAATTTTTTAAAATCGGACTGTTTTCATTCGGAGGCGGCTACGCTACAATCCCGTTTCTGTACCATATTTCAGAGGTTTACAGATGGTATTCTCTTGATGAGTTGACCCAAATGGTTGCAGTGGCTTCGATTACACCGGGACCTGTGGGCATAAATGTTGCAACTTATGCGGGGCTGAAAAGCGCGGGGATTCTTGGGGCTGCGCTTGCAACTACAGCAGAAATGCTTCCTTCGTTTTTCCTTGTGATAATTGTATCCAAACTTTTGAGAAAATTCAGCGACAATTTTTACGTAAAATCAGCGATTGAGACTCTGAAACCAATAAGCTGCGCACTTTTGACCTCTGTTGCAATCGGGCTTTTGAAGCCGGAAATCGGGGATGTCAAGGCGATGGTTCTACTGGGGATTCTGCTTTTGATAAGCTGGAAGTCAAAAAAAGACCCTCTGTTTTATATTATAATTGCAGCAATCATCGGGGTTCTGGTTAATTATTTCAACTATGCTATAATATTACAATAAGTGGAGGAAAATTATGTACTATCAAGGTCTTATTAACAAATACAGAAAATACTTACCGGTGACTGATTCTACACCGGTTGTGACACTCAATGAAGGTAACACGCCTTTGATTAAGGCTGATAACCTTGCAAAAAAAATCGGGCTGGAAGCCAACATTTACTTGAAATTCGAAGGCTGCAACCCTACAGGAAGTTTTAAAGACCGCGGTATGACAATGGCTGTTACCAAAGCTAAAGAAGCCGGCGCAAACGCGATTATCTGCGCTTCAACCGGAAACACATCAGCTTCTGCAGCTGCGTATGGCGCAAAAGCTGGTATCAAAACCTTTGTGCTTATTCCGGACGGCTACATTGCGCTAGGAAAACTCTCACAGGCAATGATGTACGGTGCTGAAATCATCGCAATTCAAGGAAATTTCGACCAGGCGCTTGACTGTGTGCGCGAAATCTCTGCAACACATCCGATAACTTTAGTAAACTCTGTTAACCCGTTCAGAATCGAGGGCCAAAAAACAGGCGCGTTCGAAATCTGTGACGCATTAGGAAAAGCTCCTGAATACCACTTTATTCCCGTCGGAAACGCAGGCAACATAACTGCTTACTGGAAAGGCTATAAGGAATACCACGCAGCAGGCACAATCAAGAATCTGCCGAAAATGATGGGATTTGAAGCAGAAGGCTCTGCTGCAATCGTTCGCGGGGAAAGAATCCTCAAGCCTGAAACACTTGCAACCGCTATCCGTATCGGGAACCCTGCAAGCTGGAAGCAGGCAGAAGCAGCGCGTGATGAAAGCAACGGCAAAATCGGATGTGTTTCTGATGAAAAAATTGTTGAGGCTTATAAAATGCTCGCTTCAAGTGAGGGGATTCTGTGTGAGCCAGCAAGTGCAGCCTCTGTTGCAGGGCTTATTCAGGCGCATTCACAAGGTCTTGTTGAACAAGGCACAGACATTGTCTGCATTCTGACCGGAAACGGGTTGAAGGATCCTGACAATGCAATCAAGTATTCAAATTCTGATGTTAAGAAGACATCATCAGAAATCAAAGATGTTTTGAAAGCAATGGGAATGTAAAATGCTTAGAGAAGAATTTATTGACGCAAAAAGAATCGTAATCAAGCTCGGAACAAACGTTCTGAGAAACGCTGACGGCGAAGTCGCAATCTCGCGTATCTATTCGTTTATCGAAGACATGTCAAAGCTTGTTAAAAGCGGAAAAGAAGTCATACTTGTAACAAGCGGCGCAGTCGGGCTTGGCAAAAAAAAGCTGAACCTTGATTCAACAGCAGAAGACGGTGTGAAACAAGCCTGTGCTGCAATCGGGCAGAGCCGTCTGATGTCGTTTTACGAAAACGGGTTCGGAATCTACGACGTTCCTGTAGCCCAGATTCTTTTGACAGAAGACGATTTTTCTCTAAGATACAAGTATTTGAGCCTTAGAACAACTTTGAACAAGATTCTTGAGTTCGGCGTTGTTCCAATCATTAACCAGAACGACACGGTATCAACAATCCAGATGAACCCGCTTCTTGCAGGCACAAAGGTTTGTTTTTCTGATAACGACAAGCTTTCAGCGCTTGTTGCAAGTGAGCTTGACGCTGATTTGCTCATACTTTTGTCAGACATCAACGGGCTTTACACATCGAATCCGAAAGAAAATCCGGACGCAGAGTTAATAAAAGAAGTTGACTGTGTAACAAATGAAATCCTTGCGCTCGGCACAGACGCGTCAGAAGGCGGGCGCGGCGGGATGCGCACCAAGCTTGAGGCAGCAAAGCTTGTTACGCGCTTTGGCGGGAAAGTGCTTATTGCAAACGGGAAAATACCTTACGTAATAAGCAAGATTTTCGACAAGGAAGACATTGGGACAATGTTTCTTCCGACAAGTGAGAATCTGCCTGACAAAAAGCGCTGGATTGGTTATGCAACGAACATTGTTGGCGGGCTTGTAGTAAATGAGGGTGCTAAAAAAGCGATTCTTGAGCAGTGCTCCAGCCTGCTTCCGATTGGGATAATCAATGTGTTGAACGACTTCAAGCAGGGCGAGGTTGTTGCAATATATGACGAGAACAATGTTGAGTTTGCGCGCGGGATGGTGAATTACAATTCTGAGGAGTGCAGAAAAATTGTTGGTGCGCACTCTAACAACATTGAGATAATTCTGGGGTACAAGAATTATGACGCGGTGGTTACGCGGGATAATATTACTGATTTGATTTAAATAAAAAAGGGCGCCGATTGAAAATCGGCGCCCTTTTTATTATATCCTTAACCGCATTTTCTGCTCCAGTAATTAGCAAGAATATCGTCCACAAAGTCTCGGAACCTTACCATATATACAGCTTCTGTATTTCCGTCATCGTCGTAGCCTGCAACAATAGTATGTCTTGTTATAACAGCTCCAGGTTGTTTTTTGGCGATTTTTTCTAGTATAGTAAGTTTTGTTCTGTTCATATAGTTTATAGTGTTGTTATTAATGCTACCGTGGTCTTCCCAGTAAACAACAGGCCCTTTGTCCGCATAGCTTTGTTTAACAGTATGCATTGCACTGTTCAAGATACCTCTGTCTAAGTCAGAAGTTGCAGCCAGGGCGCTTACGATACCGTCTCCAAGGTGCGTAAGTCTTTGAACAACGATTGTTGAACGTCCTCTGCCCCATTCGCTCCTGTCTTTTTTCTCTTCTGAAATATCTAACCGAACTATTGCATCCTGACTGTACAGGTTTGCGAATGAGTGATAAGAAACCTGATTTCCGTTCCAGGATGTGTTATAAACTTCTAAATGTGAAGAAGCCCATCCGCCCCAATAGGTTGCTTTGTTAGCAAGAGTGTTGTTTGCCGGCCGGTTTGAGCACACATCCACAGGCGTCGGCGGCGTTATCGGTGTTACGCAGGAATCACCTTCTAAAACCGTACCTTCCGGACAGGTTGGCGTCATAGGAGGAGCCGGTTTTTGCGGAGTAGCAGAAACACAGGTTGAGCCTTCAAGCACATAGCCTTCTTCACAGGTTGGTACAAATTTCTCAACGCAAGGTTTGAAAGAAAATTCTCTCAGGCTTTCTGTAAGCACTGCTGCGACTTCGCCCTCTGTTGAAGCGGTTTTGTTTTTCATAAACGATTTTCTGGTGTTTACATACATGTGTCCCATCGGGTCAGCCGGAATAACAGTTCCGTCTGCTGCAATCATGAACTTGAACCTATCCGGGGTTTTGCATTTCACAGAATCGTACATGCAGTTCTTTGATTTTTTTGAAGGGTCAACGTCTACATATATATCGCTCTGAAAAGTTGCTTTTTCTTCTTCAATTGTACGTGCTTGCGGAACAACAATCCACTGCATGCCGTTCTTTGTGGTGAAGGATAGGTTGCTTGTAAAGTTTGAGTCAGAATAAGTGTAGTCACCGTCTTTGCAGGTTTCTTCCGCACCCATCGTGAAAGCAAGAAGTTTACAGAGTTTTTTATCGCCTTCGTAATCCTCGAATTTTTTAATCAATGGTTTTGAGGTATTCAGAAGCGGGTGTTCCTGGCACCCGATGGTGCTTTCGCCGTTTTCGATACAGACCGGATAAAGTGTCGAGTTGGAAGCCAGACCATGGATGTCATTGATTAGTTCATCATGCACCTTAAGGTAGGCAATTTTTGTCTTGTCCGGCAGCAAGTTATTAGCTGCCGGCAGCAAAACAGCTGCTACCACTCCTGTAATCCCAAGGACTATAAGCAGTTCTGCCAAAGTAAATGCTCTATTTTTCATATTCTCTTCCTCTTTTGTTACCCTGTATGTAACACAATACCTATTGTGTTACATT
>CATLDC010000011.1 GCA_949902595.1 uncultured Candidatus Melainabacteria bacterium | reverse complement strand
CATCAAGCGCCCTCTCCACCATGTCAGACCTAACCTCGCGTCTCCGTTCTCTTGCAATGCAGGCAAAAAACGGCACCTACGGAGACAAATCTATTTCTGCCATCAATCAGGAAGCAGCGTCAATCATTAACGAACTCTACCGAATTAAATCCACAACAGAGTACAACGGCATAAAACTGTTTGACTCAACAACTGACCCATCCAATGGTGTTACTCTTCCTGACGGGACGATTCTAAAGCCTAACTCCAAGGGCTTTTTAAAGGACATTGTAGAGCGTGACACAAGCATGATGACAGCGCTTGCGAGTGTGGATGAGAACACGGCTCTTACAAGCGGGGTGTATTCAATTTCGACAGCGGAGGAGCTTGCGAAGTTGGCAAGTATGACCAATTCAGGCAAAATTGCTGCTAATACGGAGTTTGTGTTGGCGGGGGATATTGATTTGGGAGGGTATGATAATTGGACGCCGATTGGTGTTGAAACATCCGGTTTTGAAGCCACCTTTGACGGTAACGGACATGTTGTATCAAATTTGCACATAAATAGTCCTGCCGGGTGGTATCAGGGTTTATTTGGATGGTGTACAGGCAAGATAGCTAATTTGAAATTAGAGAACATGAACATCGAAAATTGTTACTACTTTGCAGGTGCTATAGGCGTTCTTAAATCTGGTGGGAGTATTACCAATTGTACCGTTGACGGCACTGCTTCAGGCCGTACCCATGTGGGTGGAATTACAGGATGCGTATCAAAAGATTCTTCAGTGGATAATTGTATTTCATATTGCGATGTTTCTTGCGCAGGAAATGACGTACTTGGCGCCATTGGCGGAATCACCGGCGTTTCTTATGGTAATATTTCTTCTTGTTTATCCACAGGTAATATCACAGGAGTAAAAACCGTAGGAGGTATTGTTGGAAAAAACTATAATGTAGTAACAACTTGTTTTTCTTCTTGTAATGTAAAAGCAAACAGCGGGAGCGGAGGCATTGTCGGCAACAATGCGGTTGGACTGAATTTCATAGGCGAATACTGGCTTGCGACTTTGGACAACTGTACTTTTGCTGGAACTGTTCAGGCTCAAGAGGAACCTGCCGGTGCGATTGTGGGATGCTTTTCCGGTGATATTGCCGGTGAAATATTGAATTGCACCTACACGAATACTGGTAATCAGGCTTATGGCTCGGCGCTAGTTGAGCCAACTTTAACCAATGTAAAGACAATAAATATGGAGCCTGTTAGTTTGCAAGTCGGAATTAACTCGCAGGAAAACAGCACAATCTCGTTTAATCGAACCTTTTTGCCAGGTTTCAATATTAATCTCGGGAACGCTAATTCTGTTGATAAAATTGACCAGATATTAGCCGAATTGAACAAAAAGCAGGTAGAATACGGCGCTGTAGAAAACCGCCTTACAAGCGTGCTTGAACAAATCTCCATCCAGTATGAAAACCTCGTCTCATCTCGTTCCACCATACAGGATGCTGATATTTCGGAGGTCTCCTCAGTGTACATCCGGCAGCAAATCTTGCAGCAGGCCTCTGCAACTTTGATGGCAACGGCTAACCAGTCACCTGCCATTGCTTTGCAGTTGTTATAAATATAAAGATTTTATTAAGCTTTTCCAGCGAGTGTAAACATTACACTCGCTAAATTGCTTTGGGGATAATGAATTGCGGTTTTTGTATATAAATTTGGAATACTAAACACCCTGTACCCTTTTATTGACAATGTTTTTGATTTGTGTTGTCATGTTGTTATAGCCGTACTATAAAAAGGAGATTCTAACATGACAACAAAGACAAAGAAAAATGTCGAATCTTTAGAAAAATCTCTCAATGCATCAAATGTTGTTGAAACACTTGATGATTTGGAAGTGATGATTTCTAAAGTGAAAAAAGCGCAAAAGATTTTTGCTACTTATTCTCAGGAACAAGTAGACGCTATCTTCAAAGCAGCATCTGCAGCAGCTGACAAAGCTCGTATTCCTCTTGCTAGAATGGCTGTTAAGGAAACCGGCATGGGCGTTTTGGAAGATAAGATTATCAAAAACCACTTCGCTTCTGAATACATTTATAACAAGCACAAAAACGCTAAAACTTGCGGAATCATAAAAGAAGACAAAGCTAACGGTATCAAAATCGTTGCAGAGCCTCTTGGCGTTATTGCAGGTATCGTTCCTACAACTAACCCGACTTCAACTGCGATTTTCAAATCACTTATCGCTTTGAAAACTCGTAACGCAATCATCTTCTCACCACACCCAAGAGCTAAGGAATGCACAATCGCTGCTGCAAAATTAGTTCTTGACGCAGCTGTAAAAGCTGGTGCTCCGGAAGATATAATCGGCTGGATTGATGTTCCGTCTATCGAGCTTTCAAACGCTTTGATGCACCACGAATCAATCGACTGTATCTTAGCAACAGGCGGCCCTGGCATGGTTAAGGCTGCTTACTCATCAGGCAACCCTGCTCTTGGTGTTGGTCCTGGTAACACTTCTGCTGTTATTGACGAAACAGCTGATATCAAGATGGCTGTATCTTCAATCCTTATGTCAAAGACTTTTGACAACGGCATGATTTGTGCTTCTGAGCAATCTGTAATCGTTGTTGACAGCGTTTACGAAGCTGTTAAGAACGAGTTCCAGTACAGAGGTGCTTACCTTGTTAACGCAGAAGAACAGCAGAAAATGATTGACCTTCCGTTCATCGATCCAAAACGCGGTACAGCTCACCCTGACATTGTTGGTCAGTCAGCACACAGAATTGCTGAGCTTTCAGGATTTTCTGTTCCTGAAAACGCTAAGGTTCTTCTTGCAGAGCGTGCAGAAGTTGATTGGGAAGATCCGTTCTCAAGAGAAAAACTTTCTCCAATCCTTACTCTTTACAGAGCTTCTGATTTCGAAGACGCTGCTGAAAAGGCTTACTACCTTGTTTCACACGGTGGTGCAGGTCACACAAGCGTTCTTTACACAGACGAACGTTCTAAAGAAAGAATTGACAAGTACGCAGAAAAAATGCCAACTTGCCGTGTATTAATCAACTCACCTTCTTCACAGGGTGGTATCGGTGATTTGTACAACTTCAAGTTAGAGCCGTCATTGACACTTGGTTGCGGTTCTTGGGGCGGAAACGCTGTTTCAGGTAACGTAGGCGTTGAAAACTTACTTAACTACAAAACTGTTGCTGAAAGGAGAGAAAATATGTTATGGTTTAAGGTTCCACCTAAGGTTTACTTCAAAAGAGGAGCTCTTGACCTTGCTCTTAGAGAACTCTCTGGCAAAAAACGTGCGTTTATTGTTACAGACAGATTCCTGTTCAACTCCGGCGCAGTAGACAATATTACTAAGGTTCTTGACGAAATCGGTATTGAACACGAAGTGTTCTTCGACGTTAAACCGGATCCTACATTGTCAACAATCAATCAGGCAATGGCAGTTCTTAAACCGTTTGAACCAGACGTTATCATCTCTCTTGGCGGCGGTTCTCCAATGGACGCAGCTAAGATTATGTGGTTATTGTACGAACAACCTGATACAAACTTCGAAGACATTGCAATGAGATTTATGGATATCAGAAAGAGAATCTGCTCTATTCCTGAATTGGGTAAAAAGGCTACAATGGTTGCTATCCCAACAACTTCAGGTACTGGTTCAGAAGTAACTCCGTTTGCGATTATCACTGATGATGAAACACAGGTTAAATACGCAATTGCTGATTACGCTCTAACTCCAAACATGGCAATCGTTGACCCTAACTTTGTTGACGGAATGCCTAAGGGCTTGACTTCAGCATCCGGTATTGACGCTCTTGTACACTCAATCGAAGCTTACGTATCTTGTATGGCTACTAACTTCACTAACTCAAACGCTTTAGAAGCTACCAAGTTGGTATTCAAATACTTAGAACGTTCATACAGAGAAGGTGCTAACGACCCTGTAGCAAGAGAAAAAATGCACTACGCTGCAACAATTGCAGGTATGGCATTCGCTAACTCTTTCTTAGGATTGTGCCACTCAATGGCTCACAAACTTGGTGCAATGTACCATGTTCCACACGGTGTGGCTAACGCGCTTCTTATCAGACAGGTTATGAAGTACAACGCTTCTGACGCGCCTAAGAAACAGGCAATCTTCCCTCAATACAAATTCCCTTGCGCTAAGATGAAATACGGTCAAATCGCAGACGAATTGAATTTGGGCGGAAACAACGACGACGAAAAAGCTCAACTTCTTATCAACGCAGTTGATGATTTGATGAAGAAGGTAGAACTTCCAAACTCAATCAAAGACTTCGGTGTTGATGAAGAAACATTCATGAACAACCTTGATGAGTTGGTTGAACTTGCATTCGACGACCAGTGCACAGGTGCAAACCCTGCATATCCGTTGATGGAAGACATCAAGAAAATCTATATTGACGCTTACTACGGTAATGTTTAAGATTAGATAGAATATAATAAAGTAGGGTGCGCTCACCAGCGCACCTTATTTTTTTGAGTAAATTGTTAATATTTCTTAATACTTTGCTTAAATCAGGCAATTTTTAATCTTCAGCTGATTTATGTATAAACATAAAGGTGGTTTTATGAATATAAATCTTAATTTTTATCAGCTAAACACAGGCTCTCCGGCTTTTAAAAGCAAGTATGAAATTGATGCAAATTCGGTAAGAACCAGAAAGCAGATTTATACAATGGGGATGTTGATGAGCAGTCCACTTATTTATAATCCCAGAAATAAGTATCCAGAGGTGAAACGTAAAAATATTTACGGTAAGCTGACTGTAGATGTTAAGGATGCAAAAGATAAGACTTTTGAGACAATTCTTAAAAATAACCAAATTGATTATAAGAAGGTATAAGATTTAAACAACCTTTACCATCTGCCGTATTTTTGTTACTATTGAATCATTATTAATAAGGGGATTTAAGACATGGCAGACATCAGACAAGAATTTATAGAACAGGCAATGCAGCTGACCCGTAACGCTGAGTTTTTACCGGACGGAGCACAGGGACTTGCAGCAAAATTGCAACACGCACACGATACAAATACACCTTTGAGGGTTAAACTCGGCATGGACCCTACAAGACCGGATTTGCACCTCGGACACACGGTTGTTATGAGAAAGTTGAGAGAATTTCAACAACTTGGACATAAAATCGTCCTTATTGTGGGCGGCGCAACAGCTATGATTGGCGACCCTTCCGGAAAATCAGAAACAAGACCGGCTTTGACTAAAGAACAGGTTGAAGAAAACGCTAAAACATACTTTGAACAAATGGCCAAAGTTCTTGATGTGAGCGAAGCAGAGGTCGTTAATAATGCTGACTGGCTGCATAAATTAAGTTTTACAGAACTCTTGCAACTCGCAGGCAAAATCACGGTTGCACAGATGATGACAAGAGACGATTTTGCAAAAAGATACGCAGATGGAAGACCGATTGCAATCCACGAGTTTTTCTACCCTCTGATGCAGGCTTACGACTCTGTTGCGATTGATTCTGATATCGAACTCGGAGGAACCGACCAGAGATTTAATACCCTGCTCGGGCGCGATATTCAGGCGGCTTACGGCAAAAAATACCCGCAACATGTTATGATGCTTCCGCTGCTTGAAGGCACTGACGGCGTGGTTAAGATGTCTAAGACTTATCCTGAACACTGTATCTCACTTACTGACAGCGCAAAAGACATGTTCGGCAAACTTATGAGCATTCCTGATACGCTGATTACACGCTACTATTCTTTGCTCACCGATGTTCCTCAATCAGAACTGGTTAAGATGGATGAAGAAATTGCGTCCGGCTCAATCAACCCGCGCGATATCAAGATGAGACTTGCGCACATGATTACAGAAGAATACCACGGCAAAGACGGCGCTGACAAGGCTCAGGAAGATTTTATCAATGTTGTATCCAACAAGGGAATACCGGACGACATAGAAAGTGTTACAATTGAAGCTGATAAAAGTATTCTTGATTTGCTAGTAGAGCTTTCGTTCGTTCAGAGCAAAGGCGAGGCTAAGCGTCTGATACAAGGCGGCGGGGTAAAACTTGATGGCGAAAAACTTACAGACATGGCGTTTATGGTTAAACCGAATATGGATGTGGTATTACAGGCAGGCAAAAGAAAGTTTGCAAAATTAGTATGATATACAACAACATTTTAGAAACCATCGGCAGCACACCAATGGTGATGCTCACAGACAATATCTGGTTAAAGTTGGAAAACTTTAACCCGTCTGGCTCAATAAAAGACAGGGCTTCGTATTCCATGATAACTAATGCCATGGAGCGCGGCGAAATCAACCAGGACACCGTGATTATTGAACCGACAAGCGGAAATACCGGAATCGGACTTGCAATGGTTTGCGCGGTTCTCGGGCTGCGCCTGATTATATGTATGCCGGAGAGCATGTCAGAAGAACGCAAAAAAAGCATCGCAGCCTACGGCGCAGAACTTATTCTTACACCGGCAGCAGAAGGAATGCAGGGCTCTGTGGATAAAGCTCTGAAACTTAAAAGCGAGTATCCAAATAGCTGGATTCCAATGCAGTTCTCTAACCTCGATAACCCGGGAGCGCATGAACAAACTGCGCAGGAAATCCTTGAAGATACCGGAAACACGGTTGATATTGTTGTTGCAGGGATTGGAACCGGAGGTACAGCGTTCGGACTTAAGAAGTATCTAAAACACGCAAAAGTGTTCGGGGTTGAACCTGCTGAAAGCCCTTTGTTTACGGAAGGTCATGCTGGACCGCATAAGATTCAGGGGATTGGCGCTAATTTTCTGCCTGATATCTCTAAGATAACAGAACTCGACGGGGTTCTGACCGTAAAAGGAGACGACGCGATTGCGCAGGCTCGCGAACTCGCTCAAAAACACGGGATTTTCTGCGGGATTTCTGCGGGGGCAAATGTATGCGCTGCTTTTGAACTAGCTCAAAAATATCCGGATAAACTCATTGTGGCAATTGTTCCGGACGGCGGCGAAAGGTACTTGTCTGTTTGGTGATAATATGCTTATACGTGCAATAAACAAGATTAAAGAAGACATAAAAGTAATCTACGAAAACGACCCTGCTGCAAACAACCTTGCAGAAGTCCTGTTCTGCTACCCGGGCTTGCAGGCTCTGATTTCGCACAGAATAGCGCATAAACTCGCTTACTGGGGCGTGCCTTTTCTTCCGAGACTGATTTCATACTGGACAAGGATTTTTACAGGGATTGAAATTCATCCGAAGGCAAGAATCGGGAACAGGTTCTTTATTGACCACGGCGAAGGCGTTGTAATCGGCGAGACCGCGATTATCGGGGACGATGTCCTAATCTACCAGCAGGTAACACTGGGCGGAACGGGTAAAGAGTGCGGAAAACGCCATCCGACCATCGGAAATAATGTTATAATCGGCGCGGGCGCGAAAGTTCTGGGTAATATTACTATTGGCGATAATGTTCGGGTCGGCGCAGGCTCTGTTGTTGTGGATAATGTCCCTGAACACTGCACAGTTGTTGGCGTTCCCGGGCGGATTGTTCAGCAGAAATTCGTTAATCAGGACGGTGTTTTGATGCACAACCGGATTCCTGACCCTGTTAAGTGCGAACTCAACAGACTTAAATACGAGGTTCAGGACTTGAAAGAAAAACTTGGCGAGCCTAAGAGTTAAGTTTTGTAATGATTTTTAGTAAGTTGGGCAAATTTTTCGGTTGACAAACATTATATTGAGTGTGCAGGAAGTGTAAGGACGAATTATGGCGATTTCAGCAATAAATGTAGAACAGACACCTTCTTTCAGGGGGAAATGGGATAGAACGAATAAGGGGACGCCTTATTACAAGACGAATGTAGGTACTATTTTAGGGGGTGTTGGTGCTGGCATGACTTTGTTGGAGACAATTGTCAATGTTACACATGGTTCTAAAGAAGAAAGGACTATTAGTGCTATTGCAGGATTAATTGAAATACCTTTAGGAATTTATCTGGGCAGATATATAGATAAAAAGAGAAACGCGAAAGCGCAAGATATAGCTGATTTTACAAGAAAAGTCGGCGTGGAAAAAGCGCTCGTAGCTTGTGATGAACTAGAAGTTTCGAAGAATAATAGAGTTTATTATAAATCTAAGGAAGGAAAAAGAGTTTGTACTAAGTTCGGTGCTGTCCTTGGAGGTGTGGCATCTTTGGTAGCTATGTTCGGAAATGCTCAGGGAGCTTTCAAGGTTTTTGCACCTCTTCTGGGTATAGGTGTTGGAGCAGGTCTTGGCTGGATTAAAGGTTGGTTTGCTGATTGGTTAACTAATATATCTGCAAGAAAGCATTCAAAGGATATATTAGAGGGTGCTAGAAATATCTGATACGTCATCTTCCCGCTGACACTTGCAAAAATTTTAGTATTGTATTATAATGCATGTGTAGAGTTGAATTTGGCTCTATGTTTTTGATTGAATCTCATATTATTTATTGATAGGATTATTTTTATAGTAGTGAATTTTTATTTTAATTTGGTTAAGAGGCTTTTATTATGTATGTAAACAAGTGCATTAAGTGTGGTGCGGAATTTGAAACAAAGAACCCCAAAAGAGTGATATGTCCTAATTGCTTATACGCAGACAAGGGAAGTGAATCGACGGAAGAAAAACCAATGCAGAGCTACAGCTCTTATAGCTCGTATTCCACAGAGTCTCGTCCAAGAAGCTATGACAGACCGCAACAGGGCGGTTACAGAAACAATAATTACAACCGCAACGAAGGCGGATACCAGCGTCGTGAAGGCGGCTACAACCGCGATGGCGGGTACAACAGAGATAACCGTCAGCAGGGCGGATATAACAGAGAAGGCGGATACCAGAGACGCGATAACAACAATCGCGGCGGGTACCAGCAAAGACGACCTGATAACAGAGGCGGATATAGAAACAATTACGCGAGCGGCGGCGGAAGACCGCAGGGCGGAAATCGCCGTCCTATGCAGCGCAGACCGCAAAAACCGGCTAGGCCATTGCTTGTAAGCAAGGAGCAGCTCGAACAGATTGAACTTTTGTATAAAGCTATGCTTCCGCTTCCAAACCCGGACGCGCATGAAGTAATCGGTGCAAAGCTTGAGCTTGAACCGCAAAAAGTTTTCTTTGGCATAAACCTTGTGCGCCAGAAAATGATGCTTCCGAAGCTTCCGTTCCCGAAACGTAAACTCGCGATTTCTCCTGACCAGATGATGGCGATTAAGGCTTTGTACGAACCATTGCTTCCGCTTCCTCCAATCGGCTGCCACAAGATTATTGCAGCCCAGCTCAAGATGGATGAGTGGAGAGTCCATGTTGGTATCAAGCTTATCCGTGCTCAGATGGGGCTGGATAGATGGAACGAAGACCGCGCTGACAAGCCGGCTGACTATATGGTTGCCAAGCACACAAAACCTTCCAGCGAAGAAAAAGTGCCTGTTGCTGTAGAAGCAAAAAAAGAAGCAGCTGCAGAAGAGGTTCCGGAGGCGGTTGAAGAAAAACCAAAACGCGGTAGAAAACCTAAGAAGAAAGAAGATGAAGAATAATTACATTTCAGTAGGTAAAGTTCTTAATTTTCATGGGGTTCAGGGCGAGGCAAAACTCGGCTACACCAAAAACAGAGAGGATTTTCTATCCCAACTCAAGGTTGTTTATGTTGAGCAAAACGGTGAATACACCCCGCTTGAGATTTCAAAAATCAGGTTTACTCCTAAATGCGCAATCGTTAAGTTTAAAGGGATTGACTCCTTGAACGATATTCTGGAGTACAAAAACAAACTCGTTTTTGTGCTGGAAGATACAGCAAGAGAGTTTCTTGAAGACGACGAGTTTTTGATTGACGAACTTGTCGGACTTGATGTTTACGACGGTGAAAAACGCGTTGGCGCTATTGTCGGAGTGTCTAACAACGGCGCGAGCGACTTGCTCTCTGTGAAGACTCTTTCTAAAAAAGTGTGCCTTGTTCCTTTTGTGAAAGCAATCGTGCTTTCTGTTGACATAAAAGGACGCAAAGTCCGGATTAATAATATTGAAGGGCTGCTGGAATGAGGTTTGATGTCTTAACCCTGTTTCCTGACCTGATTAACTCGCACATGGACTTTAGTATCATGAAACGGGCTTCTGAAGACGGAATAATCGAGGTTAATACGGTTAACCCGCGTGATTTCACACTCGATAAACACAAAAAAGTGGACGACACCCCCTACGGCGGCGGGGCTGGCATGGTTCTTATGCCTCAACCCTATGTTGATGCCTATGAATCGCTGGAAAAACTCGAAAACTCTGTTACTCTTATGATGACCCCGCAGGGCGAGCCTTTCACTGATAAGATTTCTAACGAACTTGCCCAATACGAGCAGATTGTAATCCTCTGCGGACACTACGAAGGCTACGACGAGAGGATTAGAGAGATTATTAACCCGAGAGAAATTTCTATCGGTGATTTTGTGCTAACAGGTGGCGAACTCCCTGCACTCTGCGTTATTGATAGCGTCTCTCGCAAAATCGAGGGCACGCTCGGCAAGATTGAATCCGCACACGACGACAGTTTCTCTGACGGCCTGCTTGAATACCCGCAATACACAAAACCCCGCGAGTACAGAGGACTTTATGTTCCGGAAGTCCTATTGGGCGGGAATCACAAACTTATAGAAGAATTTAGGCAGGAACAAAAAATTATAAGAACCAAGCAAAAGCGACCTGATTTGTATGAGAAGTGGAAGGGACTTTATTAACTTTTGTAACAATTCTTCTCTAAACCCTAAAGTTTTCACTCCGAAGTGCCGTAAACATGTGTACAAGGAGTATTACTATGTCAGAAGATTTCAGAGTCGATAAAGGCCAGGTTCCTAACGCAGCGCCGCAGCCGGAGAACAATTCCCAGGGCGGAGGCAAGGTTATTGATGAGTCCAATTACAGAATCCATGCACCGAGAGAAAGCGGACCGACTGCGGTTGGGCGTGGCGGCGACCCTTTGTTCAGGCGTATTAATGCTTCCAGAGAACAGCTTTTGGAATTAATGGAAGAAACCCAGACCGTGCAGGATTGGGTGCAGCGTGAGACCTGCAACAATGTTGCGATTTCCTGTCTGGATAACGAGAACCTGAAAGAAATCTATTACGAGATTAAAGACGGGTTTGGCGAGTATGGTAAGATTTCGCTTATGGGGTTCAAAACTCCGTCCGGAGTTGAGATTCCACGGCTCAAGGTTTATGACAAAGACGGAGAAGTCTTGCAGGTCTTAACAGGGCCTATGGCGATTGATGAGCTCAACAGGCGCGCTATCGCGTTTAGAGAGTCAGTGACAGAATACCAGGCTGTCGCAGCAGGAGAAGAGCAGGAAGGCGTTATTCCTGATTACTCCGGTAATCCTGACGACTATTCTACTTAGTGCCTTTTTTAAGAACTATTCCGTTAAGCTTGCAGAAGGAAGTCAGAATCGCAAGTTCGTCTTTGATTTTTTTCTGGAGCCTGATGTGATCTGATACTATGCCGACATTCTTTGCCAGCTGGAACATTTTGAGCGCCTGCTTGATGTAGCCACCTCTGTGCGCGGTCTTTGGAAGCGCAAGCTCCTGATAGAATTTTGCGTACTGGATGTAGTCTTTTACGAGAATGTTCTCAAGGTTGAACTGCTTGGCAACGAAAATCGATTTCTCAATATAAACTTTTGCTGAATCAAAGTCCTGTTTTGCCATGTAGATTTCGCTTATAAGCTTGTTAAACAGCGCTATGAAGTAGTAGTTGTTAATGTTTGGACCCTGCGCAATGTCGAGCGCTTTGTTTGCAATATCAAGCGCAAACTGGGTTCCTTTTGTGACAAGCTTGATTTCTGCAATCAGGTACCAAGAAAGCAGCACGCCTGTTGCCACTTTTTCTTTTGCAAAATACGCAACCTGCTCCTCAAGAATCTCGAGCGCTTTTTTCGTCTCGTTCTTGTCCTTTAGCATCTTGGCAAGCAGGGTTTTTAGAATATTCTTTGTGAAGCTGTCATTCACATTGTTTGCATAGGCAACCACATTGAAAAGCTCTGTATACAGGCTGTTGTAGTCCTTGTCAATGAACTTGTTAACAATGTCAATGAAGTTCCATCTTGAGATTATGTAGGAGTCCATATTATCAAGCGTGTACTCCTTGAGAATATCGTCGAGGATTCTTGAAGATGTTTTCGTGTCACCCTTAATCGTGTTGGCAAGCGCAAGTGAAAGATGTGCCTTGCAAATAACAGAAGGCTCGGCAATCTGGTTTTTCTCAATAATGTCAAAAATTAGCTTGACCACGTCAAACATCCGGCTGTCACCCTGGAAAGTCAGTGCCTCTGCAAAGTCAAAATAAACGTCAATCCAGATTTTGTAAAGCTCTTTTATGCTGATTACGCGCTGGTTCTTGCCCTTTGAAAGGTATTTTTCAAACACCGGCATAATCTCTGTGTCAATGAGGTTGATAACCTGACCGTAATTTCCGAGCTTGAGCATCGGCCTTACCTGCCTTGACTTGACAAGCGTGCGCGCAAGCTCCATATCCTCCGGAAGCTTGTTCAAGACGCTGTCCGCGCACTCGATTGCGCCCCAGTAATTTCCGCTCTTCATAGCGCAGGAAGCAAGGTAGCCAAGGAGCTCAATGTGTTCAAATTCTTCGTTGTCTTCCAGCATCATAACTGCTGTTTGAAGGTACCCGAACGCAGCCTCATGGTCAATCGGCTCAAGAAGCTTGCCCACCCTTGTGTTAATGTTCTTCTTTATTTTCTGGTGAAATGGGCTGTTCTTGTGCTCAATGAGTTTGAGCGCTTGCTTTTGTGAAATAATATAGAGCCCGATATCTCCGATGTAGGCAGCCTGCTTCATAAGAAGCGTCCAGATGTTGAACGCCTGCTCCTCGTTTTTGAGCTTCTGCACAATGTAGCCAAGAAGCGCTACTGACGATTGTTTGTATATGCTCAAAGTCTCATAAAGGATGTTTAGAATCTCTTCAAAGCTGTCGTCGTTCTTTACAATAGAGACAATAATCTTCCAGATTGCAGAAGTCTTGAACTCAAACGACAGGTTGTTAATCTGTGAGATGAACCCGAGCTGTGAGAGCCTTTCTATTATTCTTTCAAACTCCTGAGGCGGGTTGTTGTCAAAGTGCTCAAGCATTGCAGGGTAGAACTTCGGCCCCAAAACAGACATCGCAACCAACATCCTGTATGAGCTGTAATCCTCCTGCTTAAGTATCCCGAGCCGCGCGTCGATTATTGATTCGAGCGAATCGTAGTTGACCTGTTTTAGCCCGCCCCTTGTGATGTCTTTGCTAAGAAGAACCATCTGCTCAACAACCGAAGGATTTCCGGCAGAGACCTTTGTTGCGTGTCTTATAAATTCTTTTGTGGCTGTAAAATCAATGTACTGCTTGCAAAGAGTCTCCACCTGCGTTTCGGTAAACGGCGCAATGGTGAGGTCTGTGTAATTCTCTTCATCCAGCTTGGGCGAGGTGATGCAGCCCATTGCAGGTTTAGGGTTCTGATAAATCAAAATGAACTTGCATTTTTCCAGCACAATGTCTTCTTTTAGGAGCTCTTTAAGAAAATCAAAAGACATTCCGTCAATGTTCTCAAAGTTGTCAATAATGAAGACGATTTTCATCTTATCAACAATGGTTAGGAGGATTTTTTTCATTATCTGGAACATTTTTGCCTTGTTAAAGTAGATGTTCTCGTACTTGTCAAGGTTTTCCGGATAAAGAAAATTCAGCAAATCCAGAATTTCGGAATTAGTGAGCAGCGGAAAATCCTGCTTGAAAAATTTTATCGAGTTTTTCTTGAGCTGGAGCGTGTCAGGACAGAAATTATTGATGTTGAAAAAGTTCAACAGCATGTCCTGAAAATACCCGAACGGCGAAAGCTGGGTGACCTGCGTGCAGGTGCCTGCAAGCCAGATGAGGTTCGCGTTCTTAAGCTCGCTTATTGTGTATCTTAGAACAAGGTTTTTGCCCGAGCCGCTCTCTCCGCTTATTGATATGATTCTGGAATCCGCGTCTTTTATTGCGTCAAGAAGCCTTGCTTTGACTTTTTGCTGCGAGTTCTTGTCTGCGTTGTATTCGGGCTTCGGGTTGAACCTCTCACGCGGTTTCACAAACTCAAACCCGCATTTGCGGCAGGTTCTGGCGTCCGGCATGTTGGCTGCACCGCACTCGCTGCAAAGCTTTAAGAGCACTTTGTGACAGCCGGAGCACTCCGTTGCAGTGATTAGGTTGTAGGTTCCGCAGTCTTTACAAAGTGATGCAACTTTCGTGTTACAAAATTTGCATTTTAAGGAGTTATCTTCTATTTCTTGTTTACACTTTGGACACTGCATTATGCCTATCCTATTTACACCAGAGCAATTATTTCACTCAAAGCTTCCAGTACGCTGCTTTCTGACATCTCAAGCTGCTCAGCAATCTGAGGAACAGAAGCGTTTTCTTTGTACTTCAAATTGTAGACCCTGATTATGTTGAGCTCAGGTCTCTTGCTGTCTAATTTTGAAATCTCTGACGCAAGCTCCTCTGCATCAAGCGTTAAATCTTCTTCCTCGTCTTCTGCGTTGAGTCTTGTACCAAAAAGTGAATAATCCGTTGGAGAAAAGCTTGAGTCGCTCTCTTCCACCGGTTCTTCTTCCGGTGCTTCTTCTAATACTTCAACTGTTTCTTCTTCCAAATCAAGAGAAATTGCAGGCTCTTCTTCAAGAGGCTCCTCTTCGAGCGTAAATTCTTCAAGGCTAAATTCGTCTTTTTCTGCCTCTTCTGCCTCCGGCTCCTCAATTTCCTCTACTTCTTCGATTTCTTCTTCTTCCTGAATAGTTAGTTCAGGCTCTTCTTCCGTGAGTTCCAGAACTTCTTCCTGCTCTTCTTCAATCTCCGGAATCTCGATTTCGAGCTCTGTTTCAGGCTCCGGCTCAGGTAAAAGTTCATTCTCTTGAGGAAGCGGTTCTTCTTCAAGGCTTGAAACAGGCTCAAATGCTGATAAGTCAGTAAAATCTGTGCCGATAAATTCCTCTGTTTCTTCTTCTTTCTCTTCCTCTTTTACTTCTTCGAGGACTTCCGGAATTTCCTGAATCTCTTCTTCCGGTTCCGGTTCAAGCTCCAGAGTTACCTCCGGCTCTTCGATAACTTCTTCGATTGGTTCTTCGACCATTACTGGTTCTTCGATTTCAGCAACCGGTTCTTCTTCCACTGCAATTTCTTCAAGAAGTTTTTCTTCCTCTTCTTCCGGTTGGGTTTCAAAATATGAGTTAATCATGTTATCAACGTATTCGGTCTTCACTTCCGGTTTGATAAGCCGTTCGACAGATGGCCGTCTATACTGGATTTCAGGTATAAACCGCAGTTTTTTAGGCACGGTAATAATTGAGGTGGAAATAACTTTTTCCAGGTACGCGTTGATTACTTTTTCGTTATTAATCGAGCCGATAATAACTTCGGAGTGCGCGTAAACATCGTCAATAATTTCGTCCAGAATCGGTTCGTATCCCGGGAATTTTTTGTGGTTTCTTACAAGATTTTCGATTAAACCATAGTATTTATTGTCTTTTTCCATATAATTCTCTTCTTCCAGTTTATAAACGAATAATTAATGTCGGGTTGCCTTTCAGGTTGGTGAATGAATCAGAGTTTGTGCTAAGATTCATTCCGAGCGCTTTTTGTACGGTTCTCAAAATCAAATCGTCAACACTCTGTTCTCCGCTTGAAGTTGTAACTCCAACCGTTTCAAATTTTCTGCTTGTCGGGTTGTATTTTATCTCAACAGCAATCTTGTTTGTAATCGGAGGCTTGCTCAACAAAAGAAGCTCTGTTTTTAAGTTAAGCTGAACAATTTTTCCCAGTTTAACAAGGTATCTCTTTGCAGAAGTGTTGTTCGCATATCCGGCAGGCACTTCCCAGTCAACCTTGAGGTTGGATACGAGAATCGAAGCGTCAAGATTTTGCTCAATAGCCGGAATTGATTCTGCTGTACCTTCGTTAACATTTACAGCAGGCTTTGCAGCCTCAACCGTCTCAACCGGCATAGCCTCTTCAACCTTTGGCTCCTGCGGAATGTCAGGTGCCGGAATTGGCTCTGCTTCCTGAACAAGGTTGTTCTGAGTATCTTCTGCACCGGTTAATTTTGTGTATCCAAAATACCCTACAGCACCCAGAACTGCAAGAAATCCGGCAATAAACAACAGCTTGAGCGAGCTTCCTGATTTCTTCATTGCAGGAATTTCTTCAGCCTGCTCTTCCGGATTGTTGAACAGGGCCTCGATTTCTTCTGTCTGCTCTGTTGCCTCTTGAGGCTCCTCATCAGTTGCAGAAGCAGTGTCCTCGCTCTTATCAAGGTTTTCTAACTCTTCGTATACATCAAGGCTTGGTGAAGTAACGGTCTTAAAGTCCTCAAATGAAGTCTCTTCCTCTTCTTCCTCAACCTCAACCTCTTCGGGTTCTTCTTCCGGTAAATCAACAACCGGCTCTGAAATCTCTTCAACGATTTCTTCGCTGCTTGTGTCGTCTTCTAAAATCAGGCTTGAAAAATCTTCTTCAACTTCGACTTCAAGCGCAGGTTCTTCTTCCAAAACAGGCTCTTCAACCGCAGCTTGCTCAAACCCTGTAGGAAAAGATTCTTCCGGAGTGTCTGTTACAAATTTTATGCTGTCAACATCAAAATCAGCCATCTGGATTTGAGGCTCCTCAATTTCCGGTTCAGCCTCAGGTTCTTCAACAGTGTCTTCTTCAACTGTTTCAACAAAATCGTCTCCGCCAAAATCAAGGCTTATTTCAGCAGGCTCTTCAAGCAGGCTCGCTTCTTCGAGCGGCTGAATCTCGTCAACCTGTTCCACGTCTGCAAACCCGATAACCTCGTCTGTGCTTTCTTCAAGCAGGTCTTCTGTTTCCACAGGCTCATCAAGTGTTTCTTCAAGAGCAAAAGAAGCGTCTTCCTCTATCAAGTCAAGCGGAGCAGCTTCCATAAGCCCGAAGTCCTCTTCTTCCTGCGGTGCTTCTAAAAGGTCTGTTGTTGGTTCTTCTTCCGCTGCCTCTGCTTCCGGCTGGGCAACTGAAACGAAGTTGAAAATGTACTGCGCTTTCGCGGTTTTGGCGAGTCTCAATCTGCCGTCTTTTGATGCGATGAGTTCGCGGTAGAACTCATTCTTGTCAGCTATTGTGCCGTCAAGGTAAGCAAAAATGTCTTTGTCTTCAACAGCGTAGGTGTCTTCTTCTGCAATAAGATGGGATTCAATATCGTAGAATGAAACGAGCGAATCGTATTCAACAGGGTAGAATCCGCTGATTTCTTTTGAGGTATCAATGTTTTCAGGGAGAATAAACCCGACGACTGTCGCGCCTGAAAGGTCTTCGGTTACCTTTATAAACATGTAGGCTGCCGGAGTCAGGTTGTTGTCAAAATGCGATTTTGGAACCCCAAATTCTTCTTCGTTAAAGAAAACACGAACATCAATGTACGCGTTGTTTATGTAGATATCTGCAATATCAATATCGTTCAAGACGTTTGCAATATTGTGGAGTCCTGATTCAAAATCTGCGTTTTCTGATTCAAAAAACTTCGGTGCAATATTTGCTGCTATTGCGTTTGCAATGGCTCTGTTTCTGACACCCGCATCTTGTATTGTTCTACATATTTCTTGTGCCAGCTCTAAATCTTTCTCTTCTATTAAAAAGTTATCAGTATTCACTAAAACACTCTCCCATTTTAAGTTTAATAATATCATATTATTTAAAAAAAATCTATAAATAAAGAGTGGCAATTCATCTGTTTGACTTATTTCTAAAAATAATTAAACCATTTGGTGTATATTTCAGATTAATAACTAAAGATTATGAACCATTTGTTCGTCATACAGAGTGAAAGGACTGTTGGTATGTTTTCATCCATGATACAAAATTTATTATCGTCATCCGGCAAATCGAGCGCAATGCAGCGTGCTGTCCAGATGAATAACTATGTTAATAACCTTAACGCAGAATGGACTCCCGTTGAGAAAAAAACTCAAGGTCAGGAAACAGTCCCTTCAAATATCCAACCGTTTGACAGCGTGCTGAAAAGCTCTGCAAAAACAAAATTCGGCGACCTCCTTACAAACCCAGCAACAAGGGTTAATGCAAGCCTCTACACAAATACAGCACAGGGAGCAACTGCGCCTAATGAAAAAATCTCTACAAGAGAGCAGATAAGAGGTCTTGTTTCAAGGGCTGCTAAAAAACACGGCGTGGATGAAAAACTGGTAAACGCGCTTATTAAACAGGAATCAGGATTTAACCCTAACGCAAAATCACGCGTGGGTGCAATGGGCTTGATGCAGCTTATGCCTGCAACAGCCAAAGGACTCGGGGTTACAAACCCGATGGACCCTGAACAGAACGTGGAAGGCGGAGTTAAGTACCTTAAATCCATGCTCAACAGATACAACGGAAACGTAATCCTTGCACTTGCGGCGTACAATGCCGGCCCGGGTGCTGTTGACAAGTACGACGGGGTTCCTCCGTACAAAGAAACACAGAATTACGTGCGCTCAATACTTGCTAATTACCTCTAAGCGCTGGCTTTCAGCTTCTGCTGCGCATTCAATTCGCGCTCACGGTCTTGTTTTTCGTGAATCCTGCGGGTGTTTTTGTATGTCAGTCTAGGTATAGCCCAGCCGAGCAGGTATGGAGAAATTAAGAATGTTGTGAGCAAGCCAGGTACAGAGTTCAAGCCTCTTGCAAACGCTGCAATCTTGTTGCCGCCCTTGCTTCCTGCGCCCTTCATAAGCTTTGCAATCATCTCGTCAAGAGCCTTCTTGTCTTCGCCTTTGCCAAGCTTTTTAGCGTTTTCCTTGAAGTTTTCAAAGAACGAGATAATCTTCTTGTTCTTGTCAGATTTTGACATGCCCTTGAGCGAGTTGAAGTCCATTGTGGATTCGTTGAACACGGTTTTCAATTCTTGTGATTTAGATATAATCTTCTGCAAATCACCGCCGTTTTTGTCAATGTACTTGCAGAAATTCAACATCTTAGCCTGTGAATCGATTCTGTCGTACAAAGAGGCAATCTCGGCGTTTGTCATAACATGGGCTTTTGAATAAGGATTGAACAAGTCAAGAGTTGTCTTAACCTTGCTCATAGAGCGGTCTTTTTCCATCAAAACAAAACCGGATTTCTTCTCATAAGCTGTAACACATGCCCTTGTTCCCATTGGCACCGCAAAAACAACAGCAAGGCTGGAGGTCAAATCCCTTATGAAGATTTCGTATAGTTCGGTCAAATCCTTTTTGCCGTTTTCATCCACCTGTGCGCGGTTATAAGCACGTAATCCTCTAGGTGTCAGAAGCCCGAAGATGGAAAGTCCTGCCATCAAAGAGTTAGTGAAATTGTGTCCGTTGTATTCAAGCTCGGAGGAGAGTTTTTCGTACTTCTTGCTCGAAGAAATCTTCTTGCCCATTTTTGCAAGCAAATCAGCTTTCTCTTTGCCCTTGAATGTAACATTCTGGTTGCTTTCAGTCTCTACGTTCTTTCTTGCACCCGGTGCAACGTTGCTTCTTGCGTAAATCTTAGGAAGAACAGAAAGCACGCCAAGGGTTGCTGCCATTGTGGAAATATTTGTGATTATTCTCTTTGCAATAGAACGGTTCTTGAGGTTTTCTGCTGCAAGTTCGTCCAGCTTGTCAAGGTGCTTGTTAGCGGTGATTGCGTCGTCTGTGTACTTCATCATCGCATCAAAAGTATTTTTGGTTGAGAATACTTTTTTGTCAGCGCCCGCCTTAACTTTGCCGAGCATGTTCAAATCTTCTCCGGAAGCGTATTTTAGGTTGTTGATGTGCTCAACAATGTTGTTCATGCACTCGGTTCTGTACTTAGCCTTGCCTCGGAATTTCTTTAATGGGACTCCGGCAGGTATGTTTTCGTAGTTTGCAAGCTGTTTCATGATGTATTCAACAGAATCCTTGCCCGCGTTTTCCTTGCCCACAGTATCTGCAAGGATTTTTTCAATGTTGGCTTTGTAGAACTCCTGTTTGAACTTGTCAGGTGTTTTGAGTAGCGCTTTGTCAAATTCAGGTTTTGCAATCATCTCTTTGAGATTGTTTCCAAATCGCTTAATCAGCTGTGAGTTTACACTGGTTGAGCGCCCGAATTTTGCGGCTATGAGAAGCATAAGAGGAGCAACAGCCATCATACACGGGCCCGTAAGCCCTTCACGCCCAAAAACTTCCAGCCCTTCCTGTTTATTGTATTTGCCGGTAACTTCCTTATCGCGCATAAACCCTGCAACAGTACGCGGCGCGGTCATACCAATACCGTCCTGAATCAGGAACGAACCCAGGAATCCCCAGTCTTCAATCTGCTGCATGGCCCTTCCGCTAACGTTCAGTACTCCGGCCATGGATTTGAAATTCGGCGATGAAGCCTGTTTCTCCGGTATGATATTATTATGATTATTTATTTGCACTAAAACAACCTTTTTCTACATACGTATACACATATTAATAAAGTCGCCTCCCGAAAAATTTTTGCCTGTTTGTAACATTATTCATAAAAATTGTTACAATAGGGCAGCTAAGCAGCTGGGAAGCCAGGCAGCTAGGTATAAAATGAAGCAAAAAATAAAAGCTTGCATTATTGCAAGCTTGAATATTGAGAGAGAGAAAAAGAGATTAATTCACTTATCATTATCCGTTTATCAAACGGTCAATTTCATAAATCTTTAATACAAGAGCCTCTGTCTGCTCCTTGAACCATAATGCGAAAAGTTTGATTTCATCTCTAAAACTGTAACATCCGGGCCACATTGCGTACATATCAGATACTCCTTGTTGTGTCTTACCTACAATTTGTATAACGGCATTTTTTTCTAAAACTTTAGGATTTTGAGACGAATTGTTACAAATCTTTACTCTGTTAAGCTTTGTAACGATTTTAAAAAGTGTTGAAATCGGCTTATTTTCAGAGACTTTATATATATGAGGTAATTAAGATGGTTCAAGTAAATAATGTAACAACAGAAAATACTTATAAACCACAAGCTGCACAGGGCGGGCAGGAAGCTTCTGCTCCTAATTCTATTTACACTGTACAGCAGCCTCAAAATAGTGGTGTAGAAGAAAACAAAAATACCTCAAAACTTGACCAGTTGTTAGAAAAACTTTGTGCTGAATTGAGCAAATACGGACTAAATCCGCAAGAGCTTAAAAACAGCGGTATTCTTTACAGAATCTCCGGCATGAACGCTCAACAGCTGGAAAATGTTTCCGAAAAAGAACTCCAGCAGGTTGTAGATTGCCTGAAATCTGCAATCAAGGATTCTGCATCTGATGATAAAGTTGATTTGGATAAAGTCGGCAAACTCGCTAATGACTACTATACAGCAGTGAAAACCGGATGGACTATTGAAGGTTTCAAAAAACACAATAATGCCGTAAAAAAATCAACTTTATTCGAAAGATTAAAAGAAACCGGATGTATAGATAAAAATGCTGATATTAACACTATTAAACCGGAAGAATTAGCAAGTGCTATTGATAAATTCTTTAATGAAACTTTGTTAAGTCAATTAAAAAATGCTAAAACTCAAAAAGCGAAAGAACAAATTTATAAAGCACAATTACAAACATTTGGTCGTTTATTAATTAATACTCCAGATGATCAAAAAGCTATATTCAAACAAGCAATCACTTCTCTTGTTGCATCAAACAGAGTTAAGGGTTTGGAAGCTGTTTTGCAGAGCTTTGATACACAGTCTGCACGCACAGAATGGGCTGACAGCTGGAGTGTTGAAGATTCTAAGAGATTGGCTACAAAAGCCGACGTCGAAGGTAATGTTCCGACTCAGGAAGATGTAACAGCATCAACTGCTATTGTTACACAGCATAAATCTGAAGAAGGTATCAAAGAACACCACGAAGCTTTTCAGGCTGATGCTAAAGTTTTCTTTGAACAGAACAAAGATGCGTTGGCAAAAATTGCTGAAAAAGAAGCAAAAGGCGAAGAATTAACAGCAGAAGAAAAACAATTAAAACTTCAAAGAGACAATTTTTATACAGCAGTTGCAGCCGGTGAAATTTCCGGTACTGCAATCAACGAAGTTATCAGCGCTCAGGCTAAGGAACAAATCCTTGGTACAATGAACAAGGATGCTTACGAACTTCCGACTTACAAAGAAATTGTCAAACAAGTAACAGAATTTGTAGAAAAACATCCGGAAGCTTTAACTGTTTCAAAAGAAGAGTTGGTTAAAGTTCTTGATAAAGCTACAAACGGCAACTATTCAACAGTTGCATCAGGCAGTGATGCCGAATTAAAGGCTCCTGTTACTGCTGAAAAATCAGGTGTTGAAACAATCGTAAACAAAAAATCAGAAAACGAATTCTTGCAGGCTCAACAAAAACAACAACAGCTTATGGCTCAAATTAAAACAAATTCAAATGAGCAGCCGGTTCGTTTCACAGTTGAGAGAGAAGAAGCTGTTAGAACTACCGACGACGGTTCATTGAAAGCTAAGCTCAGCACAATGAACAATCAGGACAAGTTGTCTTATATTACAACAAATTTCTATAAATTCAGTTTTGGTGTAAAAAACTCAATCGCTTCAGGTTTGAAACAACTCGGACATCAAAAATTGATGCAGGTTCTTCCGCAAATCAACAGTGATTCTTTCATCCTCGGCATCTATAAGAACTTGAATCTTGAAGCTGAAGACGTTAAAAAACTCAATGTTTCACAAGCTGCTAAAAACATTATGCTAAACAGTATTCAGAAACAAGAAGCTTAATACACAGGAATATCAATAGGATTAATGAGTTTTACATTCAAGACATCACCTTGGTTTATGTATACATCCTGACCTTTTCTGAACATATCGGCAACACTGTCGCCAACCCAGTATGCTGCTCCGCCGAAGAATCCGCCGACTGCGCAAATCGGTGCTGTCAGGTATTGGATTCCCGGTGCTGATTCACCTGCTTTTAATCCGTAATTAGTCGCGTTTTTGGTGATTTCAACTCCGCGTTCGTAATTCTTCTTAACAGCTTCGCCGTAGCCGAGGTTTTTGTAAAGAGCTCCGTCATAATATATGTTTTCGAATTGGCAAACTGCCATATCGAGCGGAATTTGACGTCCCGTCGGGGTGACTACGTGGTCAAAATCCAAATATAATTTTGCACCGCGAGAAAATCTCTTGGCTGTATTAACGTTAGAAACACTTCCTCTGACTACAGAGCCTGCCGGCAGGATTATATTCCCGCTTGTAGATTGTTCGTTTCTGAGTGTTGCAACAAACGAATCTCCTTCGCAGCCGGAAAAAGTGCTTACGGGTTGTAAAAATTCGAGTTGGAAAACTGTTCCTGCAGGAATCCTTTTGGTTCTTGCATCAGCCTTGAATGCGCCTGCAAATACTGATGATGTTGCAATACAAAATGCAAGCAGTGTTATAACAAATTTTATGTTTCTCATGGTTCACTCCTCCGATTGTCACATAGAGTATAGCATATTGAGTCTGATAATGGAAGCACAAGTTCTAATTTACATTTTTTGCCATTTTTGATAAAATTTTTATAGGGGAGTTTGGGTGGTTCCTTTTCAATTATGAAGAAAATATTCTTTCTGATAACAGCTTTTATAATGTTGTTTTTGCAGACTTTGACAGTGCAGGCAGAGCCGGCGAAAGTAATGTCTCTTAATTTTGATGACTCGTCTTCGATTGTTTATATAAATGTGAAAGAATCTCCGGATGCGCATCCTGAACCCTTGAAATATGTGAGACTGGAAAACCCTAACAGAATATATTTCGATATAAATAATTCTGTTCTGATTGGTGATAAACAGCAGCTTGTGTTTGAAAAAAGCGATATAAAAGAAATCAAATTGGCGCAGTTTTCAACCAATCCTGATATAGTAAGAACGGTAATAACTTTTGAAGAGGGGTTTGATACTTCTAAGATTAAACTTTTGAATGTAGACGGGCATATTCTTGTTAAGGCGTCTAACCCTTCTATAAAGAATGATTATTTTAACCCTATATATGATGAGGAAGCTCCGAACTTGGCGTATTCAAGTATTGTAGCTAATTCTCAGGTTATACAAAAAGTTGCAATTCCTCAGAACACAGGTGATATTAAGGTATCAAATTCTGTTATGCAGGATATCCAAAAAGCTTTTGAGAACTCAACTCTAAATAATTCTGACGGCAAAACTTATGACTCGGTTGTGTCTGTCGATATTTCTTCTGATTTAAAACTCAGAACAAAATATTTCATAAACGGTTATTATGTGAAAAACGGCGGGCTTTTGGTTAGCGGGCTGGGACAGCTTACTGCGTCAAAAATGTTTTATCTGGACTCTCCAAAGCGCGTCGTAATTGATTTGCCGAACACATTTGTAGATAAAAAAATCAGAAACAAAGAATTGAAGCTTTGTCCTGACGGTACTTGTAAAGATACCGCAAAAATAGGGCAATTTGAGTATAACAAAGCAAGAATTGTGGTGACTTCTGATAAAGCGGAAAAATATATTCCTGTGTATTCAGCTGATGCCCAGTCTTTGCTTTTTGTAAACTCTGATAAACTAATCCACACAGCTCTGGTGAGTACTGTCTCAAATCTGAATAAAGCATTTGTGAAAAAGATTGATAACAAAACAAACGAAGTGATTTTTTCTTTTACAACCCCTGTCACACATTCGATTCTGCGTGATGATGATTCGCTTACGATGTATTTGTTTAATGTCAAAAGCTATAATGAACAAGATTTGATTCGTACGTTTAACAATACTTTTTATAAAGAACTTACGTTGTCACTTTTGCCTCAGATAGGTGTGAGGGCGACAATGAAAATTGATAAAAACGATGTTGTGAAAATAGACCAGAGTGTAGACGGCAAAGCTTTACGACTTACTGTGGTACAAAAAGAACCGAAAAACCTTAAACCTGCTGTTATAACAGCAAAAAGAGACAAGGTTAAAAACAAAGTCGTACTTGACCCGGGACACGGAGGAAGTGATTACGGTGCAATAAGGGAAGGTATAAACGAAAAAGATATCACTCTTGATGTGAGCCAGAGAGTTGCTCTGATACTCAAATCCAAAGGCTATAAAGTTGAAATGACAAGAGTCGATGACAAATATGTGTCACTCGAAGACAGGGTTGAGTTTTCAGAAAAAGAGGCTCCGGAAATCTTTGTAAGTATTCACGTCAATTCTGCTGTCGCAACAGAGCCAAAGGGGATTGAAACACACTATTATCACGATTACAGCATTCAGCTTGCCAATACAATCCACAGGCAGATGGCAAAGGCGATTGATACAAAGGACAGAGGATTGTTTAAGTCTAAGTTTTATGTTATAAATCATACGACAGTGCCGGCAGTTCTGCTGGAAATCGGCTTCTTGTCAAATGCTGATGAACGTGCCGAACTTATAACTGATTTGAGAAAACAAAAGACTGCAAAAGCAATAGCTGAGGGTATAATTGAGTACATCAAACTTCAACAAAAAGCTAAATAACAGGCCTGTGGGCTTTTTTGACTCCGGTGTGGGCGGACTCTCTGTCTACGCGAGGTTCAAAAAATCTTTGCCCTGCGAGGATACGCTCTATTTCGGTGATTTGGCTCACCTTCCTTACGGAGACAAAACAAGAGAACAACTTGTTGGCTACGCGCGTGAGATACTTAATTTCTATAAATCAAAAAAAGTTAAGGCGGTTGTGATTGCCTGCAATACTTCTTCTGCGCAGGCTTATGACGTTATAAAAGACGAGTACGATTTCAAGATTTACCCGATAATCCAGTCCTGCGCAAAGGTTATTTCGACCCTCGGAGATTCTAAAATCGGTGTTTTCGCAACTCAGGCAACCGTGGATTCAGGGGTTTACACACGGGAGCTTAAAAAATACAATCCTGAACTTGAAGTGAGAGAAATTGCCTGCCCTCGCTGGGTTAACACTGTTGAGACCGGAAAACTGGATGATGAAGTTAACATTCTGGATGTGAAAAAACATCTTGACGAGATGAACGGGTTTAGGCCTGACAGGATAATTCTTGGCTGCACGCATTACCCGTATTTGATGAGGGTTTTAGAAAGATTTGCACCAAAAGATTTGTTCACAGACCCGGCTGAAATCTTTGTAGAGTTTATAAAAAAAGATTTGGGCGAGAGGGCGCTGCTCACTGAAAAGGGAACAGAAGGAAAAGAACAAATCTTTGTAAGCGCAAACCCTGAAAACTTTGTGCAGCATTCAAAAATCTTCTATGACGTGAAGACTCTGCCGGAGCTTATTCGTCTTCGTTGATAATCTCTTCTGCTTCTTCAACCCCTTCTCCGTAGGATTCAGACTCCTCCGGTGAGAGCTGTTTTAGAAGATAGAGGAAATTCCCGACATGGACTCTTTCGTCCTCTGCAATTTCTTCCAGTATTTTTATTGCATCCTGATTGTCGATTGATTCTGCAAGCTGCTCGTAAAGCTGGATTGCTTCAAACTCAGAAGCTATGCTGAACCTAATTGCTCTGATTAATTCTTCATGGGAAAGCTTTCTATCAGCTTTGTTTCCCTGAAACGGGTTAGAAAATTCTGGCATGACGACCTCCTTTATTCATATTATAAATTGAGGTCTAAAGAATACATTGTACTTTCGGGGGACGACTTTAATCCCCCACCTTCTTGCAGCTTCTCCCAGCTGTCTGGCTGCCTCCTCACATCCCCTCAAAATTCCCTGCAAGCACCTTTAGCGCTCTGTCTTCTGCTTTCTGCGCTCTATCCAGCGCGGATTGCAAACCGGAGTTGTCAAAGCTTTTCTGAATATTCGCAGCAGCCTGTGACGGGATATATTTCCTCTTGCTCTCATCAACCTTGTCAGGCTTAATCTTGCACTCGGAAGACGGGATATAAGTGTAAGTGTCCTGACTTCCTCCTTTTGGCTGGTGCGGGATTGTATTCTTAGGTGACGGAACGTAAGTATAATTATCCACATTCTCTTCTTCCGGCACAACTACTTCCTGCGCGTTGAGCGCATTTGCGTCTCTGCCTTTTGATGTGTAAGGTGCTGCATTCTTTTCTGCCTGTGTTTTGGCAAGCTTTGTGGCTTGAGGCTGCGCTGCCTGAGCTTTTTGCTGCGCTGTTTTGTAGAGTCTTTCGTTCAAGTCCTTCATCAGGAATTGTTTTTGCGTTTTCTTTTCAGCCTTGTGCTCATCCTGTTTCATCGCATCATAAGACCTTCCGAAAATCGCGCGTGAGCCTTTTGTAAGCGCTGTTCCCAGAACTCCCATTGAAATCAGGCCCCAAACCCCTAGTCTCATCGGAACACCTGCAACATTCCTGAAGAAGTTAGGAATTTTTCTTGCCATATTCATAATCGGGTTGCTGCCCTGATAGCCCTTGAATGTTTCCAAATCAAGAGTTAAGAAGCGTGCAAGTTTTCTTACGCCCTTGGTCAAAATATTTTGACCTTTAACCTTGCTCAGAGCTTTCAGCTTTTCTTTTGTTGCTTTTTTAGCAGCGCTGTATTCTGCTTTTGTTGCAAAAGCGCCTTCTTTATTCCTGGTATTAAATTCTTCAAGAATTTTTCTGAACTGCTCAACCTGCTCTTTGCTCATTCCGGCGTACTGCGCACCGCCAAGTGAGTGCATCATCTTTAATGCAAGCGGGAATGTGAATACCCATGAAACAGATTCAATCAAACCGCCAGCTGCTGTTCCGATTTTCTGGTCTTTGTCAGCCTTCTTGACATTGAGACCGAGCTCAACAAGAATCGGAGCAATGAAAATCAGAAGCCCTGCTTTTCCGCCGCTGAATGTGATTCCGCGGTGAATCATCTGCATCATTTTGGATGTAAACCTTCCGGTAGCGGTTTTTGCGCCGTCAGACATGCTGTGGAGTTTGTTATAAACCTCGTCGCACCCGATTGTGCGTTCAAATGGTTTGGTAAGCGGTCCCATCCAGCTAAAATGTCCGGCGCCGATTTTTACCCTGTTTCTGACTTTGCCGGTCGCGGTTTCAACATCCTTGATGTACTTGCCGTAAATATCTTCTTTTATGAGCTTAATCTTGTTTGCATCAAGCCCCATTTCTTTCATAATTTCTTTTTTGACAGCTTCGGTAGAGCCGGCTCCGAGCTCCTGAATCTTTTTAATCTGTTCCTGAGTTCTGCCGAGTCTTGAAAGCAGCACCTGATTTACGGCTTTTTCTTCAGGGATTTGCGAAATCTTGTCGACATTGAAAACCTTTTTAAGCATATCTTTTTCAAAGTTTTCAAGTCCGATATCTTTAAGTTCCAGAGCCTTGTTTTCAGTTAACTTTAGACCGTCTGCAATCCTTATGAACTCCTGAACCACTTCCTGTTTCTGGTTAAACAATTGTGACTTAACCATAGACCACTCAGGCATTGAAGGAGTGTCACGCATTGCTCTCAATATCGCGCTGTTTTGCACAACTTTTCCGCCTGCATTTTTTGCAGACCCTAATCCCTTAATCACAGCTTGCACGGGTTTGTTCTGGATTAATTTGGAACCCTCAATCCTGTCACCGAGGTTTGCAGCCTTTTTGACAAGGCTCTTTTCGTACTCGCCTCCGCAGGCATGTGCGTAAGCATCGAACCCGAAATTCAGAGCGAGCCATGTCGGAATCACAAGGAGCGGGTGTTCCACAATCTGTTTGAGTCCCATTTCATAAATAGGGTTTTCTTTTATGGTTTCTTTAAAAGTTTTTCTCTCAAAGTCGTCCGGAACATAGTAATAATTAGGTATGCGGACAGGCTGCGCCTTCTGGTTTGCCGTCTGCATGTTATTATAGTTGTTTATGTTTGCCGGATTAATTTGCGTCACAATAATAAACCTTTATAAATCTAACTATTTATATAAAGTACAAACGCCAAGAAAAATTGCCATGGTTTGTAAAGAAACTTAATATTAATCCCTAACTTCCAACTCGCAGCACATCTGGCAGGCGCCGAACGTACCCCCACTTGCTTTCAGGTTCTTGCGGAAACAGCAGTAGTGAGGCGCGTTGAAGAGTTCTTTTAAGGTTTTGTCCTTAACGTTTCCGATTTTTTGCGAAAGGCAAGGGTAAACAAATCCCTCCGGATTTATCATCATGTTGTTATATGGATAAGTGCAGGGTTTGTAAATTTCGCTCAATTTGGTATCAGCAGGTGTGTTAAAGAATTTTTCAATGCTCTCGAGCGGGTTTGCAGAGTACTCAAACTTTGGCGAGAACCGGAGCTTTGTCCTGCCGTGCATGCTCTCGATTTGTTTGTAAACTTCTTTGAAGTGCTCGAGGTCAAAATATTTTTCTATGGGGTAATTTCCGTTGAACTCCGGAATGAAGCTTTCCTGCAAGACGGAGTTTTGTTTCCAGTTGTTGTTTCTTAAAAAAGATATAGACAAAAACTCAAACCCCATTTTTTCGCAGAGTTGATATAATTTTGGCAGGTCATCAAGATTGTTTTCAAGCACAATTGTTTTTATATCCACCATCTGGCGCGGTTTTTGAGCCTTGAGGTTCTCGAGGTTTGAAACAATTTTATCAAAAATCCCCTCTTTGCCGCGGTTTTTGTCGTGGTTTTCGCCGTAGCCGTCAAGTGAGACAGAAAGCAGCAGGAGCTTGTGTTTAATAAAAGCTTTGATTATCTCGTCGTTAATCAGGATTCCGTTTGATACAACATGGACTTTGTTCATAATCTTTTTTGAGGTATACGCCAGAATATCAACAAAATCCCTTCTCACGATCGGTTCTCCGCCCACTAGTGTTGCAATTGAGTAGAAAGGAAGCTGGTCAATAACTTTTTTCCACTCATCAGTTGTAAGTTCCTGTTTGTTTCTCTCCTTCCCCACGTAGCAATACGGGCATGCGAGGTTGCATCTGTAGGTCAGCTCCAGAAAGTATCTGAACGGAATTTTTGCCCTCCCGTACTTGTCGTTATACGAGAGTGATGTGTAAAAGTTTCTAGCCATGTCGAACAGGTTTGAGTAGTTCATTAAATCCCCCAAAATCGCTATGAACATATTACCACAAAGTTCAATGATTGTTCAGGCTCTTGCATTTAATATAATAAAGAATCCTCATCGCTCAAACTTTCCTCTCTTTATTCTTTAATAAAGAGAGGTTTCTTTAGTGCTACGCACGTAGGAGATTGGTCGGCAGACAATCGTAGGATTACCGGTTGGGATAAGGACTACAGGTCTGCCTCAATGGTGGGGTTACTGGTTTGGTGTTTTTATGACACAATCTTTACCCCCGAACTCGTACCCAACCTCACAGCACCCGCCTCAATCATCTTAAGCGCAGCTTCCCGGTCTCTTATCCCGCCGGACGCCTTAACCTGAAGCCCAGCAGTGCTCACTGTGTCAAACATCAACTTCACATCCTCTGCCTTTGCACCCACGCCGTTTTTCACAAAACCGGTTGAGGTCTTTACAAAATCAGCCCCGCCCTGGATACAAAGCTCGCATGCCTTCTTAATCTCGTCCTGAGTCAGTAAATCCGTTTCAAGAATAACCTTCAAAGCCTTGCCCTGACATGCAGTTTTAATTTTCGAAATCTCGTCAACAATATACTCAAACTCGCCATCCTTGAGCTTTCCGACATTCAAGACCATGTCAATCTCGTCAGCGCCGTTCTTTACAGCGTCAATTGTCTCCAAAACCTTCACCTCGCAAGTGTTTTGACCCAAAGGGAAGCCGATTACCGTTACAACTTTTATTGCGGTATCTTTTAGATACTGCGAAGCTAGGGCTGTATATACCGGATTTACGCAGACTCCGAGGAAATCGTATTTTTTTGCCTCATCAAGAAGTTTTACTACTTCATTTTTGGTTGCATCCTGCTTCAAAAGCGTGTGTTCAATGTATTTATTAAGTTCCATTTATTATCTCCCCCAGAAAAAAATTGCTGTCACAATCCCCATTATCAAACAGTAGTACCCGAAAACCGCAAGCGAGAATCTTGATACGAATTTCAGGAAATATTTTATGCACAAGTACCCGACAATCCCTGAAACAATTGTCCCTGCAATGATTGCAGTCCAGTTGTATCCCAAAACTTCATGCAAATCCAGCTTTACGAGCGGGTAAACCATTGAAGCGCCGAGGATTATCGGAATGCTTAACAAAAACGAGTACCGCGCTGCTGTTGTTCTGTCAGAGCCGTTCAAAAGCCCTGTTGCAATGGTTAAGCCCGAGCGTGAAAACCCCGGAAGTGCTGCAAGACCCTGTGCAATTGCAATCATAATTGAAGTCTTCAAAGTAATCTCTTTTTTGTCAGGGTGTTTTTTTGCCCATGATTCGCTAAACAGAAGCAAGGCGCCTGTGAAAACAAGCAAAGCTCCGACAATTGCAGGCTTGAATACAAGAAATCCTGCAACTTCGTTCAGAGGATAAGCAATCAAAACAGTGATAACCGTGCCGAGCGCAATATAGACACCGATTTTGAAATCATGAGTGCTGTAGTCTCTTGTTTTGAGCCCGACATAGAGCGCTTTTAGGATTTCCCGGATTTCTTTTCTAAAGAAAATCAAGACAGCTATCAGCGTGCCCAGATGGAGCATTATGTCAAGAAAAACTTCCTGATTTGATTCCTGAGCAATCTCGATTCCTTTGAATACTTTGTAAAAATTAGACGTAAAAACAAGGTGCGCAGAGCTTGAAATCGGCAAAAATTCGCTCAAACCCTGAACAATCCCCATGAGTATTGACTGTATTAAATCCATTTTTTCCTCTCAATTTTTCGGTGCGCTGGTGAGCGCACCCTACTTTTGCCGGCTTTTAGTCCTCTTCAAAATAACTTGCGCAGGAAGTCGCAGTCTCCCACACTGATACCTTGGAAATCTGCACGATTCTTTCCTTGAGCTTGTTATAAATAAACATCGAAATCATCTCGGAAGACGGACTCTCACCCTTAAATTCCGGAAGTTCGTTGATGTCCTTATGGTCAAGCAGGTCTAAAACAGCCTTCATTTCACGCTTCAAAACCTTGTAGTCAACAAGAATGTTGCTCTTATCTAAAGAATTTCCCTTGCAATAAGCCTCTACAAGCCAGTTGTGCCCGTGCTGGTTCTCGCATTCTCCGTCATAATTAAGCAAGTGATGCGCTGCTGAAAAGTACATCTGCGCTTTTAGTTCAAACATTTTTCCTCTCCATTTCCGGTGCGCTGGTGAGCGCACCCTACGTACAAATCCTTAGCAGCAAATCTCTGCAAGACGTGTCATAATCTTATCTGTGATGACTTTTATGTAATCCTTGTCAACCATACCGTTTATGATGCAATCCGCAATCTGGTATGTAGGCCTGATGTACTGCTGGGCGGTTTCGTTTACGTTCTTGAACTGCAAATCAGCAGCTTCGCCGGTCTTGCCGCGTGAAACAGCGCGCTTGTACCAGCGCTCCTTGATTACGTCAATCGGAGTGAACACGTAAACCTTTACGTCCATGATGTCACGTACTTCCTGATTAAGAACGTAAAGCCCCTCTGTTAAAATAACTTTTGCCGGCCTTTTTTCATCCCCGTCAGGGCTGGAAACGCAGGTTACAAAATCGTATCTCGGTGAGACAATCGTTTTTCCCTGCTTTAAGCCGAGAAGATGCTTTCTCATAAGCTCCAAATCAATAACATCCGGAGTGTCAAAGCTGAATCCGGTTTTGAACAAAGCGTCGTAGCTTCCTGCTTCGAGAAGCTCTTTTGAAGTGTCCTTGTAATAATCGTCCTGACGGATTACGGTGTAAATCCCTTCCTTGCGGTCTCTGACAACTGCTTCGATTGTGTTATCAACAAAAACAGTCTTGCCGGAAGCGCTCTCGCCCGTAATCCCGATGAGGAAGGTTTTCTTTTTCTCTTGAACAACTTTTCTTGCAATATTCAGGATAAAATCATCTGCAACCTTTAGAAAAAGAGGCTGCTCCTGCTTTTTGTCTTCTTCAAGAATCTCTTTCAAGGTGTCGACAATATTCGTTATAAGCTCCATATCCAGTCTGCTTGAATAAAAGTTATAATTTGTGAGTTCAAAAGTTTCTACCATAATACCGTCCTTAATCCATCATAAACATTGTATAGTAAATAACAAAAAAATGCTCGTGGTTAAGACAGTTTTGTAAAGAAAGTTTACAGGAATTTTGGGTAAGCTAAATCCCGCCTACTCAACTTCAAATAACTTGTCAAAACTCACATCCAGCGTCTTCATTATGGCAATGATAGTTGTAAGAGTCGGATTAGTCTCGCCGCGCTCGATTGTGCCTATGTGCTTTCCTGCACATATCCCCATCTTTTCGGCTAACCCCTCCTGAGAATACCCCGCACGATTCCGCTCTGCACGAAGGTTCTTCCCGAACTCAACTAAAATCTCATTCCTGTCCATACCAATATGATTACATATTGACACATTTGCTTCCACCTGCTATAGTTATTTATATACCATCTATAGCTGGTATTTTGATAATTATAGCTATAGTTATGCGCATTGCCGCTGTTTGTCTGCACTCTTTCTATTTTGCTAACCAACACAGCGGTTTTTTCTTCTAGTAAGCCTTTACTAAAAATATCTTTATCCCGCTGTCGAGCCTTTCTATGCGCTTCACGTACCTGTAATCGGCTGCACTTGTTAGAATTAGAACAACTGCCGGTGATTTGCCGGTCATCTTTGAGTAATAGAGAGCCTGCCCGATTGATTCAGCCCATTTTTTTGCAAAATCAAACTCGATTGCGTAATCTTTTGTGAGGCAGTCAACCCTTGTCATGTCCCACAAAACAGCTTCCCTGCGCCCGAAATCCGGCGTGCACCACTGGTTTACGTAGTAAGATTCTACCTGATTGGGACGCATTGTTTGAGGCTCGTACCATTTTTGCGGAACGTAGCCCAAAAAGAAATAATAAGCGCCTGTTGCCATCAGGATAAAAGTTACCAGAAAATGGACAGACTTGTTTGAATACAGTTTTTTGCGAGCCATTATTTTACAACTTCCAGAAATTCGTAATCATTCAAATAAGGCATGTGCTCTTGAGTAATCAATTCTCCCGGAAGCAGAATCGAAATACCCGGTGGGCATTCTGCAACTACTTCTGCTGAAATTCTGCCTACTGCATCAAGTTTTGAGATTGTTTCTTTTTCAGCGTAGAATGCTTCTCTTAAACTCATCATGATTTTAGGTTCGAGCATTGGCATGTGTTTGCGGTTTTCAAGGTAATAAATATCCTGATAATTAGTCGAAGCAATGCTTTCAAGCGCGTCAGCAAGGTATTTGAAATCAGAGCGCTTGTTTCCAAGGTTGCAGAGAATCAGAACCCCGATGTCAGAAGCTGACTCAACTTCAATACCGAAATCGATTTCGAGAATTGATTCAAGCCTTTTCCCGGAAAGCCCGTCGATTTTTATGAACACCTTTGTTACATCCGTTTTGTACCCGAAATCAGACTTAAGCTGATGCAGGTTAGGAATTGCATCCAGCCTTGTTCTTAAGTACTTGGCATTTGCAATAGCCCTGTCCAAAAGCTTCTGGCCTGATTTTGACTGCAAGTTTGCTCTTGCTGCGTCGAGGCTTGCAAGAAGCAGAAGCGAAGGGCTTGTTGTGTGCAGCAGCTTCAAAGCTTTTTCAACAGCATTGCAATCCAGGCATGAATCCTTTGAGATGTGGAGCATGGAGCTCTGGCTCATGCTTCCGCCGGTCTTGTGAAGCGAGTGCACCACCGCATCAGCCCCGAGTTTTAGAGCTGTTTCAGGAAGGTGCTTGTTAAAGTTCCACAAGCAGCCATGTGCCTCGTCTACAATCAAAGGCACGCCGTATTTTTTGCATACAAGGCTTATTGATTTTATGTCAGATACAACTCCTTCGTAAGTCGGGTTTGTAATCCAGACCATTGATACATCTTCGTGGGTTTTCAAGAGTTCTTCAATCTGACCCGCGTCAACATTTCCCCACACAGACCAGTCTTCAATCCTGTTAGGGCAAACCCAGAGGGGTTCTGCGCCGGAGATAATAAGTCCTGTGAGTATTGAGCGGTGGCAGTTTCTGTTAACAATAATCTTCTGCCCTTTTTTTGTGAGTGACATTGCAAGCGCAAGGTTTCCGGCTGTTGAGCCGTTTAGTAAAAAGAAAGTTTTCTTTGCGCCAAAGGCTTCTGCTGCAAGCTCCTGCGCTTCCTTGATAGGTCCTGTTGCAGGGTGAAGGGTGCCGAGGTTGTCAAACTCGTCGGTTGTGTCAATATTCAGCACTTTTTCGCCCGTAAGTTTTTTGAAGTCTTTGAAAATCGCCTTACCTTTTGTGTGTCCCGGAATATGGAACTGGTAAGTCGGGTTTTCGTAAGCTGTTTTGAGCGCGTCCACGATTGGAGCCTTTATTTTGGTTGTTTCTTTTATATCTTGATTTGTTTTTGTCACTTTTTTCAACACTTCTATTTCTGATTACACTTGATAATATAATACTCAAAAAAAATAATTTTTGCTAATAAAAAAGGACACGATAAAAAATCGTATCCTTTCTTAAAATTTAATGCCTCAGACTACTTGTCATCCAAAGCTGCAACGCCTGGTAACACTTTGCCTTCAATAAATTCTAATGAAGCACCGCCGCCTGTAGAAACGTGGGTGAAGTCTTCTGCTTTGCAGAACTTCTTAGCAGCAGAAACAGAGTCACCGCCGCCGATTACAGAAACAGCGCCGTTCTTTGTAGCTTCAACAATTGCTTCAAGAACAGCTTTTGTGCCTTCAGCGAATTTAGGGTTTTCAAACGCGCCAACAGGGCCGTTCATCAAGATTGTTTTTGAAGATTTTAGAACTTCTGCAAAAGCTTTTCTTGATTCAGGACCAGCGTCAACACCTTCAAATCCGTCAGGAATTTCGTTAATCTTAACAAATTTATTTGTGCCGTTGCCTGAAAAATCATCAGTAACAAGTACGTCTGTTGCCATAACGAGCTTAACGCCTTTTTCCTGTGCTTTCTTTTCAATAGCTTTAGCTACTTCAAGCTGGTCGTCTTCGCAGATTGAGTTACCGATTTTGCCGCCGTTAGCCTTAACAAATGTGTAAGCCATGCCGCCGCCGATAATCATGTTGTCAACCTTGTCAAGAAGGTTTTCTAAAACGCCGATTTTAGAAGAAACTTTTGCTCCGCCAACAACAGCTGTGAAAGGTCTTGTAGGGTTATCAAGAGCCTGTGACAAGCATCTGATTTCTTTTTCCATCAATAAACCTGAAACAGCAGGCTTAAGAATTTTTGCCAATTTTGCTGTTGAAGTGTGGTTTCTGTGAGCTGCGCCAAACGCGTCGTTTACGTAGAAATCACCAAGTTCTGCAAGCTCTTGAGCAAAAGTCATATCGTCGTCTTTTGCTTCTTCAGCCTTGTAGTAACGGATGTTTTCCAATAAAGCGATTTGACCGTCTGCAAGTTTTTCAACATAAGGTTTTGCTTCTTCTACAGAAGGTATGAAAACGATGTCTTCGCCAAAAACCTTAGCCATGTATTTTGCAACAGGCTCAAGTGTAAATTCAGGGTTCTTTTCTCCTTTTGGTCTTCCTAAGTGAGCCATAAGAACAATTTTTGCTCCCTTTTCTTTCAGGTAGTTAACCGTAGGAACAATCGCCTGAATACGTGTATCGTCTGTAACATTTTTGTTTTCATCAAGAGGCACGTTAATGTCAACTCTAACAAGAGCTGTTTTACCTTTGATGTCGCCTAAATCTTTGATTGATTTTTTCATGGTCTCTTTCCTTTCTTATTTGCATGAATATTATATCAGAAACAAGAAAGTAAGAGCGGGTTAAACTACCCTCTTTTAACCACGTTGGTTAAAAGCTCGCCGTAGCTGTTGAAGCAGCCGTTTGTTTCCTCAATTGTGTAGCTGACTTCGGAATCTTCTTTTTTTGCGTTTTCTGCAAAACTAACTGCACTGTCAAAATCCTTGAATTCGCCTGCAAGTTCAGGGTCAAAGTAAGATGGTTTGTCGATATAAACGTGATACATAGTTAATTCTCCTTTGTTTATACTTTAGGTCGCAGAAAATGATTAGTCAAGAATTAACTTTTGTAACAAAATTGACAAAAAGTATTTTCTTTTTATTTATATGTGTCATCATGTTTATATAATAGGATTAAGGATATGTCTATTATGTCGTATTACCAATCAATATACACACGCGTTTTTGGTGTGCGTACATTCCCGAACATTATTGAGGGGGTAGTATGCCGCTAAGTATCACAACGAACATATCTTCGCTTATCACTCAGAGGGCGCTTACAAGTTCGACTGCCAAACTCAATCAGGCAATCGAGAGCATGAGCACGGGCTGGAAAATTAACCATGCCAAAGACAATGCAGCTAATTATTCGATTAGCACAAACATGTCCTCAAAGATAAGCTCTTATCAGGTGGCAGAAGATAATGCCATGATGGGACTTGATATGCTCAACACTGCAACGGGCGGGTTGGACCAGATTAACGACAAACTCTCACGTATCAGGGCGCTAAATGAACAGGCACTTAACGGAACGTATGGCGGGAGTTCACTTAAGGCTATCAATGCAGAAGTTAATGCGCTTGTGAGTGAAACAAGCCGCATACTTAACAGCACGGAATACAACGGGATACAGCTTTTTTATGAAGAGCCGTCAAAATTCCCGATAAGGGTCGAGCCGCGGCCTACGGATTCCATGACTTCCATGGATACGATTGCAGATGATGCAGTCATAACGAGCGGGGAGTACTCAATTTCTTCGGCAGCAGAGCTTGCAAAACTCGCGAAACTTGCAAACAGCGGTCAGATTCGCGGCGGCGAGTTTGTGCTCTCAAAAGATATCGACCTTTCTGCTTACTCAACAGGAGAAGGCTGGACCCCGATTGGAAGCTTTGGCTCAGCAACATTTGACGGCAACGGACACACGATTTCCAATCTGTATATAAACAGGCCGAATAAGGATAATCAAGGCTTGTTTGGAAGCACGGGAAGCGGGAACAAGATTAAGAATCTTGCGCTTGAGGATGTTAACATAACCGGCGGAAACCGCGTTGGCGGGGTTGCAGGAGACGCGCCGGAAATCACTAACTGCTACGTGACCGGCGTGGTTAGAGGTAAAAACGATGTGGGCGGACTCGCCGGTCAGGGCGGGAAGATTGACCACAGTTACTCAAGCTGTAATGTATCCGGTGACGTGAATGTCGGAGGTCTTGTCGGGCTCACAAACAACGGGATTACGGACAGCCATTCAACAGGACGTGTTAGCGGAAACGTAAAGGTCGGCGGGCTTGCCGGATGGAGCTATGCTGATATTTCTAACTGCTATGTAACCGGAAACGTCAGCGGTAACGGCGATGTTGCGGGACTCGTTGGTTATATTAACGGCAGTATAAAGAATTGCTCTGTTCTATCAAGCTCAATACAGGGGCCTAATGCCTCCATATTTATTGGCGCGCCGAATAACGCGAGCGTGAATGATTCGTCTTATTCCACTGATTTGGACGGAATGAATATATCAGGGGGTGCGGATTATACTTCGAACAACGTTACAAGCTGCTCTCCTACAGGTTCGTTGGTTAATACAATTGTTTGCTTGCAGGTCGGAATCGACAGCACCAAAAATTCGCAGATACGATTTGACCTTAAGTTCAATATGGCAAATCTTGATATGCTGCGGGATATCGGGCTGGATAATAATACCTCATATTTGAGCACAATCGACAAGCTGCTTGACAATGTTTCTGCAAAACAAACAGAATACGGGGCTTTGCAGAACAGGCTGGAAAGCGCGCTTGACGCGATTTCTATCCAGTATGAAAACCTCGTGTCATCACGCTCTACCATAAAAGACGCTGATATTGCGGAGGTTTCAAGCGAGTACATAAGCCAGCAGATTCTTCAGCAGGCTTCTGCAACCTTGATGTCAACCGCTAATCAGACTCCGGCGATTGCTTTGCAGCTGGTGTAATAAAAAGGGCTTAAGATTCTTCGTTGCTTTCGCTTTGTTCTTCCATTGGCTTTTTGTAAGAGCAGGTCTTGCTTGAGCAAACCTCAAACACTCCGTTTTTGGTTGTTTTTTTCAGTAAAAGCTCGCCGCATTCCGGACACTTGTTTCCGGTAGGCTCATCCCAGAGCGCGTAAGAGCAGTTCGGGTATTTGTTGCAGCCAAAGAAGATTTTGCCGTATTTTGATTTCTTCTCGACAATCATGCCTTCACCGCATTTAGGACACTGAACTCCGGTTGAGCGGATGTATTTTTTGCGGTTTTTGCATTCCTTGCATTCAAGATACTTGCCGTAAGGCCCAATCTTCATGACCATTTCAGAACCGCATTTTTCGCATTTTTCATCCACAACGACTTCTTTTTTCTCACCGTTTTCGCCGTTTTCTGCGTCGTCCAACTCAAGCATGTTGTTAAGAGAAATTATTGTTTTGCATTCAGGATATCCTGAGCAGCCTAAAAACTGGGTGCCAAAACGGCTTGTCTTGACGAGCATGACTTTGCCGCAGTTAGGGCATTTTTTGTCGCTTTCAATAACAACTCTCTGAGCTGTTTTCATCACAGAATTTACAACTTCCATAAACGGAGTGTAAAACTCTTTTAACACAACATTCCAAACAGCTTTCTTTTCTGCAATCTTATCCAGCTTTTCTTCCATTCCGGCTGTAAATTTGTAGTCCATGATGTTTGCAAACTGCTCAACAAGCTGCTTGCAAACAGTTCTTCCAAGAAGAGTCGGATGAAGAGCCTTGTCTCTTTTTTCAACGTACTTGCGGGTCTGGATAACCGTAATAATTGTTGCGTAAGTTGACGGACGCCCGATTCCGTGTTCTTCAAGTGCCTTAACCAGCGATGCTTCGTTGTATCGCGGAGGCGGCTGGGTGAAGTGCTGCTTTGGTTTTACTTCCTTGCACTTAACCAAATCTCCTTTTTCTAAGTCAGGAATCTTAGCGTCTGCGTCTTTTTCGTCCTCTTCTGCGTCGTTGTAGAGCTTCAAGAACCCGTCAAAAAGAATTTTGCTTGTTCCGGCTTTCAGGTTGTAATCCCCAGCTGTGATGTCGATTGTTTTGTTCGCAATTTCAGCCGGTGCCATCTGGGAGGACATGAACTTGTCCCAGATGAGCTTGTAAAGCTTGTACTGGTCAGGCGCAAGATACTGCTTTATGCTTTCAGGAGTCCTGTCCGGATAAGAAGGCCTGATTGCTTCGTGCGCGTCCTGAACGTTTTGTTTGCCTTTTACATATACATTTGTGGTTGGCGGGTAGTATTTTTCGCCGTAGTTTTCCACAATAAAGTTTTTTGCCATCTCATGCGCGTCGTCAGAAATACGCACAGAGTCTGTTCTCATGTAGGTAATCAAACCAACCGGCGTGCCGTCGATTTCAATACCTTCGTAAAGCTTCTGGGCTACCTGCATTGTTTTTGATACGCCGAACCCGAGCTTTGAACTTGCTGCACGCTGAAGTGTGGAGGTTATGAAAGGCGCGGTAGGCTTGCGCTTTGTTTCCTTTTTTGTGACCTTGTCAACCTTAAATTCTGTGTCAGGCTGGAGCAGAAAATCTCTAATCTTGTTTGCTTCTTCCTCGTTGTTGATTTCGATTTTCTTGTTCTTGTATTTGTTAACCTCTGCCTCAAAAAGCTTTCCGTCCTTGTCCATGATTGTGTGGATGGACCAGTACTCTTTCGGTACAAATGCTTCGATTTCTTCTTCTCTCTCGCAAATCATGCGGAGCGCAACTGATTGAACCCTGCCGGCTGAAAGCCTGTAATTCCCGAGCTGCTTCCACAATACAGGTGATAGCTTGTAACCTACAAGCTTGTCCAGAATCTGCCTTGTCTGCTGGGCTTTTACCCTGTCCATGTCAATCTGGCGAGAGTGGTCAACAGCGTATTTTACGGCCTTTGGCGTGATTTCGTTGAACTCGATTCTGTAAACCTTCTCGTCAGGCACCTGCAATAGCTCTCTAACGTGCCATGCGATTGCTTCCCCTTCACGGTCGGGGTCGGATGCGAGGTAGATTTTGTCAGAACGCTTTGCAAGCTCGTTCAATTTTGTTACGACTTTTTTCTTTTCAGGTATAACCACGTAAGTCGGCTGAAAATCGTTGTTTACGTCGAACCCCAGCACATTGTCCGGAAGATTTCTGACATGCCCGAAACTCGCTTCAATCTGGAACCCGTCTCCGAGAATCTTCTTGATTGTTTTTGATTTTGCAGGAGACTCGACTATTACGAGCGCTTTTTCTTTTTTTGATTTAGTTGTTTTCTTTTCGGCTGCTGCTGTTGTCATACCCGTTTATACCTGTCACCTTCTGTTTGTTCCACCAAGCCCTGAATTTCCATCATGGTTAAGACTGTTAAAAGCTCATCTGTTTCCATTTTCGTAAGAGCCTGCAACTCGTCAAACCCTTTTGGTTCAATATCTATTATATCAAAAATCATTTTTTGTGGTAGCGTAAGCTCTAAATCTTCTCCTGCCTGCGCTTCAACTTTCTTAACCTCCCAGCCTAAAGTGTTCAAAACATCTTCGCCTGATGTCACGATTGCTGCACCGTCTTTTATGAGCTTGTAAATCCCCTCGGTGTTCGCGTTGTTTATAGCACCCGGAATGCACATTAATTCTCTACCCTGCTCAAGCGTGAGGTTTGCAGAAATGAGCGCCCCGCTTTTGAGCGCTGCCTCTCCAACAACTGTGCCGTAAGATAAACCTGTTACGATTCGGTTCCTTTGCGGGAACCTGAATTTCATCGGCTCAAATGTCGGGTAGTATTCTGTAACAACAGCGCCTGCGCCGTTTTCCATCTTTTCGTAGAGGTGCTTGTTTCCGGCAGGATAAGTGTAATCAAACCCGCTTGCAATAACCCCGATTGTTTTGAGGTTGTTTGAGATTGCGCTCTCGTGAGATATGGCGTCTATTCCAAACGCAAGACCTGATACTATGCAGATATCGGTGTTCTTTAGTCCGCCTATAATCTTTTTCACTCCGTCTTTGCCGTTAAGGCTTGCTCTTCTCGAGCCAACGAACGCAACTATTTTTTCAAGGTTGCAGGAAAACAGGTCGCCCTTATAGTACAGGCATGCAGGCGGGTCAGCGATTTGGCTAAGCATGTAAGGGTATTTCGGGTCGTCGAGGGTAAGGACTTTTATGTTCCGTTTTTCGACTTCCTCAAGAGCTTTGTCAAGATTCAGGGCTTTTTTCTTTTCAAGAAAAATTTCTGCTTTTCTGACGCTCAGCCCCTCGATTTGTTTTAAGTCGCTCAGGTTTGCTTTGTAAGCTGTCTCAATATCTCCGAAGTGGTTATAAATTTTTCGGATAAAGTTTGAGTCCAGCTGTTCAAGTGATGATAAGCCTATCCAGTATTTTGTGTTCATTTTCTTCATTCTAGCATAAATAAAAACCTTTTAATTGTAGTATATTTTTGTTAGAATTGTGTTAGGAAGTTTTAAATGCTGGAAAATATTTTTTCGATACAAAATCAGGCAGGCAGAAAAGTCATAAATCTTTTGGGAATCAGGTTCAAGTTTTCTAATCCCAAATTTCAGATGATGCAGCAGGCGCTGATTTCAAACAGAAACACTGTGCAGACTCTTTACTGTCTTTTAGAATCAGCCTCAGATGATGATTTGTTCTGCTTAAGATGCGCTGACATGACTTTTATTGTTCAAAGAAATTGTCTGAACCTTGATTACAAATTTTTCTATGACTATATTCTCCCGTTTGGCTACGCGCATAAGATTCTGGAGTTTATAAAGCTCGACAGAACCTCGCTTCTTTACCGTGAGCACATTGATAGAGTCCTGAATGGTGAGTTTTTGTGGAAGTATGTTGAGCGCGGGTACTATATCGGGCACAATTTTATTTCAATTGACAAAATTACGGGCGAGATTTACATAAACACTTCCTATGTGCCGGAAGAGAATCTTGCAAAGGGCGGGCTCAAGGTTCAGCACGTTCCGCAGATTGCAAAAAGAAAGTACATAAAGGGCGAAGCGGTCGGTGAGTATCTTAAGAACAAAACTTTTGAAGAGCGTCAGCATGTTGTGGAGAGTCTGCTTGAATATTTGTTTACAACTTATCGTGACCCGAATGATTCTGAAAAAGTTTCAGGTGACCTGTTAGACTGTCATTTGTATAATTTTCTTATTGGAGAAGACGGGCAGTTCCATTTTATTGACTTTGACCTGAAGTGTTCGGAGCCGCTCGAGAGAAATTACTGCATATTTTTTATGCTGTTTTATTATGACAAAACTCTGTACAAGATGATGCTTGAGAAGTACGGGTTCTCTGACAGGCACAAATACTGGCAGAAGAATTTTTCTGTAGACAAGCAGCCTGCTGGCAAGAACGAGAAAACGTTAATCACGCCGGAGCACGCGGGGGTTTGCAGAAAGTATTTTTCTGACGCGGGAACAGATAAGAATTACAGTGTAGTTGTTTATTAATCTTTAATCTCTTTAATGTATTTATGCAAGACCAATTTCCAAATTATTATAAAATAATCTGTGATAACATTCGCTATTTGAGAGCAGAGCACGAGTTATCACAAGAAAAGTTTGCAGAAAAAGTTGGTCGTTCCAGAGAATTTATAAGCAGATTAGAAAACTACCATGAACAGCCAAGCCTTCAATTGTTGCTCGATATGGCTAAGGCGTTTGGAATATTACCACAATTCTTCTTTGAAAACAGATAACCAACTATCCCATCTTGGTTTTTATGCGTTCAATCAGTTTGTTTACGCTCTCTTTTTCTTCATCTGGGATATCAAAATTGATGTAGTCTTCAAAATACTCAATCGCGTCTTCGTAATCGTTTCTGGCAAGAAACAGAATTCCGACCTTCTTGTAAGCAAGCGTAAACTTGTCGTTAACCGCAATCGCTTTCAGGTAGTTTGAAATCGCCTTGTCAATCTCGTTGTTGCCTTCATAAGCCTGTGCAAGCGCGTAATAAAGAAGCTCGTTGTTTTCCTGATACTCAATAACTGTCTCAAAATTCGAAATCGCAGATTCGTAATCCCCGAGCTCAAAATAAACATGACCTAAATCATAATACGCATCGTAGTTTTCAGGCTCGCCGTCCAAAACCCTCTCAAGTTCGCTAATCGCGTCTTCCCATCTCTGGTCTTCAATATAAACCCTTGCAAGCAAATGTGCAATCGCGAGGTTATCCTGAAGCTCGTAGCTTCCGCGCTGCAAAGTCCCGAGTGCTGACGGCAGGTCTCCTGCCTTGTAATACAAATCAGAAAGGTTTATGTATGCCTGCGCGATTTCCGGGTCGAGTTCAAGCGCTTTCACGTAATAGGTTTCAGCGTGTTCGAAATCACCGAGGCAGGAATAAGCAACGCCCATGTTGTTGTAAACATCAGCGTTGTCAGGCTCGGTCTCCAATACAGAGCTGAACGCGTCGATTGCTTCTTTGTATTTGCGCTCCCGAAAGAGCCCCATTGCCTTATCTATTTTTTCTGACATTACAAGTCTTCTCCGTCTTTTGTATCAATATTATGAATAATTGTTCTTACGTTTCCTTCTGCAACAAAGTCCTTAGGATTCATTGTCATCTTAATCTTGTCAGCAATGATATCCTTGTCCTGCTGAACGATTTTTGAGCGTCCGACAAAGTAAACCTCATTAGGTTTTCCTGTTTCAGAATCAGGGAAAACAGAGACTTTCGGGCCCTGTGCGAAGTAATCGTCGTACCAGATTTTTACGTGTCCGCTGCCAACATAAGAATTTTGTCTCTTGCTGTACTGCTGGTAATCAGAGTGGATTGTAAGTTTTTTCCCGTCATCTGAAAGAGCAACTGTCTTGGTGTTTCCGCTAACGCTCATTTCTTCTGTAATCGGGTTGTAAACAAAGTGATGACCTTCTGAAACATTCTGCTCCTGTTTTACTCGTGCGTTTCCGATTAAATCTATTTTTCTAAGTCCGCCTTTCTGGTCAGCAATGATTACTGCTTTGTCAGAGAAGGTATCTATGTCCTTGTATTTTATTGCAACAGAGCCTGTGCAAACCATAACGCTGCTTTTTGTGTCGTATTCTTGTTCGTCGGCGTTGATGACAACAATCGGGGTGTTACCCTCTGTGATTACGGACTGTGTTTCGCCCTGTGCCTTGACAATCTTGTTAATCAGAGATACTTGCAAAATATTTGCCTTGACTTCTCTTTTTTTGTTTTCGTTTACTTCAAAAGCGTAAGGCTTGTCGTAAAAAGTTGCTGTATCAAGTTTGTTGTTTCGTCTTATTGTAACGTCAGCCCTTTCAGATTGCACGGTCAGGTTGTCGAGCTTAACCTTAACCCCGCCGTCGAGTTTAATCTTTCTTTCTTCGTTCGAAAAAGTCTGGGTCTTGGATTCGATAATCATGTCTGATGCGAAAACTGTTAACCCTGAAATTATTAGTAGCGCGAGTGTTAAGATTTTTTTCATTATTTATCATCTCCATAAATTTTGGTTTGGGTCTTGCCGATTATTTTGAATTTTTCATACCCGACCCCGATAACCCCTTTTTCTGCGGTTGCAACCATTTCGTTTTTCTTCCTGATAAGCACATGGCCTTCTGCAACAGTCTCCTTGTCAGACCCTGACCAGGTAAGCTTGTCTGTGTTGAGCGAAGTTTCGTCCTGCAAAACAATATAGGTGTTTTCATACAGCGTAATTACGCCGCTTTTTTCATCATACGTCCCTTTAGAAGACTGAAAACTCATAGCAACTTCGTTATCTTTGTAAAAGTTTCCGATAACGTTATTCAATGTTGCAACACTGTGGTCATTGCTGTAATGCCCGGTTTCTCCGTAGATTTCAAAATACTTGGTTCCGTCTTTTGTTTCGGTGATGATAATGCCGGCTGCATCAACTTTCTGCTCATTTTCGTTTCCTTTAAGCTGCGCGCGGTTAAAATTGCAGGTAATGACTCCGGCTGAAATAAAAGCCCAGCTCATAACAAAGATGACAGCTAAAACTGCGATTAAATAAGAGCGTTTCTTCTTATCTAATTTCTTAAATCTCTCATAAATCTTTTTAAGAGTTTCCATAAAGACATTTTACCACAGGGGCATGGGGGAATCAATAAAAGACCTCATCCCCCGATTACGTAATCCTTTGTCTTGAGCGAAAGAATCCTCAACACCTCGTCCTTGCTCGTAGTTGAGCCGAATATTATCGCAAAAAGCGGGTTGTTTTTCGGATTAATCCTTCTAACCTCGAGAACATTTGAGTAGTTCGACAAAAATCTCTCGTACTCGAACCCTTCAAGCTTTGATTTGTCAACATCAGAAGGCACTTCTGCCATTGAGAAATAAAACACACCCTTGCCTGATTGGGAAAGAATGCTGTTCCAATCAGGGCGCTTCTGGTTGTAAAAATACTCATAAACATTTATTCCCCACGCGTATTTCGCCACGTCAGTTGTACACCAGCCCGCAAAACGCATCGGGTTGACCTCAATAGGAACAATTCTTCCGTCTTCTCTTACCCTGATTTCTATGTGCATAGGGAAATTCCGGATGTCCTTCATTTTTCCCATGTCACGCAGAAGCTGCGCAAATTTTGCCATGTACTTAATCATGATTCCCGTAGACATCAGATAAATTCTGTCACTCACATCCTTCTCGTTCAAAAACGGGTGCTGGAATATGTTAAGAATCACAGGCTCGCCGTCTCTGTCATAGTAAGCGTCGATTGCAAATTCTTCACCGTCAATAAGTTCTTCGATTATGAACCTGGAAGAGCTTACAACATTTTGAGGGTACAAAGCCTCTGCTGCTTTCATCTCCTTGTCGAGTTTTGTTAGAACATCTTTCCACTCTTTTGCGTCTTTTACAGTGTGCACGCCAAAGCTTAAGAACCCGACCGCAGGCTTGATTACAACCGGAAATCTGATGTTTTCAACTGCAAGATTTTTGAGCTCTGAATACTCTACAGATTCGAAATAAAACTCCGGATAGATCTCTTTCAGCATCTCGCGAAAAGCTATCTTGTCCTTAAACAGTCTGATGTAGCTGCTCAGGTTTGAATCCGGAAGATTGTCCAGAACCCAACTGATTGCGTTTTCAGAGTTCGCATAAATCATCGGGTATTCCTGTGTCAGGTAATAATTCTTTGCAATCTCCGAAGGTATCAAATCAAACGCCGCAGATTCGATTTCTGCTTCTTTTATTACGTCATTATTTAGCACAGCCCAGTCGTTCTGCGCGATTGTGTCTATAAAAAATTCTGACGCGTAAGGTTTTTCAATAATGAACATTTCTAGTAATCGGCCTTCCATGAGTTGTCTGCGATTCTTCCTGTGCAAGCAAGACCTGCATCAAGGCTTGCGTCTGCGTCAGCAGAGCATACAGTTTCAAAACTTGAATACAAATACTTGTATGTGCTTGAGCCGTAAGGAACAAGGGTTCCGGAATTATCAAGCACGAATTTGAAAACATCTTTGCCAGCACGGTTTTTGCCTGCGTTTCCGTTGATATCATAGATAATATCCGCTACAATACCCTTGAAAGCGCCCTTATCAGTAAACTCTGTTACTGATTCAACCGGTGAGATTGCCATTATTGAGCCGTCTTTCAGCACGTATACAGAAGCGCTGTCAACTGTTCCGCCTTCTCCTCCGCCCGGAGCGTAGTAGGTATACGATTCAGATGATGGTACCACAACCATGTGCTGTGATATTTGTTCCATTGGAAGCGAGTCGCTGCTGTTTTCTATAAGTTTTGTCATGCCTTCCTGCTGCATCATCAAGCCGGAAGCGTTCTCAAAAGTGTTAACAAATTTTGAAAGCGCAGGCCCCAGTTTTGCCTGACCGGAGTTCTTTGTAAGAGCAGGTGCTGCAAGGGCTGCAACCACGCCTATAATACCAAGTGTTATTAAAATTTCTGCTAAAGTGAATCCTTTTTTGCGCATTGAAAACTCTCCTATATTCTTAGATAACATTCAAATGATAACATATTCAACATTTTTATACAAGAAAAAGGGCTGATTTATAATCAGCCCTTTTTTATCTTACATCTATCATCTTAAATCTTATTTACCAACCGGGAATGCTCTTACTACTGTTACTGAGCCGTCAACGTTCTTGCGAACTCCTGTGTCTACCTGGTCATCTTCCAAATCTGCTGCGTATGCGATTGGTGTGTATGGTTGAGCCTGGTCTACTGATTCCGGTCTTTCGAAACTTCTTAAGATTTTTGCGTTTTCGTTATCTTCAGGATCGATAGTCGGGTCTGGGTTTACCGGATCAATCGGGTCAACCGGATCTACAGGGTCTACCGGATCTACAGGGTCTACCGGATCTACAGGGTCTACCGGATCTACAGGGTCTACCGGGTCAACTGGTTTTTCAGGACCTACAAGGTAAGTTGTATCTTCGGCTCTAGGATTTTTTACGTTGTAGCCGTTTTCGCCGTTTGTTAATTCGTAAGTGATTTTGTCTGTACCGTTAATTGTTACAACTTTTTCATCTCTTATGTTTGTGTAGTTAAGAGTGTAGTCTCTGCCTTCAAAATCAACTTTCAATTTGTCTGTTTCGTTGCCAACATTGATGTTGTTTGCATGAACTCCGTCACCTGTGATTTCGATGAACTTGTCAGGAGCTGTGATATTGATGTTACCAGCGTTTGCACCTGTTAATTTAACGTCGCCCTTTGATGCGATGTATGCAGAAGCGTTATCAGGTGTGTCAATCTTTGTGATTACTCCGCCTGCGATGTTGATGTTTGCAGGTGATTTTACTGTTGATGGAATGTGGATGTAGTTTTCCATTACATTGATAATATTGTCTGTTCCGTTTATACCGCCAATATAGCCGTTTGCAGAGAACTCATATTCGTTAGCTGTCAATGTTGCTTTGCCGTCTGATACTACGTTCAGGTTGTCGGATTTCAAAGAAATTTTGTCAGCCTGTGTGTCAACTGTTACCATAATGTGGCCGTCTTGAGCGTGTGCTGTCAAATCTCCGCCAACTTTCAAGCTGCCGTCAAGAAGCACGCCTTGTTCGTAATTGTAGTTTCCGATGTGGATGTTGTGTTTTGAATCAATGTTAACGTTTCCTTCAACTGTGTTGTTGCCAACTACGTGAACAAAATGTTTGTAGCCTTCTTTGTTTTCAGATTTAACAGAAGTCTTAAGGTTCATATCTTTGCCAACCTGAACATTACCGACTTCAAGGAAGCCTCCGCCATTTTCCATATTCAGATTGCCGTCAACTTTTGTGTTTCTTGCATACATCATAACCCCGTTGCCTTCAGCGTTTACATCGCCTGTAACGTGGAGAGCTTTGCCGTTGTCAACATAGTTCAAAGCAACACTGTCATCTGATTTTACTGTTAAGTTGCCCTTGATTTCACCGCCTCCAACTGTTTTGACAACTCCTTTGTCTGCGATGATGTAAACATTGCCGTCAATGCTTACTGCTTCAAGTCTTACAGCGTCTTTTACATTGATGCTTCCGGCAGAAAGGTAGTCCTGACCGTTTGCTGTAACAAGTTTCAAGCCGTTTGTTGCTGTGATTGCTGTTTCAACAACATTGATTGAAGGAGCCATGATGTTAAACTCCCCGCCAATGTTGAAGTTTGAATCCTGAATAGTAACGATTCCGATGTTGCCTGTTGCGGCTGCTTTTGTAACGTCCATTTTGCCGTCAACAAAAGTTGCTGTCATTGGTTGGGTCGTTACCATTACATCGCCTGCTGCTGTGAATTTAGCACCGTCAAACAAAACGCCGTTCGGGTTTGAAATTATAAGTTTTGCAATCCCGCTGTTAGCGTTTACCTGACCGTAGATATTTGTCATTCCTTTGTTTACTGTGTTAAGAACTGTAAGTCCCTGTGCTCCGTTTATTGCGTTAAAATTAAGAGTTTCGCCCTTGCCAACATTCAATGTATCCCAGTTAACATGGCTGTCTCCGGTGAAGTTAAGTGTTGCAGAATTGTTGCCTGTTTCCATTCCTGCGTAACCGCCGGTTGCGTTATTAATAGTTGCGTTGCTTAAGCCTGCTGCAAATGAAATCTGCATTGATGCAAACAGTGTTGTTAATGCTAGTGCTGACAATTTTCTCTTAATGTTTTTCATGCGTCATTCCTCTTTTTAATATACCCTGTAATATATAAAAGTTTTTTCGCATCCAAAAATTGCCTAATTGTTACACAAATTTTACAATTTTAACATAACAAAACGGCGGGTTTTATACCCGCCGTTTTGTTTATTGTTTACTATTAATTAATCATCGGAAACGCTCTTACAACTGTTACAGAACCATCTACGTTTTTACGAACCCCTGTATCAATGTGGTCGTCATCCAAATCAGCAGCGTATGCGATTGGCGTGTATGGCTGCGCCTGATCAACAGCTGTCGGTCTTTCGTAACTTCTTAAGATTTTTGCGTTTTCATTGTCTTCCGGGTCTATAGTCGGATCCGGACCTGGTGTTGGAGGAACAATAGGCTCATCAGGACCAACAGGACCTACAAGGTAAGTAGTGTTTTCAGGTCTTGGGTCTCTAACGTTGTATCCGTTTTCACCGTTTGTTAATTCGTATGTGATTTCATCAGTTTCCTTGATTGTCACTTCTTTTGCGTCTCTAATGTTGGTGTAGTTAAGAGTGTAGTCTCTGCCTTCAAAATCAACTTTCAATTTGTCGGTTTCCTTGCCAACATTGATGTTTTTAGCATGAACACCATCACCAGTGATTTCGATAAACTTGCCAGGTGCTGTGATATTGATGTTACCTGCGTTTGCACCTGTTAGTGTAATGTCACCCTTTGAGGCAATGTATGCAGGTGAGTTTTCAGGTGTCTCGATATTTGTAATCTTTCCTCCAGCAATGTTTAGGTTAGAAGGCGCCTTGTGATCAGCAATGTACTTGTATCCTTCCATAACTGCAACAACCTGCTGGTCATTTTCCAAACCGCCAATGTAGCCATTTGAAGAGAAACTGTATTCATTAGCTGTTAAAGTAGCTTTTCCGTCTGTAAGTACATTAAACTTGTCGGATTTAAGGTTGATTTTATCAGCCTGAGTGTCAATTGTTACAGTAACATGACCATCTGTAGCATGAGCGTTTAATTCTCCGCCGACCTTCAAGTTTCCGTCTGCAAGCTTCTGAGCATCATAATCATAACCGCCAATGTGAATGTTTTGTGATGATTCAATGTTTAAGTTTCCACCAATACTTGTATCACCTATAACGTGTACAAAGTGGTTGTATTCATTGCAACCGTTACCACCTATGCCTGTTGTTTTTAAATCTGCATTACCTTTAACATTAACATCCCCAATATCAACAAATCCGCCGGTGTTTGACATTGCAAGATTGCCGCCAACTTCTGCGTTTCTTAAAAATGACATTGAGCCGTTGTTATTTACTATAACATCCTTTGTTACGACAAGCTTTTCGCCTTCATTCTTGTAGTTTAAGGCTACAGAACCTTTAGCATCAACGTTTAGGTTGCCTTTGATTGTTCCGCCGTTTACAATTTTTACCACGCCTGACGGAGCTGTGATGTATACGTCACCGTCAATGTTGACAGCCTGTAGCTTAACTCCTGGAAGCTCTGCTTTCTCACCGGCAGTACCCAGTGCAAGGTAATCCTGTCCGTTTGAAGTGATGAGCTTAAGGGTGTTTGCTTTGATTTTTGATGATTCAGCAATGATAGCAGGAGCAATCATTGTGTACTCGCCTGCAACGCTGAATTCGGAACCATTTCTAATGGTTATTGCGTTGATGTTACCCTGTTCATCGTATATATGCGTAAACTTAGCATTGTCTAAATCTTCGATTGTCATGCCTCTCAAGTCTTTTGTTGTAAGCATTAAATCGCCAGCTGTTGTGAATTTTGCACCGTCAAAAAGCATGCCGTTAGGGTTGGAAATAATAAGCTTTGCAACCCCGTCGTTTGAGTTAATCTGACCGTAAATAGTTGACATGCCGTTATTTACAGTATTAAGAATGGTAATTCCGTTAGCACCGTCTACAGCATTGAAATTCAATGTTTCGCCCTTGCCAACATTTAGTCTGTCCCAGTTAACATGTGCACTTCCGTTAAAGTTTATATTTGCAGTTCCATTGCCTCCGGTTACATCTTTAAATCCGCCAGTTGCATGGTCGATTAAAGCATTATCCAAACCTGTATCAATCATCGCATAAGATACTTGGGATGCTGCAAATACTGTGCTTAAAACAATTGCTGATAGTTTTCGTTTCAAATTTTTCATACACATTACCTTTTTTACCTTTCGACTATAAGTCAATCATACTATTAAAAAATCTGAACAGAATACTTTTTGCTCTAATCATGTCAAATTTTTGAGAAATCTTTACATTTTTTTACAAAGGTACATGTATATATTTATTTTTATAATATGATTAAAGAGTCGAAGTATTTTTTATTTTTAAGGAGGAAAGATGGAAGGTTTAATGAGCTTGATACATTCGCATGCGATTCCTGTATCAGCTGCTATACTTCTTGTGGCGTACGTATTTATCGCCACTGAAAAGATTCCTAAAGTTACGGTTGCACTTATTGGTGCAGCTCTTACATTAATTTTAGGGCTCTTGGGTCAGGACAAACTCGTTAATGGAGTTCTTGACCACGGTTACTTTATTAATTTTATTGACTTTAACGTAGTCTTCCTGCTCGTTTCAATGATGATTATTGTAAGCATTGCTACAAAAAGCGGCATGTTTAACTGGATTGCAAACGAGATGCTTAAGCTAACAAAAGGAAATCCAAAATTCATTTTGATTTCTCTTGCATTTTTTACAGCAATCGTTTCGGCATTTTTGGATAACGTAACAACAGTTATCTTGATTATGCCTGTAACGTTTGTTATCGCAAAAGAACTTGATATTAACCCTCTTCCGTTCTTGATTACGGAAATTTTGGCTTCTAATATCGGCGGTACAGCAACATTAATCGGTGACCCTCCGAATATTATTATCGGAAGCGCAGCAGGGCTTTCTTTTATGGACTTTATCTTGGAACTAACAGGAATCGTCCTTGCTATTCTTGTTGTAAATGTTGGAATCCTGACATTTATTTTCAGAAAACAACTCGTTGCTGCAAAAGAAAAGATGGCGAAAGTTGCAGCTCTTGATAATTCACACACAATTACAGATAAGGCGCTCATGATTCGTTCAGGAATCGTGCTCTTGTTTGTAATCATCGGATTCATGCTCCATGATGTTACCCATATCCAAACCTGCGTAACAGCGATGGCTGGTGCCGCATTCTTGCTTCTATTTGAAAAACCGCAGCATATTTTTAATGAAGTTGAATGGAACACAATTTTCTTCTTCATCGGCTTGTTCATAATCATTGGCGGTCTGGAACACGCGGGCGGTATTAAATTGATGTCAGAATGGCTTTTGAACGTGACAAACGGGTCTCAAAAAGCTACAGCAATGATTATTCTTTGGGCATCAGGTATTTTGTCAGGTATTATTGATAACATACCTTACACGGCTACAATGTCACCGTTGCTTGTTGAAGTTGAAAAGGTTATGGGACATGACTACACATTCCCGCTTTGGTGGTGTTTGTCTCTGGGCGCTTGTCTTGGCGGAAACATGACAATTATCGGCGCAGCAGCAAATGTTATCGTTTCTGAAACAGCAGCTTCTGCTGGACATCCGATTAAGTTCATGCACTTCCTGAAGTACGGGGTGCTTGTGACAGGTATAGCACTTGTAATGAGTACGGCGTATGTCTGGTTTAGATTTTTGACCTAAAAAAAAGAGACCGAAAGGTCTCTTTTTTTTGTGTGTATTATTGTAAATTTTTGTAACAAACTTCCTCAAATAGTGTTATTAAATTCCCGACATGTGGAATTAAAAGAATATACGGAATTTTATAAGGATTTGTTGTTATGAATAAAGGCTGTAAATCTATAGTAGTTGCTGCATTTGCCGGCATGATGCTTTCAAGTGCTTCTGCTTTTGCTTTTGACTATGATTTGAATATTGACACTCCGAAGGGCATCAAATGGTCTGAGGTAAATTCTTCTGGTGCAAATACTGTCGAGGTTAGGTTGCCTGAGAGTGTCACAAAATACTATTTGTACGAATACACAAAGCCGGCTGATTTTACAATATCTAATAACAGAATTTATGATACTCTAGATGCTGTCAATACAAATAAGGTGTTGTTTCAAGATATAACAGCTGAAGTAAATGGAGTAATTTATAACACACAAAAAAATTCAGATATAAATATCAATGCTGATTTTATAAATAATAATGCAGCTACAATTATCAACTTAAAAGCTGAACTTGGAGATATATCAGGGAATTTTATTAATAATTCAGGTGCACTTTCCAACGAAGGGTACTCTAGCAAGATGAGTTCTATGGGTAACATAACTGGGAATTTTATTAATAACTCATCGACTGCTATTAATAATAGTTATGCTAAAATGGGGGATATCACTGGTAATTTTATAAATAATTTATCTAAAGATGGTGGTGCGGCAATTTACAATGCTAACTATTTTTCTTCAATAGGTACTATAACCGGGAATTTCATTAATAATACTGTAAATATTGATGCATACTACAAGGGCGGTGGAGCCATTTGTAATGTGGACAATGGGAAAATAGCCAGTATAACAGGGAATTTTATAAACAATTCTGTTTTTAATCCTTCAAGTGTAGCAATGGGCGGGGCTATTTCTACTACCGGGGCAATACCTTATATTTCAGGTAATTTTATTGAAAATAAGGCTGTTTCGGAGTCCGATAACCTAGCCAGAGGCGGTGCCATATCTTTTGAGGGCGGAAAATCTTCAATAGTCAATTCTAATTTTTATAATAATAGCGCTAGCTCCCAAAATGTTACTTCCAAGGGAGGTGCAATTTATACTAATTCACATCTAAATATTGTTGCAGATAATGCCGTTTCAGAGTTTACGGGCAACTATGTTCAGTCTGCAAACGGCGAAAAAGATTATAACGCAATATATGTAGATCATTATGATTCTTTTAATTCATCCTGGCTGGTAACCTTCTATTATCCCGGCTCCCTGACTTTAGATGCCAAAAATAACGGCAAAATTATTATGAATGATAAAATAAGTGGAATTTCACACTATATGGACACAGAATTTGGTTACGATGAAGACGGAGACGGGATAAACTACTCCCTTCACTTCACCGGCGACTCCACCGGCAGCATCATCCTCAATAACAACGTAGAATCAGAATCTTTTAAAGAGGGTTTGCACGGCAACGCCGATATCACCCTGTCCAATACAACCCTCCACCTCGCAACCCGCGATAACGTCCTCGACCACAATAACTTAACATTAAACTCCGGACACTTTAACCTGATAAATAATCAGCCTGGCTTGTCTACCCTCAACTCTTTCACAGTTTCAGGTGACACCAACATGTCCGTCGACGTAGACCTTTCTAATAAAACGATGGACCGCATAATATCCCCAACCTACGGCGCCCACACCGGCACCCTGAACGTTAGCCACCTGCACCTTCTCTCCGATGCCGGCCGCGACTTCACCGCCATCTACTTCGCCGAACCCGGCCTCAAAAACAATGTCTCCACCACAGTAAACGAAGTCGCCTATACCCCAATATATAAATATACCGTCTCCTACGATAACCAAAACCAGTACGATGACCTCGGCGACGGCGGCTACTTCCTGTTTACCCGCGGAACCGGCTCCACTAACCCCTCCGACTCCTTTAACCCGGCCGTCCTCACCACCCCGGTCTCCAATGTCGCCGCCTCCCAATCAACAGTCAATGAAACCTTTAAATACG
>CATLDC010000010.1 GCA_949902595.1 uncultured Candidatus Melainabacteria bacterium | reverse complement strand
AACCACGCCAAAGACAATGCAGCCAACTACTCTATATCAACAAATCTTTCAACCAAAATAGGTGCCTATCAGGTAGCACAAGACAACGCCCTGATGGGTCTCGACATGGTTCAAACCGCATCAAGCGCCCTCTCCACCATGTCAGACCTAACCTCGCGTCTCCGTTCTCTTGCAATGCAGGCAAAAAACGGCACCTACGGAGACAAATCTATTTCTGCCATCAATCAGGAAGCAGCGTCAATCATCAACGAACTCTACCGAATCAAATCCACTACAGAGTACAACGGCATAAAACTGTTTGACTCAACACCAGACCCCTCCAATGGTGTTACTCTTCCTGACGGGACGGTTCTAAAGCCTAACTCTAAAGGCTTTCTAAAAGACATAGTTGAACGTGACACAAGCATGATGACAGCGCTTGCGAGTGTGGATGAGAACACGGCTCTTACAAGCGGGGTGTATTCAATTTCGACAGCGGAGGAGCTTGCGAAGTTGGCAAGTATGACAAATTCTGGCAAGATTGGGGCGAATACGGAGTTTGTGCTGGCGGAGGATATTGATTTGGTTGGGTATGATAATTGGACGCCGATTGGAAAGTGGGCAAATGAATTTAAGTCCACCTTTGATGGTAACGGGCATAAAATCACAAACCTTAAATGTTCAAGCTTTGAAATTGCCGGGCTCTTTGGTTACGCCGAAAATGGTTCTACAATAAAAAATCTTGGAATTATAGCTCCTGATGTTTCAACTTCGGACATTTGGGCAGGGGCTTTGGCTGGAAGAGCAGAGAATGTAGAGAACTGTTATTCTATAGGAGGTACTTCTTCTGCGGGTGTCTGTGATGCCGGAGGTTTAATCGGAGTGTTAGCGCATGATTCAAGTACTGGAAAGGTCAGCTATTGTTACTCAACAACCGAGGTAATTTCTTTTGGTAATCAGGCTGGAGGACTTATTGGGTATGCCGGTGCTGATGCTTTAATTACAAACTCCTTTGCAGCCGGAGATGTAATCGTCAATTATTTGCAAAAAGACGGTGGGCCATATGAAAAAGCCACGGCAGGCGGGCTCATCGGAAACGCGCATGAAAATTGTACAATCAAAAATAGTGCTGCTCTCGGAAATGTGACTTTTGGTAGTAATTCAGGGATGATTTGTGGCGGAAATTATCCAATTAATTTTTCAATGACAATTGAGAATTGTGTTTATAATACCGGTGACGGTTCTCTAAATGCAACAGTAACTGAAAATGCGCTACTAACAGATGTTTTGGGGGTTGATTTAAATAAAAACAAGCGAACTAGTTTTCAGGTTGGTGTTAATTCGGCAGAGTCAAGTCAGATAGAATATTCAAGAGCTTTTCTCGATACATCTGCGCTTAACTACCTCTCAATTTATGGCTTGGATTCTGAACGAGCGATTGATGCAATAGACAGTCTGCTTGAGTTTATGGATAAAAAACAAACAGAATACGGCGGTGTAGAAAACCGCCTTACAAGCGTGCTTGAACAAATCTCCATCCAGTATGAAAACCTCGTCTCATCTCGTTCCACCATACAGGACGCTGATATTGCAGATGTCTCCTCAGAATACATCCGACAGCAAATCTTGCAGCAGGCCTCTGCAACTTTAATGGCAACGGCTAACCAGTCACCTGCGATTGCTTTGCAGTTGTTGTAAGTTCTGGTCGAGTTTGATCCTGATTATTTTGTAAACTTTTGTAACAATATTGCTCTGAAAGTGAAATTCTTTCAAAGAAATATACTTTATATATACATAAGAGCGAAACACATAACACAAACCTTTCATACAACCTACACACTAACCTTCTACACATGAGGAATTATTAAACAAGATTCCAAACCTTTCTTCAAGAAAGGTTTTTTTTTGCACTGATTAGAATTTTGTTTCATCAATATTGTATTTAACCCGAATCTTTTCCATTGTCTCCCCGCTCAGGATTTTGTGGCTGAAAGCGATTGCAACGGCGTTGGCTCTGTCTCTTGCGTGTATCTTCCGAAAAATAACTTCCAGGGTTTTCTTGACAGTACTCGGACTTACGAACAAAATCTGCGCAATAATGCATTTCTTGAACCCCATGGCAACAAGGGATAAGTATTCTGTCTCTCTATCTGTCAAGATAAATTTATCGTCATGGTTATTAATATTTAATACAACTTCCGAATTTGTCTCCATAAGAATATTATATGAGAGAATGCTTTTTCATAATATTGGGCACTTACCTAGTATCTAAAAGTACTAACACTGGTAAAAAAGATTAAAAGTTGGTTATAAAGAGAGTATCTGTTGAAATTTTGGTTTAGATTGTGTGAGCATGGTGGATGTCGGATAGAAAACGATGGGCGGGTTGAAAACCCGCCCATCGTTTTAAAATTTTCTATTCAGCTTTAGGCTCAACCGGCTTGGCTTCTTCGACGCCTGAGTCAACCTTACCGAGAATCTGCGGAAGCTCGATTCCTGCCTGTGCTGCAAGATCGTGCATTGCAGGTAGTGATTTAATCAAGTCTTTCATGAAATTCATTGTAGTGCTGCCGTTTGGTGAGCCTGCACCGCCGTCCCAAACAGTAATCTTGTCGAATTTGATGTTCTTGATTGCTTCTACCTGTCTTTCAACAAGTGCTTCCAGTTTTTCAATCATCAGGAAGCTTGTTGCGATTTCAGGTCTGTTGTTGCTGATTTTAACCAGATCTTCGTAACCTTTTGCTTTTGCTTCAAGAACTGCTTTCACACCTTCTGCTTCTGCAAAGTATTTTGCTTTGATTGCGTCAGCTTCACCGAGCGCGATACGTCTGACTCTTTCGGCTTCCGCGTCAGCCTTAACCTGAATCTTGAGTTTTTCAACTTCCTGTCTTGCAAGCTCTTCTTTCTTGAGCTTTGCTTCTTCCTGTTCTTTTTGAGCAAGGAGAACGTCTCTTTGCGCGTTTGCTTTTGCAACTTCACCTTCTCTGTAAGCATCAGCCTGTTTTACAGAAAGGGTTGCATTGTATTCTGCAATGTTTGCTTTAGAAACGTTTTCGCCCTCAACAGCCTGTGCTTCAAGCTCAGCTGTTTTGATACGTTGTTCTTTTTGCGCGTTTGTTTTACCGATTTCGGTCTGGGCAGTTTGTTCTGCAACCTGAACTTCTTTTTCTTTGTTAGCAGAAGCTTCACCAACTGCACCGAGCTTTTCCTGTTGCGCAACTTCGACTTTCGCTTTGTTGATTGCTTCAGCCGCTGCTTTCTTCCCGATTGCGTCGATGTAGCCGGATTCGTCTGTAATATCCTTGATGTTTACGTTGATGATTTCGAGCCCGATTTTGTTAAGCTCTGTGTTAACGTTTGCGTTGATTTGTTCGAGGAACTTTTCTCTGTCTTGGTTGATTTCTTCAATCGTGAGCGTTGCAATCGCAAGACGGAGCTGACCTAAGATAATGTCGCTTGCCTGAACAATGATATCTGATTTGCTCAAGCCAAGAAGTCTTTCGGCTGCGTTGAGCATGATGTTTTCATGGGTTGAGATACCGAATGTGAAGGTTGAAGGTACTGCAACACGTATGTTTCCTTTGGACAGCGCACCTTTGAGGTCAATGTCTGTTGTCATCGGCTCGAGTGAAAGCACGCCGTAATCCTGAATAAGCGGGATTACGAAAGTACCGCCGCCGTGGACGCATTTTGCTGTCTGGTCTCCGCCTGTTTTACCGTAGACTACGATAATCTTGTTGGAAGGGCAGCGTTTGTACTGATTTGCAATAAATACAAAAATTGCAATCAGGATAATTGCCGGCACAACTAAAAATGCCATGATTGATGGTTCTCCGTACATAATTTTCTCCTATATCTTTTCAATCTTGAATATGTTGTCTTTGTAATCTGTGACTTTGACCTGTGAAAAAGCCTCGATTTCTTCTTCTGACTCGTTGATAGCTTTTTCAACAGTAAGCTTTCCATTCACGGTAATCTCGATTTGTCCTTCGCCTTTAGGTGCAAACGCTGTGTATGTTTTTGCGCTTGTGCCAATGCAGGCAGCGTAGTTTTTTACAACCCTGTGGTTGAGCTTTTTTATCAAAAACATGAGGTATGCTGTCAAAAACATGAGCACTAAGCCGAATGCAACAGACGCAACGGCTGTAAGCACGAGTGACAGGTGCCACTGCTTGAGACCTGCCAGTCCGACCCAGCCGAATCCCATGAAGAATGCAAGAATTGACTGGATTGATAAAAAGCCGAATGATGTTTCTGTTTCAAACTCTGTGTTGAAGTCAGCAAAAACTTCTGCGTCTCCTCCTGTGAAAGAAAAGATGAGGGTCTTGATAACAAAAACAAGGGTAGAAAAAACAGCTATGTAATAATAGACTGCCGTAATGTTTTCAATGTCAATATTCATCGTATATTTCTCCTGATTATACCAATTGTAGATTATTTCGGATTCGGAATAATCATATAAGTAATTGATTTTTAAAATATTTTGCATTTTAATATAACTATGTAGTTGTGTGTAGGAGTATTTTATGATTAACAAGATTCAAACTGTTTCACCTGTTCAGGTTCAGTACAAACCTGCTTTTAGAAGCGCAGAAGAAAATAATGTTACAAAACCAGAAGTGCCAAAACCTGAAATGAGCGGGCTTGATACACTTGCCGTATATAATTATGCTGCACTGAAAAAGCCGGCTATGCTTGATTTGAAACCGGTTGAACTTATTTATAAACCTGAAGAAGGTGTTGAAGGCGAAAAGATTTATACTTCAGACGGCAAACTGTACTCTGTTGTTCAAGAAGACGAGAACGCCAAAACAATCTACTCTTTTGATGAAGAAAGCAATGACATGATATCAGCAATTGATGTGTTTGATAAACAGACAGGCAAGCTTGTAAAACAACAATATAATAGAATAGAAGACGGCGAGTACCGCGAAATGGATGTTGCAATTATATCACCTGAAACCGGAGAAGTTCAGCAGTCGTCAATATATAAAGACGGCAAACTTTTGTGTCTTGATAAATACTCAAATCTTCCAAACGGCAATGAGCGACATGTTAGTTATGATATTGCAGAAAAGAAATATTATGTGGATGAATACTCAGAAGAGAAAAAATTAAGCCGCTATGTGACTCTTGATAATAACAAAGAAGTTATGCGTTTCTCAGAATATAAAGAAGGTAAACTTAAAGAAAGCAATCTTGATATTGATTTTTACAAAGGTGCAATGCTCAAAGTAAGGAAAACTGAAACGTTTGTATTTCCAAACACTATGGGCAGAGATAAATTAAATGCAGAAGAACTTAGACCGGCGCCAAAACTTGAGTATTTGAAAGATAAAGAATCTATCGAGGGTGAAAAATCTTACTATTCAAACGGTGCTCTGGAAAAGATTGTAACTCCGGATTCTGTAGAATATACTTTTACACCGGAAGGAATACTAAAGAGCGTGAAATCTGACAAACTTGAAATAGTTAATTCAGAATACAAGCAATCAATAACCGAGTTTTTGTCCGATGATTCTAAAAAAATAACCGAGTATTATCATAAAAGCGGGATAGCCAATGTCCGACTAGAAAACAATGGTAATTTTAAGGAGATTTGTTTGCAGAAAGATGGCAAACCATCTTCTTATTATGAAGGCGTAGTTAACGAAGACGGAGAAGACGAGAACTCGCTTTCTATGTATTTTGATAAACACTGCATGCTTGAATCAGTATACGAGTATTAATTTCCACTTGTCAGTGCTACAATATTATTATGGTTAACTCGTTTGAAGAAGTTATTTCGCTTATAAAAGACAGGCTGGATATAGTAGACGTCGTTTCACAGTATGTTCCTCTAAAAAAAAGCGGGGCTAATTACTGGGGAATCTGCCCTTTCCATGCTGATAAAAAACCATCAATGTCAGTGAGCCCGTCAAGGGGAATCTATAAATGCTTCTCATGCGGTGCCGGCGGAGACGCACTAAGCTTTCTTGTTAGAATCCAGAACCGGGAATACAAAGACGTAATCCTTGAACTGGCAGAAAAGTTCGGGATTGAACTCCCGACTAAATACCATGCCTCATCCGAAACCAAAACCCAGAAAGCAGAGATGATTAAGGCATGCCATAAGGCTGCAAAATTCTTTAACCTCCAGCTGCGCTCGGCAGATGACGCGAATAAAGCTATGACCTATCTTCGCGGACGGAGTATTACAGACGAAATTATAGATAAATTTACGCTGGGCTGGGCACCGAACAAGTACGACTCACTGTATAAGGAACTGAAAAAAGAGTTCAAAGACGATATCCTCGAAAAAGCCGGCTTGATTCTGAAATCCAACTCCGGCGGCTGGATTGACAGATTCAGAAACAGAATTATTATTCCTATCCAAAACGAAAACGGCGAGTACGTAGCTTTTGGCGCGCGCGCCGTGGACGAAGGTCAAAACCCTAAGTACCTGAACTCCTCTGATTCGCTTATCTACAATAAAAGCAAAATCCTTTTCGGACTAAATTCTGCGCAGGAAGCGATTAGGGCTCAGGACAGGGTTATTATCATGGAAGGATATTTTGACGTTATCTCGGCTCAGGCCCACGGGGTTGAAAACGCGGTTGCTTCCTGCGGAACAGCGCTTACGCCAGAGCATGTGAAGCTGCTTTCCAGATACACAAAAAGCAGAAGAATCTATCTTTCTTTTGATACAGACTCAGCCGGAATCAACGCAACGAAAAAAGGAAGCGCTGTAATCAAGGAGACTCTGGCGGCTCTCGGGAATGTAAAGCAGTTTGACGAGAGTCATATTTCTGCGACTTCTGATAACAAGTATGCGTGCGAAATTCGTGTTATTTCACCTCCGCAGGGCAAGGACCCTGACGAGTTTATCCGTTCTATGGGCGGAGAGGCGTTTAGCGAGTACATTAATAATGCGCCGCTGTTGATTGATTTTCTTTTGAACAATGTTTTGAGGGAAAAGAGTTCTGCAAAGACTCCGCAGGAAAAGGCTGAGCTTGTTAATCAGATTATTGAGATTTTAAAAGATGTCAACAACAAGATTATTCAATCAGAATATGTTAAAATGGTGTCAACGGTATTAAATATCGACGAAAATGCCATGCTTAAAGAGCTTAGCAGGGTTAATAATTTAGGGGAATATGTAGGGAGCGTACAGAATAAAAAAAATCTTGTAACAAATTCTTCACAATTCGAAATAAAAGCGCAAAAAAATTTATTGAGCGTTTTTTTAGCAAGTGGCGGTTCGTTAAGTTTTCAACAACTCAATGAATTGTTCCCCGAAAATATCATTCAAGATGAAACGTTAATAATTGTAAAAAATACAATTGACAAAATCTCATGTACAATAAATAATGTTAAGGAATTGACTAAAAGTTTGTATACAGAATTCATTGAGGATGATAATTTGACCCAAATTTTAACAGATTTAGTTCAGCTCTCGGAAGCATTTAACGGCTTAGAGGCGGACGAGTTTGAAAAAGCTGTTAAAGAAAATATCGTAAGGCTCAAGAAATGTTATCAGGAAAAAGAAACCGAAAAGATACGTCAGCAATACAAACAGGTCAACGATGACGAAATAGAAGCCCTGAAAATACAGATGCAGCTTAGAGATAAGATAAAATTAAGAACTGGAGATAAATAATGACCCAAAAAAGAAACTCACATTCATCAGTAGTAAGCGTCGTAGAAGAAGAAAGTCTTGATATGCTGGATTTTGACAGCGAAAAAGACGATGACGCTGTTGACTACATTGAGACTGATTTAGGAACAGATAATATTGAAGACATTATTACCTCTTCTAAATTGGGCGGTATCAAAAGCGACGATTTTTATATGATGGACTCCGAAAGCTCCTCACGCGACAGCGAGATGGAAACAGAAGCTCCAAAAGGTGTGGCGGTAGAAGATCCTGTAAGACTGTACTTAAGAGAAATCGGACGTATTAAATTACTCTCAACAAGCGAAGAAATCGAACTTGCACGCAAAATCATTCAAGGCGGCACACCGGGCGCGATTGCAAAACGCAAACTCGTTCAGGCAAACCTCAGACTTGTTGTAAGTATTGCAAAAAAATACGTGGGTAGAGGCATGCTCTTTTTAGACCTTATTCAGGAAGGCAACCTTGGCTTAATCAGAGCAGCTGAAAAATTTGACCACGAAAGAGGTTTCAAGTTCTCAACTTATGCAACATGGTGGATTAGACAGGCTATTACAAGAGCGATTGCTGACCAAGCAAGAACAATCCGTATCCCTGTTCACATGGTTGAAACAATTAACAAACTTAAAAAAGTAACAAGAAGACTTGCGCAGGAACTTTCAAGAAAACCAACCGAAGAAGAACTTGCAGTTGAAATGGGCGTTTCAATTTCAAAACTAAGAGAAATCGTCAAGATTGCTCAAGAGCCTTTGTCATTGGAAACACCAATCGGTAAGGAAGAAGATTCAAGACTCGGTGATTTTATTGAGGACAAGGAAGCAGACGCTCCAATCAAGACCGTTGCGTCAGAACTTCTTAGAGAAGACCTTGCAGAAGTTCTTTGCACACTTTCTCCTCGTGAGCGTGATGTTTTGAGACTCCGTTTTGGTATGGACGACGGACGCCAGAGAACTCTGGAAGAAGTCGGACAGCTCTTCGGCGTAACCCGTGAGCGTATCAGACAGATTGAAGCGAAGGCGCTTAGAAAACTAAGACATCCTAATCGCAGCAAACGATTGAGAGAATACGTAGAAAACTAAGGTATAAAAAAAGATGAATAGATTTATTCATCTTTTTTATTTTACAAAACATTACATTTTATTGGATTTTAAACATGTTTCCCATATAATGATTTCAGTAAACCTATGAGGGAGTATTAAAAATATGCCGAATAATGAAAGTGTTGGAAAAAAGATTGTAGAAGCTTTGAAAAAACAAGCAGAAAGTATGGATTTCGAAACAGAGCCGGTAAGCTTTGAATCAACCCCTGTTACAAATCCTATTAATAACGATATATTTGCTTCATCTTCTAATGATGATATTTTTGCAGAACCTGCAAAACCGGCTAAAGCTGCAAGCAGTAATTTCTTTGACGATATTGCAGAAGAACAAGACCCGTTCTTTGCAGAGCCAAAACCGGTTCAGACTCCTGTTGTTGAGACAATGAGCGAATCTTTTGAAATGCCTGCAAATATTACAGTTTTGAAAAAACTTATTTCCCAGCTGCCAAGTGGTGTTTCAAGACACACAGGCGCTCAGATTATCAAACAAACCATGGAAGCTCTTGGAATTTCTATGAAGAGCGTTCTTCAAGACGCGCAGCAGGTTCAGGAAAACCTGAAAGTCTCTGCACGCGAATGTCAGGCTTCTATTCAGGAATACAAAAAACAAATTTTAACATTAGAAAAACAATCACAAAGCTATCAGAAACAATACTCGGCTTTGAATGATTTGATAAGCTTGTTTATTCAAACAACAAAATAAATTAAAAAAGACGGATTTTAAAATCCGTCTTTTTTATTATATGCCTTCATCACTTTCAGATTCTTCTTCCGAACTTTGCGGAGCCGTAACTGTTACCCCGAGTGTTTCAAGCGCAGCACGTGCTTTTGGAGCCAGTGCTGTGTCAGAGAAGTTTTCTAAAATTGTCTGATAACACTCAATTGCTTCGGGCTTCATATCACGGAGCCTGTAAACATTGCCGGCCTTGTAATACAAAGGCGCGAGCTCGGTTGAAGACGATACAAGCATCTGGTTATCAAGTTTTATTTTTATCCCGATTAAGGTCTCGTTGTCCTGCGGAGATAAAAGAGCCCTGCCGTATATTTTTTCTGTTAACTTGTCTATGTTGTCAGACATCTCTGTGATTGCTTCTTTTGAAAGCTTTGAAGACTTCTTCGCCGCAGAAACATCAAGACTTATGGCTGATAATAGAAAAAATCCCGCAAGAATCGTTAATATTATTTTCTTCATACTGACTCTGTTTACTCCTTTTATCCCTATTATATCCTAATTCTATTATAATAAAAAGTTGATTTTTCTAATCAATTAAATGTATGATTGTTTTATGGAAAAACTGATTTATCAAATGTTTATTTTAGGAACCGGTACAGAACTTGATAAGGCTCTTTCAAAAGGTCTTGGCGGCGTTATATTTTTTACAAGAGATATTGAATCAAAAGAACAATTTAAATCCTTAATATCAGATATAAAACAAAAATCTCTAATTCCTCCCTTCCTGTCGATTGATCAGGAAGGCGGACGGGTTGAGCGCACAGAAAATATCCATGAAAGGTACCTTTCTCCGCGCTTTGCTTTTCAAAAAGGCGAAAATTTCTTGGCAGAACAAACCGACAAAATCGCACATGAACTTGGCGAATACGGGATAAACCTTAATTTTGCACCCTGCGCGGATGTTAATACAAACCCTGATAACCCGATAATCGGCGAACGCGCATTTTCTGATAAGACCGACGAGGTGATACAGGGCGTGAATTTGGTATCAAAAATATACCGCAAAAACAGGATAATACCATGTCTTAAGCATTACCCCGGACACGGTGATGCGGATAAGGACAGCCACTTAACCCTTCCTCAAATCGACTTGCCACTTGAGGTTATGGAAAAAGTTCATATAAAGCCTTTTACCTGCGAGGCTGATATGATTATGGCAGCGCATCTACACTGCACCTGCTTTGACAAAGAGGTGATTCCGGCTTCTTTGAGCAAGAACGCAATCGGGTATTTGAGGAACACGCTAAAATACGACGGTGTTGTGATATCAGATGATATGGTGATGAAAGGCGTGCAGGATTTTGGCTCGCTGGAAGCGTGTGTCATGGCGATTCTTGCGGGTGTTGACATGTTTATATTTAGAGACGCTAATTCTGAAACCATCGATGTTATTGAGCGGCTTGCTTATGAGGCTCAAAAGAATGAGGAATTGAGAGCTCGTATTTTTGAGTCTAATAATAGGATACAGGCATTAAAAAATCAGAGGCTTTAATAAACCTCTGATTTTTGCTTAATATTATTCAATTTTATACAGCAGCAGCCTTTTCAGCTTCAAAGCATTCTCTGCACAATACATCTCTGCCTTGTGTAGGGTTGAAAGGCACCTGTGTTTGTTTACCGCATTTTGCACAAACTGCATCAAACATTCTCTTTTTGCCTCTGTGTTGTTGTTTTTTTGCTTTTCTGCAGTCAGGGCATCTCTTTGGCTTATTTGCTAAACCTTTTTGAGCATAAAATTCCTGTTCGCCAGCTGTGAAAATAAATTCACTGCCGCAATCTTCACAAATAAGCGTTTCGTCTTGGTACATGACATTGTCTCCTAAATAATTTAATAAACCATAGCAAATTAGCATGCTATGGTTTAATTCTAACCTTTTTTCCCTTAACCGTCAAGCATTTTGGGAAATTTGTGCAATAAAAGTTAATAAAAATTATAATTTACCGGTAGAGCCAAACCCGCCAGCGCCGCGTACGGTTTCCGTAAGTTCAGTCACCACTTCGATTTTAGCCTGCTCGCAGCGTGCGATTACCATTTGTGCAACTCTTTCATCCGGATTGATTGTGTAAGCTTCGTTGGAGAGGTTTACAACAGGGATGCAGACTTCGCCTCTATAGTCCTCGTCTATTGTGCCGACGCAGTTGATAAGGCTTATGCCGTGCTTGATAGAAAGTCCGGAGCGCGGTCTGATTTGGGCTTCGTAGCCATGCTCGAGTTCGATTTTCAAACCTGTAGGGATGAGTTTTCGCTCAAGCGGTTGTAAAGTAACAGGTTCGTCGATTGCAGCGCATAAATCCATTCCGGCAGCGCCTTCTGTTTTGTATTCAGGCACAAAACGATTGTGCTCCATTCTAAAAATCTTTAAAATCATTAAATACTTCCCCTCTATATTTAGGCTGTGATAATTGTTTTTCCGTCAACAACTTCTTTAGGGAAAATCGTAAGCGTTTCGATTCCCATTGTTTTGTTGATTTTCTTTTCAGCAGGAAGGTTGGCTTTTTGTGCTTTTTCCACAGGGTTTTTTTCGTTGTTCATCATTGACATGAAGCTGTTTGCATATTTGATAAACATGTTTCTTCTTGGTTTGCAGTTGTCTGATACTGAAATTGATGATACGTTCATAAGCCTTGCCTTTCCTTGTATTTTAATTGTTAAACAGACGAAATTTCATGTCAATAAAAATATAACATTTGTAACAAAAAAGTTTTTGTGTTAATATGGTTTTGTTGAAAATTAAATAATTAAAAATTGGGGGTCGTAGTGGCAAGGACTCCGGCAAAACGATTGATAATCGTTTGGCTGGAGGCAGGCGAATCCGGCGAAAGCCGTGTGAGCCGTATATCGGATAATACCGATTCCGCTTATGGCAAACCTAAGAAAATCTATGTCGTAGTGGCACTCTGCCGCAGGAAAAGGTGACTAAATGTCACGTTTTCCGAGAGGGTTCCCCTTGAGGGAACATCCGCCACGAAGACTGGCAATAATTGAAAATTGAATATATAAGAGTACGGGTCGTAGTGGCGGAATCGGTATACGCGCACGTTTGAGGGGCGTGTGGAGAAATCCTTGGGGGTTCAAGTCCCCCCTACGACATTTTTTCATTTTGGGGTTTATTATTTACAAATTGCTCAAAATCTATTTTTGTACTATGATATAGTAAGAGGTGAAAATGGATTTTTTTAGAGAACATAAAAAATTGATAGTTGGGTTAATTGCAGTATCATTTATCTTGTGGACTGTTGGCATGGGACTTTTGATGATACTTCCAACGCTCGGTAAATAAAAACGGGAGAACTGATTTTTGGCTGGAAAAAAAGTATTAGGCATCTTGGTATTATTCGCTTTGATACTCAACACATTCGCGTGTTGTGCCACTTTTGCAGCCTCTGACCTTGAAACAAAGAAAAAACAAACCCGTGCAAAAATAAATCACCTGAAATGGCTGGAAAGCGTTGAAACCAACAAACTTTATAAAAACCAGCAAAAGTTAGAAAACGCGACCACCTCGCTTCAAAACTCCAAAACCCAGATTCTAAGCGCCCAGAAAGAATTGAATGGAATGCAGGCACAGCTTGATAGAGCGGCTGCTGAATACAATAGTCTTAACTCTGTGCTGGCTATGCATATTAGAAAAGTGTTCAAGGTGCAGAGGAAAGCATTCTTTGAGCTTCTGATTACTTCAGAAGATATCAATATGCTCGTTGACAGGGTTTATTTCCAAAAAATTATTCTTAAAGAAGATTATGACAGAATGATTGTGGCGAAGAAAAAAGCGCAGGAAATTGCAATGCTCAAATACAATATTGAAGCAAGAAAACGCAATCTCGAACGCTCTGTTGCCTCACTTAATTCCCAGCAAACTTATATCCAAAAAGCTATTAATAAAAATGAAAACATGATTAATAAGCTTAGAACCGACAGGATTGCTTACCAGAAAGCAGAAAAAGAACTTGCCAAACAATCTGCAAGCATTGGTTCATATATTAATAAAACCGCGAGAGATACCGATATTCAGGTAGCTTCCGGTTTCATTAAGCCAATTCAGGGCAGAATTACTTCGCCGTTTGGCTGGAGAACACACCCGATTTTTAACAGCAAATCCTTCCACTCCGGTGTGGATATAGGCGGTCCTAATCTGGGCGCTATCCGCGCATCTAATTCCGGCAAGGTTATTTATTCCGGCTGGTATGGCGGATACGGGAAGGTTGTTATTGTTGAACATGGTATTGTTAACGGAAAACCGATTACTACCTTGTACGCACACATGAACTCTACTGCTGTTGCAAAAGGCCAGCGTGTTTCAAAAGGTCAGGTTCTTGGCTACGAAGGCACAACAGGCTACAGCACCGGGCCACACTGCCACTTCGAGGTAAGGGTAAACGGGCAGCCTAATAACCCGCTAAATTATATATAATAGGAAATCAGAGCTTTGAATAAAAAACTAGTTGCAGCATTAATAACATCTTTTGTTCTCTCAAACGCAGCGTTTGCAGAGTATTCATTTGTTGACCCTGCTGATTTCACGGGCGACGCGTTCTTTACTCCTCCTGTTTTTCAGGAACAGGAAGAAGCCGGAGTGCAAAAGAAATCAAAAAGTAAAAAGACTCTTCCGCCTGTAAAAAAAGTTCGGCTTATTGTTAAAAAGAAACTAAAACAGCATTCTGATAAAAAACTGCAACTCGCTCCAACACAGGCGGAGAACGATGTTTACGCAGCAGGTACAGAGACCTCCGAGTATGCTTCCAAGGAGATTGAAGAAAACTTTGATGAAAACATGATGCCTGATGGATTCGAGGCCGACGAAGAAGCTGTTGCAGAACAAAAGAAATCAAAACACTTCTGGTCACGCAAAGATAAAAAGGATAAAGATGCAGAGGTTGAAGAATCTGAAAACATAATCCTCGATTGTGAAAACATGGACTATGACACTGATACATACTGCGTTAAGGCAACCGGAGACGTTAATGTTGAGTTCGTAAAACAGGGGACACATGTTAAGGCCGATGTACTTACTTACGACCGCATGAATAATACAATTAAGGCAGAGGGTAATGTAAGGATTCTGAAAAACGGGCAGACAATTACCGGCGATTATATCTTTGTTGACATGAACGAAGAAAACGCACTTATTGAAAACCCTCTGACCCAGACTGCCACAATTGAAATCAAGGCGAAAAAAGGCTATGTGTACGGCGATAAAATTGTGCAGGAACACGGGTCTATTAAGGTGGATGAATCATTTCCAATAAACTTCCGCTCTGCAAACCGCGGTCCAAATATGGGCGAAATGCTCGTTCCAAAAGACCAGACCTTGAGCAATGACATGGAACAAGGTATTATCAAGGTTACCGTAAAAGACATGAAAATTACCCAGAAAGGTGATCTGGAAATTCTTTCTGTTAAACAGGCAAGGGTGTTTAAAAACGGCAAAAGGGTTATAAAGATTCCTGCGCTGAAAATCTATACTAATAAGAACCACGAATTTGGTGAGACAAACTCCTGGGAATTGGGTTCATTCAGAGGCCTTGGTATGTATTTAGGCCCTGGGTTTGTATTTGAACTCCCGAAAGGCTCTGTTTTAAAGGCAATGCCGATTTTGAACTATAACCACGGAATCGGTGTCGGCGGTATCGGACGCTTGAGCACCGCTACTAACAGAACCCAGGTGGCTTATGGTACGGCAAAAAGCTTGTTTATGGTAAGAGGTAAACAGATGCTGGACGATAACCTTTACCTGCAATACGGTATGAACGACTATATGCAGGAATGGTTCTTGGGAAGACGCAGACCTAAATACGGTATGAATCTGGTTTATGAAAACGGATACTCTTCTAACGACTTTCTTTTGAAAGGCCACGCTTCAAGATACGCCCACCGTTTTGACGCCGGTTATTACCACGATATTGACGAAGACAAAAACTACGGAGCTGTAAGAGGCGACCAGATTGGCACTATGCGCTTTAGATACATGGCACAGGCTGATCAAAATATTATAAACTACAAAAATCAGGAAGAGCAAAAAGCTTTTAGTATTGATTTGACTGCACAGCTCGCAGCGTCTCTTTATGGAACAGGCGACACCCAGATTATCGGAAGAATCGGCCCTAGACTCCATACCCAGTACAAACGCTGGATGCAGGATATCGGGTATTTCCACTCTGTTTATGATGACAATTCTCCGATTCCGGTGTTTGATGCTTATAGATACGGTCAGTCAAATGTTTACTTGAGAGAATACTTAAGAATTTGCAGATGGCTTACTGTTTCATGGTTTGGCTCCATTAATCTTTCCGGTGATTCTCCAAATGGTAAACAATTCCAGGAAAACGCGTTCTATTTCTCACTCGGGCCGGATGATATCAAGGTCAACCTCGGGTATGACTTTATTAGAGAAAACACTTTCTTTACTGTCCAGCTGATGATGGATGCCAAAGGAACACAGCTTGATTATGAAAGACTGGAAATAAAACAGGATAAGAAAGCCAAAAAGAGCGAAGATATAGTTGAAGAGGACGAGAACGAATTTAGAAACTCTAACCGCGCTCCTGTGCTCCAACGCGCGGTAGTCGAAGATGTTAAGACGGTGGAAGATGTTCTGTAGAAAAAAGACTTTGATACAAGAAATAATTGATTGCGGAAAACTTTGCGGGGAAAAGAACTTCACCCCCGGATATTCCGGTAATATCTCTGCAAGATACCGGGACGGTATGCTTATCACAACCTCCGGCTCTTCTAACGGATACTTGAGCGCGGATGAGCTTGTGGAAACTGATTTTGAGGGGAAATCTCTTGAAGCTGGCAAAAAACCTTCGAGCGAGAAGTTTTTGCATATCGGGATTTATAAAAAGAGACCGGAATTTAATTATATTATCCATGTCCACTCACCTTATCTCAGCACTTTTGCTTCTGCGGGCAAAGACCTGATGGAGCCAATTATGGCAGAGAATGTTTTTTATTTTGGCGGAATCCCGCTTGCTGAATACGCACTCCCTTCAACAATGGAACTTGTTGATAATACGGTTAAGTTTTTTGATAAGTACGACGCTGTTTTGATGGCGAACCACGGGTTTGTTATTGGCTCTAAGACAATCAGAGACGCTTATATGAAACTGGAACTCGCTGAATCCTATGCGCAGGTTGTGCTGAATACACAGATTCTCGGAGGCGCAAAAGTTTTGACTAAAGACGAGGCTGATAAGATTCTTGCGCTAAGGTAATTGACAGATTGCCCTGTGTGCGCTAAACTGAATTTGCAATGAAAAAAACAGCGATAAAAAATCTGAATAGAAATTGGTGGCGCGGGTTAGTTTAACTGCCCGAATTTTTACTGTTCTGTTTAGTTTTTACGGGTAGTTAAAACCTTGAAGGTTTTGTCTGCCTGAATTTTACTTGTGAAAGTAAACAATTGTAAACAAAAATCTCAAGGTAAGGCAATTTTTAGTTTTCACAAGTTTTAAAGGGATGGAATCAAATTATGTCATCAAATAACAACAAAATATTTATTAATACACTGCCGAAAGGCCTAAAGCCGGCCGCAAAGTTCGTGAGACATCAGGAGCAGGCTTCAGGGCTTTCGACAACGCGTTTTATTCAGGATTTTTCAACCTGTTTAATTCCGAAAGCTGTTTTTTCAAGGAGCGTTGCTGATTTAACAGAAAATACTTTTCTTGAGGTCTCTGAAGAAACATTGATATATGTTGCTCCTGCGATTCTGGGGCAGCAGGTTGCAAGAAAAGTTTTTTCAAAAGGACTTCCTGAGAATTTGAAAAAAGAGGTTGCAACGACAGGAGTTGAGCTTTTAGAGAAGGGTGGAAAAAATAATAAACAGGTTTTACCGGTAAAAGCTGCTATAGCGCTTGCAGCGATGGCGATTCCGCTAACAGAGTTTTCTTTGAATTATATTAAAAACTTGATGACATTAAAACTTTTCAACAAGAGCGATTTTAAAAACATAGCATCGCTTGAAAACACCAAGGAGGATAAAGCTCATCAGGAGAAAGTTAAAAAGAGTGCGAAAAAACATATCGGGCTTGCAGCGGGGCTTTATGCCGGATGCCTTGGGCTTGCAGGACTGCTTGCTTCCAAGGGTAAGGATTCCAGAGCGTTACAAAAAGTCTCCGAGTTTATAGTTGCTCCGGGATCTAAGTTGTTTAAAGATTCTCCAAAGGCAAAGAATTTCTTTAACAAATATTTTTGTATGGATTTTAACAGCCAGAACGGCAAACTTGTTTTGAGCAAAGGTCAGCTCACAACCTGCGTGCTGGTCGGCGGTGCCGGATATTTTGGCGCGTCTGCCGATAGAGGTAAAGAAAATTTAAAAGAAACCGCAACAAGATTTCCGCTCGTTGCTTTGTATGTAATCACAGGGAGCGAATTGGTTCAAAAAGGGTTTACAAAATTGCTTCATAAAATGGGCAAGTGCAAAGACTTGATTGGCAAGGATTTGAAGGTGCCTAAATTTGATGACCTTGAGGAGCTTGCGAAGAAATTAGCAGCTGATAGAAAATCAACCGTAGAAAAAGAATACAAATCACTTGTGAAACAAAAAGTCTTGATATCAGGGCTTCCGTACGTGTTCTCAATCGGAGTTATGGGCTTTTTTGTTGCAGGTATGACTGTTCATTTTACGAAAAAGAGATATGAGAACGCGAAAAAGCAAAATGCAAAAGTTCAATAATTATATGCTAGAATGTTGGTATGGATTTATTCACACAACTGGAAGAAGCAAATAAACAGACTCCGCTTGCGGAGATACTAAGACCTAAGACATTGGATGATTTTCTGGGTCAGTCAAATGTTGTTGCGCCCAATTCTCCGCTTTTGAATCTTTTAAAAACACAAAGGTTGTTTTCTTTGATATTGTGGGGAACCCCGGGTTGCGGAAAAACAACTCTTGCAAGACTTATTGCAACAAAGGTTAATGCGCAGTTTATTGAACTGTCTGCTGTTACTTCCGGCATAAAAGAAATTAAAGAGACTGTGGAACAGGCAAGACAGGCTCTGAGAAGCGGTCAGAAGACGATTTTGTTTATAGATGAAATCCACAGATACTCAAAAACCCAGCAGGATGCACTTTTACCTCATGTGGAAAACGGGACAGTGTTTCTCATCGGCTCTACGACGGAGAATCCTTCGTTTCAGGTTGTTCCGGCGCTGCTTTCAAGGGTGCAGGTGATAAGGTTGAATCCGATTAATGATGTAAGCATGGAAAAGATTGTTAATCGCGGGTTTGAGTATCTGGAGAAGAATTACCAGCCGATTCAGTACGACGAAGAGGTGACGAAGTTTATTGTTAATAACGCTCGCGGAGACGCGCGCTGCGCTTTGAACCTTGTTGAAAATTCTTACTTTGCAAGCAATTTTTCAAATGACACAAGACTTTTGAGCGTCGATATTCTTGAAAGTATTACACAGAAAAGGAATACCCGATATTCAACACAGGAACACTACGACTGCGCTTCCGCGTTCCAGAAAAGCTTGCGCGGGTCTGATGCGAATGCTGCGATTTATTACCTTGCAAAAATGATAGAGGCCGGCGAAGACCCGAGATTTATTGCAAGGCGCCTGATTGTTTGCGCGGCAGAAGATGTGGGGCTTGCTGATCCAAATGCGATGAATATCGCAGTAAACGCTTACCGCGCGGTTGAGATAATTGGACTTCCGGAAGGCAGGATTCCGCTTGCCAATGCAGTTGTTTATGTTGCGAACGCGCCTAAGTCGAACAAGGTAATAATGGCGATTGATAAGGCGCTTTCGGATATTGAACACGGAAAGGATTTTCCGCCTCCGATGCATTTGAGGGACGCGCATTACAAGGACGCGAAGAAATACGGGTTTGGTGAGGGCTATGTTTATACGCATGCTGCGCCGGATGTGGAGCAGCAGTTTATGCCGGATGAGCTTGTAGGGGTGAAATACTTATAAGTAAGCGCGTATGTCCCTTCTCCCCTGTGTGGGAGAAGGTGCCCGGAGGGCGGATGAGGGGAACAATTTCACTCCCCTGAAATCAATTCTCTATACAAAAATTCCAAAACAATTTCCAGATGATTCAGAACATCCGTATTATAAAACCTAATAACCCGGAACCCAATATCCTCCAAATACTCGGTTCTGATTTTGTCTTTGATAATACCGTCTTCCTCTAGATGTTCTCTGCCGTCTAGCTCAATGATTACTTTCTTTTCAAAACAGGCAAAGTCTGCAATATATTTATTAAGCGGAACCTGACGGCGAAATTTAAGCCCGAAAAACCGGCGTTCACGTAGTATGTGCCACATGATTTGTTCTGGACGAGTTTGCTCTTTTCTAAGCGTTTTTGCAAATTTTTTGAGGTGTTCCATTATTAAATTTTAGCATGAAAACGATTGCTCCCCTCATCCGGGCTCCGCCCACCTTCTCCCACACAGGGGAGAAGGGACATACGCGCTACACAACGTAATAAGAAGAGTTGCGGCTTTGCCGCACCTCTTCTTTTCTAACCTCTAACCAGCGCCCTGTCGAACATCTGCTTGTAATAATCCATGTTGATGTTCAGATTCTCGCCGATTTCAAACAACATCACAAGCAAGTCTCTGTCAGCCTGACAGGTGATTCGCTGAATCAATTCCTCAATATTCGTCACAATCTTTGAGAAATAATAGTTCTGCGCCTCTGCAATGTCAACCTTGATTTCCAGCTTCGAAATACAGTCAAGAAGCTCTAAAGTCGCCTCAACCTGCTGAATATCAAGCGCATAAGAAAGCCTGTTGATGTTTTGCGCAATCTTCTTACTGAAAATCCTTGAAGTCGGAGTCTTGTCTATCTCAATCCCGATTCTCTTCGCCTCAAAATTGATATCAGAAGCCTGCTGGGTTATATCCGAATCCAAAAATCCGCGCGAATCCACAAACAAATCGTTGAACTGCTTTGTAAGAACATACTGCGCAGAAATCTTGAACTCCTTCGGAATCTCCAACCCGAGCGTCTGCATCTGGTAAATCGAACCCTTGCCCTCGTTGTACATTGATTCATAAGTGTTGGCAAAGATTTGCAACTTGCCCTTGAGCATTGTTTGAAGAATCTTCCGCCTTTCCTCAATAAATATATCCTTGAGCGTGAAGTACTCTTTGCCAAAATAATTGTCAATGTGCCTGATAATCTCGGTAAGCGGTGATACAAGATAAGTCCTGATGAGTTCTTTTTGTATGTCGCTGAAGTTTTCCGAATACTCTTTAATAGCGCAGTGGAAATCTCCGCCGGAGAATTGGAGCAGTGCAAAAATCATGTTAGATTTTTCGAGCGTGACCTTTGATTCAACCTCAATATGTCCGATAACCAATTGCGAATTACCTTTTTGAACCCGCTTGTAAGAACGCTTTTTGATTTTGTAACAATAAACGCTCTCTTCGTCCTCAATGTCAGCGTATAGCGAAGATATTGCCCACAAACTTACTATCTGCTTCGGCGTGATAACAGAAGGTTTTACAAACTTCTCAAACACATCTTTACCGGTGCCAAACTCAGGAATGTTGCTCTTTGCTTCCTTGAGGATTTCCAAAAACGGTGTTTCCAAATCCTTCTTAAGGAACGATTTTGCAAGCTGCATAACCCTTGCAGCGTATTTCATAATCTGTACGGTCTCAATTCCTGATATTTCAGAGAAGAACCAGCCGCAGCTTGTGTACATAAGCATAGCCTGTCTTTGGATTTCAAGAAGCTCCATTGCTTTCACTCTTTGTTCTTCGTCCAAATCAGGAAGGAAATATTCGTCCTGAAAACTCTTAACACTCATGTCGCTTCTGTCCAGAATGACGCTGATGTAGTTGTCTCGAGCATCCTGCGGATTCTTGAAGTATTTTTTTGCATGCTTGTTGTAAATCGTAATCGTTTCGTCTCTTAAGAAGTCAAGCGCGTTTCTAAGCGGCTTTCTCCATTTCTGATTCCAACCCGGATGCCCGCCTGTTGAACAACCGCAATCATCGCACCAGCGTCCTACACCGTGGAAACAGCTCCATGATGAAACCGGCTTGATTTCAACCTCCCAGTCGCTTCTGTACTTGTCGAGGTATTCTGCGTAGTTCGTGATAATAAACCCTGCGTCTTTGACCTTGAGCTTGAGCGCATAAGCAAGCGCCATGTCACCGAACTTGGTGTGGTGACCGTAGCTTTCGCCGTCAGTTGCAATGTTTACAAGCTGGTTGTAATTTCTGGCATCAGAAACCCCGTCTTTGAGTCGGTTTACAAACTTGTTTCCGTCTGTAAGCAGCTCGTCAAAAGCAACAGAACGTGAAATTGCGCCGTCATAGAAGAACAGGTCAATATATTTTCCGGGTGCTGATTTTATGTAATACCTGTAAGAACGCGCAGGGTCAATGTTGCCCCAGCTTACGTCCTGCCATGTGCTTTCACCCTCTTTTCTGATTCTTTGAGCCTGATAAGGTGAAAGAATGGTGAATTTTATATCGTTTTCTACAAGAACTCGGAGTGTGTCATCATCGACCGCTGTTTCAGCGAGCCAGATACCTTCCGGCTTTCTGCCAAAACGGTATTCAAAGTCTTTTACCCCCCATTTTACCTGTGTTTGCTTGTCTCTTTCGTTTGCAAGCGGCATAATCATGTGGTTGTAAACCTGCGCAATCGCGTTTCCGTGGCCGGAGTGCATTCTTCTTGAATTAATGTCCGCTTTGATTACGCGCTCGTAAGCCATCGGCGCAAACTCTTCCATCCACGAAAGAAGAGTCGGGCCAAAGTTGTAGCTGATGTACTCGTAGTTGTTTACAACGTTGAGAATCTGGTTTTTCGAATCCACGATTTTTGAAACAGAGTTCGGGTTGTAGCACTCTGCATTAATCCTCTCGTTCCAGTCGTGGAACGGCAGAGCGCTGTCCTGCTGCTCGATTGCTTCCAGCCACGGGTTTTCTCTTGGTGGCTGGTAAAAGTGACCGTGTATTGTTAGAAAAACTTTCTTTTTGTCTTTATTATCTTTTTCTTGTTCCAAGTTATCTAATGGCATATTTATTTAACTCCGTTTTTGTTTTCCTCAGGCGCCTTTTTCGTCACGGTGAGCTGCTTTACATCAACCCACGCATCGCCTAATGCGTCTGAAAATACAACACCCTTTATTTCAACTTCGTCGTTGGTTTTTAAATCAATAAACTTTTCTGCAACATCTCTTTTAAGGAATAATTTCATTTCAGAGAGCGGAATGTCGTGCGCTGTGTCTTCTCTCTGGATTAGAAAAGAGATGTAATCGTCTGACGATTTGAATGCAGGTTTGTAATCAAGTCCGAGTGTTGAGAATTTGTCGAACTTAGCTTTCATAACGATTGATTTGTTGAGATAAGCTTTTGGTGAATTTACAACAGAAAGCGGTTTTACCGGAATATAAGCTTGCTGTGTTGCAGCCGGAGCTGTTGCTGCTGGCTGGGCTGAAACTTTTTCAACACAAACTGCGCTCGTTGTAAAAATCATTGCACTCAACATCACCAGTGCAGCTGATTTGATATATCTAAAATAAGTCATTTTCTTTACCCTCTCTTACTTAACTACATTCTAGCATGTTTAATACTAATTGTAAAATTTCGTATTTGCTGATATATTATATGATATGAAGGATTTAAATGCTATAAACCGAGAGAGAGAAGAACGGGCTAATCTTTCTCAGTATAAAGATTTAATAGAAACTATATCAAAAGTTGAGTACAAAAAAATCTCATCTCTTGGCCTTATCGACTTGTCTGAAGTCATAAGTCTTGCAAACTACACTGTTTACTACCTCGTAAACAACGCAAAATCAAACGAAGTCTATAATCAGACATATATTGTAAAAGCAATAAAGTGGGCAATAAGAAACGAAATGCGCAGACGTTACAAATGGCACGTTATGCGCGAGCAGGAAAACTTTGAACAGGAAAGAATCAAAGACGCTGTATACAAAACAATTCTCTCAATAGACGAACTTGCAGACGCAGACAATCCGACACTGATTAAGGATTCGCAGAGAACTCCGGAAGAGAAAGCAGAGATTGTCGAGCTCAAAAAAAGAATTTGCGATTCAATGAAAAAACTTTCCCAGCGCGAACAGGACTTGATAGAAGCCAAGTATTTCTACGATAAGAAGCTTAAAGATATTGCAGTTGAGTTCAATATTTCGCAGTCGAGAATTTCAAGAATTATCCAGACAGCGCTTGAGAAGATAAAAAAAGATTTGTTAAAACAGGAACGGGTATTAGATGAAGACAATATTTGAAAAAAGTAACGGGGCAGATGGTATCGGAGTAGGGGATTATAAACTCGGTGATTTCCTGCCGGCAGAAATGTTGAGGGATGGTGAAATCGGACTTCCGCAACTGAGCGAACTTGAGGTCTTGAGACACTACAAAGAACTAAGCGACAGAAATTTCTGTATTGAAAAAGGCTTCTATCCGCTTGGCTCCTGTACAATGAAATACAACCCGAAAGTTAACGAGTTCCTTGCCTCTCTTGAAGGGTTTGCAAACCTCCACCCGCTTCAGGATGAAGAGGATTCTCAAGGCGCTTTGGAGCTTATGTACAATTTGCAGGAAGCCCTGAAACACATAACAGGTATGGATGCGATAACCTTGCAGCCGGCCGCTGGCGCGCATGGCGAACTTACCGGCATGATGGTTATTAAAAAGTATTTTGAGGTCAAGGGTGAGACAAACAGAACAAAAGTTATTGTTCCTGATTCTGCTCACGGCACAAACCCTGCAAGCGCGAAGATGTGCGGGTTTGAGATTGTTGAAGTCAAATCAAACGACAAAGGTCAGGTTGATGTTGAAGCCCTGAAAGAGCTTCTGGATGAGAATGTTGCAGCAATTATGATGACAAACCCGAATACTCTGGGGATTTTCGAGGAAAAAGTTCTTGAGATTTCAAAACTTATGCACGATAACGGCTCTTTGCTTTATTACGACGGCGCAAACTTCAATGCGGTTATGGGCTGGACAAATCCTGCGTTAATGGGGTTTGATGTTGTGCATTTGAACCTTCACAAAACATTTGCAACACCGCATGGCGGTGGCGGTCCGGGCGCAGGTCCTGTAGGGGTTGTGGAAAAGCTTAAAGACTACTTGCCAACACCTGTTATTGATTGTGTTGACGGCAAGTATGTAAGAAATTACGATATTAAACACTCTATCGGCAAGGTTAGAAGTTTCTACGGAAATTTCGGAATCCTTGTAAGGGCTTATGCTTACATCCTTATGATGGGCAAGAATCTTAAGCTTGCGAGTGCTGATGCTGTTTTGAACGCGAATTATTTGAAAGAAAAGCTAAAAGGTGCGTACGATTTACCATACGATGAGCCTTGCATGCACGAATTTGTGCTGTCTGGTGAAAAACAGCACCATCAAGGTGTTTCAACGCTTGGGATTGCGAAGCGTTTGATGGATTCAAACTGCCATCCGCCAACAGTTTACTTCCCGCTAATTGTGCATGAAGCTTTGATGATTGAGCCGACGGAGTCTGAATCAAAAGAGGTTCTGGACAATTTTGTAGAAATTATGCTTAAAATAGCACGTGAGATTGAAGAAAATCCGGAAGGAGTTTTGAAATCTCCGCAAACCACGCCAATCAAGAAGGTTGACGAGACACTGGCTGCAAGAAAACCGGATTTAACTTATAAGGGATAAATTAATGAAAAAGGTATATATAGAAACACTTGGTTGTCAGATGAACAAATCTGACGCAGAACGTATGTTCGGAATGCTTGAACATCTTGGATACACCCAGACAGAGGAGCCGAAAGAAGCTGACATGCTAATTATCAACACCTGCTCAATCAGACAGCTTTCAGAAGACAAGGCATACAGTGCAATCGGGGTCTGGGGTAAATGGAAAAAGAACAAGCCTGATTTGAAGATTGTTTTTGCCGGCTGCGTTGCACAGCAGGCAGGCAAAGACCTATTCCGCCGTGCGCCATACGTGGATTTGGTTTTGGGCACTCAAAGGCTTTATGAACTTCCGAATCTTGTAAAAAGAATCGAGGCTGGCGAGAGGGTTGTTTCTGTTGAAGAAAAACCGTTCGAAGAAAGCGACATCCAGATTAACCGTGTAAAAAGCGTTAATGCGTGGATTCCGATTATGGAAGGCTGCAACAACTTCTGCACATACTGTATTGTGCCGTACACGCGCGGCCGTGAGCGTTCCAGAAAGCCTGAACTCATTCTGAATGAAGCAAAAAAAGCGCTTTCAGAAGGGTTTAAAGAAATTACGCTTCTCGGGCAGAATGTTGATTCTTACGGCAAAGACCTTGAAGGCTGGAATCTTTCAAGACTTTTGCGGGAAGTCAACGCGCTTGAGGGGAATTTCAGAATCAGATTTGTGACATCTTACCCAACCGATATCACAGAAGAGCTTATTGATACTGTAATCGAGCTGGACAAGGTTTGCGAGTATTTCCACATCCCGATGCAGTCAGGAGATGATTATGTTTTAAAGAAAATGAACCGCAGGTATGATTACGCGACTTACAAAAAGATTTGCGACAATCTTAGAAGCCGGATTCCGGATGTTACGATTACAAGCGATTTTATTGCGGGGTTCCCGGGTGAAACAGAGGAGCAGTTCCAGAATACTTTGAAGGCAATGAGTGAGTTGGAGCTTGATTATTCCAACACCGCGGCTTATTCACCGCGAGAGAAGACCGTTGCAGCAAAGTGGGTTGATTTATACATTGATGAGGATGTAAAAACCGACCGTCTTGCCAGATTGAACGAGCACAACCGCGCTTGTTGTCTTGCATCCAATAAAAAATACGTGGGGCGCGAGCTTGAAGTTCTTGTTGAGAAGTTTGAAATCAGAAAAGGCAAAAGTGTAATCACAGGGCGCACAAGAAACAACAAGATTGTTCATATTCCTTATGACAGGGATATTACAGGCGAGTTTGTAAATGTTAAAATAACAAATGCGCGCACCTGGTACCTGAATGGTGAGATGGTATAGCTTTTTCCCCTCTCCATCGGGAGAGGTCGCAGCCGTTCGAACGTAAGTGAGTTACGGATGCTGGTGAGGGTCAAACATGAACGAAAAAAATATCTTAGCACGTGAACTTCGAAAAAACTCAACAATTCAGGAAAAGCGCCTCTGGAATCTTTTAAAAAACAGGCAGTTTCATAATTTAAAGTTTAAGCGCCAACACCCTATAGGTAAATATATTGTTGATTTTATATGCAAAGAAGCTAAGATTATTGTTGAAATTGATGGTGGTCAGCATAATGAACCTGAAAATATTATATCTGATACTGAAAGAACCAAATATTTAGAGGGGTTAGGATATAAAGTTATTAGATTTTGGAACAATGAGATATATGAAAATATTGATGGAGTTATAATAAAATTAGAAGAGGGGATTAACCCTCACCCGCATTTGTAGCTTTCGCAAAGCTCAAGCACAACTGCGACCTCTCCCGATGGAGAGGGAAAGGATTAAAATGAAAAACGTAAGACAATCAAACGTAAATATTCACAAAGATGCGTGGGTTGAGATTAATCTTGAGTCTCTGGCGCAGAATATTCTTGAAATAAAAAAAGGGATTCCAAAAGACAAGAAATTCATGGCAATCGTTAAAGCTGACGCCTACGGCCACGGTGCTGCAATGCTTGCGCAGACAATGCTCGCCTCAGGTGTCGATATGTTGGGCGTATCTTCTGTGGACGAAGGCTTGGATTTGAGGAATGTGAAAATAAAATGCCCGATTCTTGTTGTGGGCGCAATCCCGCTTTGGGCAATCGAATCCGCTGCAAGAAATGATATTGCGTTTTCTGTGTTTAACGAAGAGCACCTCAAAGTTTGCCGCGAGGTTTTTGAAAGAACAGGAATAAAACCGATTGTACATGTCAAGATTGATACCGGCATGAACCGAATCGGGGTGCGCTCGGAAGACGCAGTTGAGTTCATTGAACAGGTTAGAAAATCAGAGTACTTGAGATTCGAAGGTGTGTTTACCCACCTTGCAGCAGCCGAAGAGCCGGAAGAAACAGAAAAACAGGTCTCAAGATGGAACAGCGTTATTGAAAACATTGACACATCAGGGCTCTTGATTCATATCCAGAACACTGCTGCAACCTTCTCTTATAATTTTAAATCAAACATGGTGCGTGTCGGAATCTCGCTCTACGGGCTTTATCCGGACTTGCCGCCAAAGTACAACTACAGACCAAAACTTAAGCAGATTATGGGCTTAAAAGGCAGGATTACAAATATTCATGAAGTAAAAGCCGGCGAAGGCGTAAGCTACTGCCACAAATTTGTCGCTCAAGAGCCGACAAAAGTTGCTACAATACCGATTGGTTACGCGGACGGGGTTTCAAGAAGCCTTTCCAACAAGATTTGCGGTAAGATAAACGGGCAAAAAGTACGTCAGGTCGGAAACATAACCATGGATCAGATGATGTTTGACCTATCCGGTGTTGAGGCCAATGTCGGCGATGTGGTAACGCTCTTGGACGATGAGGATTTGACGCTTGATAGTTGGGCGAAAATATTAGATACTATTAATTATGAACTTACATGCAGACTAAAAGTGCGTCTGCCAAGAGTTTATGTGAGGTAGAACATGAAAAAACTCCTGATAGTCTTATCTTTATTATCGCTTCCTGCGTTTGCAGATGAGGCTCCTATTCAGAACCTTAACGAATACTTCCAATATCTTCCAAACGCTGTGCACGACAGCTGGACTCCGTTTAAGTCAAGCAAGGATTATGAGGTTACCGTTCAATTCAGGGTTTTGAAGAACGGTGAAATAACAAAACCTATGATAGTCAATTCAACGAACGAGAAAGCGAATGCTTCTGCAATAAACGCTGTAAAAAACGGGGCTCCTTACAAGCCGCTTCCGGCTTCTTTTACTGCTGACGGGGTAAATACTCAGGTGCAGCTGAAATATATTCAGGCTCAGACTCAAAATTAAGATTGTTGGTTGTTATTTACGGTTAGCTTTTTGGTTTTATGAGAAGGGCGGTTTGTCTTAAGACAAACCGCCCTTTATAAACATTATACCTTGCGTTTGCGAGCTGCTTCTGATTTGCGTTTTCTCTTTACGCTAGGCTTTTCATATCTTTCACGTTTTTTAACTTCTGACAAGATTCCTGCTTTTTGGATTTTCTTTTTGAATCTTCTCAAAGCGCTTTCGATACTTTCGTTTTCGCCTACTTTAACTTCTGCCATTTATATTTTCACCACCTTTATAGCATTTAACTGTACAAAACTATGATAAAACAAGCATGGAAAAAAGGCAAGAGGGGAGAAAGCATAATAAAAAGCCTCTTCTGGATGAGGAGAGGCGAGGGGAATTTTAAGTTAATAGGTATACACTTCACGATTTTTACACATTTTCTAAGTTTTTAGAGTATCTTATCCGAGCCCGAACTTAGGCGCGCTGTCCCGCGCTCCTTCCGCTGCAAGCTGCTTGACTGATTCAAGTCGTGCGCGCTTGATTTTGAGTCGTTGTTCGATGTCGTTTAATTCCAGTTGTATCTCTTTTTCTTTTTCATTAAGCACCTGAGCTTCTTGCTGCTTGAGCGCTTTCATTGATTCTTCTTTGAACCTTGCAAAAGCACTCATCTCAAGCTGATACTGAGCAAGCGCGTTTCCGGTCCAAGGAACCATACCCCGCATTTTCATAGCTTGCAGGTTCTGCATTGCACTCATTGAACTTGCCTGATTCGAGAACTGCGCAAATAATGAGGCTCTTGGAACAAGCTCGGAAGACATACCCGCGATATTACCCATTGTTATTATTGAAGACCCGCCCAACATTCCGGCGTACTTCTGGTAGTTGGAAAGCCGGGTCTGCGTCTGCATCGCCTGCCTTTCCAGGGTATTTATTTCGCGTGTTAATCTCTGGACTTCCCAGAATGCCATTAACATAGTAAACCTACCTAACTTTTTCTAACCTGCGTAATTTTAAAAACTAACCTTTTTTAACCTTACATGAATATAAAGTCTTTTTCCTTTCAGAAATTGCCTTTTTTTGTTTCTTTTGTTAAGATTTGTTACGTAAGATTGTAAAGGAGAGCCTTATGATAAAAGATAGGTTGGTTAATGCAGAGACTTACTACCCGCTTTCAGAACGCTTGCAGCAAGGATTTGAGTGGCTTAAGTCTGCTGATTTGGAGACGCTTCCGGACGGAAGATACGAAATTTCAGGCGATGAAGTATTCGCTAATGTCCAGAGCTACGAAACCAAAGACGACGCACCTTATGAAGCACACCGCAAGTATATTGATATCCAGTACATGGTTAAGGGTTTGGAAAAAGTCGGGGTGAGTGATTACTCAAACTGCTCCTCTAAAGAGGATTACAGCGCAGAAAGGGATGTAGAGTTTTTGAACTGCGATATCTGCGATTCTTATCAGATGCTGGAAGAAGGCGAATTTCTGGTGTTTTACCCGCAGGACGCACACCAGCCGTCTTTGAATCCGGATAGTAAGTTGAGTGTTAAAAAAGTTATTGTCAAGGTGCAGATATAATAGAGGGCGGGCGAAATGAGTTTACTCATTTCGCCCTTTTGAGGAGAAGTCTTATGCTGCTGCAAAAATGTTCTTCACATTTTTGTCAATCTGAAAATCACATAATTCGCCCTTGTAAGAGTCCTCTTCACCAGACTGGCAAAGACTCCATAATTCACCAAATACAGGCTGTTTGGACGGCTTTCTGTTTGCGTGATCTTTTAAGTACTTTAATGTTTCTTTAAGAGAATTGTTTACACTGATTTGAGTCGAAGCTTTGAGCACAGCAAGCTGCGGGTTTGTGTACAATTCTTTTAACTGCCTGTCACCGTCAAAAATGGTCTTCTCAATAATCTTCTGGGTTGCTTCTGTTGTTGCACCGGATTTGTTGAGTATGTTCTTTGCGGTGTTTCTTAAATTTTCTCTGTTTTCAAACTGGAAAGAGTGTTCCATTGATGATACATTTAATCCCATATTCCACGCTCCTTTTTGAGCTTTCTTTTCCCTTGTATTATGTATATCGGCATTTTCGGGAAAAACTTTAGGGTATTTGGGAATATTGTTACAAATGTTTACAAAGTTCTAAACGCGAGATACTCGTGAGAAAACTTCTACATCAATGCTGTCAAAAGTGTTGTCAAAGAAAAACGCTGAAGAGGCAACCATTGAAGCGTTGTCTGTGCAGTATTTCATAATCGGTGCGTAAACTTCATAACCTTCGTCTTTCAGGTTGAAGATTTTGCGCCTGATTTCGGAGTTCGCTGCAACCCCGCCAGCCAGTACAACCTGCTTGTAACCAGTTTCTTCAAGCGCACGCTTAACTTTTTTTAGAAGGGTTGATGAGACACATTCCTGAAAACTTGCGCAAATGTCTCTAACCGGCATTTCCTGCCCGTCAAAAGATTTAACAAGCCTAAGTACTGCTGTTTTTAAACCGCTAAAACTGAAATCGTAGCCTCCGACCTTTGCCTCCGGAAGCTTGAACGCATGTGGATTTCCTTCCTGTGCGAGCTTGTCAAGCTTAGGACCTCCGGGATACGGGAGACCGATTAGACGCGCAACTTTGTCGTAAGCTTCGCCTACTGCGTCGTCGATTGTTTCGCCGATTATGCTCATCTCGGAATACGAATCAACCTTGATAATCTGTGTGTGACCTCCGCTTACCAGAAGCGCGATAAACGGCGGTTTTAATTCTGTGTCAATAAAGTTTGCTGCAAGGTGTGCGTTTAGGTGGTTTACACCAATAAAAGGCTTGTCATAAGCAAGCGCGAGCGATTTTGCCGCGTTAAGCCCAACGAGCAAACATCCTACAAGACCCGGGCCTACTGTTCCTGCGAAAGCTGAAATATCATTACCGCTAACACCTGCCTGTTTGAAAGCTTCTGCTATCACGACATTAATGGCTTCGAGGTGCTCGCGTGCTGCGATTTCCGGAATAACTCCGCCGTATTCTTCGTGAATTTTTATCTGGGAAGCTACAACGTTTGCTAGGACTTCGCGTCCGCCTTTAACGATTGCGCAGGCTGTTTCGTCGCAACTTGATTCGATTGCCATAATAAGTGAATTATTGTCAATTGTAACAGGTTTGTTACTGAATAATGTATTTTTAGTCTTGTTCATAGTAGCATTATAGTACGATAGGCAAAGCAACGCAATGTTTACAAGGTGAAATAAATGAAATTCTTAGACAAAGCTAAAATAAGAGTTGTATCAGGTCATGGCGGTAACGGAATGGTTGCATGGCGCCGTGAAAAATATGTTGATAAAGGCGGGCCGGCAGGCGGTGACGGCGGACGCGGCGGCGATATTTATTTTGTCGCAGACGAAAATATGTCAACACTTCTTGATTTTAAACTCAAATCAGTGTTCAAAGCTCCGGCTGGTGAAAACGGCGGGATAAAAGGTATGCACGGAGCCTGCGCAAAAGATTTGTATATAAAAGTCCCGATGGGAACGGTTGTGAGAGATACTAAAACCGGAAAAATCATTGCTGACCTGACTGAGCACGAACAACAGGTCTTGATTGCAAAAGGAGGGCGCGGCGGACGCGGAAATGCGCGCTTTGCAACCGCGCAAAAAAGAGCGCCGCAGTTCTGCGAGCCGGGCGAACCGGGGATTGAAAGAATTTTGGAGCTGGAGCTTAAACTCATTGCGGATGTGGGGCTTCTTGGTATGCCAAACGCAGGCAAGTCGACTTTTATAAGTGCCGTAAGTTCTGCAAAACCTAAGATAGCGGATTATCCGTTCACAACACTTGTGCCGAATCTCGGGGTAGTGAAGAAGGCTGATGGCGGGTCTTATGTTATTGCTGATATTCCGGGGCTTATTGAAGGTGCAAGCGAAGGTGTCGGGCTTGGGCACGAGTTTTTGCGTCACGTTGAGAGATGCCGGTTTTTGATTCACATTGTGGATTTGACCGCGGAAAATCCGGTAGAGAATTACAAAATTATTAATAACGAACTCAAAAAACACTCGGAAGGGCTTGCAAATCTGTATCAAATTCTTGTTCTGAACAAAATCGATTCTGTGCAGCCGGGGGATTTGGAAAAATACAAAGAGGAATTTAAGCAGTACGCAAAGGACATCTTCCCGATTTCTGCTGTTACAAAAGAGGGGGTAAATGAGCTGTTGTACTTTATCTCTGAAAAAGTGGACGAGATTCCAAAACCTGAATTTGATATTGATATCGAAGAGGATTTGGGCGCTTATGACAATGACGACAGCGCGTTTGAGATTACAAAAGTTGCAAAAGACGCTTATATAATATCAGGCGGGAAGATTAACCGGCTTGCAAAGGTTACTGATGCAAGAAACACCGAGCAGGTTGTAAGGCTTCAAAATATTCTTAAGAGTATGGGCGTGTTTGACGAGCTTCACAAACACGGGCTTAAAAACGGTGATACAGTAATTCTCGGGCATCTTGAGCTCGGGTATTACGATGATGAAATCTGGGGCGAGGGAAGCAAAGTCTAGGATGCAAAACGCAATAGAACAAGCAAAACTTTGTTTAATAGATGTACCGATAGGATGTGTGATAAAAAAAGACGGCGAGGTTATCTCAAGTGCGCACAACCGTCGGGAGCTTGAAAACGATGTTACCGCGCATGCCGAGCTGCTTGCACTGAGGGAAGCTCAGAGGGTTTTAGGTACATCAAGGCTTTCGGATTGCGAAATGTATGTAACGCTTGAGCCTTGTCCGATGTGCGGTTGGGCGATAATACAGGCAGGGATAAAGACGCTTTATTTCGGGGCTTACAATGAGCAGTATGGCGCGTTTTCTAATCTGAAATTAGACAGAATCGCAAATTCCAAGATAAAGGTCTATGGTGGAATCGAAGAAGAAGTATGTAGTAGAATGTTGGGAGAGTTTTTTAAAACGCTGAGATGATTACAAAACAGGAATTAGATTTACTAGTAGAAAAATATGAAACAGAAGATTTTATTAAAGATGATCCTATCCAATTTATTCATAGGTGGAAAAATAAGGAAGATTCTGAGCTTGCTGGCTTTATTGCTTCTCTTTTTGCTTATGGTAACAGGAAGATGTTCATTAAAAAGCTTGATGACTTATTTGAAAGAGCAGGTAACGACATCTCCGGCTATATTAGGAGCGGTGATTTTGCTAATCTTAAAGGGCTTGAATATAGATTCGCGAAAGATTACGATATTATCCCGATTTTTGAAATTCTTCACGGGCTTTACGGGGAAAGCAAAGGCTTAGAAGAGCTGTTTGAGTATGCTTTTGGGGAGGACAATTTTCTCCAAACCATCGTAGACTATTTTTATTCACGTGCTCCAAAAACAGCGGGTCAGGGGTTCTATCACATGATACCAAACCCTGCTAATGGCGGGGCGATGAAGCGTATGAACATGTTTTTGCGCTGGATGGTTCGAAAACCTCCGGTGGATTTGGGAATATGGAAATTTATGCAGCCAAAGGATTTGCTCATCCCGCTTGATGTCCATGTTGCACGTGTGTCAAGAAATATGGGACTTTTGAGCAGGAAAAGCAACGATTTCAAGGCGGTTTTGGAGCTTACGGAAAAGCTTAGAGAATTTTGTCCTGAGGATCCTGTAAAATATGATTTTGCAATGTTTGCTTTTGGTGTAGAATTAAATAGTACAAAGTTGGGAGTATAAAATATGAACAGAGAAATTTCGTCTAATTCAAAAAAGTTTTTGGGTTTGCTGATTGCAATTTGCGTTGTATTTTTTATTTTGGTTGCAAAAGCGTTCCAGTATCTTCCTGATTCATCAGAGAAAAATGTTGTTAAACACGCACAGATAGACGAGATTAATAAACCGGCTCCTTCTGAAATCCAGCAGGAAAAAAATGCTGAAGAAGAAACGGCTGAAGAAAAGACTCTGGATATACAACTTCCGTATCCGACAAGCGAAGAAGTTAACAACTCTGCTGATTTGGATACCCCGCCTGTAGCAGCAGCTCCAGCGCAGTCGGTTGCAACAGAGCCGATGGAAAGTATTAACAATCAGGAACTTACTCCGGAAGAACAGGTTGAAAAAGTTTTTGCAACCGCTTACAAACTGAGAAGCGAAAAACAGTTTGTAAAAGCGCTCGAGGAGTACAAAAAGATTCCGGAACTTACTTCTGATTCAAACCTTGTTGCAAGAAGCTACGAAGAGACTGCAACGATTTATGCGATTGTAAAACGCTACGGCACAGCGCTTTCTTACGCTCAAAAGGCTTACAACATGAGCCCGTCATCTTCAAGAGAAATGCTTCTTGCTCGTATTTATTACAAAACAGGCGAGATTGATAAGGCAACAACACGTATTAATAATGTATTGAAAAGAGATTTTGCAGCAGACAGGTAGGAACTATGACACCAGATATTTTAGACACAACAAGAATCCGCAAACTTTTATTCTTAGGCCCGAGAGGCTCATACAGCGATTTTGCGAAGGATAATTTCATAGAATCATTTGACCTGAATTGCGTTAGCACAAACCTCAAATCAATCTCGGGCGTAATCAAGGCACTCAAAGACGAGAACAGCGAAGATATTGCTGCTGTTATTCCGATTGAAAACTCTATCGAGGGAATTGTGAGAGAAACACTCGACAACCTTTCTTCACTTAAAAAAGAAGGGTTCAAGATTATTGCAGAAACAACACTTGACGTGGAACATGCGCTCATCGGGTTTGCTGATAAAAAATCAGAGATAAAAATTATCCGCTCGCACCCGCAGGCGCTTGCGCAGTGTAAACATTATATTCAGACTAATTTTTCAGACTCTTTGATAGAAGAAGCAACTCTTTCAACTTCTGCTGCAATAAGGTCTTTGTCTAAAGAGGATAAGTCAGTTGCTGCAATCGGAAGCATAGAGTGCGCAAAAATGTACGATATTCCTGTGATTGAGACTCAAATTAATGACGAAGCTAACAACAAGACAAGGTTCATTCTGCTTGGCAAATTCCTTTCGCCTCAAACCGGCGCGGATAAGACAAGCATAACTTTCTCAACAGAAAACAAGGCAGGTGCTTTGAATAAGATTCTGACTATTCTTGAGGAGAACGATATAAACATGTCTTACATTGACTCTCGTCCTTCAAAAAAAGGGCTGGGCGAATACGTTTTCTATATTGATTTTGAAGGTCATATTCTGGACGAGAAGGTGCAGAAAGCTTTTGATGAAATCAAGCCGCTTGTAAAAATGTTTTACGTGATTGGCTCATACCATACTGTATAAAATTATTAGGAGATTAATATGTTAGATAGGGCTGTTGATTATATAAAAACACGCGTGCAGGATTTTAAACCTGAAATCGGTATAATTCTGGGCTCCGGACTCGGCGAACTTGCGGACGAGTATTGCACAATTGCGATTCCTTATTCAGAAATCCCCGGGTTTGAAGCTTCAACTGTTTCAGGCCACAAAGGGCAGCTGGTTTTTGCTGAAATCAACGGCAAACGCGTGGTTATGATGCAGGGAAGATTCCACTTCTATGAAGGTCATTCTATCCAGAAAGTTGTTTTTCCGGTCAAGGTCATGAAAAAACTCGGGGTTGAGACTCTTATTGTAACGAATGCTGCAGGCGGGGTTAATCCGGAATTTAAACCTTCTGACTTGATGATTATTACAGACCATATCAATTACATGGGCGTAAATCCTCTTATTGGCAAAAACGACGACACAATGGGGGACAGATTCCCTGATATGAGCGAAGTTTATACCACAAAATACATTGAACTTGCTAAAACTATTGCCGGAGAACTCGGGATTGATTTGCAGCAGGGTGTTTACATGGCACTCACAGGCCCTTCTTACGAAACACCGGCAGAAGTCCGCATGGCAAGAGTTATCGGAGCTGACGCTGTCGGAATGTCTACAGTTCCTGAGGCGGTTGTTGCATCCTGGGCAGGGATGAAGGTTATCGGGCTTAGCTGTATTTGTAATTCAGCAGCCGGAGTAAGCACAGTGGGGCTTTCGCACGCGGATGTAATTGATGCTGCAAACAAGGCAAAAACAAAGTTTAAAGCTTTAGTAAAAGAGGTTATTAAAAGAATATAATGCGTTTGGATAAGTTTTTAAAAGTCTCAAGACTTATTAAGAGAAGAACCGTTGCGAACACTGTTTCTGAAATGGGACGTGTGCTTGTTAACGGGAATCCTGCAAAGCCGGCCAAACAACTTAAAGCCGGCGATATTATTGAGATTGAGTACTCAAATCGGACAGAAAAAGTTGAAGTGCTGATTATCCCGACCGGAAACGTAAGCGTTCAGGACGCTTCGACTTTGTACAAGGTAATAGAATAGGAAAAATTATGCACGAAATTTTTGTGAGTATGAATAACTGGTTTCAGACAATGGGCGTACAGGGTTTGGCGATAAACTCCTGCGTGGAAAGCTTTTTTCTTGTGCCACCGCCTGATTTTTTGCTGATTGCAATGGATTTGGCTAAACCTGAAAAAGCGCTTTATTACGCAACTGTCTGCACAATCGCTTCTGCTGTTGGCGGTGTAATCGGGTATCTTATCGGGAAGTTCGGCGGACGACCTGTTTTTAATTTCTTGTTCAGAAAAAATCACGACAAGTTCGACGCGGTTGAAAAGATGTACAAAGAATACGGCTCGTTTGCAGTATTCTTCTCTGCTTTCACTCCTATTCCTTATAAAGTTTTTACGATTGCAAGCGGAATCCTTGATATGAATTTCTTCAAATTCTTCCTCGCAAGTTTTGCCGGACGCGGCGCAAGATTCTTCCTTGTGAGCCTTGTTCTCATGTTCTTCGGTGAAGCAGTAAAGAAATACTTGGAACTCGTAATCCTTGCGGTTACTGTGGTTATTGTGATATTTTGTGTTGTTGTTTACAAAAAACGCCACTCGTTTATAAAAAAAGAGGTGAAAGATGCCGATAATTAATGAAAACTTTGTGATAAATACCCAGGGGAATAACGATATTATTAATATCACAAAACATGTCCAGAACTGTGTTTACCAGCACGCGCTAAAAGAAGCCTTTGTCTGTATCTCAATTCAGGGAAGCACAAGCGCAGTAACAACGATTGAATACGAACCCGGGCTTGTAAAAGACTTGAAAGAAGCGCTCGAACGAATCGCGCCGACCGGCATGGAATACCATCACGACGAAATCTGGCATGATGGAAACGGCTACGCGCACGTAAGAGCAGCACTTGTGGGAAGCTCTGTTAATGTTGCGCTAAAAGACGGACTGCTGAACCTTGGTACATGGCAGCAGGTTGTGCTTTTGGATTTTGACAACAAACCACGCTCACGCAATATTACTGTCCAGATTATTCACTAATCCTGCTTTTTAGCTCTTTTTCCCAATCATAAGCGGTCTTTATGCTGTGCTCCAAATCCTTTTCAGGCGCCCAGCTTAAAACATCCTTTGCTTTCTTGTTGTCAGCAACCAGAGTTGCAGGGTCGCCTTCTCTTCTCGGGCAGACTTCAAGCGGAATGCTTTCTCCCTTGACTTTTTCACAGGCTGCAAAAACTTCTTTTACGCTGCTCCCGTCGTTTGTTCCTAGGTTGAAGAAATTTGTTTCTCCGCCCTGCTTGAGATAATCAATCGCCTTGATGTGCGCCTGCGCGAGGTCTTCCACATTGATGTAATCACGAACACAGGTTCCGTCTTTTGTGTCGTAATCCTCGCCAAACATTTTGAAAACCTTGTCGCTTGTGGCTTTTAAAATATTCGGAATCAAATGTGTTTCCGGTTCATGCCACTCGCCGATTCTTGCTTTTGAATCCGCACCTGCAACATTAAAGTATCTCAAGCGCACTGATTTCAAGCCGTATGCAGTGTCGTAGTCGTCCATTATGTGTTCAATCATGAGCTTTGTTTTTCCATAAGGGTTAATCGGGTGCTGCGGATGGTTTTCATCAATCGGAGTGTATTCAGGCTCGCCGTAGGTTGCGGCTGTTGAGGAGAATACAATTTTCTTGACCCCAAATTCAAGCATTGCATTGAGAAGGTTCAACGTTCCGTAAACATTGTTGTAATAATATTTCTGAGGGTTTTTCACGCTTTCTGCAACCTGTGAGTAGGCTGCAAAATGCACGACTGTGTCGATTTTGTTTACAAGAAACGCGCCTCGTATGTCGTCAAGATTCTTTAAATTGCCTTGAACAAACTTAAGGTTTCCGTATTTTTTCAGAGTTTCGATTGTTTCTATGTGCCCGACTTCAAGGCTGTCAAAAACAATGACGTTTTCTCCTTGTTCTAAAAGTGCCATTACAAGATGGCTCCCGATGTATCCTGCTCCGCCTGTTACTAAAATCATGCGATTTCCCCTTCTCTTATATTATATATTTTAACATCTTTTAAAAATTCGTCCTCAAATAAAAGCGTGTCTACCGAGGTAATTATTGTCTGTGTCCCGCTGTCAATGGATTTGAGCAGGTAATTCTGCCTTGTCTCGTCAAGCTCTGCAAGCACGTCATCCAGAAGCAGAATCGGAGAAAATCCGGTCTTTTCTCTGATGATTTCAAGCTCCGAAAGCTTAAGCGACAGAACAAGCGTTCTTTGCTGACCCTGCGATGCAAATTTTGCCGCGTCAATCCCGTTAATCTTAAACTCTATGTCATCCCTGTGCGGGCCAACGCACGACTGGCGCCTTGCAAGTTCTTCTCTCCGCCTTTCATTAAGCTCGGTTTTAAGATACTCGCTAATTGCTTCGACTTCGTCTTCCGGACAGGTGTAATTCAGGCTGAAATCCTCTGTGTCGCTGATGATTTTGTGTTTAACAGAGGCGATTTTTTCAATCTCTTTAAGGAATTTTTTCCTCAAGAAAATAATATTGGCGCCCGTAATCACAAGCTGCTCGTTGTAAATATCCAACAAAGCTTCATCAATAACCTCATTTTTCAACAGGTTGTTTTTTTGAATCCTGATTTTATCGTACTTGGACAGTCGCTCATCATAAGCCGGATAAATCTGGGAAATTGCCCTATCCAGCCAGTCTCGTCTGTCTTGTGGCGCGCCTCTTAGGAGCAATAAATCTTTTGTTGAAAAAAGAACAGTTTTTACTACGAGTTTGAAATCTTTTGGGGTTGATTTAACTTTGTTGATTTTGATTTCGCGTTTCTTGTCCTCGCTGTAAGAGTAATCAAGCTCGATTTCTGTATTGTTTTTTTCAACAAGGGCACTAATTTCAAACCGGCTTTGTCCGAACTTAATCATATCTGATATAGTAGAGGTTCTCGGGCTCTTGAGGTCAGACAAAAAATAAATACTCTCAAGGATATTTGTTTTTCCCTGGGCGTTTTTCCCGATAATAAGCGTTTTCCGGCTCTCAAAGTCCAGAGAGATATCCGCGCAATTCCTGTAATTTCTAAGTCCGAGTTTAAGTATCCTCATAGATTTAAGTATAACACAATTGGGAGTATCAGTTTTTTAGCTTGATTAAGTTTTGTAACGATAATATGTATATTTGTCAATTTTGACGAAGCTGATGTTTTTTATTATTTATAAGTGTGTAAGAAAAAGGTGTATGTGTGATAAACCCCATTTTGTACGAACATCAATATAACAAACTCCCTGAAATCTATCAGGACTACAAGACGCTGCGAAAAGCCGTCTCCCCGGACGATGACGACAGCTCAATATTTGACACAATCCCGATATATGGCAAACTCAAAGAACTCCCCTCCAAACTCGTGGGTCATGACTACAGCTGCGCCTCCGCGCTTGCCACCCTTGCAGTCCTCAACGGACCGGAAGAAATCGGCGACCTGTTTTCTGCAATGAAACAAATCAAGTCAAAATTCACGGGCAAACCCTATACTCCTCCTTATGACAATAAGATAGCGCAGCACCCGTTTTCGTTTTTCCGCGGAACAATTTTGCGTGACTACATGAATCCCAACTCTCCGGATTGTGTGTTCCCAAAGTTGTCGAAATGGTTGTTGAAGTTTGACAAGAGTTTGCTTGAGACAAGGTTGGGGAAATTTATTTGTGAGAAATTAGGGATTAGTGTTGATAGAACAAAAACTGATATCCGAAGTATTTATTATACTGATGAAACCCCTCGCTTTTTAAATACATTTACATTCAAAACTAATAATCCATTCAAAGATTTGTTGGCGCGAAGCATGACACGTACCTCTGTTTTGGGCACACTTGCAATTGTCGGTATTGGCTCAATGCATGTCAAACACAAAGTTGATGACGGGGCAGATTTTCTAACAGAAGCAAAAAACACTGCGCTAAGCTTAGGCTCTACAATCGTAGGAGTTGGCTCTCTCGGTGCTCTTGGAGCAAAACACTTTGGTGCGACAGGCTCTCTTCTTGGTGTTGCAGCTGGCACGCTCATTGGGGCAGAGGTTTCAAGATTGCTTTCCAAGTAGTTTGGTATAATATTCTATTTCTTTATTCAAGTCTGGTGTGATATCTTTTGCAAAAGCTTTTATAGCTTTTAGAGTGTCTATTGCATCTTGAATTGGTATATCTTTAAACATGACATCAGTTTCCATACAAAATAATAAATCATTTGTCAAACAATGTATCTGTTTGTACTCCTTTTGTGCCCTTTGCAAATATTTCTGATTTACCGTCTGAAAATTAACGTTTGAATTAATACTATTTACTCGCATAAAAAACTCCTAATTAAACAAATTATATCATAAAATCCCTCCTTTATTATTTTACATTCCATACAAATCAGCTTGTTGGCTACCGAAGAGTAGGGTTATGAAAAATTTTACAATACTTTATCTTATAGTTAACAAAATTAGAGAGGTAATAATTATGAAACAAATAGTCCCTGAAAAAAGTTCTGAGAAGGTTGCAAAATTCCTGACAAAAAATTCGCTTCATAAACGTGATTTCGCTGAAATGATTGGCGTTACTCTATCTTACGTATATAACCTTATTGATGAGACAGTTCCGTTCTCTACCCGCGGAACAACAATTGAAAGAATCGCAACTGTAATGGATGTTGAGCCCGAGGAGTTTGCAGAGTACAGAATCCCGCAGGAGCCAATTTTGATTGATGAGTCTGTTGAAACTCTTAAAGACTATATCAAAGAAAACAAACTTTCTATCGTGTCCTTTCTTAAAGCCTTTCCGCGCAAAAAACGTATTGATATCGTTGATATCCTAAGAGGCGCGCTTCCTGTACCAATTGACTACAAAGAACTAAAACTTATTGGCAAAACTCTTAACATGCCGGACGAGGAAGTCTACTCAATGTGGGAAAACCGCGTAAGACAGGTTCTGGAATCAGCAGGCATGAATATTTATTCAAACTCCGGACTGATTACCTCAATGTTCGATTGCGCAAGAAAATACCTTTCCACTCAAAAGTAAACTTTCTTAACATAAAGGCAATTAATTATCCTTTGCTGACTTTATATATATAAGGTTAGAAAAAGGTTGTAGAAAATTTTAGGGGAAGCAAAGCTTCTCCTTTTCTTTTATTTCAATGTTTCTAAAATCACTCCGGCAACTTCCTGCGCAGAATACATGTCAGAGAGCTTCTCTCTAACATGGCCTAGCGCCTCAATTGTTGCTTCGCGGTGAGACTTGTCATAAAGAAGCTTTTCTGTCTCGTAACAAATGTTTTCAACATTGAACTTCCACTGAATAAGCTCCGGTACAATCATCCTGTCAGTGATAATGTTCGGCAAGGACACCTTGTTAATGCACCTTACAAGCAAGTACACTAGATAGATAAACCACGGCCCCTGATACCCGATAATCATTGGCACCTTGTAAAGCGAAGCCTCCAGAGCAACCGTTCCGGATGCAAGTATTAAGGAGTCAGAAACGCTTAATAGAGCCTGATTCTCTCCTCTGATGACCTTAAAGTCGGTGTTTTTTATGTACTTGTCAAAAACATCGTCGCTCAAATTCGGTGCATGCGAGATGCAAAACTGTAGTTCCGGATGGAGCTTCTGCAGCTTCTTTGCAGCTTTGATAAAAGTTTTTGCAAGGAAGTAAAGCTCAATAGGGCGCGAGCCCGGAAAAATCGAAACAAGCGGCTTTTCTTTGTCCAGCCCGTGTTTTTCAAAAAACTCTTCTCTGTTTGCAGCTTCAGGCAGCTGCTTAACAAGCGGATGCCCGCAGTAGTGGACGTCAATTCCGTGCTCTTTGTACATATCAACTTCAAACGGGAATATGCAAAGCACCTTGTCCACGTATTTTTTTATCCCTTTGATGCGCCATTTTCTGCTAGCCCAAACCTGCGGCGGAATGTAGTGGAAAACTTTGATTCCGTGTCCTTTAAGGTGCTTTGCTACTCTTAGGTTGAATGTTCCATAGTCAATTAGCAACACCAAATCAGGTTTGTAGTTGTTTAAAATGTAGTCAGAGACGCGCTTTTCGAGCGCAAGATGGTCAATTGCCATTTTGAGGTTGAATCCGAATCCGGACATTTTTGAGTGGTCGCAAAAAAGCTTTGCGCCGGCTTTTTGAAGGTTTTCGCCTCCGATTCCTTCGACTTCTATGTCAGGATTTTGTGATTTAAGGATTTCAACAACTTTTCCGGCATGAATATCGCCAGAGTATTCGCCGGTGATAATAAAAATCTTTTTCATACTTCTCTTATACTGCCATTACTACAATGTTATGCTTGTTTGCGTACTTGATAACTTCTTCTCTGTCAACAATAATTGTTTCACCGGCTTCAACCGCGATAAGGTCAGCTTTGTGCTTCTTCATTGTTTTAAGAGTCCTTAATCCAATTGCAGGAATGTCAAAACGCTTGTCCTGAGAAGGCTTTGCAACTTTTACCACGCGTGAATTTTTCTTTGCGATTTTGCATCCGCGTTTTATGCATTTGTCAGTGCCTTCGATTGCTTCAACAGCCATAACCATTTTGTCTTTTATGATAACGGATTGGCCTACATCAAGCTTTCCGGTTTCTTTTGCAAGCCAGTAGCCGTAGTTTACGTCGTCGATTTGTTCCTGCGTAGGCTGAACCTTGCCAAGGATTCCGGATGGAATCATCAGGTTTTTGATAAATAGGGTCTGGTCAAGAATTGTTATGCCGATTTTTTCCATTTCTTCAATAATCATTAGCATAACTTTGTCATCGTTAAGTCTGATAGCCTTTTTCAAAAATTCTAAAGCTCGTGCGTCGAATTTAGGACGTTTAAGCAAAACTGTTTTGCTAACTTTGCCCAAAAAAGTGATTTGTTTAATGCCTTCTTCTTTGAGCGTGTCCTCGATTTTTTGGACTTCGCCCGGGCAGAAAGAATATACTTTGGAACAGTATTTTTTGAGCTGGGAATAGTTATCGTTTGAGAGAGATATTGCTACAACGTCGAACCCGTTTTCTTTAGCATATTGCGCCATCTTGACAGGCAAAAGCCCGTCTCCTGCGATTAAACCCTGTTTCTGTTCCAATGCAACTGACATTATTAAATCTTTCCTCCAATTTCTTAGAAATATAATACTATAAACATGCTTATTTTAAAGCAAATATTAAGAAATGCTTCAAGAAAAGGAAAGCGACTTTAAGTTACTTTCAATGTAACACAATACTCATTGTGTTACATTATACCATCATGCTGGTTGTAATGCAACTATATCCAGTGTTTCATTTTTAGCAATTTTTACAAAAATCCAACTTGTAGTCCCAAAACCAGCCAAAAAGCGCAAAGCCTGTAGGCCAGATACAATAAGGGCAAGACGGTCTACGTGCGTAGCACATGTAACACAATGAGTATTGTGTTACATTCAATGCTCTTCAAAATAGGAATAGAAAGGAAGAGAACGTGAAACATACAGGATTTTCATTGATGGAAATGATGATAGTGTTGCTCATTATGTCTATAATCGCAGCCGCAACCGCACCTATTGTGAGCAAAAGCGCCTCATCATCAAACTCAAACCCTTGGGTCTTTATCGATACCAAAGGCAACGCAGCCTTTAACATGGCAGGCAAAGACGTTACAGCAGTAATCGGAGCCTCAAAAGTCCCAACAGGAGTAAACACCCGCCTCTACATCGACTGCGGAAACTCCAACTCCCAACTCACCTTCGGCAAAGGCGACGAAGTTATGCAAGTAACAGCAGACCCGTCAGGAAGAGTAGGTATCTCAAACGCTACAATCCCAGCACATTCAGTAGCAATCGGAGGTAACCAAACCATCACCTGTGACGAGAGCGTAACAATCGGCCAAAATGCAGTCACAAAGAATTTGTACGCTACTGCAATCGGCCAAAGCGCCGTCTCAGTAGGTTCCTATGGTATTGCAATCGGAGCATACGCTGAAACAGGCGCCGCCTACGCTCCCTTAGCAGCCGGCTACCACGCAAATGCCTCCGAACCACAAGCTGTCGCCATCGGTCCACACTCCAAAGCAAACGGTAGCGGGAGCGTTGCACTCGGTGGGGCATATAACGACGTAGGCGGAAAAGCAACCCAGGCAACCGGTAGCCATGCCATTGCATTAGGTGCAGGTGCTTCTGCGGGTGGTGACAACAGTGTTGCTTTGGGTGAGAATACTACTGCCACAGGTCAGGAAGGAATTGCAATCGGTTCGAGCGCGGAAGCAACCGGAAATAAATCTGGAACAGGAGGTAGCATTGCGCTTGGTAAGAGTGCAAAGGCTCAACACAAAGATTCTATTGCAATCGGCAGAAACGCTGTTGCTCAAAAAGAGGACAGTATAGCAATCGGGCAAACAGCAAGAGCTTTGCATGATGGTTCTACTGCAATAGGACAGGGCGCTGTAACTACCCAGAATAGTCAGATTGCCCTGGGCAGGACTCAAGATACGGTGTATATACGAGGAAATTTAGTCGTAGATGGCCACGTATTATTAAACAGAAACGGGGGCACTAAATTTTATGTTCGTGAAGGTGATGGAAGCAAAGGTCTCTCAATGTTTGCTTATGCTGAATCAGATGGTAAGCGTTGGCGTGGTTCTTCAATGCATGGTACTATATATGTTGGAGGCTTGCCTGCGACCGGATTCGTGCGTGCTCTTGACGGCACAAACTCTGACAGGCGGCTGAAAAATGTTGGAGAAAAGTTCGTTGCGGGACTAGATGCGCTTAAAAAACTTGATTTATATCACTATACCTATAAAAATGATGAAACAAGTACACCTCATGTAGGCGTGATGGCTCAGGATTTGCAAAAAGTATTTCCAAACGCCGTGACAAAAGGTGAGGACGGATATTTAAAAATCAGAATGGAAGATATGTTTTTTGCCCTGATCAATGCTGTCAAAGAGCTTGATTTTAGATACGCAAAAATGAAAAACACGATTGATGAGCAGCAGAAAACAATTGACGAGCTTAAGAAAGAGGTTGAAACAATTAAGTCGCAGAATGCGGAGCTTGTAAAACTGCTTAAGAAATAATAACGGGGCTCTTTTAAAAGAGCCTTTTTTATTATATGATTAACTTATGAATTTAGATGCCGTAATAGATAGCGTGTTATCGCCAGTAGCAGACAGGGTGTCGGGCTTGATTTTCTCCTACGTCACAATAGGAGGGGTTAAGGTCGAATTTCTTGTTGCGCTTTTGATTGGAGCGGCACTTTACTTTACTTTCAGAACCGGTTTTATCGGCTTCTGGGGCTTTAAACACGCGGTTAAACTTATTACAAACAATTACAAACACAAAAACCCGAACGGATACCAGCGCAAGAAAAAAGGCGAACTGTCATCTTTTCAGGCACTCAGTGCAACAATTTCAGCCTCTGCCGGAATCGGCAACGTCGCAGGCTCGGCTGCTGCGGTTTCAATCGGCGGCCCGGGGGTAATTTTCTGGATGGTTGTTGCAGGACTTTTTTCAATGGCGCTCAAGTTTTCAGAAGTCTTGCTTGGAGTTAAGTTCAGACAAACAAATCCCGACGGTTCTGTTTCCGGCGGCCCGATGTATTATATCCCGATTGCATTCAGGAGTTGGGGTAAATGGGGGGATAAGACGGGCTCTGTTTTATCCAAAACCTATGCAATTTGCTGTATATTTGCAATGATTGGCGGATGGAATTTGTTCCAGATAAATGCTATGACTGCTCAGTTTACGGAGGTGACCGGCGGAAATAACAGCGTATTTGCTGATAATGGCTGGATTCTCGGAACAATAGTCGCGGTGATTACGTGGTTTACGATTATTGGCGGGATTAAGGCTATTGGAAAGTTTACTTCAAAGGTAACACCTGTAATGTGCTCACTCTATGTTCTGAGCGCATTTCTTGTGTGTTTGGTAAACATACATCATTTGCCTGAAACACTCGTCCTGATTGTCAAAGAAGCTTTTTCTCCGCGAGCAATGACAGGTGGTGCGTTTGCTTGTCTTTTATGGGGATTCAGAAGGGCGATGTTTGCAAATGAATCAGGATTGGGTACTGCACCAATTGCGTTTTCTGCTGTTAATACTAACAAACCTGTTGCGCAGGCGTTTATTTCAATGCTTCAACCTTTTGTGGATACCGTTATTGTTGGCGTGGCAACTGCGTTTGTGATTGTTGTTTCAAAGGCTTATTTGACGGTTGACGGAATTGCAGGTATTGAGCTTACTTCAAAAGCTTTTGCAACTATTTGCCCGGCTTATCCGATACTTTTGACTGTTATGGCAAGTTGTTTTGTCTTATCTACAATGCTTTGTGGCTCATATTACGGGCTTAAAGCGTGGGGATTTTTGTTCGGGGAAGGAAAAGCTAAAACAAGAGTTTTTCAGGCAATTTATTGTTTGTGTATAATTGCTGGCTCTGCAATGAACTTCCAATCAATAATCAATCTTTCAGACGCTGTAACGTTGTTTTTGGCAGTACCGAATCTGATTGCGGTGTTTGCGTTATCAAATATCGTGGTTAAGGAGCTTAAGCGGTATTGCGAAAAATACAGCGTTGGTGGTAAGATTGTAAAATACTTATAAAAGGGATGTGAAAATGATTAGACCAATTAACAGTTCTTTGAGCTTCAAGGCTCTGTATCAGGATAGGAATGCAAAGTTTTCTGAATCGCAGAATAAAGTTATTGATGATATCAAAGCAAAATTAGACGAAAACCTCAAAAAAGAGGACTACTATGTTAAAGCAGGAGCATTAAAGGATTCAGTGGTTCTTTCCCGTTTGAAAGGGTTAAAGAAAACCGAAACTGGAATTGAGCAGCACCATACTTATCAGGAGAAATTATTAATCGGTACTTATGATGAAGAATTTCCGTTTCAGCCGCAAGATGCAGGTATTGCACAGAAGAATTATTTTCAAAACGCATTTGGAGCGGTTGTAATAATGTTTCTTGTAATTGTGGGCGTGCTCGCTGCGGCTTTGGGAAAAAAAGATGCGGCAAAAGCTGTAGAAAAGACAGTGCAGATAACAGATTCGATTGCTGCTGACAGCGCAAAAGTATTAAAGGGTGCTTTTAATAAGTAAGGGCTTTACATAATCTTTACTTGCAGGCTTTGTCTAAATATTGTAAAATACATCTACGGTTTAAGGGAGGATTTATGCCAAAAATTTATTTCGTGGATGTTACTAATAGAGACGGAGTTCAGACTTCAAGATTGGGACTTGCCAAACTGCAAAAAACAATCATTAACCTGATGCTCGATGATATGGGGATTACACAGTCCGAGTTCGGCTTCCCTACTACCATGCACGAACTGAATTACCTCAACGCTAACCTTGAACTTGTCAAGAGAAATGTTATTACTAAAACAAAACTCTCCGGATGGATGAGAGCGATTGCTTCTGATGTAGAGCAATCTTTCACAAACTGCCCTCTTTTGGAGAACTGCAACCTCTCACAATCGACTTCCGAACAGATGATTTGGGGTAAGTATCTTGGCAAAAAGACTCCGGATGATATTATTAAAATGACCTGCGAAGCAGTAGAGTGCGCTGTTTCAAAAGGCGCAAAAATTATTGGTGTGAATGCAGAAGACGCTTCAAGAAGCGACCTTGACTATTTGATAAAACTTGCAAAAGAGGTTAAAAAACGCGGTGCTTACCGCTTTAGATACTGCGATACACTCGGGTATGAAGACCCGCACACCACATACACAAGGATTTACAGACTTGCAAAAGAAACTCAGATGCCGATTGAAATGCATTTCCACAACGACCTCGGCATGGCAGTTGCCTGCTCTGTTGAAGGCGCGCGTGCTGCGCTTGATGCGGGTGTGGACGCCTACATAAACACCGCAATCAATGGAATGGGAGAGCGCGCAGGGAATGCTGATTTAGTCTCCTGTCTTCTGGCTGTTTTGAAGTCGGCAGGGTTCAGAAACGGTGATTTTCAGGTCGATGAAAACATTGATTTGTCAAAAGCGTGGAAGCTAGCAAAATACACGGCTTATGCTTTTGGGCTGCCGATTCCGATAAACCAGCCGGCTGTTGGTGATAACGCGTTTGCTCACGAGTCCGGGATTCATGCGGATGGCGCGTTAAAGGACAGAAGGAATTACGAGCTTTATGATTTCGAAGAGCTCGGACGCGGTGAGCCGGAAATCATTGAAACAGGACGCATGATTACAACAGGCGAATACGGCGGGATTAAAGGTTTCCGCAATGTTTATGACAAGCTGGAAATCGAGTTCAAGGACGAGAACGAAGCAAGGACGATTCTTGAGCTTGCGCGTTATGCGAACGTACACACCCAGAAGCCTCTGACAGAGAGCGAATTGAAGTTTATTTATCACTACCCTGATATTGCAGCAAGGGTGATGACCGTATCTCCGTTCTACGAACCGTCAGGCGAGCTTCAAAAACGTCTGGACAACGGAAATCTCGCGATGCCTCATCACATAATTTAGGGTCTAGTATTCACCCTTGAATACGAACTTTACTAAATCCTTCATTTCCTGAAGCATTCCTTTTTTAGAAGGTTTTGCTGTCGGGCGTGTGATGTATTCATCTACGTTACGATAAATGCTTCTAATGAAGTCTGAACTCTTTTCATAGTCAGGCTTTAGAATATATTGTGAATTTCCCATTTCCATATAAGCTTCTTTGTTGTTTTTAGGGAAGAAGTTTATGGTGTAAGGTGTATTCTTAACAGCGTTTTCAAGAGTTGAGCTGCAGGAAAGAATATCGTTGTACATTTTTGATTCCAGCTCAGGTGAGATGGTGACTTTTTTAAGCGGTTTATATTTTGGTGTTGAATTTGCGCTCAACAAACTTTTGATAAGGTTTACTTTCATTTTTATTTCTCCTTATCAATAATAATACCTGTAAAAAAATAATTTGCTAGCTGTTGAAAACTTCAAACGTATTTTTTATCACCTGATAACCTGTAAGCAGGGTTTTGTAATCCACCATCTCGTTTGCGGAGTGCATGTTGTAAACATCGGCAAGCCCGAGAAGCGACGGCATGAATGTTTCGCCCTTTGCGTTTTTGTTGTGGCAATAAATGTGTGTTTCAGCGCCTGCGTGAAAAGATTCGATTTTGTTTTTAATTCCGGCAATTTCGCACGCTTTTGTGTGTGCAATCTCAATCCTGTCATCGTCAGCTTTTTCAAACGGAAGCAGGTGGACTTCAAACTCGATTTGAGCCTCTGCAAGCCCTTGGTACTTTTCGTTGAACCTGTCAACAATTGACTGCATAAGATTTTTGAGCTCTTCTTCTTTTTGAACGCTCGCGCTTCTGATTGAATAAGAAGCCATACCAAGGGTGTTGATAATGTTTGTTGAGGTCTTCTTCATAATCTCGGTTATGTAATCGTTAGTCTTAATTCCTTTTTCAACAATTGAAGCAACAGAGTTCTGCACCCCGCCTGCTACGATTGCGCCAAGGTTGCAGGAGGTAATGACTCCTGTTTCATCTGTGTAGTAAGCGCCCTGAGGAAATTCTGCAAGAAGCTCTGCAATAAGTTTTGCAGCATTGAGTCTTGTTTTGTCACCGATATCGATTCCGGAGTGACCACCGATAAGACCCTTGACCGTGATTTTAGCGTTTGTGTAACTAGCGCCTGAAATCTGGAGCTGCCCGAGTTTGTCAGCATCGCATACGAGGATGTATTTTGACTGGATTTTGTCAAACTCAACGTGCTCAACCCCGCTCATGCCGGTTTCTTCGTCGCGGGTGAAAGTGATTTCCAAGCCGCCATGAGAGAATCCGCTCCGGCTTCTCTCAACCAACTCTTTTGCAAGCATCAAAGCGCACGCAACCCCGACTTTGTCATCAGCACCAAGAGTTCTTCCTTCTGCCTTAATAAAATCTCCGTCCAGATAAATATTAACCGGGCTGTCGTCTCCCACAACATCCATGTGGGACGAAAGCATAATTGGTTCTTTTTTTGAATCTGTTGCATGAACATGGATGTAGATGTTTCCGTAGGCGTCTTTTTTGCCGTCGATTCCGTTTTGGTTGCAAAAATCCAGAATCCACTCAATAACTTTTTCTTCTTTGAGCGAAGGTGACGGGATTGATACAAGGTTACAAAAAATATCTAAAACTTCGTTTTCTTTTCTTAATTCTTCTAAACTAGCTGCCACGGAAAAACCTCCTATTCGTACCTTCTCCGCCAATTCTCACGCTGACGGACCTTAAACACTTCGGACACCTGCCAACATAGGCTGTGCCCGCTTTATTCTTATAAATCCTGCCGTAAACATGACAGCAGTCAAACCATATTCCAAGAAATGCGCGTTTAGTCCCCTCTGGCACGTTTCCGGCTCCTTTCCTGTCTGTCTTTGTTTGTTTCGGTTATTATAATCTCTTTTTTGCCCGGCTTGAATACGCTCTCTGTAAGTGTGTTTAAGTAGTTTTCATTCAGGTGCGCGTAATCAAAAATAATCAGGCCATTTAGACAATACCTTCTTGCTGCGTGAATCTGCTTCATCAAATCAGCGTTTGAGCCGTTCATAAATGTTACAAACAGGCCTGCGTAAAGCTTTGTGCTTGCAGATTTGTTTCTCAGAATCTGGTCCATTAGATTCATTGCCGTCTTATCATCGCAGGTCAAAAATAGCGGTGTAAACCCGTCTACAAAGTTATTCATTGACCAGTTTCTCCAGTCCTGCATCTTTGTGTCAAGCGCAACAGAACGGTTAGGGAAGATTACGGTTGTAATCATTATGTTGTTTGCCCTGCAAAGCTGGCTCGCTTTTTTCACAAAGCTTGTTACTTTGTTGCAGCGGTAAAATTTCCAGTGATACCACAATGTATCAGTAGGCTTCAACACCATCGGGTCAACCCCGTATATTTTCTCAAACTCAGCTCTTGCGTACTTCGTGTAACCCCAGTTTGAAAGGTCGTAAGTCGGGTAGTTCGCAGCGAGTGACTGCGGGTATCTTATGTAGTCAAGGTTTATTCCGTCCGGCTTGTACCTTGTGATGATTTCTGTGAGAAGCTCGTACAAGAAACACTGCACTTCCGGATTTGCAGGGTCTATGAAATATCCGTTGTGCTCGGAAACAGAATACGCGATTGTTGAAGAATCGGCGTTCTTCTTTTGGTAATTTGCCCACTCAGGTTTCTTTGCAAGAATAAATTCCGGATTAGTTTCAGGCGGCTTGTTTCCGACGTAGAAAGTCTCAAACCAGATATGAACTTTTATCCCGCGTTTGTGCGCTCCGTTAATCCAAGCTTTCAGCGGGTCAAATCCTGCAAACTCCTGATTCTGTTTGATGAATCCGTATTTTGCCATTGTCTGCGAAGGGAAAATCGTTTGACCGTGGTAATACGTTTCAAGGAAAATATTGTTTATGCCTGAATCACAAAGCTGGTTCAGAACTTTTTCTATATCGTCAGTGTTGTAATACGTAGGGCGAATCCAAACACCTTTCAATTCGTTAGAATCGTAAGGAATAACCGTTGACATTGCAAGGTTTGCGTACTCAATCGCGCGTGAAGCGTATTTCTGTGAATCCTCGCTGTTTTTTTGAGCCTTTGAAATACATTCGTTTGCTTTTGAGATGTTTTGCTCTGTGCGCTTGTAATTGTAATTCGTTGCGTTCTGCGCGTAATAGAACATCATGTTCTGAACCTCGCGAATCCTTTCACGCGCGCTGTAGAGGAAGGTATCAGAAGTTATGTAAGAGGTGATGATTTTTTTCTCCAAATCAATGGAGATTTTAGCCCCGACCATAACATTTTCGTTAATCCATTTTTTCGCTTTCCCGTGACCGCTGATTACAAACCCGCCTGCGGGGATAAGTGAATCTGCGCCGCTTAGCGATGTTACGGTGTCACCTGTTACAATGGCTTCTGTTCCAAACTCGTTTGTGTTTGTGCGGAATCCGAAAGCAGGAGTGTAGACAACAAGCTGGTTAGAGCCTCTTAACCCCGGGTAATTAAGCCCTTTCCAGTTTGTGCTTGCCTGTGGGTCAATTACGTCAATCTTGAACATTGACTGATTGAATATCACCTCGTTTTTTTGCGGAACATAAGGCGCGTAAACATCATGCGCAAAAACAGTGTTGCACAGGATTAATAATATGAAAACTATAAGTAACCAGAATTTGCTCTTCATCCCCTCTGTCCCGTATAAAAATATTATAGAACTATCGATTTATAAATACAAGGATAAATTCCCTACCAGACTACTTTTTCAATAAGTTCAATCTCGTATCCGTCCGGGTCGGCAATAAACGCAATCCTTGTTCCCTTTCCGTTCAAATCAAAAGGTGGATAAAGGTACTCATACCCGAGCCTTGCAATCTTTGCGGTAAACGCGTCTAAGGATTCAACTGAGAACGCAAAATGCCCGAATCCCGTGCCGATTTTGTAACCCTCTTCAGGTGTCTCGTCATTGACCGTAAGCTCAATCTGGCAGGTGTTTTCTTCGTCGTTTAAAAAGTAGAGCCAGCAATCTTCGAGCCTCTTTTTGTGGTCAAGTTTCATGTTTAAAACTTCTGTATAAAACTTCAAAGACGCGTCAATGTCTTTAACCCTAATCATTGTGTGCAAAAATTTCATATTTGCCTCCCTTCGTGTTATTATAATTTTATTATGAAACATGAATTTACGCAAAAAGTTTATTATGCAGACACAGATGCATACAGAGTGGTGTGGCACGGGTCATACCTTAGATGGCTGGAAAAAGGCAGAGTCGAGCTGTGTGAAAAATTCGGGCACAACCTTATTGACCTGGAAAATCAGGACATCCTGCTTCCCGTAACAACAATGAATGTTCGCTACAAAGCCTCTGCACGCTTGAACGACGAAGTTGTTGTTGAGACAAAAATCTCAAAACTCACACCGCTTATGGTGACTTTCGCTCAATCAATAAGAGACAAAGCAACAAACAGGCTTCTTATTAAAGCCGAGTTTGATGTTGTTGCAATACACAAAGACGGCTCACTTCACAGAAAAATGCCGGAGGTCTTAAGCAAATCATTTGAAGAGGATCTTAAATGCCAAGACTAAACAAATACATCGCATCAACAGGAATCTGCTCCAGAAGAAAAGCCGACGAGCTTATTCTGGAAGGCCGCGTGCGCGTTAACGACCGCCAGATTGAAGAACTCGGATTCCATGTAAGAGAAAAAGACAAAGTCTATATAGATAACAAGCTTGTAAAACCTCAGAAGCTTGAGTACTACAAGTTCTATAAGCCGGCAGGATACATTACAACTTCTGACGATGAAAAAGGCAGAAAAACAATCTATGATGTAATCCCGCCGGAGCTTAAGCACCTAAAACCGGTCGGGCGCCTTGACAAGGAATCAACAGGGCTTATTATTCTTACAAACGACGGAGAGTTCATAAACGAGATGACCCACCCGTCAATCAAGGTTCCGAAGGTGTATGTTGTAACGATTAACGGCAAGTTTACAGCTGAACACGCTGAAAAAATGTTGAACGGGTTAGTGATTGAGACTGATTCCGGTGAGAAGAAAACAGCTTACGCAGAAACGCTTCCGCTTGAGCTCACAAACAAGTCCTCAATGATTCAGGTTGTTCTTTATCAGGGCTTGAACAGACAAATCCGCAGGATGTTTGCAAAACTCGGGTTTGAAGTTGAGTCGCTTAAAAGAATCCAGCACGCAACCGTTACAATAGAAGGTTTGAAAAAAGCTCAGGTTAAGCCGATTAAACCGAAGCAGGTTAAGGAATTGAAGGCGTATATTGCCAAAATCAAGAGGGAATATGCTAAAAGTTGCGATAACGGGTAATATTGCTGCCGGAAAATCGCAGGTGGAAGCGATTCTTGCAAAGGAGTTTCCGGTTTATGACGCGGATAAAATCGCGCATAAGTTTCTGGGGGATGTTGACCGCAAGGCACTTGGAGAGAAGGTCTTTAAAGACCCGGAAGCGCGCAAAAAACTGGAAGAATACATTCATCCGAAAGTTAAACAGGAGATTCTGGAGATTTTTGGCGCACCGCATGATATTGTCTTCGTCTCCGTACCGCTTCTTTTTGAGGCGAACTTTGACAAAATGTTCGACAAGATTCTTTTTGTCGCAGCAGACGACAACCTTAGGCTTGAAAGGCTGATGAAAAGAAATAATCTTACCGAAGAGGAGGCTAAGCTTCGCATGAACGCGCAAATGCCGCAGGACGAGAAGATTAAAAAATCCGACTACGTGATTTACAACAACTCAACCATTGAAGATTTAGAAGCAGAGGTTTTGAAATTTTTAGCGAAAATCCAAGCTGCTTAACTTCTTAGCTGCCCAGCTGCCTCCTAGTATTTGTTAGAGAGCTTCATCGCCTTGTACATCTCGAAGATGCTCAAAATCAAGAATAGACCGAAAACCGCAAGGTAAGAGTGGTTTGAATAGACCATTACATTTCCGCGTTTTTCGGGCTCAAACAGATTCAACAAGAACCCCATCGCAGTCCCGAGAAGCCCGACCATTGTGAAGAAACAGAAGTTCATAATGCTCACGGCTGTGCCTGATACCATTTTTCGGTTGGTCAGGTGAAGCACCGGAACAAGAAGCGAAGTCAGGCTTGCGTTTGCAGCAATCACGCAAAAAATTACTGCAATCAAATCAGTCCTTAAGTTAAGCGCAAGGCAGACGCAGATTACGAGCAGGCTGCTAAAAGTTATTATTGAAGCGTTTTTGAGGAATATAACCCTGTGGTTGTGGCAGAGCTTGCACATAGACGCGTTTACAATGTTGAAAACAGCCGCAATCACCGCCATTATTGATAAAACAACTGCTGCTTTTGCAGAGCTCATCAGGCAAAAATCTTCCAGAAACTTTTTCCCGATAATGGTCTGTATCGCATACGAAATCCCGAAGTTGCAGCAGGCAAAGCTGAAAAGATTCCTGTTGTGCTTTTTGTGCAGCACAAGCCTGAACGGGAGCGCGCGCATTTTGACATTCCTGTTTATTTCAGGAAGCTTAATTTTTGTTGTGAGCAGGGCGAAGATTATTACTCCGATAAAAAGCACGCAGCCGAGTATGATTAAGATTTCGCGCCAGCTCATGTATTTCATCATAAACACAAACGGCGCGTTTGCTGCTATTCCTCCTGTGTAGCCAATGAAAAGCATAACAGAGATTGCAAGCCCGAAGTTCTTGTCAGAAAAACAGCCTCTAAGCTCTTTGATTAAACTCAAATAAAAAGTGCTGCTTCCAAGCCCCACGAGCGCTCTTGAAAGATACATCACCATGAGGTTTGAAGATAGCGGAAACAAAAGAGCGCCAAGAGCAAGTATTATTCCGCCTGTGAGCATTACACGCATTCCGCCGTACCTGTCAACCAGAACCCCGATTACAAGTTGGTTAAAGGCGTATATGTACATGAAAATTGCGCCAAAAGTTGTGATATACGGCGCGCTCACATTGAGTTCGTGCTGGAGAAGGTCAAAAATGGCACCGGGAATCGCGATTCTCTGGAAATTTGCAAAGAAATAAAACAGTGCTCCGAGTGCTATGAGCGTAAATGTTATTACGAAATTCTTGTTCTTCATACCACTTGTAAATCTACCGCCAATAGAAGATGGTGTCAAGATATTTTACGACTAGTCGTCTTTCTTTTCGTCCTCTTTGTTCTTTGCCCAGTCAAAGATGGTCTCCCCCGGCCTTACATAAATATCATCATCCTCCAATCCGAGCGGAAAAATTATTATGTTATTAGGCGGCTTAAACTCCTCCTGCTTCTTGACCTCCTTTGGCGGTATCGGCTTCACAAAATCATACGAAATCTCTTGAGACTGCTTAATTATACTCCTGTACTGCTCCATGATATCTTCAAGAATAGCAAAATTCTTCTTCAAAATTCTTGTCTCTTTTTTTCTGCCAAGGTTTGTCCTTTTTCTGATTTCAATAACACACTCCAGATTCCCTAAAATAAGAGTAAAGAGCTCCAATGTATCACGCAGAACCTCTTGCATGTATAGGTTTTTAGATTTTAAGTCGTCTTCGAGTGATGGTAGTGGCATAATTCCTCCTATGTTTGTGCATTTTATGTGCATACATCATGCAATATTTATTATTGCACAAACAATGTAGTATGTATGCATGTTAAATGCAAAGGTGTTACATTTTGAAAAGAAAGTTAAAAACTAACGGTAATTCTTGGGTTTTGTACATTAACAAATCCTTTTCTGATATCTTGGGTGTTTCACCAGAAGAACGTTATGTGGAATTGGTTTTTAAAGAAAAAATATTGTATCTGAGTAAAGCCTCTTCAGATTCTTCTAGCAAAAATTTGTTAGTCAAAAAATTAATTAAAAGAGGTGGGGGATATGGATTAATATTCACATTGCCATTTCAAGAACTTTTAGATATTCAACCGGAAAAAGATTTTGTGAGCTTTGATGCAAATGGGGCCATTCTAAAGATTAGCAAAAGTTTATAAGAAATAAAATGCATACAACCTGCTCATATAGTGCAATATTAATAAATATTATAAGGCCATATTATGTATACAGTTGACATTTCAAGGATGATATTTTGAAGAAAAATTTAACTACAAATGGAAATACTTGGCAGCTTTATATCAACAAACCTATAGCGCAGCTTATAGGGATAAACAAGGATGAATATACAGTATCATTTGTAATAAAGAACAGGGTATTGTATGTTCAAAAAGTGGATAGTGACACAACAGATAGTTTATTAGTGAAAAAACTGATAAAACGGAGTGCAGGATATGGGCTAAATTTTCCAATTCCTATATTAGAGCTTTTAGAGATTAATCCAGAAGAAGATTTGCTGGAGATTAATGTTGATGAGGACAGGCTTGTAATACAAAAAGCTTTTGAGTCTTGACAAATCGTAAAATATAGTAAATAATAAAGAAGCAGGGTGGCACCTTCGACAAGTGCCGTTTATACCCTACAATTTCCAAAATAAATGAAGTGCTACTATGAATAGCGTTGCTACGAATAGTAGCATTATTATTTTTTCGATTATCATAGCTTTTTTTCTTGTCTTCCAAGCTAGTATAATAACTACTAGCTGGATTCATTTACCCCCCTCCTTTCATCAGTCATTTCCCAATTGTAGATTGTGGCTGATAGGAAAGTAGCGGTTCTACTTTTACCCTGCACATCTATTATACAATAAATGTGCAGAAATGTCTATTTATTTGATGGATTTTCTTTTGAGCCTTTATTTACCCCTACCCCTGCGCGATTTTCATCACCATAGGCATTTTGCCGATTTCACGAATCTGACGCTCAAATTCCGAAATGTCTACAGAAATCGCATCAAACGTATTGTAATGCATTGGAACAATCGCCGTCGCACCAAGCCATTCAGCCGCCTTAACAGCGTGTTCAATATCCATCGTATATTTTCCACCGATTGGAAGCATTGCCATATCCGGCTCGTAAATCTCGCCAATCATTTTCATTTCGGTGTTCAAACAGGTATCGCCCGCGTGGTAAATTGTCTGACCCTCGATTTCAAACACAAAACCGCAAGGGCATCCGCAATACCCGCCATCCGGAGTTGAGCTTGAATGGAAAGCCGGTACCAGAATCGCTTTACCCCAGCTGTAATTCTGCCATGCGCCTAAGCCCATATCAATTGCAGAAGCGCCTTTTTGAGCGCAGTAGTTTGCAAGTTCGTACACAGCTGTAATTGGCGCGCCTGTTGATTTAGAAATCTCGATTGCGCTTCCAAGGTGGTCGCCGTGACCGTGGGTTACAAAAATATCGGTTATGCCTTCCGGTTTGTAGTTCGGGCAGGCAACAAGAAACGGGTCAATTAAAATCTTTTTGCCTTTTGTTTCAATTTCAAACGCGCTGTGTCCAAGATATTTAATTTCCATTATTTATTTTCTCCATCAGTTTTCTAAGTCTCTTGTACTCTTTGCCCCATTTTTGCATCGACTCAACCACGGGTTTGAGAGTGTAGCCGATATCTGTAAGGTAGTATTCGATTCTAGGAGGAATCATGCCGGAGTCTTCGCGCACAACAAGTCCGTCTTCTTCCATTTCTTTAAGGCAGGCAATAAGTACTTTTGATGTGCAGCCAAGCTTTTTTTTAAGCTCCGAAAACCTCATTTCTTTTTGCAGAAGCTCTTTTACGATAAGGATTTTCCATTTTGCCCCGACAAGCTGCAAAACCACGCTCACGGGATTCACTGCTAAATCTTTGTATTCCAACTACTTGTCTTCCTTATTCTTTTCTGCAAAATTCCAGAGCTCCTGAAGTTTGTCTTTTATCCCCATTCTTCCAAACCACTTTATGACAAATCTTTCTTCATAGCCAAGACCGCCGTTTAGTTTTGAACAGTCCGCGAGAGCAAACTGTGCCTCTGAAATTGAAATTCTGATAATGAAGTGAGGTTGCACTACTTTCGTTGGATCCATCCAGATTTTGATATTATTATACTTTGCAACGTTAACAGTCTTAACGTTGTGCGCGTCTGACTGCTCTTGCAAAATAAATGCTCTTAAGCTGTCTTCCATGTCTTTAAATGTTGCCATTAAACTATCCTTAACTTACAAACTACTCTTAATTATTCAAACTGTGAATCGGAGCCGGAATATGCCCGCCTCTCATTACAAAACCTTCTGAAGAAAGCCTGTTAACCGGCATTACCGGCGCTTCTCCAAGCAAACCGCCATATACAACCTTATCTCCGACTCCCTTACCCGGCGCAGGAATTATTCTTGTCGCGGTTGTTTTTTTGTTAATCATCCCGATTGCCATCTCGTCAGCAATCATGCCGGCAAGCGTCGAAGCCGGTGTATCACCCGGAATTGCAATCATATCAAGCCCTACAGAACATACGCAGGTCATTGCTTCCAACTTGTCAAAAGTCAAATACCCTTTTGAAGCTGCCTCAATCATCCCCGCATCTTCTGATACCGGAATAAACGCTCCTGAAAGCCCTCCAACGTAAGAACTTGCCATGATGCCGCCTTTTTTCACCGCATCGTTAAGCATTGCAAGCGCTGCTGTTGTTCCATGCGCGCCAGCGTGTTCAAGCCCCATTGCCTGAAAAATTTGCGCTACGCTGTCCCCGATTGCAGGAGTTGGCGCAAGAGACAAATCAATTACACCGAACGGAATATCAAGCTTATCCGCGAGTCTGCGTCCGATTAATTCGCCTGTGCCTGTAATCTTGTACGCTGTTTGTTTAATCTTGTTTGCAAGTACGCCCATATCAGCGTCTTTGTGCAAATCCAAAATCGCTGCTCTTACAACACCCGGGCCGGATACTCCGATATTGAGCGCGCACTCAGGTTCGCCGTATCCGCAGTAAGCGCCTGCCATGAACGGGTTATCGCTCACAGAGTTGCAGAAGCAAACGAGTTTTGCAGCGCCGAGTCCATCTTTGTCTGCAGTGAGTTCTGCTGCTTCCTTAATAATTTTGGACATCTTATTTACTGCGTCCATATTGATTCCGGCTTTTGAAGTTGCAACATTTACAGAAGAACAGAGTCTTGAAGTTGTTGCAAGTGCTTCCGGAATGGACTCGATAAGTCCTAAATCGCCTTGAGTGCATCCTTTTTCAACGAGTGCAGAAAATCCGCCTATGAAATCAATCCCGAGGTTTTCAGCACATTTATCAAGTGTTTTTGCGATTTTTACGTAATCTTTGTGTTTGCAGGCTTCACCCACAAGAGAAATTGGTGTGACTGCGATTCTTTTGTTTACAATCGGGATTGAGTAGTCGTTCTCAATCTCGTTTGCGTATTTGACGAGATTTCCCGCGTACTTGTCCAGTTTGCGCCGGATTTTGTCGCAGACAATGTTTACGTCCTCGCTCAAGCAGTCACGAAGGCTTATTGAAAGCGTCACTGTTCTTATATCAAAGTTGTGAAGCTTTATCATGTTTATTGTTTCAAGTATCAGGTTTTCGTCAAAGATTGTCATAACAGCCCGATTATACCATGTTCTTATAAAAAAATAAATATTATTACAATTGTTTGTTGTATAATTAAACCACTGGAGGTTGGAAAACTATGTTAGTCGTAATGAATAGCCACGCAAGCGAAAAAGATATAAAACGCGTTGCACTCTTTATTGAATCAAAAGGCTTTGAAGCCCGTGTCTCACACGGAGAAGCCCGTACCGTTGTACACGCAATCGGGGTTAAAGAAGTTGACCAGAGAGACTTCGAACTCCTAACAGGTGTTGATGAAGTAATAAGGCTTACAACTAACTACAAGCTTGCAGCAAGAGTTTGTCAAGGCAAGGACACAGTTGTAGAAGTTAACGGGGTTAAGTTTGGAGACAAGTACACCGGACTTATTGCAGGGCCTTGCACAATTGAGTCTTATGACCAGATGGACGAAACTGCGCAGGAGCTTTCCGAATCCAACGTAAAAATTATCAGAGGCGGTGCTTTCAAGCCGCGTACAAGTCCTTACGCGTTTCAGGGGCTTGGTGAAGAAGGTTTAAAAATCATAAGAAGCGTTGCAGACAACCATGGTATGGCTGTAACATCCGAGATTATGGAAGTTGCGCAGCTTGAGCTTTTTGAAAAGTATGTTGACATTCTTCAGGTTGGAGCAAGAAACATGCAGAATTTCAACCTGCTAAAAGAACTCGGGCATGCTCACAAGCCTGTAATTCTTAAGCGCGGGCTTTCTTCGACTTACGAGGAGTGGCTCATGTCAGCAGAGTACATCATGGCTGGAGGAAACAATCAGGTAATTCTTTGTGAGCGCGGTATCAGAACTTTTGAAAAATACACCCGCAACACGCTTGATTTGTCAGCAATTCCGGTTATTAAAAAGCTCAGTCACCTGCCGATTATCATTGACCCGTCTCATGCAACCGGTTTGAGGGACAAGGTTGAGCCGATGTCAAGGGCCGCTGTTGCAGCTGGTTGTGACGGTTTGATAATTGAGGTTCATCACGACCCTGACCGTGCTGTTTGTGACGGTGCGCAGTCGCTTTATCCTTGGCAGTATGATTTGTTATACAAGCAGATTAAGCAGATTGCTCCGATTGTTGGAAAAGAAATTGTTTAGATATCTTCGTCGTCTTTTTCCATGGCGCGTTTAATGATATTTCTATCCAGTTTTTTCTTGCCGTATTTTTTGTGAGATTCTTCCATAAGTTTTTCACTCGGTCTCTTTTTTGATTTGCTTTTTGTTGCAGGAGCCGTTTCTTTTGCGGTGCTTCCTCCGAGTTCTCTGTACCAGAGTGACCACAGAATTGAGCGTAGCGGGAGTGTATACTGGATAAGGATTTGCGCAGCAAAAGTCTGGATTGTAAATATCGCAATATCTTTTCCTGCGATTCCTTTCAAGCCATAAGTTTGAAGAAGGCTGTTTGTTTCGATCAAAGGAAGCTGGTTTACCATTGGAAGAATCAAATCAGAAAGGAAATTGTTTATTCCGACAATTTCGAAAACCTTATTAAAGACCTGCGGGATGAAAACATAAGTTAGAGCTCCGGCAAGAGCCATAAGCATAAATGTTGAAGCAAAGTGACCTTTTACAAGTGACATACTCTTTTTTACGCAGCCAATTGGTGAGAGTTCAGACTCATAAGTGAAAGCCTGAAACACGAGTACAAAATAAACCGCGAGTATTGCGCAGATTATCCAGAAAAGCGGGCAAAGTGAAATTATGGAAAATATTCCGAACAGGAACCACAGTCCGATAAACTGCACTGTTCTTCTCTTGATTAATTCCGTATGTGCGTCAAAGTCATAAACTCTTCCTGATTTGAGCAGGTTTTCGACCATTGAGTTTACAGCACCGTATGCAACAAGATAATCCCAGAACGCTTTTACAAAAATTGCGAGCCCGGGAAGTGTAATAACAATAGATAATAATATTAATGTATTAAAATTATTGAGTGCGGGAAATTTTTCAAGAAGCGTTGGAAGATTCTGCGTGTAGAAAAAAGTTATGAGAAACACAAGTCCCAGACCGGCAATCTGCCCCAGTACAGGGAATGACATGTATTTAATAAACTTATCAAAATTAGAAAAATAAAGCCCGATTGATTCGGTAAAAATTCCAAGTGGTGTTTGTGTTTTCTTTGCCATCTTTTTCTCCGCTTCTTTTTTATATTTTATTGTAGTATAAAGATATTATTATGAGAAATCTAACAGAAGAAGACTACAAATCCGGCAAGGTAAACCTGCACATCCACTCGACTTTTTCAGACGGGAAAGCGGAGTTCAGAGATATTGTTGAAAACGCAAAAAAATCCGGCTACAAGCTTATCTCAATCACCGACCACAACACAGTTGAGGGTCATAAGATTTACAAGGACGAGATATTGATTCCGGGTGTGGAATTTGATTGCTGGTTCGGCTATGTTTTCATTCATCTTCTGGCTTATGGAATTGACGTTAACCATCCTGCGCTGGAGCCGTTTCTTGCAAAGACAAAACCAGAAACAGAGGGTGATTTGATAAGACTTTTTGCAAAAAGAAATGTGCCAAAATTAATTTCTGCAATCCATGAAGCAGGCGGGATTGCAGTGCTTGCGCATCCGGCATGTTATTGGGCTTTGAGTCTTGATGGGTTAGTGAAAAAGCTTATGGCTTGTGGTCTTGACGGGATTGAAACATATTATCCTTATCCGAGATTTCGCAGGATTGTGAAATTTCATTCTGCAAAAGATGTGGTCAAGATTGCGAATAAGTATCCGGAGTTAATAAAAACCGGCGGGAGTGATTTTCATGGAGAGGTTTTTGGGGTATAATATATTTTGTTAAGGAGTTTATATGCAGGTAAATAGTGTAAATCCAAGCCCGAATTTTCAGGCTGTGAATCAGAAGTATGTGCAAAGAGCGCAGTCGGAATATCGGATGGTGAAGAATATATCTAATCATTTGCGGTTTTGCATAAAGGCAGAAACTTTTTCTTTTAAAACGATGTCTATTCAAGATGCTATAGATACACTAGAGGCCATAAAAAAGTTTGCAATACAATCAGAAGCTACACTAAGTGAGGATATCAATAATTTTAAAAATCTTTTAAGAAAGCGTTCCTGAGACTTTTGCTCCAATTAAAGTCCCTGCTGCAACTCCAAGAAGTGAGCCTGTTGCGCCAAAATGTTTTGCACCCAGAGCTCCGAGTGATCCAACGCCGATAATTGTTGTGCCAATACCTAATGCAGTATTACGTATTTCTTTTAATAAATCTGCACCATCGTCAACTTTATGTTTAACATGCATAGAGCCAATACCAATAATTGCTGCTGTGCTCAATACCGGAGTTCGAGCCATGCTTCGGGCAATTAATTCTTTAAATGGATTATTGGTCTTAAATGTTTTCGCTTTGATAAAATCAGGAAAGTCATCAGTATAATAAATGCTACGTATATTGGTTGAAATATCGTCAATTCCAATCCCCATTTTTTTACAAATAAATTTTCCAAGTTTTGTTTCAAGCAAACTCTTATCCAGTTCTAAAAGCCGTCTTGACAATTTTGGAAAAATACAATCAGGAGAATACGGATTCATGTAATCTCTTAGAATAGAGCCTTGGAAAAACGAAAACGGATGCTGCGCAATCTTATTATCATACGGTGGATTATACGGTTTTCCCGTAAATTGTGACTTAATCTGCTTCATCGCAGAAAACAAATCCCCGATTTCTTCCGGTCCATTTAATATGGCAAGAGTCGCGAGCGCCGAGGTGCACCCGTAATCCTTTGAAGAAATATTTTGCGCAAGCTCTTTAGCCTTGTTATAAATCGGAATAGTCTCAAAGATGGAATCCTTTTCATCCTTATCTGTTGTGACAAGATTCCGCACGCTTAGATAGTCCTGATAAATTTCAGACAGCTTGTTGCACTGGTTTTCGTATAGAATTGGATTTATTGCCATACACTACACTTACGTTATTTACACATAAATATATAAAACACAACAAGATGTAAAATTGATTAATTTTCAAACAATATTTACAAAACGTAATATTGCCATAAAACTAACCTGCCCGACCGGCTAATCTGTTTCCCTGATTTATACCCCATGACGATAATTTTTTTTATAACTTGCTTGCTCTAACATGGTTTAGTCAATTATTAATACAGGAGGAGTTCATGAGCAACAGCATTTATACAGCACCGGTTTACAAACTTGAAGAATTAAACAATCTTTTTATAGAACTTACTGCAAAAAACTGTAATCAACGCTGCGCAGGATGTTATATCGATTTTCCAATGACAAGAAATGTCAAAGATTTTATCTCAATTGATAAAATAAAAGACGCACTCAATGATACGAAATTCGAAAATCTCTACTGCATTTATCTTACAGGGGCTGAACCAATGACCCATCCTGATTTTAACGCTATTTTAAGATTGTGCCTCAAAAGATGCAATGTTTGTATTTGCACGAACGGAAGTTTTCTTAACGAAAAGAAAATCCGTTTCCTGAAACGCGTAGAAGACGAGGGCGTAAATCAAATTTTCTTCAAACTTTCTGTCGCTCACTATAACGAACTTGATAGCGACAAAGTACGTTATCGCGGGCATTACAGACAAACAATTTATGCTCTGAAAAATCTTAGCAGATACAATTTTACATCTGTATTATCTATCCAGAACCATTACAATCTTGAACATTCTGAAATCATGGAAATGTTTAACCAGATTTTTAAGGAACAGGAGATTCATAATACCGATATTCAGATTGCGGTTTCTCACCCGTCTTTTGATGACGAAAACTTTGCAAAACCGTCTTTAAAAACCGATTGCATGTACGGTCGTACGCTTTCCCAGAACGGCGTCTACGCTTGCCCTTTCCTTGCTAACGATTACAGAGGAAGATGCGGAAGCTCGTTCAAAGATTTCTCATCTTCCGTAACAGCAGAAACAGATTTTTGCGCGACCTGCTCAAAAAATAATAACTACATGTTTACAATCGGATAATTAATTTTTGAGGATATAATCCTTATATAATTGCATCTCGGGCATAGTGCCCCCTAAAACTTAGTTAACAATTGTAACATTATTCCGGTGAGTTAATACTTAAGAGTTACTTTTCTGGTAAGATTATGTTATAAATAATAATGTAAAAATATATATTCAAGAACAAAAAACACGAGAAGATGATTGGAGGCAAATATGTCAGTAGGACAATTCGTATTTATGTTACACAGCCACCTGCCGTACTACAGGAAAGCAGGGATGTGGCCATTCGGAGAAGAAAACCTTTACGAATGCATGGCTGAAACATATGTACCTTTGCTCAACGCTATTTCAGAGTTATACGACGAAGGTATCAAAGCAAAATTGACAGTAGGTATTACTCCAATTCTTGCTGAGCAATTAAATGATGAACATTTGCAAAACGGGTTTGTTGAGTACATTGATTCAAGAATCAAGGCTGTTTCAAAAGATTTGGACAGATATCCTGACCCTAAGGTTGCTCATTCTCAACACTTGAAATATCTTGCAAAATACTATTTCGATTTGTGGAACAAACTTCGTGACGATTTTGTCAACAAGTACGAAAAGAATCTGATTAAATACTTCAAAAAATATCAAGACCTTGGTTGTATTGAAATTACAACCTCAGGTGCAACACACGGATTCTCTCCGCTTCTTGCAACTGACAGCAACCTGAACGCACAGTTCAAAGTTGGTCAGGACACAACAAAAAGACTGTTTGGCAAGAAAGCTTACGGAGCATGGCTTCCTGAATGTGCTTACCGTCAGGGTTACGAATACGTTGGCAAAGACGGCAAAAAACACTGGAGACCGGCTATTGAAGTAACGCTTCAAAACAACGATATTCACTACTTCTTTACAGAATCTCACGTAATTGAAGGCGGAAATTCTATTGGAAACAGACGTGTAATTGGTATGTACGGAAACATCGAATATATTCCGCTTCCGGAAAGACCTGCAACAGGCTATGATACTTATGCAGCTTACTGGCTTCCTGATGCTCAGGTTGCTGTAATGGGACGTAACGACAGGGCTGGTTATCAGGTATGGTCAGCTGCTGACGGATACCCTGGTGACGGCTGCTTCAGAGAGTTCCACAAGAAGGATGACAAGTCCGGCATGCACTACTGGAGAATTACTTCTCCAACAACAGATTTGGGTGACAAAATGTTGTACGATCCGGTGCTTGCAATGAACAAGATTAACGAGAACTCTGATCACTACACAACATTGATTTATCACCTGTTGAATGACTACAAGCTTGCTAAGAACAAAGAGGGTCTTGTAATGGTTTCATTTGATACAGAACTCTTCGGGCACTGGTGGTTTGAAGGTGTTGAGTTTATCAAGCAGGTTATTAAGAAGTTTAATGACTATCTTCCTGAAGTTGAAAGACTTACAGCTGGTGAATACGTAACCAAGTATCCGCCAAAAGAAGCTATCCAGATTCCGGAAAGTTCATGGGGACAGGGCGGTCACTTCTACGTATGGATGAACCACCTGACAGAATGGATGTGGCCGATTATCCACTCTTGCGAAAAACGTATGAGTGAGATTGTTGATAACCATGCTGAGTTGCCGGAAGACAAGCTGCTTCTTAGGGCTCTTAACCAGCTGGCAAGAGAAAACTTGCTTCTACAGAGTTCAGACTGGCCATTTTTGATTACAACATGGCAGGCTAAGGATTATGCTACAGACAGATTCAACGAGCATGTTGACAGATTTAGCCTTATCGCTGACATGATTGAGTCAGGAAACATTGATGAAGGCAAGTTGAAAGAAATCGAGGACATTGATAACTGCTTCCCTGCAATTGACTATAGGGTTTACCAGTCAATTACAGAGGGTGTGATTCCGCAACAGGAAAAGAAATTGGCACCGCTTTATCAATAATTTGAGATTTAAAAGGCGCCGGCTTTCAAGCCGGCGCCTTTTTTATTATTGCTCTGGACTAAGCACATAAAAAATGTTAAAATAACTTATGTCCGTATAATAATAGAGAGGATTTTATATTTATGAGAAAGAAATTCGGTTTTACTCTTGCAGAAGTATTGATAACCCTATCAATTATCGGCGTTGTTGCAGCGATGACAACCCCGACACTTGTGGGCGGTTACCAGAAAGCAAAAGTTGGTCCAAGCATCAGAAAGTTTATGAGCACTTTGGAAAATGCCAACGAATTTTTGGTGGCTGATAAAGAAACAAACACAATTTCAGGCGCAGTAGCTGACGCTGATGAATACCTGACAGAGTTGGAGAAATATATTGAAGGCCGTGCAGATGGAACAATGGATGCCGGTACACCAGCTCCAAAAGATTTTGTCGGTACGGATTTGGTTGGTGCAGATGGTTTTAAAGTGTTTACATTAAAAGCTGGTGACGCATTTGCAGTATCTTTGCAGGCTCCTGATAGGGATAACGCACAGGGCTCATACAAAGGCAAAGTTGCAGAGATTTATTATGATATCAACGGGTTTGATACAAAACCGAATAAGATTGGTAAGGATATTTTCAATCTTGTTCTTGATAACTCCGGCTCTGTTATCCCTCATGGCGGGAATGCAGAGGCAAAGGCATACTCAGATGCAACTGCTGATGCTTGGAAAGGCTCTTGTGATGAGACAACTGTTACTAACGGTTTGACCTGCGCAGGCTCAATTGCTGATAATAACTGGAAAGTAATTTACAGGTATTAATAAAACGGGCGCCTGGATTTATCCAGGCGCCTTTTTGCATTGACAAATGATTATGCTCTTGGTATATTAACTATTGTGACAACTGAATACGGGCATGTGGTGGAATGGTAGACACGCTAGTCTTAGGAACTAGTGCGAAAGCGTGGGAGTTCGAGTCTCTTCATGCCCAGATAAAGCCTCAATGGATTATATCCATTGAGGCTTTATCTTTGTATTGAGTGAGACGAGAAGCTCCTTTTTGGAGTTCGAACGGATTTTTTGCAGAGAGCGTAGGTCTTTTGCTTCAATGAATCTGAGTTCATTGAAGCAAAAACCGTAGACTCGTTTAACGCAAAAAATCTATCTTGCCTTTTATTATTTTGTAAACTTTTGTAACAAATTCTTCCCCTCTTGAAATCGCCTATTCCTTACATACTTTATATATATGTAAGACTAAGATGGAAAGATATTAAGATGACATTTACAAACATGTACAACTTGAATATGAATAACATGACCGGGACAAACTTCCTCCAATCTGGTCTTAACTTTATCGGTGGCGGCAATGCAATGGGCGGATTCGGCGGTAATTTCCAAATCGGAAACATGCTCGGCGGCAACGCTTTTACTAATTGCTATGGCGAAGTTGATTATGATAAAATGGCCGGATTCCAGGTTGCCGGAGCCCTCTTTAGCGTAGGCGCGCAGGCTTACCAGTCAATCAAAGCCCAAAAAGAACCAAAAGTTGATTACAATAAAGAAGTTTCTGAACTCAATAAACAAATCCAGACAAAATCCGAAGACTTGCTGGACAAAACTGCTAAGGCAACAGAACTCGGAACAGAAAAACTTAATGCAGAAAACTCAATCAAATCACTTCAAGGACAAAAATTTCTGACCCAGTCCCTTGAAAGCGATGTTGCTACTGCACGCAAGGCTTACGACGCTCAACCAACTCCTGAAAACAAGGCCGCGCTCGATAATGCTGAAAAAGCTTTGAACGACGCAAAAGCAAAGAATGAAGAAATTGATAAAGAAGTAGAAAAACAGAAAAAGATTATCGAAAACGCAGAAACTAAGCTTTCTGCACTCGAAGCCGAAATCGAAACACTTACTGACGACCTGAAAGATTTGAAAACCAAACGCGATAACTTGCAGCCAAAGGCAAGCGAGCAGACTTTGGATAAGGCTGATGGAAACTTCCTTACAAGAGCAAAAAAAGAATGCATGAATGATTCTTACAGCCTTGACGGAAATCAGGCAACAAAGGCTGAAATCAAAAGAGGATTCAACGAGTTTATCAAATGCAAAGACCCGGAACAGAAAAAAGCCTATGCTAACAAAATCAAAGAAATGTCTGACTCTAACCCAAAACTTGCTGAAAAATACGCACAGGAAATCAAACTCGTAGACAAATGGCTTTTGGAAAACTAATAATTATTAACTTTTGTAACAAAACTCCCCGAAACTGAAATCGTGGAGTTTTTGTTTACTTTATATATATGTAAGACATAAACACAGAGAGTTCAAAAGATGGGTTACTACTCAGATATCAGAAATAGTCAATATGCTGCAAAAGACACTGCTCTAATTAACAGAATGAACGGTGTTTCTAATCACAGCGCAATAGGTGCAATGCTTGCAACGCAGGCGCCAAACGCTATTATGAATATTTTGAGCGGTAATTCAATTTTTGGAAATTTGACTTTGAAAAAATCCTCAGCTTCTGAAGAGGAAGCTGTACAGGATACACAAAAAGAACAGGAAACTAATCAGCAAATAAACGATATAAAAGATTTTAATAAAGCACGCAGTGCATTCTGCGCAAACAAAACAAAGGCTAATGCAAAGGCGCTCCTTGATGTTGTCAACAAGAACCCTAACAATCCGACAATAAAGGCAGGGTTTACGGAGTCGCTTAGAAAAGAAGTTGAAGCGCTTCTTAAGCAATAGCAAAGAGATTTTTACTTATTACCCCATCTTACATCTTACAAAAATTTTACCCGCGTTTTGCGGGTTTTTTTTTGAACAAAAAAATCCGGTTTTATTAAAACCGGATTTTTCAATTAACTTAACCTCTGATACCGAGTTCTTTAATAAGACTTCTGTAACCTTCAAGGTTCTTTTCTTTCAAGAATGAAAGAAGTCTTTTTCTTTTACCAACCATCATCAACAGACCGCGTTTTGTAGCAAAGTCTTTTTTGTTAGCCTTCATGTGTTCGGTAAGTTCAGAAATTTTCTTGGTCAACATTGCAATCTGTACTTCTGCAGAACCTGTGTCTTTTGCGTTAGCACCAAATTTTTCAATGATTTCCTGTTTGTTCTTTAAATTCATTTGTTTTTTCCTTTTTGGCGGAGATTTGGCCTGCCATCGACTACAGGTCATTGCCCCTTTTGTGTGAGTGTCATATTGGCGTAAGCACTCTACATTACTGATAGTAATATGCACAAAACCAAAAATCAAGGGGCTGCTCATCTCCTAATCTACTATGTAAAATTTTGTAAAGATTTTACCCTAAAGCGTTATCTTTTTCCCAATATGTGGAATTATATAAATATGAAGTATGGAAACTCAAGAGCTTTACATCCTATGTATAGGGTCTCAAACCCTCTCGTAGCCATACTTTTCGGGGTG
>CATLDC010000009.1 GCA_949902595.1 uncultured Candidatus Melainabacteria bacterium | reverse complement strand
AGCCGAAGAGGGTTGGTGACAAGGGGTATGGGTTAGGCAAGGTTGGCGAGGATGTGTACGGGCGTGGGTATTTTCCGGGGGTGGGGTTGAACGTGTATGATTATATGGGGGAAGGGGGGAGGATTGAGGTGGAAAGATTTACCCAGGATTGGAAAAACAACGGGGGTGAAGTATATACATATTCCGGACAAAACAGTATAAACAATGTATGGAATGCTATTTTGAATGCCAAGCAATCCGGCAATTGGGATGAATTTTGGAAAAATGCAGGTAATTATGGAAAGTTTGACTATTCCAACCGGACAAACCAACAAAATCAACCACCCCATAATTACTATGACGATCGACTTGTAAACGCAATTCCAAACAGCAGTGAAGAATTTTATTGCGCACTTCGTGCAAGCTATGTTCCTGGCTCGTTCGCCCTACAAAGGCTTTCTAATATGTATCAAAATAAATATGGAGTTAATTCATATCAAATGGAAATGATTTTCTATAGATTAAATCAGGCATTAAATTTCGGTGGTGACAGGTACTTATTAATAGAGGCAATAAAATCGATTAATCCATATCATTCACATACATCACCTTCGGGAAACCTGTGTGATGAGCTATTGAAAAGAGCGGGTAATTTAGAAGAGCTTGCACGATACATTGCAAGTATTGGATATTAAACCAGAATGTAAGCTTTCACTAATTTAACTATTCAGCACCTGCGCAAAAAATATTTTTACCTGTTTTATAATAAATACAACTTAATATTTTGTAAAAAACTCTTTTGCAAAATCGATATATGTTATAAAATATTTATATTCAACTATTGAGAATTAAGAAAGGATTTTCATTATGGTGCTTGAAATGACTTATCCGCAGCTGGAACGAGCTGTAAATCCGACTCACGATATCAAATTATTCGCAGGACGTTCTAACCCCAAGCTTGCACAGGAGATTGCAGACTATCTTGGTACAACAGTCGGCCCTATGGTTGTAAAGAATTTTGCTGACGGCGAAATTTATGTTCAGGTTAAGGAAAGCATCCGCGGTGATGACGTGTTTTTGGTTCAGCCGATTTGCAACCCGGTCAATGAAAATCTAATGGAATTGCTCATAATGATTGACGCGTTCAAAAGAGCGAGCGCAAAAACAATCACAGCGGTTATTCCGTATTACGGTTATGCGCGTCAGGACAGAAAGACTTCCGGTCGTGAAGCAATCACAGCTAAGCTTGTAGCAGACCTGCTCACAACAGCCGGAGCCAACAGGGTTCTTGCGGTTGACCTGCACACAGGGCAGATTCAGGGATTCTTCAACATTCTTGTTGACCACATTTTTGCAACACCGATTCTTGTTGACTACGTAAAAAGTCTTGGCATAAATCCGGATGAAATGGTTGCAGTGAGTCCGGACATGGGCGGCGCTAACAGAACAAGGCATTTTGCCAAGAAGCTTGACTGTCCGATTGCGATTATTGACAAGCGTCGTGACAAGCACAACGAAGCAATTGCTGCTCATATCATCGGAGATGTTGAAAACAAGGTTTGCCTGATGTTTGACGATATAATTGACACAGCAGGTACTATATGTGAGGCTTCCAAGCTTCTCAAGAGCAAGGGCGCAAAGGCTGTATACGTTGGAGCAACGCACGCAGTATTTTCCGGTCCGGCAATTGAAAGACTAAAAAATGCACCGATTGAAGAGTGCATTATTACAAATACCATTCCTTGGGCTAAGGAAGATTTACCATCAAATGTCAAGCAGCTCTCAATAGCACCGCTGCTCGGTCAGGCAATATCAAGAATCCACGACGATGAGTCAGTTAGCTCACTTTTCGGGTTTGAAAAAGAGATGAAAGTTTAAAATGAAGATAAAACTTTCGAGTTAAAAAAATCTAAACCAATTGGTTTAGATTTTTTTATTAATAAGGGTTAATTATTAACCCTTAAACTTCTCTTAACAATAGCTTGATATCTACGTCCAAAGCATTAGCAATATCAATAACCTTCAAAATTGTAGGGTTGATTTTGCCTGTTTCAATTAAGCTTACAGAGTTTCTTGAGATGTTTGTAAGTTCTGCAAGTCTTTCCTGAGAGATGCTGCGTCTTAGACGTTCGCTCTTGATGTTAATTCCTAAATTTCTTAAACGAGTGTTTTCTTTCATATTTCACTTTCCTTTGTCTATAATTATATTCTCGTGTATTGTGCTCCTTTTTGCCATACATTATAATAGTCTTTTAAGCGAGATATTGCATTCATAGAACTATTTTTTCAAAAAACAGCGAAATTATTTCAGATTCACGAAACAATTTTTATCAAAAATTTATCAGCCATTCGGCTAATAAACAGAGCTCCACTCAAAATAGCCTTAAACCATACGAAAGCATGGCACATTCAGCCGGTTCAACAGGTTAAAAAGCCCTCCACACTAGTATTAAGCCAAATGGTTAGTATAAAAAAAGAAAAGCCTTACAAATATCAAGGCTTTTCTTTTTTATATATAAGGGCAGACTCAAAGCCGCCCTTTACCACGTATGACCTCTCGAAGACTCTGCCTCTATAAACAGGTATCCTAAATTCTCTAAAACATACCTGTGGGTCAAAGGTGGCGAAATTATTTGATTGTTAGTTTTTTACTTTTTGCCTGTTCCATGTCTTGTTTTGGAAGTTTGATACACAGAACGCCGTTTTTGTATTCTGCTTCTGCTTCGTCTGCTTTTACAGGCTGGTCAAAAGAAAGAGTTCTCTGGTATCTTCCGTACCTAAATTCGCAGGTATGGAATTTTTCGTTCTTTTCTTTTTCTTCTTTTTGTTCCTTTTCTTCCTCAATTTCAGCGGTAATTGTCATAAAATCATTATCCAATTCCACGTCAATATCGTCTTTGTTGACTCCCGGAAGTTGAACTTTTATTTTATATTCTTTATCGTTTTGCTTGACCTCTACTGCCGGACGCCAGATAGAATTTTTCTTTATGTCAAGCGGATTTGAGAAACTCGGATGTAGAAATGTATCTCTTAAAAAGTTATTTAACTCAGTATGAATACTGTCAAAATACAAATCAGGTTCTCTTAATATTAACTCTTTTTTCATTTAAGAGGCTCCTTTCGATTACTCTCCTAATATAAATCGTTTGAGAATCATCTACATTAGAAAATAGTCGGATTTTAAGAGCTAAACAAAGGGGCAATGTTACTTGAGTAACATTGCCCCTTTGTATTAATAATTCCGGATTACTTTTCGATTTCACCAGCGGTTTTGCCGTATCTTCTGATGGTTGAGTTCAGAAGATTTTCATGGTGCTTGTCTCTGTAAATCTGGCACAACAGCTTGTAAGCGTGCTTGTTGTAAGGATTTTCCTTTAATATTGCTTCCAGCTGTTCTACAGCAGAGTTAGAACGTTTTGTATAGTAATCAATCAAAGCAGGAAGCGTGTTAGTCAAATCGTTCATGTCAGTAGCACATGCGATTTCCGCACAGCTTTTTGCCTTTTCATATTCTTCTGCGTCCAGATACATAACGGCAACTTCGTAATAAACCTCTGACTTGCTTCTTCTGTCCGTCTTCATTTGAGCAACAGCCTGATATTCCTGTGCAGCCTTGTCGTACTGCGCGCGTTTTCTAAGCTGCTCAGCAAGCGCAAGGTGGGTTGCGATATCGTTAGCAACAACTTCGTCCACATTCGTGTTGTCGTTTACAGGAACATTGAGCGTGGAGAGAATTTCTGCCACAGTAAACATCTGAGCCTTTTCTTCCGGAGTTGGAGGAACGTTTGTAACGTCCGGCACTACAGAATAAACAAGCGCAAGCGTTTTCAAATCACGCGGAGTGATTTCTGTGTTGAATTTTGTTCCAATCGGATACATAACATCGTAGATACTGATACTCTTGCCGGTCAAGCCCAAAGAATGCCCGATTTCCTGCAATGCAGAAGAGAAGAGCTGCTTTGAATCAAGGTTATGATTCTTGTCGTCTGTCTTTTTGAAAACTATTGTTGAATCAGTAATTTTATTTCCGCTTACGGAAAAAGCGTGAGAACCGATTGCGTTTTTGTTATCGGAAGTGTTTTTGAAATAGCATTTCATATCAGCTTCGTCTGCGTTTTCAACAAACTCAAACCTTACAAGCCCTTCGCTGGCTCTCTGCCATGCCTGATAAGCACTCATAACGATTTCTCTGTAGTAATCAGGTACATCTGCAGAGTCCTGGATGTAAACATTGAGAGGGAATGAGTTTTTGTTCCATCTTATAATTTTACCGTTTTTAGCAATATCTCTAAAGTAGCTGTCAATAACAGCGGCTTTTATTGTTTTTTCGCTCATTGATTTGTCATAGCCCAGAGTAATTGCGTATGAATTTTTGAACCCGAAATCCGGAGCTGTGGATTCGATTTTGTTGTTAACATTCAACAATGATGCAGCACCGGCTGCGATTAGGAATGTACAAATAACTATCTTTTTCATCTTGTCAGAAAACCTCATTTTCTTTACTAACACTTTTATATTATATAATAAAAACCGTAAATCTAAATTTTTGCGCTTATAAAACTATTATTTTTCTGTTGGAATGAATTTAGGATTGAATAGCTTTTCATAGCAGAGTAAAGCGTTAGTGCAGACTTGCGGCTCAAGCCTTTTTCCTGCATATTTTCAAGGAAATTTTTGGCTGACACAACATCGTTTTCCTTTTTCCCCATAAGATTGTTTAATTTCGGAAAAAGCGGGTTTGCGGATTTGTTACCGTAGAGCGCTTCAAGCGCGTTTTTATAAACATTGATGTCTTCGTATTCTTCAACCTTAACTTCACCCTCGGTATCTTCTTCCTTATCATCTTGATTCAGATAAGTTTTGAGCTGCGAGGTTATGTTTTCAAACTTGGCTGACATATCGTTAGTTGCAAGCTTGTTAAGCGTATTTGGTGCGATACTTTCTGTAAATGACATATCCAATCCCTTTTTTCATATTATATAGTATCCGACTTATTTTTTCAATATTTACTTGAAAGTTTGCGAGTTTTAATGTAAACTTTATTCATTAAGGAGGATATATGCACGAATACGTATTCAAGATGAAAAAAGGCGATATCGAAATCGAATTAAAGTCTGATGATTTGGAGTTTGTTGAAGAACAGCTTAACAAATGGCGCGAGGAGTTATTGCAAGACAAGTAGGATAAATTATGTCAACTTATTCATTTAAAATCACCAAGGGAAAGTATCAATTAAGCCTATCAACCTCTGATAAGGAACTTATTGTTGAGCAGTTTGCGCTGTGGGTAAAAAAGGCCGCTGAATACGCGCAGAAACACAAAGTCAAACAGTGCAAAGACATGGTTAACACACAAATCAATACAGAAAAAGAAATAACCCAGAGAAAAATTGACGAACAATTGAAGCGTATGCCAAAACCGGAACCCGTTGAAGAAGCGCCGGTCGTAGAGGATTCCAGAGAAAAGAACCTTGATATTTTTTATGCAGCGCCAAAACCGCAGCAGGAAGCTGCGCCGGTAACAGTAAACGATGCTCCGCAGACAGGTTTCGACAATATTCTTGAAACATCCATGCAGTCACCTCAAACAGAGCTTTCGTTTAAGCCGAGCCCTTCTATCAAGAAGGATAACGCGTTTTTAAACTATATTAGCGGACGCAAGGTTGAGAAAAAAATAGACTACTTGCTTCTTACTGCGTATTATTTCACCCAGTACGAACAAAGACCGAGATTCACTTTAAAACAGCTTAACGCAAAATTAATGCAGAACATAGCTGTAATTATTGACCACGCAGTTTTGCAGGAAGCAATTAACCGCGACTACATCGAATGCCTGCCTGATTTGACAGGGCTTGTCGGGACATCTGAATACAGATTGACAGCTTACGGAGAGAAGGTGCTTCTGGATGACTAAAAAGGTCGCTGTCGCACTATCAGGAGGAGTTGACAGCAGCGTAACAGCTTTGCTTTTAAAACAACAGGGATACGAAGTTGTGGGCGTAACCGCCAAAACCACGAAATCTCCTGAGGCTGAACAGGTGGTTCAAAACGCAAGAAGGGTTGCTGAAAAACTGGAAATCCCTTTTTACCCGCTTGATGTTTCTGATGTTTTTGAAGAAAAGGTTATTAAGTATTTTGAAGAATCCTACAAGAACGGCGAGACTCCAAACCCTTGTATTATGTGCAACAAGTATATGAAATGGGGCGTGCTGTTTGATTATGCGATACAAGAACTCGGTGCGGATTTTATTGCGACCGGTCATTACGCAAAGATTAAGCACGATGACGGGTTTGTGAAGTTTTATCCGGCTTCTGACGAGCATAAGGACCAGCTTTATTTCTTGTTCCTGCTTAACCAGAGCCAGCTTGAGAGAACGCTTTTTCCGCTTTCTGATTATGTGAAATCCGATATCAGAAGGATTGCAGAAGAAAACGACCTTCCCTCAAAATCGTCCAAGGAGAGTCAGGATATTTGTTTTATCAAGGCTCCTATGACAACGAAAAAGTATCTTAATAATATTCTTGAAGCAAAGCAGGGAAATTTTGTTGAAAAATCAAGCGGCAAAGTTTTAGGTCAGCATCAGGGGTTCTGGCAGTACACAATCGGCCAGAGAAAAGGTATCGGGCTTGCAGCTCCGGAAGCGCTTTATGTAACAGGGATTGACGCTGGTACAAACACGGTTTATGTCGGGTACAAGGATGAATTGTATTCAGATTCACTTGTATTAAAAAACATGAACTGGAGCTACCCTCAAACAGAAGCGGAGTTTGATTTTATGGCAAAAATCAGGTACAATATGCAGGCAGTACCTGCACATGCTGAAATTTGCGGGGACGAAATCAGGATTACGTTCAATCCGGCTGTTTCAGCGATTGCAAAAGGTCAGGCATGTGTTCTTTACGACAAAGATGACGGGCATCTGCTCGGCGGTGCGTTTATTTAGGATAAACGGACGATTTTCAACTCTTTACAATTTTTTATAATAATTGTATCATTGTATTAGAATTGGAGGAATTTTGGCAGAGAAATTTAAAATACAAGGTGGTGAAACGCTCAAAGGCGAGGTTTCTGTAGGCGGAGCAAAAAATTCTGTACTTAAGCTCCTTGCAGCAAGCATCCTTGTAAAAGGTCAAACCAAGATTTATAATGTGCCTCAATTAACAGACGTTGAAATCATGCTTAATGTCCTGTCCGATTTGGGTGCAAAATACGACTATGACAAGAAAGAAAAATCCGTTGTTGTAGACGCTTCTGAAATTACTTCAATCACCGCAAAATACGAACTCGTTAGCAAAATGCGCGCTTCATTTATTATCCTCGGAGCGCTTGTTTCACGCTGTCACGAGGCAATCGTTGCGCTTCCGGGCGGCTGCGCTATCGGAGAAAGAAGAGTCGATTTCCATATTAAAGGACTTGAGGCTCTTGGTGCTAAGATTAAAATCGAAAACGGATATGTTCATGCAAAGGCTTCAAGACTTGTCGGTGCTGACATTTATCTGGATATCCCGTCAGTCGGGGCAACAGAAAACCTCATGCTTGCAGCAGTGCTTGCAGAAGGCTCTACAAGAATCCAGAACGCCGCGCAGGAGCCTGAAATCATTGACCTTGCAAACTTCCTGAACACAATCGGGGCGGATATTCAGGGAGCAGGAACATCTGAAATTATTATCAACGGCGTAAATGCTGAAAACCTACATTCTGCGGAATACACAACAATTCCTGACAGAATCGAAGCCGGAACATTTATGGCTGCAGTTGTTGCAACAAGAGGAAAAGCCATTATCAGAAACGTTTATCCGGCTCACTTAACGTTTTTCAACGACAAGCTAATCAAAATGGGCGCAAGCATCAAGCTTGCAGAGCCTACAGCAATCGAGGTTAGCTGCAAAAACAGGCTAAATTCAATAAACTTTGTGACCCAGCCTTATCCGGGATTCCCGACAGATTTGCAGGCGATTGCAATGACGCTTTTAACAACTTCCAACGGGGTTGGGATAATCACCGAAAGCCTGTACGAAAACAGGTTTATGCAGGTACCTGACCTTAGGAGAATGGGCGCTGATATTCATCAGGACAGAAACCACGCAATTGTTAAGGGGGTTAAAAACCTTACAGGTGCAACGGTTGCTGCCAGTGATTTGAGAGCGGGGGCTGCGCTTGTTATTGCAGGTTTAATGGCAAACGGTGAGACAATTGTTGAAAAGCTTCACCACATTGACCGCGGGTATGAAGAATTTGAGGCTAAGATTACAAGTCTGGGCGGTAAGATTATTCGATACGATGATGAGAACTTAACAAACAACGCAAAGGGGGTATTTAATGAGTCCTGCTTATAAGCGCTGGTACGACCATGACCCTAAATTATTAGAAGTTATTGAACTCTTGAAAAATTATCAGGATGAGCTCAAAGAGCATGCTGTGGTTTTTCTTGACAAATTAGAGCAAAAAGTCTCAAAAGAGGCTCTTGACAGGTTTTATGACCTTGTTAAGCCTGTTAACGGCAGCCGCTGGTACGACAAAGACCCTGTAATCTCAAGAACAGTAGAGATTCTTCGTGTTGTTCCGCCGGAAGTTCAGCATGCCTGCGCAGAACGCTTTATCTCTGCTCTAAAAGAAATGGGGATTGAATACGAGAGCCCTAACCATAACTAAATAACCAATGAAATTAGAATCCAGCTCATTTTTTGACAAATTTCTCAGAAACATAAAAAAACAAAAAAGTTTCACGCTGACGGGTTTGACCACTTTCAGCCGGCTTTTGCTTGTGAATTATATATACAAACTCTCCGGCAAAAAGCTCCTGTTTGTAACCTCGACAGAACAGGCTGCACTAAAATACTCGTCTGATTTGGAGCGGATTTTTGGACTGGACAGCAAAACAATACCCTACCAGAATATTTCGCCCTATGAGACAGTTGCAGGAAATCTGTACGACTGGCAAAAACAGGTCTCAACACTGCTCGAAGCTCCGGAAATCGTTATTGCGCCAACAAAAGTGCTTCTTGAAAAATTTCCGGCAAAGGATTTTTTTGAAAAAAACTCGTTTACACTAAAAATCGGAGACAGTATTTCTCAGCAGGACTTGCTGAAAAAGCTTGTTAATCTCGGGTACAAGCGCTCCACAATGGTGTCTGATATTGGAGAGTTCAGCATAAGAGGGGATATTTCCGATATTTATTCGTTGAGCGAAAACCCTGTGAGAATCGAGTTTTGGGGTGATGAGATTGTTGATATAAGGTTCTTTGACAACGAAACCCAGAAATCAATCGAGAAAATCAAAGAGATAAATATTAAGCCTCTGTATAAGTTTGTTTTGCCTTCAAAAGCACCGGAAGGATTCCCGCCGGAACTAAAAGAAACTTTTGAGAACGAGGGCTATTTTGAGGGTGTAAATGTTTATCAGTCTTATTTTAACAACGAGCTTGTGAGCGTTTTGGATTATTTCGAAGACTACATCATTGTCTACGACGAATTTGCAGAGGTGTCAGCAAAATTCCAGCAGATTGACGATACGTTTATTGAGGCTTACAACGAAGCTTTGAAAACAAGCCTTATTTACCCGCTAAAAGAAATAAACCATTTTACGTGGGCTGAGATTACGCAAAAAACAGCCGGAATGCAGAAGATTTACATGAATAACTTCCTGTCTGATGAGAACAACGAAGTTATTGACATTGATGCAAGAAACGTACAGATTTTTGACGCGGACATGGACGCGCTCGCAGCTTTTCTTGACGAGCACAAGGGTTATCAGATAACGATTGCGACTGATTTTCAGGAGCGCGTGAAAGAAGTGCTTTCAGAATACGGAATCTTTGATATTAATTATATCCACAACGTGACCTCGCAGGGCACAGAGCTTAGAGACGGAAAGATTCTTTTCCTTACTGACAGAGAACTCTTTAACAAGAGGCAGAAAGAGGTTTCTTCAAACCGAAAACGGCATTACAAGGAAAAAGCCGAGTACATTGAAAGCATAAACGACATCAAGGAAGGTGAGTATGTTGTCCACTCGATTCACGGGGTCGGGGTTTATCAGGGGCTTACCAAGCAGGAGTTTGACGGGCAGCTCAAGGATTATCTGACAATCGAGTACGCAAACAAAGACAAGCTTCACATTCCTGCTGAACAGATTAACATGCTCTGCCGGTACAGGGGCTCTGGTCAGATTAAGCCAAAGCTTTCCAGAATGGGCGGAAGCGACTGGGAGAATACAAAAACCCGGGTAAAAAAAGAGGTCGAGGCTATTGCCTACGATTTGTTGAGGCTCTACGCCAGAAGAAAAATGAAAACCGGCATCGAGTTTGCGCCGGATTCGCCGCTACAGCTTGAGATGGAAGACACGTTTGAATACATTGAAACACCTGACCAGTTAAAATCAATCAACCAGATTAAGTCTGACATGGAAAGTCCGAATCCGATGGACAGGCTTGTTTGCGGAGACGTCGGGTTTGGCAAAACAGAAGTTGCAATGCGCGCAATGTTCAAGGCTGTAACCTCGCTCAAGCAGGTTGCGGTTATTGTGCCGACAACAGTTCTTGCGCTCCAGCATTTCCAGACGATTTCAGAAAGGTTTAAGCCGTTCGGGATTGACGTTGAGCTTCTCTGCCGGTTCAGGAGTGCCAGGGAAAGAAAAGAGACGCTCAAAAACCTTGCAACAGGCAAGTGTGACGTGGTTGTTGCAACCCACAGTCTTTTGCAGGACAAGGTTATATTCAAGGATTTGGGCTTGCTCGTAATCGACGAGGAGCACAGGTTCGGGGTGCGCCACAAGGAAAAGCTCAAGGAGTTTAGAGAAAACATCGACATCATATCAATGTCAGCAACCCCGATTCCGCGCACGCTTTACATGTCCTTATCCGGAATCAAGGACATTTCCGTCATCAACACCCCGCCCCAAAACAGGCTTCCGATTAAGACATTTGTGGGCGAATACAATGAGCAGACAGTCAAGAACGCAATAGTAAATGAGCTTGACCGTGACGGGCAGGTGTTTTATCTGTACAACAGGGTTGAAACAATTGAGGAGTTCAAGTTAGAGCTTCAGAAGCTTGTTCCAAACGCAAGAATTGCGGTCGGGCACGGGCAGTTGAGCGAGAAGCAGCTTGAAGAAGTGATTATCGGGTTTGACAACCATGACACGGACATTTTGCTTTGCACAACGATTATTGAAAACGGGCTTGACATTCCGAACGCAAACACAATGATTATCCATGAGGCTGACAAGCTCGGGCTTGCACAGCTTTACCAGCTTAGGGGCCGTGTTGGAAGAAGTGACAAGCAGGCTTACTGTTACTGTTTTTACAAAAAGAACAAGGAGCTTTCAAAAGAGGCAACAGAAAGGCTCAAGGCAATACGCGAGTTTACAACTCTTGGAAGCGGCTACAGAATCGCCATGCGTGACGTTGAAATCCGCGGAGTCGGAAACATTTTGGGCACAAAGCAGCACGGGCACATGGTGAATGTCGGGTTTGACACTTACTGTCAGCTGCTTGAAGAGACAGTAAACGAGCTCAAGGGCGAAAGCATCAAAGCCAACAAGCCTGCAATTGTTGACATCAACGTAACAGCCTTCATTCCGGACGAGTGGGTCGGCTCAGGAGAGCAAAAAATGATTGAATACAAGCGGCTTTCTGACGTTAATAACGAAACTGAGCTTAATTATATTGTATCAGAGTGGAAAGACCGGTTTTCGCGCATTCCGGACGAGGTTGAGAACTTAATCAAGCTTATCAAGTTAAGGCTCATTGCGACTGACTGCGGAATCTCGATTATCAGGGAGGCAGGGGATTGCATAAGGGTTTATTCTCCGTTTACGCCTTATGAGTGGAACATAATAAAGGCTGGTTTAGATAGGAATATATTAAGGAAAGTAAAATTTACAGTTGCTCCAAAAACCTGTGAGGACGGGAAGTCTATTCTTTTGGTTAATAATCAGAGTTCTGATTTTGAAGAAATGTTTAACATTTTGTCCGGTTTGTTTTATTATATAAAAGAAACTGCTGATAAATATCACAAAGAAGAGAAATCATAAGGAGTATTATTAATGAAAAAACTACTAACATGTCTTGCATTGTCAACCGTGCTTCTTTCAGGCTGCACGCTTATGCACAAGAGCGAAGGGATTATCAAGGTAAACGACAAAGTTATCACACAGGCTGATTTTGACAAGTCGTTTGACAAGAACGTAGACAAGTCTTTCTTAAAAGCTTTCGGCGGTTCAAAAAACATGGTTAAGTCAGATGACAACCCGATGTTCGGAATTTTCAAAGAAAAAATCGTTAACGAGCTTATCGTAAAAACTCTTCTTGACGAAGAAATCGCAAAACGCGGAATCGAAGCAACTCAGGAGGATGTTCAGAACGAGCTCAAAACAATAATCGATAAAGTCGGCTCAAAAGAAGAGCTCAACAGGCTTCTTAAGCAGAGAAATATTTCTAACGACCAGTTTACAGAGGATTTGAAAACTCAAATCAAAATCAGAAAACTTGTTAACTCAATAGAAAAAATCAACGTAACAGATGCTGACGCAAAAAAATATTACGACACTCACAAGGACGAGTTCAAGCACGGAGAGCAGGTTCGGGCTTCTCACATTTTGATTTCTGCAAACACAATTGAGCTTATTCAGCAGATTAAGGCAAAGAATCCGGATATTTCACCGGAAGACTTAAACAAGCAGGTTGAAGAAAAGTTGGCAGCTGCAAAAACAAGAGCAGACGAAGTTCTAGCAGAAGTTAAGAAATCACCTGAAAGCTTTGAAAAGATTGCGCAGAAGAAATCTGACGACAAGGCGAGCGCAGAGCGCGGCGGCGAGTTAGGATTCTTCCCAAAAGAAGCAATGGTTCCGGAGTTTTCAAAGGCAGCATTCTCAATGAAGCCAAACACAATAAGCGAGTCGCTTGTAAAATCACCTTACGGCTACCACATCATCAAGGTTACAGACCGTATGGAAGCTGGTTCAAATCCGTTTGAGAAGGTTAAGGATGAGATTAAGTTCTATCTTGAAACCCAGAAACAGATTTCGGTGTTGAAGAATTTCACAGCAGGTTTGATGAAGAACGCTAAGATTGAGTATTTGAATGAAAAATACGATCCTAAAAATGTAAAAGTTGTTACACCAAAACCTGTAGAAAAGAAATAGGTTATAACAAAAAAGGGGCGAGACTGAAAGTCTCGCCTCTTTTTGTTACCTATAATGTAACACAATACTCATTGTGTTACATTATACTATCATGCTGGTTAAAAAGCAACTCCCTGAGCGACTTTAGCACTACCCCCCTCTCCTTAGGGAGAGGGCAGGGGTGAGGGGTCAACCCCAAACCGCTAAAGCCCTTGCGCAGAAGGCTGTACCCCACCCTAACCCTCCCCATCCAGGGAGGGAACGCGCCCAATTTGTAGTCCCAAAACCAGCCAAAAAGCGCCAAGCCTGTAGTCCTTATCCCGACTGGGCAAGACGGTCTACGTGCGTAGCACATGTAACACAATGAGTATTGTGTTACATTCAATGCTCTTCAAAACAAGAATAGAAAGGAAGAGAACGTGAAAAGAACCGGATTTTCATTGATGGAAATGATGATAGTGCTGCTGATTATGTCAATCATCGCAGCCGCAACCGCACCCATTGTGAGCAAAAAGATGAGCAAAAGCGCCTCATCATCAAACTCAAACCCCTGGGTGTTTATCGATACCAAAGGCAACGCAGCATTTAACATGGCTGGAAAAGATGTCACAGCAGTAATCGGAGCATCCAAAGTCCCAACCGGCGTAAACACCCGCCTCTACATCGACTGCGGAAACTCCAACTCCCAACTCACCTTCGGCAAAGGCGATGAAGTCATGCAAGTAACAGCCGACCCATCAGGAAGAGCCGGTATCTCAAGCGCAACAATCCCATCCAACTCAATCGCCTTTGGCAGTAATCAATCACTGTCAGGTACAAATACAGTAACAATCGGCAATAGCGCACAGACAACAGCAGATTATTCAACAGCTGTGGGTGCAGGGTCGAAAGCCGGCTCGGCATCCTTGGCCGGAGGTTACGGAGCAGAGGCAGGCTCAACCTCAGTTGCTCTGGGTTCTTATACAAAAGCAACAGGAACATCAAGCGTTGCAGTTGGATATTTTGGTAACGACTCCGGAGCCCTCGGGAATAACAGTATTGCAATCGGAAGCAACAATGTAAAAGCTGTAAGCAATAACAGTATAGCTATTGGCAACGGTGCCCAAACAGATAGCGCTAATAGTGCAAGCGGCTCAGTAGCTATTGGCTTAGGCGCTCTGGCACAAAAAAATACAGCTGGTTATGGCGCCCCAGTTGCTATTGGAGAATACCCAGTTGCAAAAGGTACAGCCTCTCTTGCTATAGGCTCTTTTGTCGAAACCGGAACATCTGGCGCTAACATGAAAACAACAGCAAGCGCTCACGCTTCAACCGCTATTGGTGGTGGAGCAGCAGCAACAAAAAGATTTGCAACAGCTTTGGGCTGTAGAGCAGAAGCCAAAGGTGAATACTCCGTAGCAATCGGAAGCGACGCTAAAACGTCAACAAACTATCAGATTGTTTTGGGAACATCAAGTCATACTGTATACATTCCGGGGAATCTCGTTGTTGACGGCGATGTACGTTTTAGAAGACATGCATATATTGGTGAGTACTTAAGCGGTGATGATGTTGCTATCTGGGCCCACCTTGGTAATCGCGGAATGCGCGGCGGTATAGGCGGCTGGGACAGCTTGGGGGGATTAAGACGCTGGTCAACCGGAATCCCAGGTGCTTGCGACCGACGTCTTAAAAATGTCGGGGCTAAATACACTGATGGTCTAGACGCTCTTAAAAAATTAGAGTTCTACCACTATACTTTCAAAAAAGACGAATCCAAAACTCCGCATGTTGGCGTAATGGCACAGGATTTGCAAAAAGTTTTTCCTAATGCCGTAACCAAAGGCGAGGACGGATTCTTGAGAATCCGAATGGAAGATATGTTTTACGCCCTCATCAACGCAGTCAAGGAGCTTGATTTAAGGTATACAAGGATGAAGAGCACAATTGACGAGCAGCAAAAAACGATTGATAGCATGCAAAAACAAATTGACGAACTTACGAAAATAGTAAAAGCTGAAAAGTAATACACTACTTGCATGAATGTTTGTTTATGATAGCATGGTGTCATAAGGAGAATTATTTTATGAAAAACTATGAATTATTAGCGGTATTTAAACCAAGCCTTGATTCTGATGAATTAGACAAGGTTGTAGATAAAATTTCTGAAGAAATTAAATCTAACAAAGGCGAAGTATCTTCTATCGACAAAATGGGTAGAAAAAAATTAGCTTATGACGTACAGGGCTACAGAGACGGATTCTTCACTTCAATGATTATTTCACTTCCGGCTGAATCAATTGTTGAATTTAAAAGAAATCTTAAATTGAACGAAAATGTTTTAAGATTTATGTTTATGGAAGCAGCTAAAAAAGCTCAAACTGTATAAATCAGAAAGTGAAGTTAAAAACACTGGTGCTAAGCAGTATTTTGCAAGGTAGTTTTAAATAAAATTAGTAGTAACAATAGCAAAATACGGTGGAGTACCAATAAAAGTAAGGAAGTAAAGTAAAAAATGTCATTAGCAAAAGCAGTAGTAACAGGTTCAGTATTCAGAGCACCGGAAAAACGTTTCACACAAAACAATGTTCCGGTATCATCATTCGTGCTCAACATCGGCGAAAGAGAAGAAATGCTTATTCGAGTTGTGGCAAAACGCGCAGCGCTTGATGAAGTCGTTTCAGGAATCTCAAAAGACGACAGAGTGCTTGTTGAAGGCAGAATCCAGATTACTTCTGTAAAGAATGACAGCGGTGCTGAAAGAAGAATCTATGAGATTGATGCAAACGCAATTGAGATGATGGGCGCTTCATCAGGCACAGGTTCATCAGCTTCTTCTGCCGGTTCAGGAGAAGACATCGTTAAATTTTCTCAGGAAGAATTTTCTGATGAGTTAATTGGCGAAGACGAAATCCCGTTTTAATGGGAATATAAAATACGGTGCGGGTTGACACCTCACCCTAGCCCTCTCGAGGTAAATAAAATAAGCTTGGATTTGAACGACAGGCTTGTAAGTTTATTAAAAAGGAGAGGGGAAGTAGATAGGCTAGAAAGGCAAAAATAACAATGGCAAAACAAGATGCACAAGATAGAAAAAAACGTAAGACCTGCTCATTCTGCGCAGATCACGTAGAAACTATCGATTACAAAGATGCAGCAAAACTTAAAAGATACTTAACAGAAGCTGGAAAAATCATTCCACGCAGAGTAACAGGCAACTGCGCTATGCACCAGAGACTGATTACAAAGGCTATCAAAAGAGCTAGAGAAGCTGCAATCATCAGCTATGTATTTGACTAATTTTAGAAAAAAGTCAGCATAAGTTTAAATAGGAATGGTAAAATATTTTGCCATTCCTATCTTCACGTATAACATAGGAGTAAATTATGAACAATCAGATTACCATCAGATCAGACAGAAAAGAAGATTACACATTTCAGTACAAGGGCGAAGACGTTACGCTTAAAGCCGGAAGCATAATCAGTATTGCTGACGGGCTTTCTGAAGTAGTTTTTCCAACCTGCGCAATGAAAATTGTTAAGAATTTAATCGTTATCAAGGATGATGTCAAATAAGCGGGACTCGCGATAAATGATTGACAATATTTCTTGAGAGACTAAAATTATAATATAACTTAGTATAGTAAGTTAACGTAGTATATTTAATCAAAGAAGGAGATTAATCTCATGGCACGTGAAAAGTTTGAACGTACAAAGCCACACGTTAACGTTGGTACAGTAGGCCACGTTGACCACGGTAAAACAACATTGACTGCTGCAATCACAGGTTGTATGGCAGCTGCTGGTAAAGCACAAGCAAGAAAATTCGATGAAATCGATGCTGCTCCAGAAGAAAAAGCAAGAGGTATAACCATCTCTACTGCTCACGTAGAATACGAAACAGATGCTAGACACTACGCACACGTAGACTGCCCAGGCCACGCTGACTATGTTAAAAACATGATTACAGGTGCTGCTCAGATGGACGGTGCTATCCTTGTAGTTGCTGCTACTGACGGTGCTATGCCTCAGACTCGTGAACACATCTTGCTTGCTCGTCAGGTTGGTGTTCCTAACCTTGTTGTATTCTTGAACAAATGCGATATGGTTGATGACCCTGAATTGTTAGAACTTGTTGAAATGGAAGTTAGAGAACTTCTTTCTTCTTACGAATTTGACGGTGACAACATTCCGTTCATCCACGGTTCAGCTCTTAAAGCTTTGGAAGCTGTTCAAGCTAACCCAAGCGTACAACGTGGCGAAGACAAATGGGTTGACAAGATTTGGGAATTGATGGACGCTATCGATTCTTACTTCCCAACTCCAGAACGTGATTTGGACAAACCATTCTTGATGCCGGTTGAAGACGTATTCTCTATCACAGGTCGTGGTACAGTTGCTACTGGTAGAGTAGAACGTGGTATTGTTAAAGTTGGTGACGAAGTTGAATTAGTTGGTCTTGGCGAAACTAAGAAAACAACTGTTACCGGTGTTGAAATGTTCAGAAAACAACTTGACCAAGGTCAAGCTGGTGACAACGTTGGTGCTTTGTTAAGAGGTATCGACAAAACTGAAATTCAACGTGGTCAAGTTCTTTGTAAGCCTGGTTCAATCAAACCACACACAAAATTCACAGCTAACGTTTACGTTTTGACAAAGGATGAAGGCGGACGTCACACTCCATTCTTCCCTGGTTACAGACCACAATTCTACATCAGAACAACTGACGTTACTGGTTCTATCAAATTCGAAGGCGAAATGGTAATGCCTGGTGATAACGTAGTTATGGAAGTTGAACTTATCAACCCTGTAGCTATCGAAGAAGGTATGAGATTCGCTATCCGTGAAGGCGGTAGAACAGTTGGTGCTGGTGTTGTTGACAAAATTATCGAATAATAATTTTGAGAAATAAACAGTAATTAAAAGAGTCGATTGAAAAATCGGCTCTTTTGTTTTGGTTTTAGAGAAGTAAATAATTATTCTGAATATCTGTCAGCTGCGCTTTTTTGTACCTGTCCGGAATAATTATTTTTATATATTCCACCCTTTTCCTTAGTCCGCTCAAGCCTACGATGGTTTTGTCATGGTTAAAAAAGTTTTTGAGAAATTGCATATTTAAATCCTCATTGGGTTATGTTATAATTACTGTATTCTTTTAAGAATTTATTTTAAAAAGTCAATATAAGGAGTTAATTATGGCGAAAGTTACAAAAGATATGGGAATTTTGGATATTGTGCAACAGCATCCGGAAGCTCTTGCAGTTTTCCAGAAATACGGCCTTGGCTGCATTGGCTGCGCTGCTGCAAGATTTGAAAACCTCGAAGCAGGTGCTAAGGTTCATGGATTCGATCCTGATGAAATGGTTGCAGAAATTAATTCATTGATTAAAGAATAAGCGAAAGGGATTTTAATATGACAAAAAAATTATTGTTATTATTGGGACTAATTGCAGTATCTACAGCAGCATTTGCATATAACTTCGACAGAACAGTGCCTTTGAAAGGCAAATCAATCGCTGACACAAAATTGCAGTCAGACACTTTATTTTCAGTATATTCCTTTGCTCTAAGAGTTGCAGAACCAGGCTGCCAGGACTTCAATATTGTTGACACAAAGGTTTCTAAACAAAAAGCAAACGGCAGCTGGGAAGAAATCTGGACGGTTAAAGCCTGCACAAGAACAGCAAATATTCCTGTAATATTCACTGAAAAAGAAGGCGGTACAACCTACGCTGTTGACCCTATGAACGTAAAAGTTGCTAAGTAATGGGAATCAAATTCGGTACAGACGGCTGGAGAGCCGTCCTTGAAAGAGAGTTTACAGCAGAAAACGTGAGACGCGTAACACTTGCTATTGGCAAGTATGTTTACGATACTTTCGGGTACGAAAAACCAATCCTCATTGGCTACGACCCGAGAAGATGCGCCGACACTTTTTCAATGCAGTGCGCAGAAATATTGAAAACCAAAGGCTTCTCTGTCTATTATTCAAACAGAGTTGTACCAACTCCGGTGCTTGCTTATAACGCGCAGCTTCGAAACGCATGCGCTATAATGTTTACCGCATCCCACAACCCTCCGGAGTATTTAGGGATGAAGTTTATTCCGGACTACGCTGGCCCTGCTACAAGCGAGATTACAGACGCGATTGTGGCAAACCTTGACGTGGAATTTCCTGACTCGGAAAAATCTGGAAGCCTGCACAAGATAGATTTTGCACCAAAGTATTACGAACATTTAGAGACTCTGGTTGATTATAGCAAGATAAAAGAACTCAAGACAAATATAATTTTTGACGGACTTTATTCTGCCTCTATCGGGTACTTTGATGAGATTCTAAAGAGCCATGGAATCCCGTTTGAGACTCTGCACATGTTCCATGACACGGAGTTTGGAGGCGGAATGCCAGACCCGAAACCAAGATTCCTCAAAGAATTAATTGAAAAAGTCAAACAAACCAAAAATTCAATCGGGCTTGCAAACGACGGAGATGCAGACAGATTTGGAGTTGTAAACGAAAACGGAGAGTATGTTTCACCAAACGAGATTATTGCAATACTCCTGAAACACCTTATGGATAAAGGCTTTGAAGGAGCTGTTGTAAAAACAATTGGCTCAAGTCTCTTAATTGACTGCGTTGCAAAAAAACTCGGGGTTGAAGTTATTGAAACGGCTGTCGGGTTCAAGCATGTGGGCGAGGCAATGCGCAAAAACAGGGTAATCATTGGCGGCGAAGAGTCTGGCGGGTTGAGTATTTTAGGACACATTCCTGAAAAAGACGGGCTGATTGCAAACTTACTGATTCTGGAAGCCATGGCTTGTTCTGGAAAGACGCTTGTTGAGCTTCAGGAAGAGCTTTATGAGCTTGCTGGTGCGAGGTTCTACACGGATAGGATTGACATAAAGCTTGACAATCAGGATGAAATCAAAGAGATTTTGGAAAAAGTAAAAGAATTTAAGTCTGTTGGTAACTCCCCTGTTACCTCGATTGACACAATGGACGGGGTAAAACTGATGCTCGGTGAGACTTCCAAGATTCTGGTGCGTCCAAGCGGGACTGAGCCGCTTCTCAGGGTTTATTTTGAGACTGACAGTTTAGAGAAGCTGGTAGAATTAAAGTCTAGTTTAGAAATATAAAATTTAAGTCGGGTTTACTTTTGTAAACCCGACTTAATTATATAAGTGCGATTTTGTTACCTGCAATGTCTCGCAGGTGGGTGAGTGCCTAAATCAATCCGTTTCCTGCTGGCGATTTTTTATCGGCAGGTATACTTCAATAATTAAAGAGCTTACTCTCCCTATTTATAAAAATGTAGGAACAAAATAAACACTTATATAAAGTAATATCATTATCACATATCCGATTAGAGATTTCAAGTTTATTAAGCTTTACAGACAAAAATAGCCAAACGGCTGATAGACACTTCAAGCATATTTATATAAAAATTAAATAAGGAATAACAAAGGTTTAACTAATGATAAATAAGCTTACAAAACAAGAACAATGTGTCTTGGAGTTGGTAGCAAAAGGTCTGATTAATAAGGAAATTGCCACAGAACTCAATATTTCCATTGCGACTACAAAAGCGCATCTGGAATCTATCTACAAGAAACTGAATGCCCACAACCGCGTGCAAGCTGTGGTTAAAGCTATTACGCTTGAGATTATCAAGGTTTAATTTTATTCTTTATTATGCTAGAATTTTTGCATGAATGAATTTGTCATCAAAGAAATATCAGGAAATAATATAGAATCTGAGCTCGAAAGTATCGGTTTTGATTCTGCTTACAGATACAAGGCATCCGATAAGTTCAGATACAAAAACCTCAAAATCTATGGCTTGACTGTTGCGCAGGCAAACATCCTGAAACAGACCGCCCTGATTTTTGGAGCAGACTGCGCCGTGAATCGCGATGTTGTGACAGGAAAGGCTGAAAAATCCGATGTTATCCTATGCGGAAGCTGGTCGCAGCTAAAAAAAATTGCGCAAAAACTAAAAAAACAGCCATTTAAACTCGGCCAGCTTTCAGAAGAAATAACCTCTTTTCTTGTTAATAAGAATAACACAACAAAGCTTGCCGGAATCCTGAACATAACCCCTGATTCTTTTTCTGATGGCGGGAAATACTTTGAGCCAGAATCTGCAATAAAAAAGCTCGTCTCACTAATAGAAGACGGGGCTGACATTGTTGATATAGGAGCAGAAAGCACAAAACCCGGCTCTAGTGCTGTCGAGGCAGCAGAGCAGATTCGCAGGCTTAAGCCGGTACTAGATTTTATACAAAAAGAAAACATTAAAACCCCGATTAGCATTGACACAAGAAGCGCAGAGGTTGCTGATTATGCCTTAAACAACGGAGCTTCTATTATTAATGACGTATCTGGTTTTGATTTTGACCCTGAATTACCGGAAGTTGTTGCAAAGCATTCTGCAACAGTTATTCTACAGCACTCACAGGGCACTCCTGATATCATGCAGAACTCGCCTTCTTACACGAACCTTATTGAAGAGGTTTATTTTAGCCTCAAGAGCAAGATTGAGTTAGCAAAAGTTAAGGGCATAGAAAGCATCATAATTGACCCGGGGTTGGGATTTGGGAAAACCGTTGCTCACAATTTTGAGATTCTGGACAGGGTTCAGGAGTTTCGTTCTCTCGGGTATCCGGTAATGCTCGGTGTATCGAGGAAGAGTTTTTTAGATGTTGGTAACGAATCTGATGAGGTAAAAGACGCGCTGACATTAGCTGTTTCTTACCCGTTAATTAAGGCTGGTGTGGATTATTTAAGGGTTCATAATATCCGTCTGCATAGAAAATTGTTAAAACTAATCGATTTTAATTATACCCAACCGGGCAATTTATAATAATTGGCTATTAGTTTAATATTTAATAGAGATTTTTTGAGTTATGAAAGCTATAAAAGATTTAATTAGTTTGAATATCTTTGTTATTTCGTTGGTTGTGCTCTACAAAACGACCGACCACCTTTTAGCGCTCTTAATCGTTATCACAATTGTGGTTATGTATATGATTAAGCAGCTCAAATTGAACAATTACATAAAAAAAGTACTTACAAGTCAGGTAAACATTCTTGACACCTTATTCAATTCATCTTCTGACATCATTATTTATCAGGACCTAAACAACAAAATCATAGCTTGCAACGACGCACTTTGTAAATCTCTCAACATTCCAAAAGAAGAAATCATCGGGCACAATTTCAGGTACCTTTTCAAGAGAAAAGTAAAGAGCGCTGAGAGGTACAAGAAGCTCTGGTCAGAAATGGAAGAAAAAATTAACCAGGTTGTAAAAACAAAGCAGCCCGTGCAGTTCAACGAAAAATTTTATGCTGATGACGGTTCCGAAAAGTACTTCAGCATACTTATTTCACCAGCATCTACTGCAAACAGCGACCTTAGCGGCACAATTCTTATGTCAAGAAACGTTACATCAGAACAGCGCGCTACCGAAGAAGCACTTGAAAAGGGCAGTCAATTAAGGTGTCTGCTTGAAAACCTGCCTATAATTGCTTTTATGAAAGACAAGAACGATAAATTTGTAATTGGCAGTTCTTCGTTCGAAAAAATAATAAATCATGAAAACGAAGACGTTAAGCAGCTTTCGCTTTCTGACGTGTTTTCAAAAGAGTACCTTGAATTTATCAAGCGGGAAGAGATTGAGTTATACAAAACAAAGCAGACCATTGAACTCGAGCGCCAGATAGTATTCCCGACACAGACATTCTGGGGCCGCATAAGAAAGGCTCCGGTATTTGACGAGGACGGGAACATAAAGTACATGATTTCCATGTACGAAAACATCGAGTCTGAAAAAGAAATCGAAAGGCAAAAAGAATATTTTATAGAAACGCTTATTCACAACCTAAAAATCCCAACTATTGCGCAGCTTAGAGGGCTTGAGCTTATGAGCACCGGGGTTCTTGGCTCACTTACAGAGGACCAGAAAGAACTCGTAGGCCAGATTCAGGATTCCTGCAAGCACATCCTTGAGATGATATCCATGGTTCTCAACACTTACAGGCTTGAGAGCGGGCAAAACCATCTGTATTACGAAAGATTCAGCGTTGCAGAGCTTCTCATAACCTGTTTTGAGGATTTGTCTAACGCAGCAAAAGAAAAAAACATTACGCTTGTGTACTCTGCAAGTCAGGATGACACCACAGTAGAGGCTGACCCTGCGGAGATTAAGAAAGTTATCACCAACCTGCTTGACAACGCCATTGTTTACTCAAACAGGGACGAGCAGATAATTGTCGACATTACAACCCGGAACAACCAGTTGAAGTGTTCAATAACAAGTTCCGGCATCACGCTTTCTGAAAGAGACTGTTTAACAGCATTCAACCGTTTGGGAAGCAACGCGCCAAAATACACTACTGTAGGGCACGGAATCGGGCTCTATTTGTGCAAAAAGATTATTGATGTTCACCATGGAAAGATTTTTGCTTCGACTGATGGTGAAAAGACCACAACGTTTACATTTATCATTCCTCAATACAATCCGGAGCGAACTCCGAAAGAGGCTTCACCGCTATTTATTTAGAATTACTTATTAACATTTGTAAATAAATAGCCGTTTGGACTAGAAAAAGTTCTAAAAAATGTTAATATATGAATTATAGGGACTCTTTAAAATTTAAGAAAAGGGATAATGTAAATTTTTCGTAATATTTAATCAATTTTTTGCATTGAGTAGTTTTAAAGGGTGTATAGTCTGAAGGTGAATGCGTGAAGAAAGAACAAAATTTAGCAAACAAAATTATTGAGATTTCGGGAAAAGCCCCTGTAACCTCCCCTCTATCACAGGAAAAGCTCGTTTCAAAGGTTAACTCTTTAACCTTCAACAACTACGCAAATTCTTTGAGCAACCCGCAAAACAAAGTCTTTAACAACGAAAAGGGGCTGACTCTTAACTACAAGTTCGTAGTTGATGAACTGGTAAAAATTGCAGGCATCTCAAGCGCAGAAGATTTTTACACAAAAATTCATACCATCATTACCCAGAACATCGATTCCAATTTTATGGCAGTAGGGATGTTCAAAGAAAAGTCAAACTGCATTAATTTGAAGCTTAGAGACAAGCTTGGAAACTTCTATTCCACAAAAGTTTTCCTGAAAGACACGGAAAACCCTATTGTGCAGGTTTTTAAAGACAAGAAAATTGTTTTCAAAGATGATACGGGCTTTCTTAAACTTTCATACTTTAAGAACAAGACAGTGGCGATTCTCCCGCTTGTCTCCGTGAACAAGAGTATCGGGGTTCTGATTATTGAAGATAACTATGCAAGGCAGAATATCGGGCTCTACACCCTTCTTGCAAACTACACAGCTCTTGTTTCACACAACTTTGAGCTGATGGAAAAATCAGAAGGCTATGCCAATACGGACAACCTGACCCTGCTTTATAACCACAGGGGATTTCAGGAAATACTGTCAAACGAAATTTTGAGAGCCGAAACAAACAAGTCCAAGCTCTCCATTGTTATGCTCGATATCAACAACATAACAAAGATTAACCGCGAACTCGGGCACGCCAAGGGCGACGAAGTTATCAAGCTGGTTGCTGAAAAAGTGCGCCAGAACATCCGTGAAAACGACACTGCAGGGCGTTACGGCGGTGACGAAATCGGGATTATACTTCCGAACACATCAGGCGAGCAGGCAAAATACATTGCAGAGTACCTAACTTATTCTCTCTCCTGCTGTTTTATTGACGATATAGGGCCGGTTAAGGTGTCTGTAGGTATCTCAACCTATCCTGATTGTTCAGTGGACAAAGAAAAGCTTCTAATCCTTGCTGAGCAGGCAATGTATATTTCACAGGCAAAGGGATACAAAGACGGCATGTCTGCAATCATAAGCTCTGCGGATTTCAACTTCTGGGACGACGCAGCGTTAAAATCCTACGCGGAGGTTGTGGGAAAACGCCATGCGCAGCTCGGCATTAACTTTGAAGAAGAATTGATTTCCAAGTTTAACGCTGACCATGCAATGTCCGGAGCCCGAATTTCAGAAATCGCAACATCGCTTGCGGGTGCAATCGATGCAAAAGACCCTTACACAAAGGGCCACTCGACTTCTGTATCAAGATTTTCAGAGGCGCTTGCGCGCGCAATCAACCTTCCGGAAGACGAAGTTGAGCGCATCAAGCTCGGAGCTCTGCTTCACGATGTCGGAAAAATCGGTATCCCTGAAACAGTCTTGAAAAAAGAAGGTCCGCTTTCAGACGATGAGTGGACAATTATGAAGCAGCACCCGACAATCGGTGCAGAGAAGGTTCTGAACCCGAATCCGTCCTTAAGAGACCTTATTCCGATAGTAAAATACCACCACGAAAGAATCGACGGCAAGGGGTATCCGGAAGGGCTCAAGAACGGAGACATTCCGCTTGCTGCAAAAATTGTTGCAATTGCAGACACCTACCATGCGCTTATCAGCGACAGGCCTTACAGACGGGGTATGGATATAGAAAAAGCGCTTGCAATCCTTAACGAGGGCGCCGGAAGCCAATGGGATAAGGATTTAATAAGAACCTTTGTACAAATAGCACCGGCTCTTGGAACAGATTAGTAAAAACCTAACCCTCACCAAGAATTTCTAACGCTCGCACAAGCTCGCGTTGAAATTCTATCCTCTCCCATCGGAGAGGGGAAGGCGCTTACTTTGCGTACTTCAAGAGCGACTGGACTTTGGTCTGCATCATCTCTTCAACAATCAGCCACTTGCCGTTTGGCTGTTTTTGCACAACCATATAAGTCTTTAGTTTGTAGCTTTCGCCTGATGGCTGTCTAAGTGAAGATATCTTGTATCTTCCCTGACCGAGCTGGGTCGCTGTTATATTGGTATAGCTGTTTGTATAGTGTTTAAGTTTTGCACCCGCTTGCCCAAGCTTCATCTGTTTGATATAGGTAGCTGTATCTGTATTAACATTCTGCGTTGTACCGTCAGGCTTTACAACCTGTCTTATAATCTTTGCAGAAGGCGAGTACATCTCAATAATTTCAGGGCTGTATGTATTAGCGCCTTTTACATAGCTATTAAAAAAGTTTATCGCGTCCTGTTTGTCGTCTGCAAACGCTGAAAGAGCGACAAAGCAAAGAGTTATTAATGATAGTAATATTTTTTTCATCTGGTTTTCCTTTTTTAACATCATAGAACAGGATTATGAGAAGTCCATACCTTTTTGTCTAATCCAAATCAGGCAGGTCGCCTTTAACTTCGGCAATCTCGTCGCAATCAAGATGGAAAATCTTGTGCAAGCCGACTACAGCCTGTTTTGCTTCATCCTCTGCAACAATACAGCTGATTTTGATTTCGCTTGTTGAAATCATTTTGATGTTGATGCCCAAATCAGCAAGCGTTTTGAACATTGTTGCTGCAATACCCGGTCTGTCAATCATGCCGGCACCAACAATTGAAATCTTTGCAATCTTATCATCAACAAAAACATTGCTAAATTCAAGCTCTGCTTTAACCTTCTCAAGGATTTCAAGAGTCTTGTCTAAATCACCTTTGTCGATTGTAAACGCAATGTCGTTGGTGTTAAGCGCTTTTCTTGCGTATGATTGGATAATCATGTCAACAGAAATATTCTGTTCTGCAAGTCCGTTAAACAGTACTGCCGCAGTTCCCGGATTATCCTTGACATCACATACCACAACTCTCAATTGTGATAAATCCGAAGCTACTCCGGTAACAGGCTTGTGTAATTCCATATCTTCAACTCCTAATATTAGTGTTCCTAAATTTTCCAGTTTGAATGTACTTCTCACTCTCAGTGGTACATTGTATTGTTTTGCAGTTTCCACAGCTCTCGGGTGTAGAACGTTTGCCCCGACTCTTGCAAGCTCGAGCATTTCTTCGTAAGAAATCTCTTCCAGCCTTGAAGCTGTCGGAACGACTCTCGGGTCAGTGGTGTAAACCCCTTCAACGTCAGTGTAAATATCGCACCTTTTTGCTTTCAAAGCACCGGCAAGCGCCACAGCAGAAGTGTCAGACCCGCCTCTTCCGAGTGTTGTTATTTCTAAATCCTCTGTTACACCCTGAAACCCTGCAACAACAACGACCTCACCTCTATCAAGGTGCTGTCTTATTTTGTCAGTCTTTATATCAACAATTCTGGCTTTGGAATGAACCTTCTCTGTCATAATCCCGACCTGCATAGCGTTCATGCTGACAGCAGGGCACCCCTGTGCCTGAAGCGCCATTGCAAGAAGCGCGATAGAAACGCCCTCCCCCGTTGATAAGAGCATGTCCATCTCTCTTGAAGAAGGTGTTTCAGAAATCTCTTTTGCCATCTTTACAAGATAGTCTGTCGTGTGTCCCATTGCCGATACGACAACAATGACGTCGTTTCCAAGAGCGCGTTCTCTAATGACGGCCTTTGCTACATTTTTTATCTTATCTGTATCTGCTACAGATGTGCCTCCAAATTTTTGAACAATTATATCTTTCATTTTTCCTTGCCCGCCTGTGTTCCTATATATTATATATACAAAGAAATCGTTTGACAACTAATTGTTTAACACTTACATGCGTTCTTTTCTTGACATCCAACTTGTAACTCGACCTCAGAGGCAGACATGTAGTCTTTATACAAACCGGTAAATTTAACAATTGTCTGCCGACAGCATATCTACGTGCGTAGCACAAAAAAAAGCCTTTCTTTTTTAAGAAAGGCTTGGAATCTTGTTTAATAATTCCTCATGTGTAGAAGGTTAGTGTGTAGGTTGTATGAAAGGTTTGTGTTATGTGTTTCGTGTTATTTAATGCTTGCCGTTTTGTTTAATTTCGACTTACATATATATAAAGTATATTTAAGTTATAGAATTTCACACTTTCACATATTTTGTTACAAATCTTTACACACTGACCTCAAAAAGGGATTATTCTTAGTAATAAAGAGTGCGCTCAATGATATCAGGGAAGTATTTTTCGACAATGTTGTCAACATTCACCTGATTCTGGTAGCTGTACATTCTTTTGATGTCGCCGTTTGCATTTATATCAAGCTCTACAGGGCGCTGGTTCATTCTCATGTATCTTAGGTTGATACCGCTGTTTGAAGGCTGGCCTGAACGCTTGATTTCTACAAAAGAACCGTCCATGAATCTTTTTGAACGGTAAATATTAGGCATTTTTTCTTTCAACACAGGATAGATTGTATTTTTATTGTCGGCTTTTACGAGCTCCATAACATCTTTGATGAGTTTTTGAGAAGCTTCTGAAAGCTCTTTGACGTTTGTTGCTGTTGTTTTGCAGCCGAATGATGTTCTGTTAGAATAATTCATTGTTTGATATGGTTGTATTGTTAACATGCTGGTCTCCATTTCTTTCTGATATTTGTATTTATTTAAAATCAGGTAAAAAAATTTTTTGCGCGATTTTTAACAAAAATTTACAAATTCATTAACAGTTCAAAAATTCCTTCAGCATAGGTTGGGTGGGCAAAGCACAGCTCTTTCAAATCGTCAACAGAAAGTTTTTTCTGAATCGCCGTAAGCAGAATATGCACCAAAGAAGAGGCTTCCTTTGAAACAATATGCGCACCGACAATCCGGTTGTCCTTCACTATAACCTTGATAAACCCTTCTGTTGAATCATCGCACCAGGATTTTCCGAGCGCTGTGAGTGGCAGCATTTTCTTCTGACATGTATCGTCACAGTCCTGCTCTCTTAGCCCGACCCACGCAATTTCAGGTTCGCCGTAGATAACGGAAGGTATGAGTGTTTTATCGAATGGGATTCCAAGAGTGAGTGCCTTTGCCTGATGGATTGCGTAATGCGCAAGCTGGATTTCGCCGCAGGCATCTCCGAGCACTGAGCAGTCTGAAACATCCGGGCAAACAGGGGTTCTTCCTGCTGCAACAAGGATGAAATCAGGGTTTACAACAGCACCGCTTTTCAAGGTAACAGTTCTGTCTTCGATTTTTTCAATGCTGTCATTCAGGTAGAATTTTATCTTTTTTTGTTTAAAAATACGCTCTACGCGTTTTGAGACTTCTATATCTGCAATCGGGATAAGGCGTTCAGCCATCTCTGTAATCACGACTTCCACCCCGAAATTAGAAAATATCCTTGCCCACTCGATTCCAATCGCGCCGGAGCCCACAATCAGCACTGATTTTGGCAGGCTTTGAAGGTTAAGAACATCATCGGAGTTTTTTATGAAATCTCCGTCTGTTTCAAGTCCTTTGAGTTCACGCGGTTTTGAGCCGGTTGCAAGAATTATTTTAGAGACTTTATACTCTTCTCCTGCTGCAATAATAGTATTTTTGTCTTTGACAGAGGCTTCTGCATATATAGTTATCACGCCGGAATTTTTTATCGCGAGTTCGAGTGATTTTCTCATCCTGTCAACTGTTTTGTCTTTGGCTTCAACAACCTTTGAGAAATCGAGGCGAAGGTTATCAAACCCGACCCCGAGTTTTGAAGAGTTTACAACTTCTGCATAAACTTCCGAAGAGTGCAGGAAGGATTTTGTCGGGATACAGCCGCGATTCAGGCATGTGCCCCCGATTTTGTCTTTTTCAAAAATCACAACAGAGTGTCCCTGTTTTGCAAGATACATCCCCGCAGTATATCCGGCAGGCCCGCCGCCTATAATTCCGTATTCAAATTCTTCCATGCCAAAGCTCCTTTTATTCAATTTTAGCATGGACTTAGATTTTCATGCCGGTTGAATAATTAGCAGGCTTATTATTTAAATATTTGTTCTGCGCTCTTGAAGCAAGAGAGTTTCTCACAATTGGTGTGACGATGTTTGCGGACAAAATACCTGCGCCCACGGTGCCGAGGGTAGTGACATGGTTTTTGTACGCATCATAGGATTGTTTAAGGGATTCCGGCTGGCTTTTCATAACTTCATCAAGGTTGAAAGAGAGTTTGCCTACCTTATCTCCGTACAAATCTTTGTTCTTGTTCAAAAAGTCACGAACCTTTTGTGGTGCGAATTTACCTGTTGTAACCAGTTTGGAAATCAGTTTTTTACAGGAAGCTGTTATCACGAAAAACGCCCCGATATTAGCCACTGCGTCAAAAAACTCTTGAGGAATCAGGTATTTTTTCTGTTCAGTCGGGATTTTCGAGTTCATCTGCAAGCCCAGAAGCTGCGCTGCAGAAGAAAGTGCCCAGCCTGCTGTACCTGTCACCACGAGCATGTGTGCTGTGTCTTCTTTAAACTTTTTATAAACCCATTCCAAAGGAGATTTAAGCATTGTTTTTCTCCTTTCTCTGTTTATCCCAATCTATACACTTGTTAGTAAGCTTCGCAGTCCAAGGAGCGTCAAGGAGGAAGTTTGTAAACAGCATAACGCCAAAAGACCCGCAGGTTGCAAGCGCTTTTCTATAGTTTGAAAGATACTTTTCATTAGAAGCAAGTTCTGCAATGTATTTTTTCGGAAGCAGTGCTCTGCTAAACCTGTCTGTAGACATAAGGTTCGTCATCTTTCTTACCAGTGTATAAACCGGCCCGCGTGCGCAGAACACGCCGACAGTTGTACAGGCAATAATCTTGGAAATAGTTCTGTAAACAGAGATTTTTCGTGTTTCTTTATCGACTTTACGGTTGCTATAATCAATAACAGGCTGGGTCAATAGAGCTGTAGCGCCCATTATAGCTCTGTTTTCTGCCGGCTTTGAGATAATATGGTCAATCTTTTTCCACTGTTCAAGCTTTCTGCTGTTAGCTTGCACAGTACGCTCGGGCATCACGTCAAGAATCTTTTGTTCTACGCGTTCCACTGTTGGCGTCCATGGCCATTTCTTTCCTGTCATTGAGACATTGTATTGAGTCGGCATTATATTCATAACACTTCTTTCCTTAAATATATAAAGTAAATTTTGACCAGGAAATTGCCTTTTAGTTACAAAATGTTACACAAATTGAGCAAAAAAAATATCCCCGTCACTACTGACGGGGATATCAAAAAGTTTCAATTAACTAATTAGTAGAAAATAGTTAACACTTCATCCGGATTCAAGCTGGAATCGTTAGTTGTGTTAGGAACGATTAAGTACTTAACTTCGTCAACAAATTCGTAGCAAACACCGAACACACCGCTTGCTGCAAGCTTAGTGATGTTGTAAACACCTTTACCAACAGTGATAAAGCTGCTTCCAACGCTCTTCAAGCCTTTAACAGGGTGAAGTGAAGCTGTATCAGCAAAAGCATCTGACCAGTTGTCGCCGTATTCTTCAACTCCGTTAGCAACAACTTCTGCTGCTGAAGAAGCTGTTCTGCCAGCAACACCAGCAACTCTGCCTGCCATTGAGAATGGAGCGCCGAGCAATCTTGAGATTACGTTAGGGTTCTTCATTACATCAACCTGTGCGCAAGAAAGTTGTTTTGGTAATTCTGCACAGCAGTCGCCGTTCTTAATGCTTTCGAACTTAACTTCAACATAGCCAGGGTTCTTAACGCCAGGTCTTGAGATACCTGAAACAACGCCCTTAACTGTTGAGCCAGCAGGGTAGCAGTTTCCTGCAATTGTTACATCTTCGCAAGTCTTAGCAGTGAAAGTATCTCCAACGTTAGAAGTTCTAGCGCTGATTCTTTCGCTAAGTTTAATCTTGATAGCAACCGGTTCGTACTTCTTAGCGCAGTTAGTTGCACCGTTAGAAGTGTCGATTGTGAAGTTTGCTTTCATAGCGCTTAGCATGTAAGCTACCTGTTCTTTTGAAAGGTATTCATCGTTTACAACTTTGTCCTTGTCAGGAATGTTGCTCAAGATGTTTGAAGCGATAACCTCATTTGCAGCGCCTACAGCCCAGTTAGGAATATATTTAACAGGCTGGCCGTTGAATGTCGGAGTTGCGTTTCTGTCAACTGACAAATCCATCATTTTTGCGAATGTAGCAAAAACTTCTGCCTTTGTAATTGGTTGGTCAGGTTTGAATGTTGAATCAGGGTAACCAATCATAACGTCAGCTGTCAAAGCTCTGTCAATCTGATTCTTTGCCCAGTAATCTGCAGCAACGTCAGTGTATTTGTTTGTTTTTACAGCAGTAAAGTTCAGGCCGTCAGCAATAATAAATGCAACTTCTGAACGCAATACAGGCATTTTAGGGTCAAACAAACCTGCGCGCTTTGTATCCATCTGGCACTTCATGTTTTTAAGCATTTGTTTTGCATAACGGTCAATAACAACGTTTTGCTTGCCCTGGATTGTTTTTACCTGGCATGGTTTGTAAACTTTTGCACCAACGATTACGTCGTTTTCAGCGTTTACAAGGCTGTGACCTTGTGAGCCGAACATTGTCGGGTGCGCATAAGCCTGAATATCAGCAGCTTCACCAGCCATTGCAACGCAAGAAGTCATGCATAGCACTGTTACTGCTGTTAAAATTTTAGATAGTCTCATACTTCTCCTTTCCTATTTACTCTCTAATTTTACACCAAAATGTAAAAATTTATGCAATTACTTTTGTTTTTTTGTCATCAAATAAGCCTGAGGATAACAGTAATCCTCCCTGAATCCGATTCTTCGGTACATCTTCAAAGCTTTATAATTGTTTGTCTCGGTTGTAACATTAACCTCTAAAAAAATACGCTTGCCTAACTTTGTCCAGTCAACAATAGTCTTGATGGAACGGTTAAGCAAATGCTCTGAAAACCCTTTTCCTCTGTGCTCCTTCTCAATAGCAACAAGCGGAATGTTTGCAATCTTGCCTCCGGTTACGTTTGCAAACGCAAATCCCACCGGAGAGTCGTTGTACAAAAGAACAGAAGTTACTTCCGGCAAAAACTCGCCGTAAATATCTTCAACAATCTTGTTTATAATATCTGTTGTGCCCTCTATGGACTTGTATCTTGTATCATACAGAGCATCCTGCTCATCCCTGAACGATTCGTGGATGATTCTTATTGCTTCTTCCCTATAAGAATCGGAATAGCTTACAATCTTGTATCCGTCCTGTTTTTCAGAAAGCTTCATGTTCTCAAGTATTCGCTCAGAAGAAGCATTCCCCATCATGAATCTCAAAACAGCAAGCCCGACAAACTTGAACCCGTATTTTGCAATATCTGCTGTGAAAACTGACTGGTGACCTATCATCGGGTAGGAAACAACCTTAACCTGACGTTCAGCCTCTGTTAGCTCAAGGAATTTCTCTGTCAGGAGTTTTATTTTGGCAATCTCATCTTCTGTACCAAGGCAGTGAATAAGATTAAGTTCAATGGATTCTGAAATAGAAGTTGTGTAAACCAGAAACGCTGTAGGAATATCGTTTTCCTTGAGCACGATACATTGCATGTAGTTCTTTTCAACGGCGTCAAGAAATTCTTCGTAAGGCAGAGGCTCAAGCTCAAACTTGTATTCGCTCACAGCCTTAGCTTTAAAATCATTGTACACACCGGCAAAGATTTTATACACATTCTTGTTTAATAATTCTACTTCGTACGTCGTATCTGCCATAAAAATTCCTTTACATTAAATGATGCATTTTTTCACGCTTGGTATTTATGTAACGCTCATTGTATTTGTTAACTTCTGATTCTATATTAATGTTCTCATGTATTGTCAAGCCGTAGCCCTTTAGCCCGACAATCTTTTTCGGGTTGTTTGTAATAAGGTTAAAGTTGTTGAACCCTAAATCAAGTATGATCTGAGCCCCAACCCCGTAATTTCTCAAATCCGGCGCAAACCCTAAAGACACATTTGCTTCCACAGTGTCCTGCCCCATTTCCTGAAGCTTGTACGCCTTTAGCTTATTCACAAGCCCGATTCCGCGGCCTTCGTGGTCCCTTAAGTAAATCAAAGCACCCTTGCCGTAAGAATTTATCATCTTAAGCGCAGAATGAAGCTGCCAGTTGCAGTCACACTTGAGACTGTGGAAAATATCACCAGTCAAACACTCGCTGTGCACCCTTATAAGAGGAATCCTGCCAGAGCCGTCATCCTTAACCATCGCAACATGCTCACAGCCCGTAATTGTGTCAGTGTATCCGACAATGTTGAAATCCCCGAATTGGGTCGGAAGGAATACTTCAACCTCGCGCTTCACAAATTTTTCTTTTTCAAGCCTGTAGGCTATCAAATCAGACACGGTTATGAACTTGAGATTGTGCTTCTGCGCAAATTCATGCAGGTCATCCCTGCGCGCCATCTCACCGTTATCCTTCATAATCTCACACATGATTCCGGCTTCCCTGTGCCCGCAAAGCCGTGCTAAATCAACAGTGGCTTCTGTGTGCCCGCATCTTTTTAGCACCCCGCCCTTTCTTGAAACGCACGGGAAAAGGTGCCCCGGTCTTCTCAAATCAGAAGGCTGGGCGTCAGGAGCAATTGCAACCTCGATTGTTTTTGCCCTGTCAAAAGCTGAAACACCGGTTGTAACACCGTATTTCGGGTGGGCGTCAATACTTAGGGAAAAGGCTGTTTGCATACTTTCGGTATTTTTTTCAACCATTTGCGGAAGTTCAAGTTTTTTTGCTATCTCATCAGAAATCGCGAGGCAAACAATCCCGCGGCATTCTTTAGTAATAAAGTTTACAAGCTCGGGCGTAATACACTGGGCAGAGCAAATAAGGTCACCCTCGTTTTCTCTGTCCTCGTCATCTGCAACGATTACAGGTTTACCGAGCCGAAAATCCTCTAATGCTTCTTCAATTGTGTTAAATTGACCTGTGCTTGACATTAGCAAAAACCATTCCTCTGTAGAAAATCTACGCTTATTCTTGACCTATTATCACCCGTTGATAAAAATTTTTCAATATACTTAGACAAAATATCAGTCTCAATGTTTACAAAATCGCCCGCTTTTGACTGCACAAGCGATGTGTTCTCAAATGTGTGCGGGATTATTGCGAGCCTGATTCTGTCTCCTGAAACCTCTGCAACAGTTAGACTTACGCCATTTATTGCAATAGAGCCTTTTTTGACCACGTATTTTGCTTCCTCCGGCTCAAGCTTGATTTCCAAGTCATAAAACCCGTTGACCGGCTTAATCGAGATGATTTTTCCGACCCCGTCAATATGACCTGACACAATATGGCCTCCAAATCTTCCATCAGCAGGAAGCGCTCTTTCAAGGTTAACCCTGTTTCCGGATTGGAGTTTAGAAAGCGCTGATACTTTGAATGTTTCAGGTGAGACATCGGCTTCAAAGCCGGAGTCTGCAAGCGCAGTGACAGTAAGGCACACGCCGTTAACAGCAATGCTATCGCCTGATTTTGTATCTTCCAGAACCTGTCTGCATCCAACAACTACTTTGTTTTCTGTGATACTTTGGATTGTTCCAACTTCTTCCACAATACCTGTAAACATAGATTTATTATACCACAATTACCTGATACGTCTATTGTTAAAATTTGTTTTTTCAATAATATGTTAAAATCACAATGAAAATTATAAATGCCCTGTTAAAGGAGTCCGGCATTGTTTAAAAAAGCTGCAATAGTTATTTCAATTCTACTTGTCTCGCAATCTGTCTTTGCAATCGACAGAAGCGAGCTAAACCCGGAGTTTTTCAGGCGCTTTAACGACGAGTGTTTATACTATTACATAAACGAGGCGATTGAAAACAACCACGACGCAAAGCAGGCAACCCATCGGGTGGAGCAGTACAGGCAGCAGGTGAAATACTCTTTTTCAAAAGAGTTGCCCTCATTCAATGTCGCAGCAAATTATCTCGGGATAAAAGTACCCCAATTAGACAATTTTGAGCTTCAAAAAAATGCTTTCATCCTTCCGTTTATTGCAAACTACGAGGCAGATTTGCTTCTCAAGAACCGTGACAGAACAAGAAGCGAGAAAAAGGCTTACGAGGCTTCAAAATACGAAGAAAAAGCTGCGTACATCTCTCTTTTAACAGATGTTGCAACAGTTTACACCAACATTCTGGAATACGATGAATTAATAAAACTCGCTGCTGAAAAAGTTGATATCCAAAACGAACTTTTCTTAAGGAGCGCAAAAAAGTTCAATCGCGGAACAATAGGCGCTTCTGATTTGAATCAGGCTTCGAAGAATCTTGAAGCCGCAAAAAACGAGCTGGAGAACTACAAAAAGCAGCAGGAAGTTCTTCTAATGCAGCTTGCAGTCCTGACCGGAATTTCTCCTGTTGAGTACTCTTCTCTTCAACGAGGAAGCATAAGTAAGTTTGAGTACCAGATCTGTATTCCATCAGAAATTGAGTCTGACGTAATTTTTTCAAGGCCGGATGTTATGCAGGCAGAAAAGAATCTTGAAAAAGCGAAAATTGACGTACGCGTTGCAAGAAAAGAGTTCTTGCCGAGATTCAATATCACGGGTTTTTGGATATTTAACACAATCGCACCGGGGACATTTTTCTCGTGGGAATCTTCGCTAGCAGGGATTCTTGCGGGTGCAAGTCAGGATATTTTCACAGGCGGAAGAAAGATTGCGAACCTCAAGATAAAGAAAGCAAAATACGAGGAGCTTTTTGAAAAGTACCGCGAAGTCGATTTAGAAGCAGTAAAAGAAGTTAACACTGCTCTCTGCATCATCAAGCACGACACCGAAGTTGACACCAACACGCTCAAAAAAGTTCTGTACGAGACAAGAACATTAGAGGATATGCGCAAAAAATACGAGCGGGGCACAATTTCCGCACCGGAGTATCTTGAAAATTTATCCAGTCTAATCGAGGTTCAAAAAGAGGCGGTTGAGTCCAAAAACAGGAGACTGGTAAACTATTTCACGCTCTACAAAGCAGTCGGAGGAAGGTTATGAAGAAAAAAATAATCGCACTGGTTTTAATACTTTTAATAATCGGAGCAGCGGTTTTTCTGCACACACGAAAGAAAGAAAACCTGAACGAACTCACGCTTTACGGAAACATTGAGATTCGTCAGGTGGATTTGAGTTTTCAGGTGAGCGGGCAAATCGCTAAGATGTTAAAAGAAGAAGGTGACAGCGTTAAAAAAGGCGAGCTTGTCGCTACTCTTGACTCAAAGGATTATGAGTCCAGCTACGAAAAAGCTGCAGCTGATGTTGAAAAGAATCTTGCGTTAAAAAACGATGCAGCAGAAAAATTCAACCGGAACGCGCCTTTAGCAGAGGACGACACAATCTCCAGGCAGGAGTATGACAGCCTGAAAAACACAAACGACAGGGCTATTGCGGATTACAATTCGGCTGTTGCAGCAAAGAATTACGCAAAGAACCAGCTTGATTACACAAAGATTTACGCGCCTGACGACGGAATCGTGATGGTGCGTGTTCAGGAGCCCGGAGCGACAGTGAACAAAGGTCAGATTGTGTATTCGATTTCCAAAACAAAACCGGTCTGGATACGCGCTTACGTCAACGAAACAGACCTCGGGAACATAAAATACGGTCAATCTGTCAATGTCTACACTGACAGCACCAATCCAGCAACGGGAAACAAGCGTGAGTACAAGGGTTACGTCGGATACATTTCACCGGTTGCGGAATTTACGCCAAAGACAGTTCAGTCAACTGACTTGAGAACTGATTTGGTCTACAGGATAAGGGTTTACATTGATGATATTGACGAGTATTTGCGTCAGGGAATGCCAGTAACGATTAAAGTGGATTTAGCTTCAGATGCCGACAGTAACAATTAAGAACCTTACAAAAGATTTTGGCTCAACCACTGCAATCAACGACCTTTCGCTCGAAATTGAGAAAGGCAAAATAACCGGTCTGATTGGAGCAGACGGAGCCGGTAAAACAACCCTGATACGTCTGATTATAGGGCTTTTGCTTCCAAAAAGCGGAAGCATTGATGTTCTTGGGCTGAATCCGTTTACCCAGAAGCCGCAGCTTGTTTCAAAGATAGGATACATGCCTCAAAAATTCGGGCTCTACGAAGATTTGACCGTTATAGAGAATCTGAGGCTTTATGCTGATTTAAAGAATCAGCCTTATGAGTTTGATAAAATGTTGGAATTTACATCCTTAAGTCCTTTTCAGGACAGGCTTGCCGGTGCCCTGTCAGGCGGGATGAAGCAGAAGCTGGGTTTAGCCTGCACGCTTTTAGGCACGCCGGAATTTCTGCTGCTTGACGAGCCTTCTGTCGGGGTTGACCCGATTTCAAGACGGGATTTGATGAAAATGGTGCGTGACATGATTTCTCCTGAGACCACTGTTTTGTGGTCAACGGCTTATCTTGACGAAGCGCACAGTTTTGACACTGCGGTGGTTTTAGACAAAGGCAAAGTCATATATAACGGCAAACCGCATGATTTAGAAGAATCTCCCAAGGAGTTTGAGGATAAAGTGATTGAGCTTATGGGCGGGTACAAAAATGAGCCGTCCAAGATTGCTGAAAACTACGTTTACAGCGGGGAGTTTGACCTTGAGGCAGAGCAATGCACGGTTGTTGCAGACAATCTGGAGAAAAAATACGGGAATTTTTACGCAGTAAAAAACAATTCTTTTTGCATCAAGCGTGGTGAAATCTTCGGGCTTCTCGGGCCGAACGGTGCCGGAAAATCAACTTCGTTCAAGATGATGTGCGGACTTAGCAAGCCAACATCAGGCACTGCAAAGATTATGGGAATAGACATTCTAAAGAACCCTGCAAAAGCGCGTTCAAATCTGGGTTACATGGCGCAGAAGTTTTCGCTTTACGGAGCGCTCACCGTGAGGCAGAATCTTGAGTTTTTCGCAGCTGCATACGGAATCGGATTATTTGACCGCAAAAAGCGTGTGGACGAGATTATTGAGGTTTTTGATTTTCAGGATGTTCAGAACCAGAAGTCTGAGGATTTGCCACTCGGGTTCAAGCAGCGCTTATCACTAGCCTGTGCGCTTATTCACAACCCGCCGATTTTGTTTTTGGATGAGCCGACTTCCGGCGTAGACGTTATTGCAAGGCGGGAGTTCTGGAACCACATTACTTCGCTTGCAAAAAAAGGGGTCACAATCCTTGTAACAACCCATTTTATGGACGAAGCAGAGTTTTGTGACCGGATAAGTCTTTTTTACAAGGGTGAAGCAATCGCAGTAGGCTCGCCTGCCGAGCTCAAGCAGAAGGCGGGTGTAAGTGACATGGAAAACGCGTTTATAAACTTAATCAAGGAGAGCGGAAAATAATGAAAATACTTTCAGCGCTTATAAAAAAAGAATTTCTCCAGATTATACGCGACCCTTCGAGCATAATCATCGCTTTTGTTTTGCCTTTGTTATCAATTCTTATCTACATGTACGGCGTGAATCTTGATTCTGTTAAGGTAACGCTCGGAATAAAAAACGATGACTCTAATTCAGAGATATCAACTCTTGTAAAATCTTTCGGGCACAGCAAGTATGTTAATTCAATAGTTTTTGATAACGAGCAGGAGCTTGAGGAAGCAATCACGCGTTCAAAAATAAAAGGTGCGGTCATCATTCCCAACGATTTTTCCACAAAAATTTCACGCGGGCAGTCAGGTGACCTGTTAATAATAACTGACGGGACAGAGGTTAACACCGCAAACTACGTTCAGAGTTACTCAACAGCCATTGCCAACAGCTGGCTTAACACGAGCAAATACAAGTATCTGACAGAAAATCCTGTTGTACGCCCGGTATTAAGGGTCTGGTACAATCAGGATTTAAACAGTCATTATTTTATCTTACCGGGTTCAATTTCTGTTACGATGACGCTCATCGGGATTCTGCTCACGGCGCTTGTTGTAGCGCGTGAATGGGAGAGAGGCACAATGGAAGCGCTTTTGAGCACGCAGGTTCGAAAAATTGACATTGTTTTAGGCAAATACATTCCGTATTTCACGCTTGGAATGATTTCAATGACGTTCAATGTTTTCCTGTGTGTCGGGGTTTTCAAGGTACCGTTTCGCGGTCATTATCTGGTTTTGTTTGCAGTAAGTGCCTTATTTTTGTTTACCCTGCTTGGGGTGGGGCTCACGATTTCATCAAAGCTTAAGAACCAGTTTCTTGCGAGTCAGGTTGCTTTGAGTATCGGATTTTTGCCGGCGTTGATGTTATCGGGGTTAATGTTTCCAATAAATTCAATGCCAAGGTTCTTTCAGATTCTTACCGGAATCCTTCCTCCGAGGTATTTCATAACGTTTATCGAGAGTGAGTTTATGGCGGGTACAATTTGGAGTCTTGTGGCAATAAACGCGGTATTTTTAACTGTTTTGGGTTTGCTTTTATTTTTCTTAGTATACAAGAGTACTGATATGAGGCTCGGTGGCAAATGATTATAGAATATTTAAGGCGTATCTTAGCGCTCATCAAAAAAGAGTTCATCACCATCTGGAAGGACCCAAAATCTCGCGGGATAATCATTGCAATGCCTTTATTGCAGCTATTCGTATTTGCAAACGCGATTACGATGGAGGTTAAAAACATTGATACTGTTATAATTGACCGTGACAATTCTGTAGAATCGCGCGAGCTTGTTTCGAGGTTTGAGCACTCACCGAGGTTCAGAAAATTTTATTTTGTTGATAACGAAAAAGATTTTCAAGCCAAAATTGACAACCAGAAAGTCCAAATCGGGGTATACATAAACAACGATTTCTCGAGTTCAGTAAAATCCAAAAAGCCAACCGATGTTTTAGTCATAGCAGATGGCAGGCAAACGAACTCAGCAGCGATTGCAGGCGGGTATGCTTCGCAGATAATTGAGGGCTACAATTCAGAAATCACTGGCGCAAAAGGAGCCGGTATTAATCCTGTAATTAGAAACTGGTTCAACCCGAATCTGGAGTACCGCTGGTACATCCTGACGGTAATAATAGCGATGCTTGCTCTTGTTATAACGCTTTTATTAACCGCGCTGTCAATCGCGCGCGAGCGTGAAATGGGAACATTTGACCAGCTTATCGTAAGTCCGCTTTCATCATTTGAAATATTGCTTGGAAAAACCATCCCTCCGCTTGTAATTGCAATGGGTTTAACTGTGCTTATGACTTTAATTATCGTGGCCGGCTTCAAGGTTCCGTTTGCCGGCTCAATCTGGCTTTTCCTTGTTTCAATATTTGTATCGCTCCTATCCATTGTCGGAGTCGGGTTATTCATTTCCTCAATATGCAAAACTCAGCAGCAGGCGATTTTAGGGGTAATAACATTTCAGATGCCATCCGTATTATTATCCGGATTCATTTCACCGATAGAGGACATGCCGCCTGGCTGGCAATACTTAACCTGGATAAACCCTGTAAGATTCTTCATTGTTTTAACCCGCGGAATTTTCCTCAAGGGAATGGGAGTTGAGGATGTTTGGATGAATTTAGTACCTTTAATATTGATTGCGATAGTGACGCTATCGCTTGCGAGTTGGACGTTTAAGAGGAAGTTGGATTAGGGATAAATGGTGATTAAGATAGCGTGTAAATATCTAAACTTTTTTAAATATCATGTTTAGTTTAAATTTTATTTATGAAAAAGAAAAAAAATGAAGGAGGTAATATTGTACAGTTATACAGAGTCTAAAATGACTGATTGGATAAGATATTATGATAATGCTGGTAATCTAAGTGCCTATTGTTGTGTTTCAGGTCCAGCTCCCGAAGTTGTTTCTCCTACGTCTAAGGAACCTTACAAATTGTATCACTATACAAGTATTGATGCTTTTTATAATATGATTTCAACAAAAAAAATGCGATTAACATCTTTATTTAATATGAGTGATACCAAAGAAGTAGTTTGGTTTTACAGATTGTTAAATTCACAAATTGCACAATTGCATTTATCACAAAATAGGGTTGCAAATATAATAAAAGAAATGACAAGGGTAAATCTACAAGATGCTTACTCTGCTTGTTTTACAACATTGAAAGATAAGAATGGAAAGTGGGATATTTATGGTGCAAAACATACAGGAGTATGCTTTGAAATTAATCCTAAAATTTTACCTGTAACAAGAGATTTACCAATGAGAGATCAGGAATGTGCAATGTGTTTAAATACTTGTGCTTTTTTAAAAGTTAATTATAGCCAAAATATTCAAAAAAAGATAATTAAAGATATTTTAAAATTAGCAGTAAAAGATAAAAGTAAAGTTTTTAATTATGCAAATTACCTATCAAAATTAGCATATACGTGCAAAAATCCAGCATATAGTGATGAAAACGAATGGAGAATCTTGTATACACCTTTTTTCCCTAATCCAACACAAAAAACTGAAATTTTAAATAATAAAGAATTTAAAATTTCAAGCATAAAATCACATATTAAAAATGGTAAACCTAGTCAGTATTGTGAAATTCCTATTTTGGATGGTTTTATTACAAAAGTTATCATTGGTTCTAAATGCTGTGCAACTATTGATGATTTAAAAGCATTGTTGGCTAATTCACAGTACAATACAGCTGAACATCCAATTACAATTGAATTTTCAAGCATATAATACAACCAAACAGATGGCGAAAATCGAACTCTGAAAATTAGCTTTGTTAATAGTTTTCAGAGTTAATATAAAAATCTGGAGATGGCGGGAGTCGAACCCGCGTCCATTGTGGATAAAAACTGATGTCTACGAGTGTAGTGAATTATTGGCTCGGATTAATATGGAAATTCACATAACCTGAATTAATCCAGAGACTTTTTACGGAAGTCTAACCTTTAATGGAAAATCTTGATGTGCATACCATCATTTGCACACTGCATCTTGCATGTTTTCATCTAGCCAAACGGCAAGCTGGTCGGACTAGAGGGCTAATTGCTGCAATTAGGCAGCAAGTCTGTTACGACCGAAGTTAGCGTAAACAACTTTTGATTCGTCGTTTAATTTAGTTTGCTCGTTGATAAGCGAGAACAGCGCTCGCACCCGCAATCCGGATCTACCAATCACAGCGTCAAAACCAGTACATCCCCATTGTATTATTCCTATTTTCAAAGTTCGTAAAAACAGTATAAGCTATATTTAAAGCTTTTTCAACCCTCAATTAATTCTTTAATCTTTTTCAAATCCTTTAACATCAAATCTCTCGGGCTTCCTTCAACTATGGAATGCTGTCTCAGAAGGTATGACGGGTGAAAAATCGGGATACATTTTCTTTTCTTTCCGCCAATTTCAAGCTCCAAAACCTCTCCTCTTATTTTTGATATAGCTAGTTTTTCAGGATAAAACGATTTCAGGGCAGTAGCTCCGCAAAAAATCATCACAGAAGGATTGATTATTTCTATTTGCTTCAAAAGATATTCTTCGCAAGATTTTTTCTCCGAATCAGTAGGAACACGGTTTTCCGGAGGCCTGCATTTTACAGTATTTATGACGTACAAATCTTCAGAACGCGAAATTCCGGCTTTTTCCAGAAATTCATTCAGAAGTTTACCGGCTCTTCCGACAAAAGGTGTTCCTGTCGCATCTTCATTAGCGCCAGGAGCTTCTCCAATAAGGATTGCTTTTGCTGTTTTTGGATTCCCGTCTGAAAAAACAATATTCGTACGGGTTTTGCCAAGTTCACATTTCTGGCAGCCTAAACAGGTCTCTCTTAATTCTTCCAGCTTCTTCTTTTTCATTAAACTATCCTCTCAAAATCAACTGCGCCATGTTTGCAGATTGGGCAAATATAATCTGGTGGCAAAACCTCGTGTTCATAAATAAATCCGCAAATCTTGCAGCGCCATCCCTTTTTGTTAGTCTGTTCCGGCCTTGGCTTGATATTCTTCTGATAAAAATCATAAGTCACAGTTGGCACGTCATTCAAGACTTCTGCTTCAACAAGCTGGGCAATAAAGAGAACATGTGTACCCAAATCAATTTCCTGCTGAACAAAAGCTGACATGTAGGAATTTGTGTTTTGGGTTATGTACAAAACTCCATTCGGAGTTCTTTTTGTCTCATAAAACTCTGCAAACTTGTCAGAATCTCTTCCGGAATGGTATCCGAAATGTTCAAAAACATCAAACTTAGCCGATTCAGAAAGCACAGAAAGATTAAATTTTCGGGTCTTTTGCACCATGCCGCAGGTGAAATTCCGTTTATTTACAGCAATTGCAATCTGACAAGGGTCTGATGTTACCTGCATCACTGTATTTATGATACATCCGTTGTCTTTATCACCGTCGTTAGCGGTTAAAACATACAAGCCGTAGCCGATTTTGAATAATGCTCTAGTGTCCATAATTCACCTCTCTGTTTACCCCTTCTCATTCACCCCTCAACAATTCTGACAACTCTCCAAACTGCTCAATAGAAAGTTTTTCGCCGCGAATATTTTCATCAAATCCCAGCTTAGAAATCGCATTTGCAACCTTTTCTCTGTCAAACCCGGAGCCTGCAAGACAATTCTTAAGAGTTTTTCTTCGCTGTGAAAAAGCAGCTTTAATTGTACGTCTAAAATGCGTATAGTCACTAAGCTTCAACAAGGGTTCTTTTCTGACTTTCAAAGACACCAATGCAGAATTTACCTTTGGCGCGGGATAGAACGATTTTCGTCCGACAAGCCTTATAATCTCACAATCAGCCCAGAACTGGGATAAAATAGTAAGAAGCCCGTATTGCTTGGACGGACTCGCAGGAGTCGCTACAATTCGGCGTGCGACTTCTTCTTGCACCATTAAAATTATATCTTTTATCTTTGCACGATTTTTGTTCTCCAAATCATCTATCTCGCCCAAAAGATGAGCAATAATTGGAGATGTAATGTAATAAGGAATGTTTGCAACAATCTTTACACTATCTTCTGTTAAAGTTGAAATATCGGTTTTCAAAATATCGTTATGTATAAGCTCCAGATTGTCACATTCAAGCTTTTGAAGCTCCTTGATTGCTTCTTCGTCAAGCTCAACCGCGATAACTTTTTTGGCATGCTTAACCAGCTGCTCTGTTACAAACCCGACACCCGGTCCGATTTCCAAAACAACATCTTCTTTTGTAATCCCCGCAAAATCAATGATATCTTCTATCACCTCAGGATTTATAAGAAAATTTTGTCCCAGCCTTTTTTTAGTCCTAAAGAACTTTGCTCTTTGTAAATAATCCACCATGGTATTTATAATAGTACAAACAGGGAAATGTTAAAACATTAATATTCTTCTAAAATTATATTACTATCACTTGTTTAATATATAATTGAAAAGAGGAGAATGTCGTGAGTTATTGTGAAACAAAATCAGAAGAACATTTAGAGTACAACCAGCTGCTTGAAGAGTTTTTGCTCGGCTGCAAAACAACAAAAAAAATCGGGCTTGAATACGAAAGGATTCCTCTTCTAAAAACAACAAACCAGGTTGCACCTTATGGCGGTGAATACGGAATTTGCGAAGCCTTAAGAGAAATTGCAAAAGCGGATAACTGGGATTATATTCTGGATGATGTTAACATTATCGGGCTAAAAAAACTTCATGACACAATAACTCTTGAACCGGGCTGTCAGGTAGAATTAAGCCTTGAGCCGCAAGAATTTATCAGAGATTTAAAAAAAAGAGTAGAAGAAATTGACGGCGTAATGCGTCCTATTCTGGATGAATTTGGAATAAAACTTATTAATAAAGGTGTTTCTCCAACCACGACTTACAAAAACATCAAACTTCTGCCAAAGAGAAGATATGCCCTGATGGCAAACTACCTCTGGGGAATCCTCTCTGACGTAATGATGAGAGAAACAGCGGGGATTCAGGTTGGGATAGACTACAAATCAGAAGAAGACGCGATGAGAAAATTCCGTGTCGCAAACCTCATGATGCCGTTTACTACAGCAATGTACGCTAATTCAAAAATCAGAGGCGGAGTTGATACAGGCTACAAATCATTTAGAGCACTTGCATGGCTTAACACAGATAACGAACGCTGCGGGTTTGCAACAAAATTCAACGACGGAATGGGTTTCAAAGACTACGTTAACACACTTCTTGAAACACCTATGATTTTCATTAACAGAGAAGGCCACACAGTTAGCCTTAACGGCAGACTTACATTCAAACAGTTTATGGAAAAAGGCCATGAAGGGTTCAACGCAACAATCGAAGACTGGCAGCTTCATTCTAATCTTTATTTCCCGGAAGTCCGACTCAGAAACTTTATTGAAATCAGGAATCACGACTGCGTGGGAGACGGGCTTGAATACTCAATACCTGCTCTTTATAAGGGAATTATGTACACTCCTTCTGCTCTGGAGGAGGTTGAAGCAATGCTTTGCAAGTATTCGTTCAACGAGATTAACGAACTAAGGTACAATGTTGCGCGCTCTGCAATCAATGCAAAAATAAGAAAAACAACGATTTCTTCTATATGCAAAGAGCTTGTGGAAATCGCGTACTACTCACTCAAAAACCAGTGCGAGGATGAGGAAAAATTCCTTGAGCCGGTGATGAGCTTGCTAAAGAAAAACAAGGTTCCGTGTGATCTTTAATATAGATAAGTCGGGAAAGGCTAATCGCCTTTCCCGATTGCGTATCTTAACCCGAAAGACAAAGATATCCCGTTTCGCCCGCCATTCATAACCATGGCCTGACCGTATGCCATAAACCGTTCCTTTATGCGCTTCTGCAAGCCAAGGCCATATTGCACATAAGGCTTTATGCTCATCTCCGGAAGCCGCACCTCGTTTGCGGTAACCTTTGCTGTGTCTAAAATATTCCAGACCATGTTAACCCCCAAATAAGGCTGCCAACCGTTTTTTGTATTTGCAATAAACTTAACACCCGGAGATAATTGGATTGCGTTCAGAGGAGAACTCTTAATTCTTACCCCAGCGGCATTTGTGTAATCGAAAGTGTTTACAAACGTATAATTGATTAGAAAACTCGGCTGGATTATGTATCTGCCCTCTCTGAACTCAAAGTTGTATCCGGTTTTGTTCCCGATTCCGGCTATAAGCATTGCGTAATTATCAGAGCCGTACATTGTTTGAGAATTACCGGTGCTCGCACCTGCGCTAAGAGTGGTCGCACTGAAGAAATTACCCTTGTATAAAGTTGCAGTTCCGCCGATTAGCCCGCCGTTCTGGGCAGTGCTTACACCGGTGTAACTCTGGCTCGCACCATTATACCCGACATATCCGGTAAGGACTTTGTCGAACCCGAATTTTGCACTGCTAAGCGGCGTATCATATCCTATGAGCGAACCATAGCTTATATTTGAGACTTTCGGGCCGTTCTTTAAGGGAATGTTTTCAAAACTTACGTAAGGCTTGACCCAGACTCCTGAGGATTCGATTCTGGATATAAGCGGAGAAAAGGTTCCTACATCAGTAGCGTCAGAAGTCGGAGAAAGCGCGTATCGTCCGGACTCTTTGATTGCAAGACGTTCGAGATAAGGTATTGTCATAAAGTAATCAGAGTGCTGGAATGCATAATTAAAAGTTTGCATCTGGGTTGTATAACCGCTCGCTAGTGATGTTACCGGAGTAGCCAGCACTGAGGGGTTGAAGTTTTCAGAAGGATTTGCAGAAGAGCCGCCTCTGATAAAATTAAAATAGCCAAGCCCGTCTTCAGGATTTGTTGTATAACTCACATCATACTTGTAGATTGGAGAATAAGCAATTGGATTCTCACCTGTATAAGCAACATTTCCTGCAAGCTCACGGTCTGCAAACATAATCTGCGTTGTTGGATTCTTTGAATCAGAAATCAGGTTTATCCGACTAACATTAAGCATCGAATCGTCTGCAACATTGTATTTTGATGATACGATTCTATCAATGGAGTTTCGTGCAAGGTCTGCGTCTATCGCGATAGAAGTAACTCCCATAAGGCTAAATTCAGGAATGCTAATTGCTCCAATCTGATTATTAACCATTGACAGCATGCCGGAATTGAGAGCAATAGAGCTGCTTTCATTCAACAGGCTGTCGTTTGAGAGAAACAGGTTTGTGTTCTCAAGCGAGATATCAGCGTTGATTATTTTATTGTTAAGAAAAATTTTGCCTGACTCATCTCCGCTAAACGCAACCGAGTAGCCCTTGTCACCGTTAATTATGTCATCAATAACAAAGCTTCCTCCGGTTTGAGCCTGAATACCGAGGTTTGCGGATTTGTCTACAAATATGGCTTCTGCTCTTTTCCCGTCTTTGTTTTCGACATAATTACCGCTTATATATGATGTGTGCTTCTCTCTCGCAATTAAATCCAGGTCTTTGCTGGTATAAATAGCACCTCCTTTTACAGTGCTATTCGCGGTTTTAGCGTAATTATTTATAAAGCTTGAGTTCACAATTGCTTCAATCGTTCCGTTGTTTCTTATTGCACCTGCGCCTGCAAACTGTGCATTATCAGCGGTTGCGACAGCCGAATTGTTAATAAAATTTCCGCTAAGTTCTTTAATTTTGCCGCTAATTTGGATTGCACCGCCTGCTGAATAGATATCTGACTTAACAGAGTTATCAATAAAATTACCCGTTATATTCCCAAACTCACCACTGCCCTGAATTGCTGCCCCATAAGCATCATAAACAGAATTAACAGTATTACCGATAAAAGCTCCAGTGATATCACCAATCTGCCCAAAGTTTTCTATCGCAGCACTTCTGCCAAAATAAGCAGTAGAAGTATTATTGACAAAGTTCCCGTTAATATCACCTATTGTACTTCCTGTATTATTAAAAATCGCGCCGCCCTTTGCCATACCGGCATTATAAGTGCTTGCAAAAATAGAATTTCGCACAAAATCACCCGTAATTTTACCAATCGACCCAGTGTTATAAATAGCACCGCCGTAAGCTTGATTTTTGGAAGCCTGAGAATTTGCCTTATTCTCAATAAAAGTTGCATTTATATCGCCACAAGAACCTTCATTATGAATCGCTCCGCCTGCTGCAAGTGTGAATGCCTGAGCTTTATTGTTATAAAAAAGTCCGTTGATATTTTTTGTATTGCATGCAATATGCAGCGCTCCGCCAATTGCGGAATCGGTTTTGCCTTCTGCGTAATTGTTAACAAAATTGGCAGTTATGTTTCCGATTTCGTTAGCAAGAACGTTAATTGCTCCGCCGTAGGCACATTTCTCAGCAGATGTGTAGTTATTAATGAAGTTACCTTCGATATCACCAATTTTTGTACCCGATGCGTGTATTGCACCGCCCAAACCGTTTTTGGAAAGAGAAACTGAACTATTAGCGATAAAATCTCCTTTTATACTGCCAATCTCACCGCTGTAACTCGCAATAGCTCCCGCACGTGATTCATCAGAGATTGCTTTATTTGCTATAAAGTTTGCATTGATATTGCCGATTCTTGCGCCACCCTCATTGTGTATTGCGCCGCCAAAGGCACCGGCTTTACCTTCGGTGGAATTTCCAATAAAGTTTCCTTCAATATTTTCAATATAGGCATTAGAATTGACATTACGTATAGAGCTTCCGTAAGCCATAGCATTGTCTGTTTTAGAATAATTTCCGATAAAATTTGCAACAATATTGCCGATTGTACCAGCGTTATTAATTGTACCGCCTTTAATATAGCCTAGTTGAGAGTAGGAGCCGTTTCCAATGAAGTTTCCATTAATATTATTGATGCTTCCAGTGTTGTACAGCACTCCGCCAAAAACATCCACGCTATTCACATCAAGGCTATTACCCACAAAGTTTGCAATAACATCACCTAGTTTTCCGCTATTAGAAATCGCTACCCCGGCTACGATAGGTGTTTTATCATAATGAAGGTCAATAAAATTACCTTCTACATTGTTGCCCGCCAAGTCTTCTGCATTATCCACCCGATTCAGACCAGCTCCATCATACTGAAACAGAATTTCTGTATTATTAAGGCTAAAGTTTTTAACATTCTCGCCATTTGTGTCACCGTAGTACGTTTTTAAGTCAATACGATAAAATTCCGGCACTACATCTTTTACCACAGCGCCTTGGTATTCAACATCTTTCAGTTTATAGTTTGTATAAGTATTATTTCCCGACGTTTCAACCTTTGTAACAGTATAAGCCTCTTCTGCCCCTGCCTGATTTACCGCAAACACGCCCAACAAAGTACATACGCATAGAACCTTTTTCAAACTCATACCATACCTCGTGCTAATTTATGTTACCTTGAATGTAACTCAATACCTATTCTGTTACATAAGGGTAAATGAGGAGGGGCTCTGCCCCGTTGGGATAAGGACTACAGGCTTAGCGCTTTTTAGCTGGTTTTGAGACGACACATGTGGCGCGTTCCCTCCCTTGATGGGGAGGACTAGGGTGGGGTGTAATATTCGACTGATAAGGGTTTGCCCCCTCACCCCAACCCTCTCCCGTTGGGCGAGGGGACTATTTGTAAACTTTTGTAACATTTTCTCCGCAAACCCTAAAGTTTTCAGGATTTGTGCCGTAAATATTATTACTTATGTAACAGAATAGGTATTGTGTTACATTATTGGTAACAAAAGGAATCATCAAGCTTTACATTGTAACAAACTATGAAGCACTGTAATCCTCTATTTTCGGCATTAAGTATAACTTTTCTCCAACTAAAGTATAAAATTTGAAAAAATTATTAAAGTTTTTGAAAAATGTGCCGTTATACATAATATAGAATAAGAAGAATTGTTTTGTAGGAAAGGTATATTATGACAGATAAAGAAGAATTAGGTGCATCACTTTTCAGCCGTTCTCTGGATCTGATGGAAGACGACCCGTTGGAAGAAATCTTTGCCCTAAACTTAGGTGACTTTATATCTGAATATCTAATCTCTGAAGATTTGGCAAACAAAATTGGCAAGGACGTCAAGGACAAGACTACCAAGCTTAAATCACAGCTAAGCGAGTTAATCTCAATTTATTCACTGGATAACACTCTGTGTGTTTTAGGCTTCAGCTCTCAGGATGAGTATGTTGTCTACAATTCAATAGCCAAAACCCTTACGCAGATTCTGGATGTGGATGCCTGCCATATTTACCTGACTCAGGAGTTTACAAAAGGCTTGAACAGCGAAAACAAGCTTCTTGCTCTCGTTGGATCATCAATCGACTTTGATGAAGATATTTATGCAAAAAAACTCGGCTACACCCCTGACGACAAATCAATCGTAGTCAAAGCTTTTAACACGCTAGAAAAAGTTCAGATAAAGGATGTATCGCAGATTGAGAACTTCATTCCAAAATACGAGTTAAAGGAATTTGACGTAAAATCTCTCGCGGTTGTTCCAATGCACAACAACGCGCATGTTGTGGGTGTAATCGTAATCGAGAATTACAAAGAAAAAACAATTAAGCGTGCTTACATGAACCTTCTTGAAACAATCGGAAGACTTTTTGGCACCTCAATGCACCTTCAAAAAACAATTGAAGAAACAGAGGCTGTTCTTAAGGAAGAGACTGTTTTTGCAGAAGAGCTCCAGCACATTAGAGCAGAGCTCACCGCGCTTATCGGCGATTTGGGTGTGCAGCAGCAGGCGTTTGTTGAAAGGCTTGCCAAGGCTGTAGACGAAAAAGGCCAGTACAAAGTTGCGCACTCACAACACACTGCAGAGCTTTCCAAGAAGCTTTGCAAGCACTTAGGTTTGAACGAAAAAACAACCGATTTGGTTTACTACGCAGGGTTGTTGCAGAACATCGGGAAGATTACGCTTCCTGAATCCTTGTTTGCAAACAAGGGCAAGCTCTCCAAAGAGGAATGGGAAAAGCTCCAGAACCATCCGAATGTAGGCGTAAACCTGCTTATGAATATCAACTTCCTTTCAGAAGTAATCCCGTACATCCACTACCACAAAGAACGATGGGACGGCGGCGGCGAGCCGGAAGGTTTGAAGGGAAATTCAATCCCGTTCGGTTCAAGAATCATAGCGGTTGCAGACGCTTATACAGCCATGACTTCCGACCGTTCATACCGTGACGCAATGGATAAAACCCAGGCGCTTTCAATCATACGCGACGAAGCCGGGGTTAAGTGGGACCCTGCGGTTGTAAATGCGTTGTTTGAAGTTGTGAATGAGTAACTACACCGACCTCTCCAACGCCTCATAAACCTCCGGTGCAATCAACCCGTTTTCAAGGTCCTCTTTCACAATTCCTAATGCCTGCTCCCTGCTCATCGCATCCTTGTAAGGACGCGGCTCGCGAAGCGCAGAGTACTTGTCTGCGGTGGCTAAAATCTGGGATGGGATAGAGTATTCAAAATTATTATCAACTGATGGATAGCCGGAACCTGTCGGGGTTTGGTGATGGTATTTTATGAGATTAAGTGCGTTTTGGCTCAAACCCTTGTTTTTCAAAAGCTCGTAGCCAAGCTCCGAATGAAGCTGCATGATTTTGCGCTCATCCTCGTCAAGCATGCCGGCTTTGTTCAAAACTGTTTCCGGAATCAAAACTTTACCGTAGTCGTGAAACATTGCAGCCTGCTGCAAGTCAGCAAGATTGATTTCTTCCTTCATTTCCTTAGGGAGCGCTGAATACATTTTCGCAGCTGTTACACGGGTGTCCTTCAAATGCCCTTGCTTAAGATTTTCGAGCTCCTTGATGTTTACTCTTAAAGGAATCTTGTTTTCTTTTAAGATTTCCATGATTCTGGGGTTGGATTTTGCAATCTGCGTGATAGAATTTTTGTCACTAAAATTGTCATACAGAGGATTCGTACTGAAAAAATCCTTGCGAGGCTCAACAGCGCCGGGATAGACGGCAGGGTTAGACCGGAATTGAATCTTGGGAGTATTTAGATTAAATATCGGGGTACTGTATATTGGCGACATTTTACACTTTCACACACAACTAACACTTTATAGTTATATAAAGTAGTTTTTTAATGACAAATTGCCCGATTGTCCATGTTTTTTAACAAAACGTAACAAACAGGGTTAAGTATATAGAGGGAGTAAATATTTTTTTTATCTTATAGTAAAATACTATTATGAAAATAATGAGAAGAAATTTTTTAGGGACTATTTGTTGTTTGGCAATCTCTGCGGCGTTGATTCAGCCGCAAGCATTCGGAGCTCCTTCCGGTGCTTTTACAGAACACTATAACGCTGCGCAGAACTACCTGATGCAAAATCAGTACTCGTCAGCAGTGGTGGAGTTCAAGAAAGCACTCAGGATTAATTATCTGGATAACTCCGCAAGAATCGGACTCATAAACGCTTTTCTTGCCAGAGCCACATACTATGCAAACCAGGAAAAGAATTACGAAAAAGCGGCAAACGATTTCAGAAACGCGCTTTTCTACCTGAAATTGTACCCGACAAAAGAACAGCAGGTGCAAAATTCTGCCGGCATGATTAGTTCAGCAACTGAAAACCTGAACCAGTGCCTTAAGGTTATAAGCTTTGATACAACTGCTTCTTCAAGATACAAAAAAGCAGAAGAACTGAGAGCAATGGGGAATTTTCCGGCTGCAGCCTATGAGTTCTCACGCGCAGCGCAGAGCGAAAAATACGCAGCTGACTGCAATACCCAGATTGGCGATATAATGAAACTTGTGGGCAACGAACCCCGCTCTGCTGATTACTTTAAAGCAGCGGTTGAACTCAACCCGAACGACGGGCCTCTGAGACTCAAATACGCCCGTACACTTGATAGACTGGGACGCTACGACGAAGCTGTGCCGCAATACAACGACGCGCTAGCAAACTCAAAAGGCGATCAGGAAGTTTTATACGCGCTTGAACGTTTGTACATGAAAAAACTCGCTCAAACACCTTCTGATGCAGAACTTAATGCAAACTTAGGCGCTATTAAGCAGGCACAGGGCGATTTTGAGACAGCTTTAAGCTACTACGGCAAAGCTGAACAGATTAACCCTTCAAATATAAACACACGACTGAATGTCGGCACGCTTTTCCAGCAGCGCAAAGAATACCAGAAAGCGATTAAGTCTTATGATTCAGTTCTGGCGCTTTATCCGAATAATACGCAGGCGCTTTTATACAAGGCGCAGGTGTACAAAGAAATGGGCGACAGCAAAACAGCTTTGGGCTTGTATAAAAAGATTCTTTCAATTGACCCGAACAATGCCGGCGCAAAAGCAGAAATTGCGGGTGTCATGAAGGATTCAATGTCAGCTCCTGAATACATTGCATATCTTTCACAAAACGGAAACGCTGACGAGCTTTACGAATACGCGTACAAGCTGCACCAGCAAAATGATATTGAAAACGCGATAAGCGGCTACAAGGCAACGATTGCAAAAAACGCGTCAAAAGTCGATGCTTACGTAAACCTTGCAGTCTGCTACGCTTCACAGAACGATTACAACAACGCTGTAAGCACTTTGAACACAGCAAAAGCAAAATTCCCTGCTAACAATCTTGTATTAAAGACTTTGCAGGATGTTCAGAAGGATTCAATGTCAACCAAGCTTGCTGCAGCGTCTTCATGCTTTGAAAACAAAGATTACAAAAAGGCGATTCAGGAATACTTAGCTGTCAAACCTGCAACAGAGGACTCTATGCTCGGTGTTGCAGCATCTTATCAGGCTTTGGAAGACTACAACAGCGCAATCGAGTATTACAAAAAAGCAGAGCAGATTAACCCTAAGAACGCTGAAATCCCTTACTACATCGGATATTTGTACTCTGAGCAGCAGAACTGGGCGCTTGCAGAGAATTACCTGAAAAAAGCTGTGGGGCTCAACCCGCAGTCAGAAGCGAAAAACCTGCTTTCTTATGTTACCCAGAACGGCTCGCTCTCAATCCTGAATGAAGGCATTGACCTGTTTGAAAAGAACAATTTCCAGACAGCGCTTATCAAGTTTAACGATGTTTTGAAAAAAGAAACAACAAATGCTTACGCTTATTACTACAGAGCACTGATTTACGACGAGCAGAAACAACATAAACTCGCGATTAGCGACTATTTGAATGTTCTTAAGTACTCAAACGAATTTCCGATTGCAAACTACATGCTTGCAGTTGATTACGACAATCTGAACAACTACAAAGAGGCATTTAAGTACTACCAGATATTCATCTCAAAATACACGACAGAGGATGAGTATTTGAAATACGCAAAATCGAGAATGGAAGAGTTAAAACCGTATGCAAGCTAGGAATCCGATAGTCTCTCAACTAATAGCAAGCAGGGTTTCACTTGCACCGATGGCAGGAATCACTGATTATGTATTACGCTCTCTCGTTCGCGAGTATTCAAAAACCTGCCTTCTGACAACCGAGATGATAAGCTCGGAAGCCTTAACCCAGGTCAAAGACACGGATATTGTTGCACGTGATGAGAACCACAGCCCGATATCTTATCAGCTTAGCGGTCACAAACCAAAGATGATTGCTGACTGTGCAGAGTATCTTCAAAAATACGCTGACATGGTTGATATTAACATGGGCTGCCCTGTAAACAAGGTGGTTAAAGGCACAGACGGCTGTGCTTTGATGCGAAATCCGGAACTTGCAGCAGAGATTGTAAGAACTGTGAAATCCCAAATAACAATCCCGCTTAGCGTGAAATTCAGGCTGGGCTACACTTTTGACGAACTCAATTTTGTTGAATACGGTCAAAAGATGCAGGAAGCAGGCGCGGATTTTATCACGATTCACGGGCGCACCCGCTCGCAGATGTACGGCGGGAAAGCTGATTGGAAACGGATTGCCGAGCTTAAGCGCAATGTTGATATCCCTGTTTTTGCAAACGGCGACATTGTTTCAATTGAGACAGCAGTTCAGTGTCTTGAAGAATCAGAGGCTGACGGAGTTGCAATCGGGCGCGGTGCTCTGGGAGACCCTTCTTTGCTTTACAGGGTCGAAAGATATCTCAACACGGGCGAATATTTACCCCCTCCGACGCTTGAAGAAAAAATTGAGACCTTAAAGAAGCACCTGATTAAGGAAGTTGAGTTCAGGGGTGAAAAAGTCGGGGTTAAGTTTGTCAGGAAATTTTATCCTTATTATGTAAACGGGTTTCAGGGTGCTTCGAGGTTAAGAGGAGAGCTTGTTCTTGTAGAGGATTTGAAAGAAATTTTTGCGAAGCTGGATGGAATACTTGCACCAGTAAAATAATCTTTGCAAAAGATGTTTATTTATGGTAGTATGTTTGTTAGATAGAGGAGCTTAGAATAGATGGGCTATAAAATCTTATCAAAAAAAGAGCTTTGTCCAAATCAATATGAAATCAGTATTGATGCGCCTTATATTGTTCGAAACGCAAAAGCAGGGCAGTTTATTATCTTCCGTGCAGAAGAAAACGGCGAGCGCGTTCCGCTTACAATCGCTGATGTTGACAAAGAAACAGGAGCTTTAACCCTTGTGTTTATGGCTGTAGGCCATTCTACAAAAAAACTCGCAGAGCTTAATGTTGGTGACGAGCTTGTAGACATCGTAGGCCCTCTTGGCCAGCCGACTCATATAAAGAACTACGGAACTGTGGTTTGTCTTGCAGGCGGCTATGGCGCTGCACCGTGCTATCTTATTGCAAAAGCTTTCAAAGAAGCCGGAAACAAGGTTTACATGATTATGGGTGCAAGAACAAAAGAACTTATTTTCTGGCAGGACAAGATGAAAGAAGCTTGCACAGAGCTATTTATCACAACCGATGACGGAAGTTTGGGTGAAAAAGGTTTCGTAACCCAGGTGCTTGAAAGAATTATGGGTAACGAAAAAGTCGATTATGCAATCGCGGTAGGGCCGATGCCAATGATGAGAGCTGTTGCAGAGCTTACCAGAGGCAAGGGGATTTACACAGAGGCAAGCATGAATCCGATTATGGTTGACGGTACAGGAATGTGCGGAGCATGCCGGGTTACTGTTGGCGGGAAAACAAAGTTTGCATGTGTTGACGGGCCGGATTTCAACGCGCATGAGATTGACTTTGACGAGGTTATCAACAGAACGAAGATTTACAAAGATGAAGAACGTAAGCGCGATGAGAATTGCAACTTACTAAGAATGGCAAAAGAAATATAGGAGATAAAATATATGGCAGCAGATGAAAAATCAATACCTTTATGTCCTCTTATGAGCGTCGGCTCACAAGTAGAAATTGTATGCATGCAGGAAAACTGCGCATGGTATTTAAAGAATTATAAAATATGCTCGGTCTATATGATGGCGCATAACTCGATGCTTGATGTTCAGGCTAAGCAAAAGGCAGCAAAAAGCAACGGATAAGTTAGTTAGAGCCGGTGTTCAAACCGGCTTTTTATATTTTTGAGGAGGATTTTTTGGAATGAAGAATACAGTTGTAATCGGTGCTCAGTGGGGCGATGAGGGTAAAGCTAAGATTACGGATTTACTTGCAGAAAACGCGGATTTGATTATCAGATACCAGGGCGGATGTAATGCCGGCCACACAGTTGTTACAGGCGGTAAAACCTACAAATTCCACCTAATCCCGTCCGGAATCCTCTACGATAACACTGTTTGTTTTATAGGCGCCGGAACTGTTATTCATCCGGAATCGTTTGAAAGAGAGCTAAACGAACTTAAGGCAGAAGGAGTTGATTTCAAAAACCTTAAAATATCCCCGCTTGCAACAATTACAATGCCATACCATATAGAAATCGACGGCTACAGCGAAACCCATGCCGGTAAAGGCAAAATCGGCACCACAAGAAAAGGAATCGGACCTACTTATACCGACAAGATGGCGCGCATAGCCTTGAAGATTCAAGACTTGTACTCGTTTGAAGCGCTCAATGAAAAGCTGGACATGATTCTTCCTATCAAGAACAAGACCTTGAAAAATGTTTACGGGCTGGAAGAGTATACCAAAGATTGCATAATCTCACTCTGTGAAAAATACGCAGATTTGTTTAAGCCTTATGTTTGTTTTGGCTGGCAGGATTTGCTGAACCGCTACAAAGACAAAACCGTTTTGTTTGAGGGCGCACAGGGAGTAATGCTGGACGTAGATTACGGAACATACCCGTTTGTCACAAGCTCAAACCCGATTGGCGGCGGAGCTGCGGTTGGAAGCGGCTACGGCCCGACTATGATACAGGAAGTCGTCGGTGTTTCAAAAGCCTATGTCACAAGGGTGGGCGAAGGTCCGTTTGTGAGCGAGCTTACAGACGAGGTTGGCAAAAAGATTCAGGATATAGGGCATGAGTTTGGCGTAACAACAGGAAGACCTCGCCGCTGCGGCTGGTTTGACTCTGTTATTATGAAATACGCCGTTCTTGTTGGCGGAATCACAAAGGTTGCGCTCACAAAGATTGATGTGTTTGACACTTTTGACGAGATAAAAATCTGCACGGCTTACAAGGATTGCAGGAACGACAAGGTTTACACCTCATACCCGACAGATGTGTTTATCCACAAGTATCTGGAGCCGATTTACGAGACAATGCCGGGTTGGAAAACATCTTTAAGCGGAATCAGGAAGTATGAAGATTTGCCGGAGAACGCGAAGAAATACATCGAAAAAGTCGAGGATTTAATCGGCGCGCCAATCGGGATTGTGAGCGTCGGGCCTGACAGGGATCAGGTGCTGTATAAATAAGATTGACTTGGCGCCTTCTTGTTGTTAAAATAAACTTTTCAAAAGGAGATTTTAATGAAATATTCAGAAGACAATACCCAGTACCATATCGGCTTAAAACCCGGAGATATCGGTGAATACGTTATTTTGCCGGGCGACCCTAAAAGATGCGAAAAGATTGCAAAATATTTTGACGATGCAAAACTCGTGGCTGATAGAAGAGAATATACGACTTACACCGGATACCTCAACGGAGTCAAGGTGAGCGTTACCTCAACCGGTATTGGCGGCCCTTCTGCTGCAATCGCCTTAGAAGAGCTGGTTAAAGTCGGCGCTAAATATTTCATCAGAGTCGGAACCTGCGGCGGGATGGATTTGGACGTGAAAAGCGGTGATCTGGTTATCGCAACCGGCGCAATCCGTATGGAAGGCACTACAAAAGAGTACGCCCCTATTGAATTTCCGGCAGTTGCTGATTACGAGATGGTAACCGCACTCATAAACTCCGCTCAAAAGCTCAACCTGCCTTACCATGCCGGAGTTGTTCAGTGCAAAGACTCGTTCTACGGTCAGCACAGCCCTGAAAAGATGCCGGTAAGCTACGAGCTTCTTAACAAATGGAACGCATGGATTAAGCTCGGCTGCCTCGCGTCTGAAATGGAATCAGCAGCCCTGTTTATCGTTGCAAGCTACCTCAAGGTTAAAGTCGGCTCAATCTTCCTCGTAGTAGCAAATCAGGAGCGCGAAAAACAAGGGCTTGAAAACCCTGTTGTACACGACACTGATTCTGCTATCAAAACTGCTGTCGAAGCAATAAAAGGATTAATCCAAAACAATTCTAAATAGCGCGCTTAAGGTCAAGTGTAAAGTTTTGTAACAAATTTTATCCTCTTTGAAATTAGGTCATTTTTAAATACTTTATATATATGTAAGATTTAAAAAGATGGTGAACAAAGATGGCAATCGCAAATTTACACGAAACACTTTTAAGCTATAAGTTGAGAAGAAACCAGTTGAACCTGGAAATCACTCAATGGCAGACTCAAAAGACTCTTGCAACTTATTCACAGGCAGATGCTCAGTCTTTGAAATCATCTGAAAGCCACTCAATCAGAGACTACTTCAAATCATTATATGAAAGCGATCCTGAACTTCAGGCGCAGTACAAAGATTACACTCAAATCCCTGATTTTGAAGACCAAATCGACCGAATCACAGCACTTTATCAAGACCAGTTGGACGAATTGACAGCTTGGGAAACAGCTTTGGACGCACAGATTACAACTGCAAGTGCTGAATTAGAAGAAGTTAACGCTTATATAGAATCAATGAAGTCAATGTTAACAAACAACATTCAATCAGACTTCAACTTCGGATTGCAATAATTAACTTAAAAGCCAGATTCCTAAAAGGGCAAACGCAATTAACGCAGCATTGTAATGAACAAAAGTCGGAATGCAGGTATCAAAAATGTGGTTGTGCTGACCGTCTGCATTTAATCCGGAAGTCGGCCCGAGAGTTGTATCAGAAGCCGGAGAGCCCGCATCCCCGAGAGCAGCAGCTGCTGCTATTAGAACAATAATTTGCTGAGGATTGAAACCTAGGTTTACACAAACCGGAACAAACAAAACTGCTAGAATAGGAATTGTACCAAAGGATGTTCCAATACCGATTGTTATAAATAGCCCGAGAATAAGGATTATAAACGAAGTCAGAATAATATTTGCTGGCAGGTAGTTCATTATCAGGTTTACAAGGCTGTCAATCGAGCCTGTAGCCTTTAGAACAGACGCGAATCCGGCTGCAACAAGCATAACAAATGCAACATAGCCCATCAGATAAATGCCTTCGTTCATCATGTGGTCCATTTTGTTTTGAGGAATCACTCCAAAAGAGAAAATTATCCCGAGCCCGACAAGTGCGCCCAGCGGCAAGGATTGGGTCAGAAGCTGCACCACAAATGTCGCCAGTGCTGCAAGGATTACAATCCAGTGTTTGGGGACAAATTTTGATTCGATATTAGGAGTGGTTGAGATTGGTTTGTCTTCGTATTTTCGCGGTTTTCGATACGAAACAAAAACCGCAACAAGAAGTCCTGCAATCATTCCGAGTCCAAGTATCAGGGTGGATTTCCAGACATCGCCTCTTACAACAGAGACTCCGTTTTGAATCATGTTATCAGCAATAAGGTTTTGGAATATAAGTCCGAAGCCTGCCGGTATTGCAATATAGGGCATTTTCAAGCCGAAAGCCAGAACGCTTGCAACTGCGCGTCTATCGATTTGGAGTTTATTCATTGTGCTCAATAGAGGAGGAATAATAATCGGAATAAACGCGATATGAATCGGGATAATATTCTGGGAAGCCATTGCAATCAGGGTCAGGATGCCAAGCAGGATTAGTTTTTTCCCTGCAACGATTTTTGTTATTTTATCAGAAATAACGTTTGTGAATCCAGAATGAGCCATTGTTGCAGCAAACGCGCCGAGCAGGATGTAACTCAAAGCGGTTTCGGAGTTTCCGCCCATGCCGGAAATAAACGTATCCATCACGTTTTTTATCCCCATTCCGGAAAGCAGGCCTGCTGTGATTGTTGAAATAATTATTGCAAGAAGCACATTAATTTTTCTCAAGCAGAGAACACAAAGAAGCAGAACAGAGATTAGCGCAGGGTTTGTAATCAGTTTAACAAGAGCTTCCATATTCTAAGAGTGTGTTTCTTCTTCCTGAAGGAAATTAATAATATCCAGAGCTGCTTCTTTTTGAAGCTCGTCAGGCAAGGATTTTAGGTACTCAAAAGACTCTGCAATCTTCTGGTCAGTATCGTACCAGCGTCTAAGAACATAGGTAAACGCGTCAGTCAAGATGTTTTCAGCCAAATCGATTCCGTTGTCTTTGGATTTTTTGACTATAATATCCGCACACTTATATTGAGTCATGATATTTGCATTCCGCATAAGGCTCACAGCCAGACTCACAGTAGGGTCAACATCATACCAACGCTTATACATATATAAACACCTTCATTGCATCTAATAAACTAATACTATATACCTATAGTATATTTTTTCGCCTATTTTGTCAATTGAGAAATTATAAAATCTTTCTTTTCTTCATCCGCAGTTGAAAAAAACAGGGTCTTTTCTTTCGAGGTCTCACCTTTAACAATTTCAATGCTGGTTTTTGGCAGTTTAAAAAGCTTTGAAAGATACTCAATCAAAGCTTTGTTTGCTTTATTTTCGACCGGCTGTGCCGTTACTTTAACCTTTATAAATCCGTCTTCAATAACCAGCCCGTTTTTTGAAGAATTTGGAACAATTTTTATCTTAACAAGAAGTCCTTTGTCAGTATTTTTTATCATACTTTTTGGAACACCATTACATATTCGTGCTTGAAGATGTAGAACCCGCCGGCCAGAGCGCGGTATCTCCAAAGGTTAGCAGTCTTGCCTTTAGCTCTTTCATTTCCCTGCATGTCTTTGATGATAATAGCTTTTGTAATAAATCCAAGCTTGTTCATTCTTGCCATGCATTCAAATCCGAGCGGAATATGCTGTGAATTAGCGTACTTGTCACCAATAATCAGACAGGCAAAGCGTCCTTTTTCAAGAAGGTCATAACCGTTTTTCGCAACTTTTTCAAACAGGTCGTAAAATTCTTCTGTAGTTGCGCAGTTTGAAAGGTCTTCCTTCTTATCAGAGAACTTGATAATGTCATCATAAGGCGGGTGGAGCATCAGAAGCTGCGCCTGTTTTTTGCCCATGATATCAAGTCTTGCCTGAACTTTTTCTTTGGCAATCTCGCTAGCTGAATCAGCGCAAATGATGTTTACATCAGTTACGAGCTGTTTCGGAGTGAATTTTTCAGAGACAGCTTCTGCAAGCTCGTCTTTAAGTTCAACCCCGATGCATCTTCTGTTCATGTTCAGGGCTTCAATGCCGGATGTTCCGGAGCCAAAGAACATGTCAAGCACAACATCGCCTTCTTTGGTGAATCTTTCGTAAATCTGCTGCGCGATTTGCGGAATGTAGTTTCCGTGGTACTCGTTAGAATGCCCGCCTTCTTTCAATCGATTCGGAAATTCCCACAAAGTATCTGTTTTAACGTGTTCGTAATCACGCCATTTTTTAAGGTTTATGTCACTGTAAGCCGTGGTTTTGACAGCGTTGTCATCAACGACCTTTAAGTTAGCTTTCTTGCTGATTTTTTTTACTTTTAAATTCGATTTACCCATATCTCTCCCCATTTGATAAATCTAGTTTATAAGATTTTTTATAATTTGACATCAAATAAATAGAGGATATGTGAGCATGGGGGCAGCTAAGCAGCTAGGAAGTTGAGCGGCTAAGCAATTTTTGATAACGCTACTACATCATCCTAGCTGCCTAACTGCTTAGCTGCTGTATTTTCTTATAAAGCTCGATAATTTCTGCGTCCATGTTTTTTGGAACAACAATCTTTATCTTCGCGTTCAAATCACCAAAACCGGAAGTTTTCGGAAGCCCGAGCTGCTTCAATCTCAAAGACTGCCCGCTTGATACACCGGCAGGAATCTTAATACTGATTTTCCCGTGAAGCGTTTCTATTTCTTTGCATACGCCGAGAACTGCCTCCGGAGGCGTAATTTCAACCTCTTTTGTAAGGTTCTCGCCGTCAATTGCGTACTCGCTGTCCTTGAAGTGCACTACAAGATACAAATCACCCTTGTTTCCGTAAGCGTCAGACCTTCCTTCGCCTTTGAGCCGGACTTTTTTGCCTTCGGTTGTGCCTTTTGGAAGCTTAACCTTTACAGTTTTTGGAGTGGACACAATACCTGTTCCGCCGCAGTTCGGGCAGTAGCCGCCACCGTGGCACTGGGTGCATTTTTCCATGTCAGTGAATGTGACTGATATTGGTTTGCCGTCAAAAATCTCTTTTGCCGTGACATTTAGATTCTTGGTTATGTCCAAATCTTCTGCTTTGGCCTGTGAAGCCCTTTTCTGGCGTGCACCTCCGGAGGATGCCTGTCTGAAGTCAAAGCCGCCAAAGTTTTGCGCGCCTTGCCCGGCGCCCATTCCGCCCATCATATCACCGAACAGGGAGCTAAAGAAGTCAGAGAATCCGCCAGCATTACCGCCGAAATCAAAGCTTTGAGCCCCGCCCTGATTAAAATTGAAGCTAAAGTTTTCAAACCCCGGAGGAGGCGTATAATCTGCGCCGCCCTGCCAGTTTGAGCCAAGGCTGTCGTATCTCTGGCGTTTGGTTTTATCAGACAAAACTTCGTAAGCTTCGTTTATATCTTTAAACTTTTCTTCTGCTTCTTTGGTTTTATTTACATCAGGGTGGTATTTACGTGCAAGTTTTCGGTACGCAGATTTGATTGAAGCTGCGTCTGCATCTCTTTTTACACCCAGTATTTCGTAGTAGTCTTTGTATTTCATTCTCTGTCCTTTTTTGGTTTCTTTATATATAAATATTAATACAAAAAATTACAATTCTTAATAAAGTTAATCTTTTTTTAATTATGAAGACCTCATGGCTAACTTTGTGATAAAATACAAGTACTTATGAAGGAATAAAAATAATGGATATAAAGAAAATACTTTTCAGAACAAATTCAATAGACGTTGAAAAAGCCCTCCCTGACGCGGTTGTGCTTTGTTCAAAAGACGGGAAAATCCAGTGGGTAAACGATGTTGCAGCAGAGATTTTTGAGACCTCAAAAATGCACCTTCTTACCTCAAACATCTCGGATTTTATTGAGAACCCGACAACTTTGATTACAAATTCTATAATCATGCACAAGCCTGTTATTACAAAGTTTTCAGGCAAAGAAATCTATTTTGACATGACCGCAAAAGAGATTGAAGAAGGTTATGTTCTGGATTTCAGAGACGCGGTTTCTTCTTATCAGGAAACAGTGCAGGAAGAAGCTCCGGAAGTTATTAACAGAGAGAAAAATAACTTCCTGCTTAAGCTTTCAAACGACTTAAAAGCACCAATCCAGTCAATTGTTGGGTTTTCACAGGCAATGGCAGACGGGCTTGGTGGCGCAATGACCGAGCAGCAGGAAAAGTACATCAGAATCATCAACAAAAATTCTGCTGACCTGATGTATTTTATCGGAAAGCTGCTTGAGCTCTCTCAAACAGAGACCCAGCCTAAGGTTCCTGAAAACAAGATTCTTGATATCACAGGGGTTGTAAATTCTGTTGTAAGGTTCAACGAGCAGCTCTACAAGGGCAAAGAGGTCAAAATCACACTCCAGCAGGAGCCGGGGCTCAAGAAAACAATATCATCAGATGAAGATATTCTGAAAAACATGTTGCAGGATGTGCTTGAAGTTATACTAAAATCTGTCGAGCTCGGTGAGATTGTGGTATCCATTTCAACTCCTGACGAAGAGTTTATTGCTTCAAGAAGCCTTCCGATTGCGCCTTATACAATGATTTCGCTTTCAAGCAGCGCGCTTTTGTTGTCTGAAAACGATTTGGAGTGCATGTTTGACCCGTACAAAATTGTCGATTCTTCAAACAGAAAGAATGTTTTGCGCGCAATGGTGCTTGCAAGCGTTAAGAACCTTGTGCAGTCACTTAACGGTACTATCTGGGTTGAATCGCAAATACTTAAGAGCACAAGCTTTAATATTCTGATTCCGTCAAACATTGCGGGGTAAGGATTTTTGGGAGTATGAGAAGGGGAGCTTAAATAACCAATGAGCAGCGTCGTTTTAAAAAATCTTGTAAAAAGCTATGATGGCAAGAAAAATATTATAGATAACATCAATCTGGAAATCAAGGACAAAGAATTTATCGTACTTGTCGGCTCCTCCGGCTGTGGAAAGTCAACCATTCTGCGCCTGATATCAGGTCTGGAAGAAATTACGTCGGGCGATATCCTGATTGACGGCAAGGTTGTTAACAACACCCACCCGAAAGACCGCGACATAGCATTTGTGTTCCAGTCATACGCGCTTTATCCGCACATGAGTGTTTATGAAAACATTGCATTCGGCCTCAAAATGCGCAAGTTCGACAAGAAGTATATAGACGAAAAAGTGCGCGAGGTAGCGAAATCACTGAACCTCGAAGAGCTTCTTGACAGGAAGCCAAAACAGCTTTCCGGAGGTCAGAGGCAGCGTGTTGCTTTAGGCCGCGCAATTGTAAGGAATCCGAAAGTTTTCCTGATGGACGAGCCACTTTCCAATCTGGACGCAAATTTGAGAGTCCAGATGCGCTCGGAAATCAAAAAGCTGCACCAGAAATTGCAGACAACCTTTGTTTACGTAACGCATGACCAGACCGAGGCGCTTACAATGGGAGACAGAATCGTAATCCTTGATAAGGGCAAAATCCAACAGGTTGACACGCCGGAGGTTATTTACAACAATCCGAAGAACAAGTTTGTAGCAGGATTCATCGGGCAGATGAATTTTATTGAGGTTGAGCTTGAGGGCAGCCGGTTTTCAATTGAGGGCAGGGAGTTTAGCTCTGCAAAAGATTTTGGAGGCCGAAAAGCTGTTACTGCTGCAATAAGGGCTGAAAAGATGATTTGCGGGGATGTTTCAATTACTGTTAAGCCTGAAATTATTGAGATGACAGGCGGAGAGCGGATTGTTTATTTTTATCTCAACGGGAGCAAGTGTTCTGCAAGAGTACCTCTAGATTATCCTGTTGGTGATACAATTGAGTTGAAAATTTCTGAAAACGACATGTATTTCTTTGACAAAGAAAGCGGAGATGTAATTTAGTGATGAAAAAGTATAAGAATTATATAATTATCGGGCTTGCTCTAATAGCGTTTTGTATATCCATTTGTTTTGTGCCTATTGACGCGTCAAGGCTGATTCCGGCAATAGAAAAACAGGTTACAAAGGATATGGGAATCAAGATTCATATTGAAAAACTTATCCTGAGATTCGGGCCTTCTCTAAAGGTAAAAGCGCCTGTGATGCACGTAATGTACGAAGACGGGCAAAAGTTCGGACAGTTTGATAACGTAAAATTCTTCATACCATGGTCATCCCTGTTTAAGAATGACACAGTTGTGAAACGCATATACGCAGACAAGTTCATTGTAAAAGCAAGTTCAACTGACAAGTACCTTGAAGGATTCATCAGCAAATTACAGGAAAAGGATTTTGAAGAGACTCCTGATGTTACCTTCAAAAACTACAGCATAACTTATTACGACAAGGCTCTTGATAAAAAATACAGGATTGCCGGCCCGAATCTTGAATTGAGCAAGGTTTTGAGCTTCAAAAACCTTAAGCTGAAAACAATCGGCGAATTTTTCATCAACGACAAAAAATACATGACCTACGATGTTTCCGTGCTTCCAAACATCGAAATGCCGGAAGCTAAGGGCGAATTTGATTTTAACGAGTTTATTGAGCAGATGGAAGCGCTTGATTTTTATTCAGACGTTATTGCGGATTTAAAACTCTACAAAAACATAAACGGCGCAACCCAGATTTCCGGGCTCGTCAACATTGATAACATTTCCGTGCTTGACCCTCAAAAGAAGAACCCGAAAAGCTTTATCTACCTGACTTTCCTCGGTGATAAAATCGGAGTGCTTTCAAATATTTACGCAACAGGTGACAAAAAGGTTTATATTGAAGGGGTTGTGAACAACTCACAAAAGCCGGGGCTTGATTTGAAGGTCAAAACAGACAAAATCAAGCTTGCTGATTTGTACAAAAAAGTTAAGCTTCTTGCTGACTGTTCAAAGTTCAAAGGGATTAATTCGATTGACGGTGTTATGTCAGCAGATTTCAGCATCAAGGGCGATTTGAACAAGATTAAGTCAAACGGGTATCTTAAGATTTCCGACGCGTCTATCAAAGCGAGCGGGCTTGATATTAATAATATTAGTTCAGACATTGATTTTTCAAACAACGTTATAAACATTGTAAACGCTGTTGGCTATGTAAACAACGCACCAATTATGGCAAAGGGTAAAATTGACAAGAACATTGACATTGAGCTTCTTATGAACAAAGTTGAGCTCAAGCACCTTTGCCCTGCGCGTTTCGGGGTACAAAACGGGATTGCTTCCCTTGTTGCAAACCTGAGCGGCACATTTGAAAACATTTCGCACAAGGAAAACTTGCAGATTGAGAACTTCAAAGCTGTAAATGAAGCCAACAGCCTCGCGTTTTCAAGCCTAAAAATTGACACAAACAAAAACAACGTTGCGTACATTAATAATATTGCGGTGAAAACAGACAAAACCGAGCAGATAAAGCTTCCTCAGCTAAAATTGTACATTGAAAGGGATTCAATAAAGGTTCCTGACACCAACATCTTTATGGCAAACTCAAAGCTGGTTGCCAGGGCTGATGTTACTAACTACAATTCAAAGGATTTGACCTTCAACCTCAATATTGACGGGTTTGTTAACTCCAGAGACATAAAGGGGCTTAACCAGTATTCAATAATTTATCCAATCAAGCTCATGTTCAACGGAAACAAGGACACGCAGAATCTTAACGCGCAAATGCTTATGGAAAACGCGATTATTCTTGACGAGCCTGCAATTATTAACCTCGCATCAAAGATTAACAACAATGTTTTGAGAATCGAAGACCTTTCTATTTCAGCATTTAAGGGCAAGTTCCAGAACGATTTGAAGTCAAATCTCAAAGGCTCAAAAAAGATTATTGTTAACGGAAACATTGAGAACTTAAAAACACCAGCTTTCAAAAACATACGCGTGTTCATACCGCAACAGCTTAACATAAGCGCGTTTGACACAATTGCCCAGCTAAAGGGGGATGTTTTCATAAACGGAACGCCGGAGCGTCCGGAGATTGTGGGGCAAATCTCGGTTCAGAACGTGATTAACCAGTTCTTGCAGCTTGCAATCAACAACATGACTGTTGATTTTAACAAGAATGTTGCTGTTATGAACGCGCCTCAAATCAAGCTCGGAGATTCGTCTCTCGGGGTTAATTCTACTTTCTCTACAGATATTTCAAAAGAAATCTATATTAAAAACATAAACGTAAAATCAAAATACATAAACACTGATACTTTGCTTATGTATAAAGACAGCCCGATGATGAAGCTTATGCCGCTCACAATTAACGAAGGCAAGTTCTATTCAGAAAAGGCTGCTGCTTCAATTTACGGCTCGCCGCTTTATCTTTCAGCTCTGTCAGCGGATTTCAAGCTCAAAGACAACAAGCTTATGATGAAGAATGTGGCATCAGAAATCTTCAACGGCAAGCTGGCAGGAAGCATTGATTTCAATCTGCGTGACGAGCATTATGATGCGAAAATACAGGCTCGCGGGGTTAGTGCAGCGCCGATTTTTGACATAATTTCTACAAGAAAAGAGACCATAAGCGGGGTCATGGATTTTGACTCCAGCCTTTGCGGCTCGCTTTCTACAAAGCAGACGCTTAACGGGGATATCAAGTTTGTGGTACACAACGGCAGGATGGCAACTTTGGGTAAATTAGAGCACCTTCTTTACGCGCAGAACGTTATTGCTGATAACATGTTAAGAACATCTTTGAGCGTTGTAACTAAGGCTATAACGCTTAAGGACACCGGTTTATTCAAGTACCTTAGAGGGGACATTCATCTCAAAGACGGGATTGCAAACATCAAAATGCTTCAATCACAGGGGCCTTTAATGACCTTGTTTATCAAGGGTCAGTACAATCCTTCAAATGATTACGCAAAGCTTGTAGTGCTCGGGCGTTTGTCAGACGAAGTGATTTCAGGGCTTGGCGCGTTTGGCGAGTTTTCGTTCAACAAGCTTATGATTATGCTAACGGGTGAGGATAGCAAGTACAACTTACTTCCGGAGGATTTTGAGAAGCTTCCTCCACTTCCGATGAAGAACACAAAAGAGTTCAGGAGTGTCATAAACGGAATAATTGACAAGCCTAGTTCTGTAATCTTATTCAACTGGATTTCTTACAGTCAGAAATCATACAGGCAGAAGGATGTGCCGATGACTGATGTCAAGGTGCCGGATTTTATTGAATCGCTTCCGTACTAGATTTTTCATCAGAAATTCATTATAATATTATATATGGATTTACTAAAATCAGGTCAAAAATTAAGTATTATTTTTGAAAAAAATGAGAGCATGGTTGAGATGGCGTGCACAATCGAAAGCGTACTGGAAGATAGGATTGTAATCGAGCTTCCGCCGTATTTTATGCGATACATTGAATTTTTGCAGGAAGGCTGCGGCTTAACCATAAAAGTGTTCTCAAAGCTCGGAACAATTGATTTCAACACAGTTGTGATAACTTCCCCGATGGAAGAAGAGTTCTCTGTGGAGCTTGACTACAACGCTATGAAGCTGACTCCGGGTGAGGAGCTTCCGGTTCTAAAAGCATTAGAGCTTGTGACAATGAGCAAAGGAGAGGAGAGTTGGACTGTTAAGACATTCGAGATTTCAACCCAATACCTCAAGTTTTTTTCGGAAAGAAGTTTTCAACTGGATGAAGTATACGAGTGCGAGTTAAATTTACCCGAAAGTTATGGTATAATAAGTTTTACGGGAATAATTACCGATGTCGACCCTGTTTACGAGAACGAGTTTACAATTACATTCAGGACAATGACCGAAGTAGACAGGCAAACACTGCTTTATTACATGTACATGAATAATTAGGAAACGCAATGAAAAAGTTAATTGATAATGATTCTAAACAATCAGGCGCAAAAAGAAATAAAATGGCAGACCAGATAGAAAGATGCCGTCTTGATTTGCAAAAAGACCCTACAAACCCGTCTCTGCACGTGAGACTCGGTGATTTGTACATGAAATGGCACCTCGATATTTTTAACGCCTGCCAGTACATTGACGAAGCAATCACAGAATACCAGCTTGCAATGGAATCACTGATTGACTCCTGTGAAATCTACTACAAAATCGGCGTCGCATTCTATCACAAGGGCGATTTGGACAAAGCTATCAATTACCTTACAATGGCGCTTGAAAAGAAAAACAACTACTACGAAGCATACTACATGCTTGCTGAAACATTTGTAAAAAAAGCCCACTTCACAGACGCGATTGACGCAGCCCAGGCTGCCGTATTCTGCTCACCAATGGGCTCTTCAAGTGCGCACTTTTTGCTCTACAAGCTTTATGAGGCGTCTTCTTTCAAAAACACAGGCACCAAGCTTAAAGCGCTTTACGAAAGATTCATGTCTTACGCTCTTGCAATGTTTGACAAAACTGCAAGAGAAAACATTGTAAAAAACCTGCTCTATTTGCGTTTTCTGCCTTTGTTCCTCAAGGGTTTTTACGCAATCCAGGTTAAGGATTTTCCAAAAGCAATAGAATTATACAAAGAAGCGATTGAAACAGCACCTGGATTTGCTCCGCTCTACTGCGTTCTTGGTGATATTTATTTATCAACCGGATATTTTGAAGACGCGATTACAGAATACAAGATGGCAATCTGGCTGGATTCATTCAACATCGCTGCATACAGGCACCTTTGCCGCGCTTATGAAGAGCAGGGTGATTACAATCAGGCTATTGAGATTTACAACAAGCTGATTGCAATGGCACCGAACATTCCGGATTTGTATTCAAACCTTGCAAATATTTACTACATAAAAGGCGAGTTTGACTTAGCAATATCAAACTACCAGAACGCGATTACTTTAAATCCTAACCGCACATGGACGAGTGTCATTGCACAGACCATGGGGTTTGTTTATCAGGAAAACAAGTCTGATCCTGACGCAGCAATTTCAGCTTACCAGACAGCTTACGTTCTTACTCCTGAAGACATTGATATTTACGTTAACCTCGGAAGCGCTTTCTACGACAAAGAGGATTACAAGAACGCACTTGCTGTATACAGGCAGGCGCTTGAGCTTCAGCCTTACAATCCTAAGATTCACTGTAATCTAGGGTTCTTATACTGGGGAAAAGGCGAAACAGAGGAAGCAATAAAGGCTTACGAGCTTGCCATCAAGTACAAAGACGATTACGACATTGCTTACAACAACCTTGGTGTAATTTATCTTGACGATTTAGGCAGGGTAAACAAGTCCATTGATTTGTTCAGAAAAGCTGTTGAATCCAATCCGAATTACGCGCTTGCGCATTTTAACCTTGCACGTGCAATCTCAATAGTCGGAGACAAGGTTGAGGCTGCAAAGCTTTACCAGATGGCGCAGGACATCAACAAAATCACGCAAGAAATCGACCCTCGCGATATTGCAGACAAAATTAGCGAGCTATTTGAATCCTGATTTTATTTGTTGTACAATGTAAAAATATCGGAATATAAGTATGATAGAAGATGATAAAAACGGGATTTCCCATTTAATAGAAAAGGAATTACATTCCTCAGATAAGATTTTAAAACCTGATTTTAATCAGAAGACAGGGCGTGAGCTCCTTGCGTTTTACCTGCAATCAAAATTCAAACAAGTTTTAGCATACGATAACAAAGCTGCCGAGCCGATTTTTATTGAGGTTCGGTATGATTTTATCCAGAAGTTTTCAAGAAGGCTGATTAGTAACCCTGATAAGCGCATTATGATTGGTATTACAGGTGAATCTGCTTCCGGAAAATCAACAATCTGCAGGGAAATCGAAAAAGTCATCAAGCAATTCAACATGCCGGTCACGATTCTCACAACAGACAATTACTTCAACGATATCTCCGAACTAATCAAGGAATACGGAACTTTTGACAACCTTAGAGACAACGGTTATGATGTTGACTCGCCTAACAGTTTTCAGCTTGATGTTCTAAGAGAAGACCTTGAAACAATCTCGCACGGCGAGGATGTTTATTCTCCGGAGTACCTTCTAAACGGAACTGGTGTTTCTGTTCCAAAAGCAAAGCATGTGCCTTCAAACAAAATCGTTGTTGTGGAAGGTATGGCGTCAATGTTTGGAGAAAACAAAGATATTTTTGATATCAAGGTTTATGTTGAAACTGATATCGAGCTCCGCAAAGAACGATTCATGACAAGGGCATACACCGAGCGCAATCAGGATTTAGAAAACGCCAAGAAGCACTGGGAATACATTCTAGGTGCGGGTGAAAAATACGTCCAGCCGTTCAGGGCTGATGCTGATATCATAATCAACGGCGACACAAACCTTGCTTACTTCTCGCAGATTCTGGAATACATCCACACAATTACAAACAATTTTGAGGGGTAAAAAGTTTTAAATGATATAAAAAAGGGGCGCGCAGCGCCCCTTTTCAACTAACCTTTTACAACAATGTTCACAAGCTTTTTTGGAACAACGATTGTTTTGACAATCTCTTTTCCGGCTGTAAGCTCTTTGGCCTTCTCGCTCGAAAGCGCAAGCGCCTTAAGCTCTTCGTCATTTAGCCCTTCGTCAGCCTCAATCTTGTCCTTAACTTTGCCGTTAACCTGAACAACAAGCGTAATCTTGCTTGCTTTTGCGAGGTTTTCGTCCCACTTGCACCACTCGTCATCATGGATTGAGCCTTCGAACCCGAGTTCATGCCAGATTTCTTCTGACATGTGAACAGTAACAGGCGCCATGAGCTTGATTAGAGAAATTATTGCAAAGCTCAAGACATTTTTGTCTTCTTCATTAAGCTCTGATTTTTTGCCTCTCCAATCGTAGATAGCGTTTGTAAGCTCTCTGTACTTGGAAATTACGGTATTGAATTGGAAATCGTTCGCAATATCGTTCGTAATCCCCTTCATTGCAATGTGAACCGTGCGAACCAAATCGTCGTTTTCACGTGAGAGCGGGAACGCTAATTTGTAATCCTTAACCAGATACTGCTGATTGTCGCTCACAAGCCTCCAAACCCTGTTCAGGAACTTGTAGCAGCCCTCAACACCGGCATCTGACCAGTCAAAATCTCTTGCCGGAGGTGAGTCAGAAAGAATGAACAATCTTGCTGTATCAGCCCCGAAGTTTTCGAATATTTCATCCGGATCAACGGTGTTACCTTTAGATTTTGACATCTTTGACCCATCTTTTAGAACCATACCCTGTGTCAGGAGGTTTTTGAACGGCTCGTCGAAGCTCAACAATCCCAAATCCTTCAACGCTTTTGTAAAGAATCGGGAGTAAAGCAGGTGAAGAATTGCGTGCTCAATACCGCCTACGTACTGGTCAACTGGAAGCCATTTGTCAACAAGCTCTTTAGAGAATGGCATTTGAGAATTTTTAGCGTCTGAATACCTCAAATAATACCAGCTGGAGCAAACGAATGTGTCCATTGTATCCAGCTCGCGTCTTGCTTTTCCGCCGCAAATAGGGCAGGTTGTTTCTGCAAAAGTTTTTGATGTTGTAATCGGTGATTTACCGACAACAGAGAAATCAACATCAGTAGGAAGCATAACCGGAAGGTTTTCTTCTTTTTCCGGCACAATTCCGCACTTGTCGCAATATATAACAGGAATCGGAGCACCCCAGTATCTCTGGCGTGAAATCAGCCAGTCTCTAAGTCTGTACTGGGTCTTAAATTCGCCAAAGCCGTTGTCCACAGCTTTTTGTGTAATCGCCTGTTTGGCTTCGGTGTTTTTCATCCCGTCAAACTCGTTTGAGTTAACAAGAACTCCTTCTTCTGTATAAGCTGCGTCTTTGCAGTCAGAAGGATTTTCAGGGTCCTGTATTACAACTTTCATTGGCAAATTATACTTTTTAGCAAAATCAAAGTCTCTTGTATCGTGTGTCGGAACAGCCATTACAGCACCAGTACCGTATTCAACAAGCGCATAATCCGCAGTCCAGAGCGGGAACTCTTCGCCAGTGAATGGATTTATGCAGTGAGTACCAAGAGGCACGCCTGTTTTTACTCTGTCTGTTGAAAGACGTTCAATTTCAGTCATCTTGCGAGCGTTTGCTCTGTATTCTTCAACCGCATCTTTGTTTTCAGGCGTTGTGAGTTTTTCAATATCTTTGTATTCAGGCGCAACAACAAGGTAAGTTATACCGTGGACGGTGTCCGGTCTTGTTGTGTACACAGGAACTTCCAGCCCTTCGATTTCTTTAACCTTGAATCTGAAAATCGCACCCTGTGATTTTCCAATCCAGTTAGCCTGCATTGTCTTAACGTTATCGCCCCAGCCATCAAGAAGGTCGAGGTCTTGAAGCAGTCTTTCCGCGTAATCAGTGATTTTGAAGAACCATTGTGAGAGGTATTTTTTCTCAACAACGTTATCGCATCTCCAGCACTTACCGTCGATTACCTGCTCGTTTGCAAGCACTGTACCGCATGTTTCGCACCAGTTAACAGCAGCTTCTTTTTTATAAGCCAGCCCTTTTTTGTAAAGCTGCAAGAAAAGCCACTGCGTCCATTTGTAGTAATCCGGTTTGCAGGTTGTAACTTCTCGTTGCCAGTCGTAAGAGAGTCCCAGCATCTTAAGCTGTTTTGTCATGTAGGCAATATTTTCATCAGTCCATTTTGCAGGGTCTGCGCCGTGTTTCATCGCAGCGTTTTCAGCCGGAAGCCCGAAGCTGTCCCAGCCCATTGGATGAAGCACATTAAACCCTTGCATTTTTTTGAACCTTGCAATAACGTCAGTGATTGTGTAATTTCTAACGTGTCCCATGTGTAATTTCCCCGATGGATACGGGAACATTGACAGTGCAAAGTATTTAGGTTTATCGCTCTCATCAGGAGTGTGGAACGCGTTGTTCTTCTCCCAAGTTTGCTGCCATCTTTTTTCTATTTCCTGCGGAAAATATGCCTCTTTCATTTATTCCTCCATAAAAACTCTTGTTTTTAGAATAACACAAAAAACATTTGCGTTAAAGCAAGACATTATTGAGGATTTGCTTCCAACTTGCTTAGCCTCTTTTCCAGATTCTCAATTGCAGCCTGTTGTGTTTTGATTAACTGACTTTGTGCTTCAATTTTGGATTTCATACCGGTGATATCTTCAAGAATTGAAGCAACTTTGTTATCAAGTTCTTTTACTGCATTTATCACAGCATAAAACATATCTTCCATCCGGATTCTCAAGAAACCGTCCTCGCCTTTTGTTACAGCGTCTGGAAATACTTTCTGCAAATCCTGCGCTATTACGCCTACATGAGGTGTTTTGGCCTCATCCTTTTTGTAAGTGTAATGGTAGAAGTCGAGTTTTTTGAGCGCGTCCAGACTATCAATATATTTTTCACCAATATTTTTAAGACGCCTGTCTGAACTTAAGCCATCATTTGAAGGATACCAAGGATTATTATTATGATAAATATAGTTGTTAGAACCGTCTGGCTCACATAGCTGTACAGGCTTAAAGAAGTTTATAAAGACTTCCGAACAAGTTCCACTATTGTAATGTCCCATAAACCAGGCCTTACCATCAACAATCAAATTCCCTGGAATATACACCGTGCTGCCAGGAGCCCCGAGCACAATTTGGTTAGAGTTTGTCGTTTTAGCACCATTTCCAATCGCATACGATTGCTCATGAATAGCTCTTGCGTTATATCCAATAGCAACAGCACCCCTTTTCGTAGCCCTTGTGTAATTTGTTGAATCAGAACAAGAACCTACTGCAACACTGTTAATAGCTGTCGCCTGAGCATTCTGCCCTACCGCAATTGAAAGCCCAGCGCTTGCCTTTGGAGAGGTTCCGATTGCAATGCCATCAGCACCTGTAGCAGTAGCACCATCCCCGATAGCAACTGTGCTGCTTGATTCTGTTTGAGCTCCGGTTCCGATTGCTACGTTGTGGGAACCGGTTGCCTGGGTTACTTTTCCTCCTGCACCTGTATAGACATCTGTTCCGCCGATTGCAACACTCCATGTACCGCTTGCTTTGGAGTCGGAGCCGATGGAGACGGAGTTGCGTCCGGAGGCATTTGCGGAGGCGCCGATTGCTGTTGCGCCGGTATCTGTTGTGGAGGCGTTTTGGCCGATTGTTACGGTGCTGGAGCCGGAGAGGGATTGGTTACCTCCGATTGCAACGGAGTTAGGTTGGATGGAGTCACTGGAGATACCTGCTCTTCCGGATGGGTCGGCTGTGACTTGCATGACTTCATCTCCTTTGCCAAAGGTGAGTTGGGAGTTGGAGGAGCCGCAGTCGATGTAGAGGCGGGTGTTTACGCCTGTTGGGACTTTGGAGGCTCCGATTACTGCGGTAACGTCTTTGCCTGCCATGTTAAATGCGGCGTTGCCTTTGGTATCGATAAACACCCATGGGTTTGAGTTGGATGATGAGGCGCTTTTGCTCATCTTTTTGCTAACTATTGGTGCGGTTGCGGCTGCGATGATAGACATAATCAGCAGCACTATCATCATTTCCATCAATGAAAATCCGGTTTGTTTCACGTTCTCTTCCTTTCTATTCCTATTTTGAAGAGCATTGAATGTAACACAATACTCATTGTGTTACATGTGCTACGCACGTA
>CATLDC010000008.1 GCA_949902595.1 uncultured Candidatus Melainabacteria bacterium | reverse complement strand
TGAATATGATTCCGTTAAGAAGGTTATAAATGACAACATTGAACGTACGTTTGGTATATTCAGTTAATAGATTTCCCTTTTTTCCCTTTTCCCTTTTTCCGCTTGAGCACAGCTCAAGCTTTTTATTGTGCTACGCACGTAGGAGATTGGTCGGCAGACATTTTGCGGAACTACTAGCCGGATTTGGAGCTACTGGTCTGCCTCAATGGTGGCATGACAGGTTGGGTGGGCGCGGATCATAAGCAATCAAATCGGGTCGAAAACTGAAAGTTTTCGACCCGAAAAATCTTCTGTGCTATAAAATTACACAAGTCCTTCTTTTACAGCCTTAACCGCAGCCTGCACTCTATCATTCACGCACATCTTTTGAAGAATTGAGCAAACATGAGCCTTTGCTGTGTGAACACTTACAATAAGTTCTTTTGCGATTTCTGTATTGCTTTTGCCGTCTACAAGGTGTTTCAAGACTTCAAATTCTCTTTCTGTCAAAGGAACTCTGCCTTCTTCAGTTGCCTTATCTTTGAGGATTCCGATTGTTTCCTGTTTAGGGAAAGAGTCAAGCACCTTTCTTGCAATCACAGGGTCAAGCCAGCAAACACCGTTGTTTACATCTCTGATTACGTCAGCAAGTTTTGCAGGGTCAATATCTTTCAGGCAATAAGCCATTGCGCCGGATGAAAGAGCTGCGATAACTTCTTCTTCTCTGTCGTGAGAAGTCAGGGCAATAACCTTAACATTGTTGTTCATTTCTTTAACTTTTACAGTTGCCTCGATTCCGTTCATCCCTGCAAGTCCCAAATCCATTAGAACAATATCAGGAGTGTGCTGTTCAATGAGCTTAAGTCCGTCAATGGCATTATCGCTTTCTGCCACAACATTAATATCTTCGTTTGAGTTTAACGCGCATCTTAAACCAACTCTTGTTAGTTTGAAATCCTCGATTATGATAATGCTGATTGTCTTCTTTTCTGTACTTACGGCTGTGCTCATTGGAAATCCTCCTTGTTAAGTTGTTTTGTATTTTACAACTCTATTTAATAATACACACGGGTTGTAGTATATTACCCGACTAACCAATATTTACTGCACATATTCGGTAATAAGGTCAACAACCTCTGATACCGAGTAATTGTCGTGTGTTATAAGTATGTTTTTCTTTGTTTTTTCGATTACATAATCAATAGAATTTCCGTCCAAAAACAGATTCGTGAACGGCTTGAGCATAATCGAAGGAACCACAACATAGTCAGCCTCAACATCCTTGATGGCGTTGATTAAATCCTCTGATGTGATGAGCCCCGCAACAGTTATATTTTTGCCCCAGTAAGTCGATTTTACAGGGTTTACAATACACTCAAGATTCTTTATTCTATTGAGCTTTCCTGAAATATAATCAAAAGCCGACTCTGCCGCAACCGAACAGGCAATGCAAATCTTAAGTTTCTGTCCGAGCTCTTCCGGAAGCTCAAGCGTGTCAAAATCGTCCATAAGCGTTCTTAATGAGCCGACTCCGTCGTCAAGCTGCGAAAAATTCCCGTAATAGCGCGAATCCGGAATCTCTTTTCCTGCAAGAAGGAAAAACTCGTCCGAGCAGCAAACTTTTTTGAACTTTGACGCTGTCTCAATTGTTTTTAGCGCAACTTCTCTGTCAACAGTTCTAAGCTCCTGCTCTCTAAACTGTGTCACTCCGACAGGCACTATTGCAACAGATAATAAAGCAGAATCAAGGGTTGACAGGTCTTCCAGCGTCCTTTGAAGCTCTTCTCCGTCGTTGTAGCCAGGGCACAAAACTATTTGCGCATGGAAAGGTATGTCATTATCCTTGAACCAGTTCAGGTTCTCCATAATCTTTCCTGCGTTTGGATTCCTTAGCATTTTTACTCTAAGCTCGGGATTTGTTGTGTGTACCGAGATGTAGAAAGGCCCGAGATGAAGCCTTGCTATCCGCTCCTTGTCTTTTTCAGTAAGGTTTGTTGTCGTAATGTATGTTCCCTGTAAGTATGAAAGCCTGTAGTCATCGTCTTTAATATACAAAGTGTCACGCAAACCTTTTGGCTGCTGGGCAACGAAGCAGAATATGCAGTTGTTGAGGCAGGGTTTTACCCTGTCAAACACCGCGCTTTCAAAGATTATGCCCAAATCCTCGTCAAAGTCTTTTTCAAGCTCTATTTCTTCAATCTCGCCGTTCTTTTTTTGTATCTCAATGGTTATTAATTCGCTCTTGGTAAGGAATTTATAATCAATCATATCCTGAAGCTTTTCTCCGTCAATTGATAAAAGAATGTCGCCTTCTTCTATCTCGAGCTCCTGTGCAATTGAATCTTCAACAACTCCGCTAATGAGTGCAGGCATTTTCCATTCCCTCCAGAAGCGAGATAAAGTTGTTGTACTCGCAAGTTAAATTGTCAAAAACCATCTTGGGATAAAAAGTAAAATCCTCGGATTTCATAAGATTTTTGGTGTCGATAAGAATGCTTTCTGCCTTGGTTTTGAGCCTTTTAAGCATCGTAATCTGGTCGTCCTTTTCCAGAACATCCGCACAAACAAGCTTGATCCTTGCGCTTGTTAGAAACTGAACCGGATTTTCCAGAGGCGGGGTTATTAAAAGATTCCTAAGCTCCTTAACTCCTTCATTCGTAATCGAATAGTAGCAGGAAGGTCTTCCGCCTTCTGACATTGTCTTCTGCATTTTTACAAACCCGTTTTTGTGTAATCTTGTAAGCGCGGGCTGGATTGTCCCGAAACTCGGGGTTGTAAGCACTCCAAAGGTTGAGTTGATTTCCTTGGAAATCCCGTACATTGTTAAAACTTTTTCACTCAGCTCATATAATATCAGAAGTTCTATCATAGCTAATATTATATCATGTACAAAAAGGCAATTTTTGAACGGAAAAAAACTTTATATAAATACAGGGAAAATCATGAGGTAATTTATGAGCACAATCAGACCACTTAATCTAAGCGAAAACTATTATGCAGCTGCAAATACTACAACGGACATAAATGCAGCCGGAGCCGGGTCAATTTTTGCTTTTTCGGACGATGAGCCGAAGAAACCGGAGAAAAAAGTTGATTACAAGAAAAATATTGAAAATGCCATAAAGGACGGTAGTTTAGAATATACTCCTGAGAAGAAATGTTGGATATTTAGGATGCGTAAAGCCGAATATACATACAAAATGAGTAACAGAGAATGTACTGCAGATGTTTGCAAAAAATTTAATCTTAAGCCTGGTGCAATATTTATCAGTAATGGAAAAAGCTTGGATGTAGACTGGGTTCCGCCAAAATCAGGCACAAAAGTTTTCTTCTACGAAGAGGATATTATCAAGGATTAAGAAAAGTCGTTTCTTACAATTGATATAAACTCTTTTGCGAGCTTCTCGCTCCACTTGCGGTTGCTTTCCTGCTCAATAACTTCAAGAGCCTCATCTCTTGACATTGCATCTCTGTACGGGCGTTTTTCAAGAAGTGCAAAATAAGAGTCCACAATCAAAATGATTTGTGATTCAATCGGTATTGCTTCGCCTGAAATCTTGTTAGGGTATCCTGTGCCGTTCCAGTTCTCGTGGTGCTTTTCAATAATCGGAATGATATCAACAACATTTGAAATCGGCTCCAGTATCTCTTTTGCTGCAATCACAGGGTGCTGGTTGATTGATTCTCTGTCCGTCTTTGTTAGCGGTTCTTTTTTTCTCAAAATGTCTTTTGGTAGCATTGTGTTTCCGATATCGTACAGTAGAACTGCGATTTTGAGCTTGTCAAGGTTGGCTTTTGATAGCTCAAACCTTTTGGCAAGAAGCGCTGCAAGCTGGACTTTCTGCTTCACCCCGCCTGCTGTGTGCTCCGGATTGTAGCTTGATACAAGAGTGTCAGCCACCTGATACAATTTTTCGTTGTTGATATTCATCTCTTGGAGTTTGCGGCTTAAAAGCTGCGCTGTACCTTCATCAACAGGGATTCTGTGCTTAGTAAGGATATCTGCAAAAGTATTGATTGCGATTTCTTCCCAAGATGTTTCGTAAGCAGGTTTTGCGATTGTAACCCTGTTTCTGCCGTTTCTTTTGGATTCATACATTGCCTGATCCGTGAGCTCAAGAAGCTCCTCAATCTCTTCCGAGTGCTCTAAATAAGTTGCAACACCTAAGCTTGCTGTGATATGCCCGATTTTTTCAAGCTCAATACTTTCAATCGCTTTTCTGATACGCTCTGCCGCTACAGCGCCGCCAGCTGAATCAACACCCGGAAGGATTATGTTAAACTCTTCCCCGCCCATTCTTGCTGCCACGTCAATTGAGCGTGCGTTGTTTTTCAGGACTTCTGCAATGGTTTTGATAGCCAAATCACCGTAGTTGTGCCCGTAAACATCGTTGATTCGTTTCAGGTGGTCCAAATCAAGCCCGATTACAGTAAATTTCTGGTTCTGGCGGTTAGCACGGACGGCTTCTTTTTTGATAAAATCTTCAAAATATCTTCTGTTATACAGACCGGTCATGCCGTCTGTGATTGCCTGTTCTTTTACAGCCTGAAACAGGTCTGCAATGGTAATTGCAAGCTCAATTTGTTTTGCAAACAGGCTCAAAAAGTCAATTTCGCTTCCGCTCACGGTCTCACGTGACGAAAAAACTATCAAAGAGCCAAAATGTACCTGTTTTGAGGACAAAGGTACAAGTATATATGACTTCATTTTTGAATCTTTGATAAAGGCATTCACTTTTTCAGCTTCAAGCTCCGGCAAGAAACCACAAATCAGGCCTGAAAGGTTTTGTGACTGATATATCTGGTTATTATTAACAGCGTTTTTAAGCTCAGGAATCTGAGGGAATTGGAGTTTATAGTCGTCGATATCGCACTTAAAAAACTCTGAGAATCGTTTTTGTAGTGTGAGGTGAGAATCTTCCTGAGAAGCTGCCACGATTTGCAGATAATTTCCTTCAACATCCGATTTTTGTTTCACAATGAAGCTGTGCAAATACCCGAGCTCGCCCTGCAAGCTGTTTACAATAGCGTTCAAAACGCTTGACAGGGGTTTTGAAGAGTTCATCATATCCCAGATATGCTGCAAAGTGAGCATCTGTTTGTTTGCACGCTCAAGCTCCTTTGTTCTAAGCACGATTTCTGCTTCCAGTTTGGCGTTTCGCTCATAGACCTCCAGCAGAGATTGTTTTCCTGAATATACAGAGGATTCAACCTGATCTATTCTGTTTTTAAAATTTCTTATGCTGTCGAAGAAACCCAATTCCGCTGTCCTTTAATTCTTATTACTGTTTTAGTATAACATATATTAAATAGGTGATTCAATATTATAGCAAAATATTTTTTTACGGATTTTAATAAGAATATGGAATTAAGTTTTAAAGCGAATCCGATTAGTGTAAAACAGGCTAAATATATGCAACGGGAACTTCTGAACTCCAGGTTTGTGGATATAATATGCCACTCGGGAACCGATGAGGACGCAATTGCCTGTGCAAATACCATGCAGTGGTTTTTGAAAACTGCCAAAATCCCTTCACGTATCATACTTGATAATGCCAAGGATACTTTTAAATACTCTGAAAAAAAGTATATTCTTGATACTTCTCAAAAATCTCTTCCTCAAACACGGCCGGAATCTGTCTTGTGCGTGGATTTTAGCTCAAAAGAAAGAATCATCCGCAATGTCGCAGATTACATAAATAAAGCCAAAAATATTCTATGCTTAGACCACCATGAAAACGGTGATATTGTATCTAACATAACCCCTATAACGGAAGTATTAACCGCTGATGAGATAGACACACTTCCTGCGCGAAAATTTTATGTAGATTCAACTGCAAAATCTTGCTCGGGTGTTTTGCTGCGATTTTTTGATACGCTCAGGATAAAGCTTCCGGATGAAATTAAGACTAGGCTTCTATGCGGAATGACCGACGATTTGAGGAAAAATCATTATCTTGAATTTGACGATACTTTGAATCCGGTTGAGCTCCCTCTACTCCGGTCTGATTTTCAGACGCGTGAATTGTATTCCAAGCTCAAGGCTTCTGTGTCAGATGAAGAGCAAAAGAGGGTTATAAAGCATCTTAATGTGCTGGCTTCACTCAATCCGGAAGAAATTGAGTTCAAAAATTCGCTTCCTGACAGGATAAGGACTATTCCTAACGGAAAATTCGGCTGTATTGTGATTCCGCCGGATGACAGACAGTGGGAGCGCCTTGGAGGAGATAATAAAAGAACAAGTGCAATTATCGGTAATTTCAGGATTGAATCGCTTAAGAAATATCCGCACTTAAAGACTGCTGCGGTATTTTACCCTGCAAACGGAGCTTACAGAATAAGCATTCATTCAAGTGATGACAACGTACTAAGGCTTTTTAACTATATAAAAGAAAACATAAATCCGGAGCTGAAAGCCGGAGGCCATGAAAACAGGGGCGGAGGCTCTATTCCAACCCTCAACCCTGATACTTGTGAAAAATGGGTTAAGGAAATAATCCACGGTGCCGACGAATTTTATAATAAACTCCTCCTTGACGGGAATTGAACCCATGACCTCAGGCTTCGGAGAAATATTGTCCCACCCTTCAAAACATACAGATAAACTATCTTTCGGGTTTAAAAATATTTTCATTGTGCCAATATTGTGTCAACGAATATTTGAGACAAAAACTATCATATATTCATAATTTACACATAGGCAATATAGCACAAAAAAAAGCTCTGTAAAACAACAGAGCCATCAAATACTGAGGAGTATCTATTATTATGAGAGTTAATTTATTTTGAAGTAATTTCCTGTTTGATTTCTATCTAAACCCAAATGAATAAAGTTTTTAGCTTTATACCAGATTACTTCATTGAATAAACCTGATTTGCAGGCTTTATCATAAGCGTTAGCCATTGAAGTACACCAAAAATCTACGGCTGTTGCAGGTTTTGTTTCGCACTGATGACAAGATGTATCAACTCCACCCACTGCTTTATTATGATTTACACACCTTCCCGGAGATGTTATAGTCATTGGATGAGCCAGAATATATCGATATGCTTGTAATCGTATAAGAAATTCTTCGTCAAAATTAAACCTGCCACACCCGCATTTACAGGTTAATTCTTCTTTATTGAAATTTTTTAACGCAATGTTTATTTTTGTCATCATAATCCTTTCTTATTCTTAGCATGCTAGGGGTTGTTTTAAGATTGAATAAAAGCAAAATAGGTATAAGTTATCCTAAAAAATAAAAACTCATGATATAGAGCTTGCTATCATGCTCAAAATCATTTTATGCTCCAGAAAAAATCAATCGGATAGCTTGCCGCATCAAACGGATGTTCTAAGAATTTGGCATCTCTATCATTCTTTATTGTTTTCAGGGTAGGAACATCAACTATTGAAGTGCCTTCTTTGAAAGATAGGTTATCAATGTTGTAGACAAGCCAAGGACATTTATCCTTATTGATAAATATGTGCCTTTCTCCGTTTGCGTTACATACACGCCTGTTAAATGCCTGAATCCTATTAAGTATAGGAGGATTGAACGGACGTAATTTGAATTCAACCTGATAGCCGTGATTTTCCAAAGCCTGCTTAATAATCATATAGTTTGTAAACTCTGCATTAGCACTTCTGAAATTCCCAGACGCATCACCGCAGACTACAATCTTTGAATTATGCTTAGGATAACGTCTTATAAATTCTTCGATGCAATGCTGCGTACAAGTATTTTCTATTGCAAGCTCATCAAAGAAATAAAAATTGTCATCATCTTTGTGAGCCATAAGCCAGCACATAGGGTCAACGTTAAAGTCACAACAGAGATATAAAGGCATATCTTTGTTGTATTCGATAGCGGAATAATTTTCATTGGTAAAGTTTTTTACAACAAGCCCTGATGAATAATTTCCAAACTCGCCAAGAACGTTAATTCTATAGTATTCAGGGTCATATTCATTTTTTAATGATTCGATATAGTGAGCAGGCAGATAAGTGTTTTCTGCTGTTGAAGCTATGAGCAGCCTGTAGTTAGGTTTTGGATTCTCAACAAACCGTTTATATATCCATCCTTTATCCGGCTGAGGGTTAGTATGCCCGAACAGGCGGTATCTAAAGTTTTCCCAATCTTTCCCCTGATAAGTGTTTCTCAGACGCCCTAGCAAACCTTTGAAAGTTCCGTCTGATATTTGTGAAGCCTCTTCTATTTCTATCCAATGAAGGTTTAAAGATTTAAATCTTTCTGGGTCATCCAGACCTTTAAATAGAATCTCAGAGCCATTTTTAAAGCTTATTTTTTTATCGACTTTGTTGTACCTGTAATCTCTATCACGAATATATCCAAAGTTTTCAAGGTGTTCAAAGTAAGATTCCAGTGTTGTATTTTTAACAAGTTCATACTCCTTAGCACCAACCATCCCCTTGCTTCCCGGATATTTTCTTGCAAGCATCAACCCAAGAAGAGACCCGCACCAGGTCTTTCCGCTCCCATAACCTCCCTGATATATACAAACATCCAAGCCGTGATTATGCGGAATTTCAAAAAATTCTCTTTGTTTTGATAATAACTTATAATTTGGCATATTGTTCTACTTGTTATAAATAATTGTCTCCAGATTAGTTAAGCGCCTGTCCAGGCTTTCAATCTGAGTATGAGTTTGCGCTATGAATTCATCAAGCTTAAGCGCTATGTTATCCATCTTGGCGAAGTGCGAACCTAAAAATATAAGACATCCAGCAAAGGTAAAAACAGACGCAATCGCCCATTTCTTTATTTCCAAGAGTATATTGAATATAAGATTTACTTTTGCTGTTATAGTTAATTCATCTGGGTGCTCAGGGTCGCCAAAAAGAAAATGGTTAATCCTATCCAGCTGACCTTTTAAAAGCATATGGTGCTCATAGCATTCCTTGGTTTTTACTAATTTTTCATCTGTCATCTATTCTCCCATCCGCAAAACCGCTGATAAAAATTTACAGAATTCTTCATTAAAAATCTATTGAATTTACTCACACCTGATACCTGTAAAAGAGCATCAAAGACTGCACCAGAAAACTCTCTATCATTATCAACATACGAGTGGTTTTCGCATAATACGTCATGAACCATAGAAGGGATAAGAAATTTAGAATCTGTTTTAGAACCTATTAAACGCCAGAAAATTCGTGGTATAGATGCTCCATCCCAGCAATAATTCTTTCGTATAGTGAACTCGTATTTTTTCATTTTGATATTATCAAACAAAGCAACCTTAAGCTCTTTCTTGTTTTCAAACGGGTACTTTGCTATTGAATTCTTTTCAAGCGCAGTCATTGAGGGCAGGGCATAACGCATTTTGACTCTCGGATAATCATCAAAGAATATCCCGAGCTCTTTATCTTCAAACCAGCTAATCACTTTAAAATCTCCATGTGAACTTAAAACTAAAACCGGTCTTAGTAAACCTAAAGCTTTTTAACCAACTCCAAAAGCTTTTCTTTAATAGCTTCTTTTGCTTTTTCAATAAACAAATCCTTCTTTTCATCAAACAGTATTAAAGCTTTTTCTTTGAGCTCCGGCAGCTCTTTAAGCAAGTCTTTAATAAGCCCTTCAAAAATCTTTTTTCTAATCCATTTAAACATTTTAATCTCCTTTAATTTTTTCAGCCGGCAATAACTCCTTATACGCTTCTGGATTCTTTTTGTCAGTCTCATCAAAGAACCTATCCCACTGCTCGCTTGATATGGTAATGATAGCATCTTTACCAATTGGTATTTCCACACCTGATAACATAGTAAACAGCGGGTGCTTCCGGTAGAAATTCTGCGCATTCTTGTAATTATTTAACGCAACCTTCTTGTCTGTCGAGTCTATTTCAAGCCCTGACAGTACATACTCAATAGGCTTTAATAAATCGTCCGAATCAGCACCAAACGCTTTAATCGTGCCGTCAAAGAAATCAGAACGCGTCATCATTAACCCATCAAGACGCTCACGCTCCTCCTGTTCCTTCTTAGTCTTATAGTCAGGGTCGATTATAACCTCATTGTTAACAATAATCTCGTTCTCCTCAAGAGCGTATAAATCTTCGCCAAGAGATTCAATCCTTAACCCCCGCCTGTGATTGTATTCAACAATGAAATCAGCCCGCTGCTTTGAATTGTATGGTGTTTGTAGTTTGTATGACATAAAATTCCTCCGCTTTATCCTATTAATCAGTTGACAAACAGAGGAGCATGGTAAATAATATATATACAGGGTGGCACCTTGAGAAAGTGCCAATAGCTCTGTAGAGTTCTAAATGGTTCTTATCCTTTTGGGTGAGAGCCATTTGTTATTATGAATAAAATCAAAAATAGCATTATTAATGTTAAGTTTAAGTTTTCCATAATGACCTCTTTCTAGTCGGGAAACCAACCCGAGTTCTAAATAATGATGCGGTTGTTCCTTTTCGAAAGAGCTATTCTTTACCCTGTGAGAATTATTTTACAATAATTCCCCCGATTTGTCTAATTTTTAATGTACGATGTATGTTAATTTACATATACCTCAAGACTCCCCAAATCCACGTAGCCCTTAGCACACCACCTCATGTTAGTGCTTGCCGCCTTACCTTCTTGCGAATCATAGCAGGAAACAAATCCCGCATTAGTAACCAACTTTGCAAAACAAGTGGCAAGCCAACCTGGAATATGGTCTGATGTGTTAACGCTTCTTCCTGGCTGCAAGTGATAATTAGTATCAACAAATGGTATAAATAATGAAACATTGATAGTTTTTGAACTATTACTTATTTCATACTGCCCCCACTGCTCACACCAGCCATCACTGTAAATTCTATAACCACTAAGCCCATTTTTATAACTCTTAATCAAATAACTTCGTGCAGGAGCCTTTAAATCAACCAGTTCCTCCTGCATCCTCGCAATGTTAACCAAATCAACATTCTGTTCAACATTGCCAATGTAGTAGTAAAGATTACCATTACCAATAGCAGGTACAAAACTTCTAGGCCCCTTATCACCGGTTGAAAATAACTGATATTTGTCTCCCCTTTTTACAAATATGCAAAAAAGATTGTTATCGTCAGCATATTGCCCTACCGTCTTGTCCACACCAACAATAGTGTTGTTTATTTTTACATACGTCTTTGAACCATCGGCACCTGTCATTAGCGCGCCGACAAAATACCCATTGCGCTCAGCAATATATGGCGTGTTTGCTTCCCTTGGCTCCTCATTGTCCCAATCAGGCAAATACTCTTCCCCATTCAACAACGGCAACCTGAATGTCATATCATCAGAATTAAACACAAAATCATAATCCGAATAACTCTCTGTGCTCTTCCTTATGTCACAATCCTTCTTAAGCGGCAACCACCAAATCTCACCGTTAAGCTTTATGTAACATTCGTTTAGGTCAATTGAGCCCCTGAAATACTCCCCTGTATATTTAATCCGGCCTCCGAGCGTAATATCAGCGCCCGGGACAGCAATTGCAGTCACAGCTTCAATGGTTGTTTTTACTTCCCCATTTACCTCAACAACAAAAGATTCCCCATCCCAAATGTATTTTACAATGTATGTCGTATTTGGCTCAACCGCTTGAATGTTTAAATTGTTTGCCTTATCATACGAGGTGCCATTCCCGGATAAGTATAGTTTCAAATAACCTTCTTTAATCTCTACCCATATTCCCCCAAGCCCTGTAGAAGGCTCAAGAAATACGAACGGTGTTTGGGTAGCAGTTACATCACTCCCGGTCGTAAACTTAATGCAACTCTCAAAACTTGAAAACTCAGGCACAGAACTTGCAGGTATCTTGATATAATTGGCAGCACTAAACCCGCTAAAGATTCCATTGTTGTTGCTTAATTCTCCTACAACAGTAATCTTACCTTCGTCAAAAACCACTCCCGCACTATTATACGTTTGAACAATCCATTCGTATATGCCGTTATGCACAGCCCCGCTGTTCCACTGCCCGACACCCTTTAAGAAGCAAATATTATTCAACGCCCCTCTATAATACTTACTGTCCCCATACGAGTAAGGATTAGCAACAGTGTAGTTGTTAATCGGCCTTTCAGCCTCCTCTACCGCAGAATTAACGCAAATGACGTAAGGATATAGACAAGCTTCCTCCTGCACCGGCGCACCATCTTGGTAAGCAGAAGAACAACGGGATGCGTCAGCGCCGAATGCCTCGTTAGTTTTCGCAGTAACTTGTCCGCTATAAGTACTTGAATCAGGTGTAGTAGTGGGGTAAAAGAAATCTGTCCCGCCTGCGTGTGTTCTTCTGTCTCCGTTATTAAACGTCCCTTTGATATTCGGCAAACTCTGCTTAACCAAACCGCCAACAAGACTAACATCATACTCCCCTTTAACATTGTAAACCGCGGGGAGCCTTACCGATTCAATCTCGTCAGTCTGAACATTACTTGTGCTTTCATACACACTGTGATAACCCCATCCATTTCTGACAGCATTCTCAAATCCTATAATCCTATGCCCACTTCCAGACATCCAAATATTTGTAATCTGATATTCATCTTCCCCTATAATATTCTCTTCATTATTCCACTCAAAGGCTATATCGCCAACTATAATGTCTGCCTCAGGCTTCTTTACTACCCTGTAACTTGTCTGTCCGGTCGCAAAATCCTCCTGACTAAAAATACACCATTCTTCTGCAATTGTTTCTTCTACATAATTCAAAACAAATTTGCTTACCTGCCCAAAAGGCGATAACAACTTTGAAGCCTGCCACTCCTCCTCTGTGCAGAAGATGTTAGCCCCCAATTCCTTCTGCTTACCCAAAAACGACAATAGCCCCTTGATGCTGTCATTAGCCTGACATACCTGCCCGTTGGCGTACCTGAAAATGTTCTCACTCTCGTCAATTAATCCGCAAGGCGTGTACAAAAAACCTGGCTTAAAAAAAGAACCATGCATCTTTACATACTCAATCAAATCCCCCTGGTCTTCAATATCCCCCTCAATGTTACCCCACTCAGCAGAAACACGGGTGTTCGTTACTACATTGTCAGTTATGTCAATCCCGGCTCCAGCAATGTACTTCGCCTCCTCCTTCGTTGCATAACTCGCAGCCTGCGCCTTGATACCCTCAATCTGAGCCTCTCCCTCCTGCTCAACCGCTGCTATAGCGCTGTCCCTTGCCTGATTAACCTCTAAGACAACACCCTGCACACTCTCTAAATCAGCAGCTGCGCTATTTGCATTTGCCTGTGCAACCCCCGCATAATACTTGGAAGAATAATCAATCCCCTGAACTAATTTGTCAGAAATCGCCCAATCTTTAGAGAGCCCGTCATAATAGCTTTGCGGTGTTCCGATACTCATGGTGCTTTTAGTACCGGCAGAGGAAATGCTTATATTTATCGTATTTTTACCGCTGTTAACATCAACCATCTTATGCCATTCCCTCTACTTTCTTAGGGTAAACTGTAATAATATTCAGCTCCCCTATTTGCGAATTTCCTATTAATAAAGTGTCCTCTAAATACCCATTTTCATCACAGAGTTTTATCCCGTAATAATATTCTGCAGTGTCATCCCCTCTTTTTACAGTAAGCTTGTCTGTTAGATTTCCTGTTAGAACAAAAATAACAGTACCTTGCCCGTTAGCCTCAAGCCCAATTTCATCTCCTATTGGTTTTCTGTTCTCGTCCTGAATAGCAAAATAGACAGTATAATTTTTATCAGTGGGCAAACCTGATATACTAAGCTCCCCGCTATCCCCCTGTACGAGTGTTATATTCCCATTACTATCAACCTGAAAAGCCATACCTACACCTCACTACCGTTAAAATCAGCCACTGTTTGCATTAAACACTCTTGAATAAATCCCGGAGTAGCATTCTTTCGTTCTTGCAGTGATACAATATAATCTGATGTATACTCGTTGGTAAAATCAGGTTCATTGTATGTAATAATTTCTACCACCTGACCTAACTCCAACCCGGCTTTTATAGGCAAAAGCAAATCAGAAAGAAAATCTTTTGTAGTGCCATCTTTCATGTTCACCTTTCGTCTAATCCAGCCCAGTGAAGTTTTAAAAAAGTCTCTTTTAAATCCTTGTTCCCTGCTCAATGCCATTTCTGACTCATAATTAGAATTCTTAATAACACTTCCGTCCTGAACTATTTCATCGGGTTCTAAAGCATATAAATCACCGGCAACTTCTTCTATTTGCATACCTTTATTATGGTTATACTCAACAATGAAATCAGCTCTCTGATTATTGGTATATGGATTTTGCAGCTTATAACTCATCTTTCCTCCTAATTATTTCCCAACAGCTCTCCAAACAACACCGGTTCCCCAGCCTCGGTGAACATAAGTCATTTGTGTATTAGTCCACCCTGCAACCCCTTGGTTAGAATCATCTGCGCCGCCAGGACCAAATAAAATACCCGTGGCATTACAAATAGCACTAAAAGGTATTACAAAATTTATTGTTCTTGTTGCAAATTGACCAGCACCAAAGTTTGCATACCCGCCTTGTTCAAGCCAAACTCTGTTTGTCTTTTCTTTATCTGAAAAATATTCCCGATACCAGGAGGAGCCATTAATGTATGTTGTGATATATAAGCCATTAGATGTTAATGATTCAGAATTAGAATTAGCAATTTCTTCTTCTAGCTCTGTTTTTGTTGCCTCTAAAGCCTCATTTACATCCTGTATTTGATTTGTAACATTTTTGTTAAGAGTTGAGATACTCGCTGCCAAGTTAGCTTGCGTTGTGCTTAGACTTGTAGCAATATCTTGAATATCCTTATTCAAAGCTTCAAAATTATCATTAAGCTCTTTGCTTGAAGCAATAGAGCCATATTTTATTTCTGTAATAGCCATAGTGTCTCCAATTTGTAAATCAATATTTATTCATACGTTTATATTGTCTGAGGTATTTTTCCTTCAACGCTTCTCGCTCAGATTTACTAAGAGGCTGCTTGTTTTGAAGTGATAAACCTAAAATTCTGTTTAGAGTCTTTGTGATAGCGGAAGTGTCATTTGCTGCCCAGCGTTTTTCATTTCCCCAAAAGAGGTCATTTTTGTTATACCCGCCCAAATCTGAATCATACAACTTATCAGGCTCTTTGTATTCACCGTTAAGAATCAAATTGCTTATACCTTGAGCAGTTGCTTCGGGTTTTAATAAAGGAGAACGCAGGGCAGGATATACTGTGTTTAAAGCTTCTTTGCCAAGATAATTAAATCGCGGCATTAGCGGAAGCTCCCCTTCTTTAAATGTTCCTGTTTTCTTGTCTAAATATCCTTCTTTGGCGTTTACACCCCATCCTTTTTTAGATTTTTTGTATCTCTTACTTGTAATCTCACTATCGTTAAAGAATTGTTTTCCTCTAATGGCTTCCAGAGGCTTTTTAACAGCAGGTGATAAACCCCCTCTGCCAGATTCATCTACAAACTCTTTAAATGTGCTGTAAGGGATTTGAGCGGTCTTATTTACAAGAAGCTCTCTATTACTTCTGCTATCATATAAACCTGTTCTGATAGCACCTTTTTGCCACTCTTTTAAGTCTTCGTCTTTATCTTTAAGCCTTTCCAGTTCAAGAAATATCATTGCGCATCTTGCCGGATTTTCTTTTGCAAGAGTGACTGTATGTCTTGAAATGGTTCTGTACCAGGAATAGAACGGCACAATTCTTTTAAGCACTTTCTTTTCAAACTTATTGAAGTTGTTGTAATCACCAAGCGTGTCTTCTATATTCTTAACAATAGTTTCTTCAAGCTCAGGATGGTTTTTCAAATGGCTGAGAAATTCTTCTTGTGTGAGCATATTTTGCCCAGTCCTTTTAACGATATCTTTTTTAACCCTATCCATTTGTATTCCGTAAACTTGTTTACGTTCAAACCTTTCCATAGCCTCATTGAATCTCATAAGCTTGTCGCAAAGTTTATTAAACGCTTTGTTAGGCATACCTATGCAGATATTTGCAGCTTCAGCTGCCAGGGATTTTGTATTATGAGATTCAATCATCTTTTTAGGTATGGTTTTACCTTTAATAACCTGAAAGTGAAAACCGTTATCAGAAGCAGCTTTCATTGTCTTTAAAGTTGAAGTGTCAATTGTATGCCCGCCGCAAAGGTTAAGAAAGTTATCTAAAGGCTGCCATCCTGTATAAGTTTGTCTAGCTTTATAACCTTCTACTGCTTCTAATAAAGAGCTTTCTATAATTTCTTCCGGCAAATCTTTATTCTTTAATTTCCCGGCTTGATAAAAGCTCTTAATGTATTCAACCGGATTTGATTTTGCAGCTATCATCATCTGGTTGCCAAATCTGTTATTGAAAACAAACGAAGCAGAAGTTAGAACCCCTCGTTTAAAAGAATTGTTAAAAGCGTCAAGTATAGCCCCTCCTGTTTTGGCGATTGCTTTACTTGTATGGTCTTTACCATATCTTTCCCAATATTCTGCTACTGTTTCACCTGAACCGTCAAAAAGCTTATTAAAGACAACTTCTGGTATTTGATAATCAGGCTTAGAATTTCTATTTGCTAAATCAATCCAGTTTTGAGCAACTTTCTCGTTTTTGAATGCCTTTCTAATAGCATCTTCACCATTACTGTTATTTACCCCTGCCATCATTTCATACCATGCCGTTGATTTTTTACCATAAATAGCATTAGCAAGAAGATTTCTGTTAACAGCAACATACCCTTTAGAAGCATTTCCTGATTCTGGCAGAGCTTTTGCAAACTCTGATTCAATAAAATCAATTGAATCTTTTAAGTGTTGAACCTTGATTTCTTCTTTCTTTGTCTCTAACAGAATATCTTTTGTAGTACTTCCATTAGCAAGCCCATCCTTAATCTTTTCTCCAAAATGTCCTACCTTATTATCCCTGCTCTCATTATAGTTTTTAGTAAGGTCAATTTTGCTATCAGATTTTCCATAGCCTTGTTTAAAGTAAACACCTTCACCACCAGATTGCTGTTTAAGCCTGTTCGCAGCCTGCTCTTCTGTAATAATATCAAAATCAATCTTAATCTGTTCTTGTGCTTTAGACGAGTTTTTAATGCTCTTTATGAATGATTGCGGAGTAGGTGCTAGTCTTGATGAACCTGAGCTTCGTATATCTTTTTCAATTCTCGACTCTTTCTCGAATCTATTCTTGTCGGTGCTGGTGACTCCCAATCTATCAATACGTTCCTGCTGTGTTCTTCGTTCATAATTTGCATCATTTCGAACCAATTCCTTATCTTTTGCAATAATGTTATTGGTTTGTTGTTCTTTGAGTTCAGATAATCCTTGTATAGTTTTTCCATTTTCCCCAAGTCGTACATTATCTATTTCTCCGAAATCTAATGATTTATATTGGCGGTTTTGCTTGTACTGCTTTTGTCCAGGATATATTTGATAAATTCTTCCACCTTCGGCGCTGCTTCGTAGTGTTTCTTCATTAACTTTTCCGTTATAGTTGGTTCGTATATTCCATTCTCTATATTCGTTGACGAAGTTTTGGATTTCATTTAATATATCTCCTGTATTTTTTATTCCACTTGCAGCTTTAAATGCTCGTTTTTCAAATGGATGGCTGTAGTATACAGCAATATTGTCTAAATAATCGCAAATTATATCTGCTTTTATATTACCTTTACCATATACATTATTTGCAATATCTTTGAATTTGTCAACATTACTTATATTTATTTCTTGATTTTCTATTGCTTTATATAATTCTTTATAAGCATTAGGATTTATGTTTTCGATTTCGTCAAAACATTCTTTAAATACTTTAGAAGTATAACTACTTGGTGTTAATCTTTCAATAGCTTTTTCATAATTCTCATAGTATCTATTTAACTCAATTTTAACTGGATTACTTTCTTCTAACGCGCTGATTATTGGTATATCAATAGAATGCTGCAATTCATGTCTTACAGTTTTATTTATTTGTTCTGTGGATAATTCAATTCCATTATTATTTTTTGTTTTTATAATAGCTGTATTAAAGTTTTCAAAAAATTCACCAGCATTTGGATATTCGTTAACAAATACCAAATCAATATCTTTTAGCTTGTTTTGTTCGTTCAAATTGAAATAATCAGATACAGATTTATTAATATTTGTATATTCAGCGGCATTATGAATAGATGAAGCCTTCTGCCTTATTGCTTTAATCTTATCTACAGCATTAATTACAGTTGAATTACCAGAGTATTTTCTTAGCAAATTCTCAACACATTTATCAAAATTGCTAATTTTATTACTACTTATACCCTTCTCCACAATTTTATTCCCAACTTTTTTGTTCACATAAAGTTGGCTTGTCATTTCATAAGGCAAATTATTAGCCTTGATTTTTCTTTGTATAAACTCGCGTAATTCATCCGGAGAATGATGGTACATTACTTCTAACGCACGCTTGGTCTGCTGTGACTGCGACATAACACATAATCTATTGATAAAAAGCTTTGCATTTATTTGTTTATTAGGATTTGAGAGAGCCTTAATTAATTTAGAACTTTTTGCTGAATTCAGAAAAGATGAAACACCAAAAGCTTTTTTAGCTTCCTGGTTAATAACCACTTTATGCTGCTTCTTATCCCTTAATCTTGCTGGTTCTTGTGCCTTTGCTTTATTAAATGCATCAATTTCATTCTGTAATGAAGCAGTATCTTCCGGTGCAAGGTCACTGCGGGTGTAGTTTTCATCTACATAATTTTCATAATTATCACCTTGCGCTTCTTTTACATAATTACCTTCTGAATTAGGTTTAATATACGCATCATCAGCTTCCAAACCTTTTGTCTTAGGTTTGGTTTTCTGCTCATACCAAAAGTTTGAATCACTACCCTCAGCCTTACCTGGTTCAAGCTTAGTTAGTCCTGTCTTTTTAGGAGGATGAACCCAATCACCCATTTCTTTTCCGAGAGCTTCTAAGCCATCTTCATCAAATTTGACAATATTACCTTCTTTGGCTGCTTCCATTCTGGCTCTGATTCTTTCAACCTTGGCTTTATATTCCTTTTGGTTGAATTCAGGCTGATGTTTTTCAGCATCCATTCTTTGTTGCTGTCTTTTCCATTTTTCTTGCTGAATTTTAAAATAATTCTGCTTATCTGATTTTTGATTACGAAGATTTATTTTATACCTATCACCAGACATGTCAGAATCGATTTTAAGAGGTGTTTCTATATGTTCAGGTAAACTTGTATCTGTTTCCTGCTTAACCTGGCTTAAATCGTCTCCTGCATGCTCAGGTTTAATATTAGCCTCTTCTTCTTTCAGCAGATTATCAAAAAACTCTTTAGCATCTTCTTGTTCTTTGGTAACAGTGCTTTTTTTAGGCTCACCATTTTTAAGCCTGTCAAATATTAAATCTTGTTGTTTCTTTGTAAGGTTTTTAGAAGCTTCAAGTTCTTCTACATCTGCTTTAGATAATCTTTTCTCAAGAGGAGTATTCCCTCTTGATATATCCCTGTTAAGTTTTTGGTATTTTCTCGCAGTTTCATTTGTAGTATCAAGCCCTAATGTGTCAGCCAAGGTGCCTTGAATATTAGCAAGCCTGTTACCAATAGGAGTATTGCTGTTAAGCAAATTGTTGTATGCCTTTGCTGCAGCTTTTGCAAGGCTTGATTTAGCAATATTATTAGCCAAAGCGGCTCCACCCATTATTCCGCCATGCAGTAATCCCATAGTTGCGGCACCGCCAATGGCAGCATCTTTCCAGCTTTCATTTGATTCAACACCAGACGCATTTCTAAGAGCTTTATCGGCAATACCCCATCCGGCACCTTCTGCCATAGTAAAAGGAGCAACGGACGCCCATTTAGACAAATATGGATGAGAGGCTATAAATTGAGCGGCTGGCTTAAATTTGCTTGCATTATTTAATATTTTCGCCCCTTGTGTAAAAGCATATTCACCGCCTACACCTAATGTCGCCAAGTTAACAGATGGTGCAATATTCGAACGAATTTGTTTAAACTGATTCTGTAAGTTTTCTTTTAAAGGAGATACAGCACCATACTGAGCTTTTTTCTCCCAATCAAGAGCATTCGCGCTATAATTAGGCTGTAAGCTTTTTTGAAAATCTGATATTATTGGATGAGCTTTTTCCCAAGCTGCACGTTTTTCAAGGTTAAGTTTTGCCTGCTGCTTGATTTTGTCATCTATGTTGGCAAGAAAAGCATTCTGGGGTTTAGCATAGTCCGGCTCATTAGCAATACCTCCCTGTATAACTCCGTTATTGGCATACAAAGGCTGCGGAGCTGGCTCTGGTATTGTTTGTTGAGCTTGCTTAGGTGTATTAAGAACAGGAGTCTGCACAACAGTAGGATTAGGTTTAGAGGGCGTTGTTATTCTTTTGTTTACACTACTTTGTTGTTGTGCAGTCCCGTTAATACTTGAATCAGAAAATCCGCCAAATTCAGCAAACGGGTCTGCGTTTGCCTGGGATGGATTTTCTTTATATAAATCTGAATCAGCAATACCGCCGAATTCTTCAAATGGATTTGGCATTATAATCTGCTAACTCCTTTGCCATATTTTTTTCTGGCTTCATTGAACTGGGATGGTGTCAGGTACCCGCTTTGACCATTAATCGTGCAGCGGATAAGCTCACCGTTTTGAACCTGTTTATCAATTTGCTTTTGTCTGTCTGAGGCTTGTTTTGCATTCCACTTCTCAACACTTAAATCATAATTTTTCTTGCCTAATGATTCAGTATTTCTATTGTGGGTAATACTTTCATCAACTCTTCTTGCACCGGTATCAGCATTCTGCTGCTGAATACCTTCTGTTACAAGATTATGCCTTCCGGTTTCGTTTACTTTTCTTGTGTCGTTGCTTATCTGGGCACTATCAACACCTACTGCATAATTTTCATCACCAAAATTATCGTTCAATAATCTCATAGCGTTAGTATACTGCTCAGGAGATATCATCCCGAACTTAAGCATGTCCGAAAATTCTTTTGATTTTTTAGCATAAGCCTGATAATCGACTCTTTTTGCATTGTTATCAGACATTGTATCTCTGTATTTAGCAAGCGCATCAGCTGCGTAATCATCCTTTGTATAATTTTGGAGTGCGTTTGGAGCTTTGCCAGGATTGAGTTTGTTATTGTAGAAATTAGATGTAGCCTTAGTTGTACCGTATTTATAAGCATTATTGAGTGAATCTGCCCAATCACCGCCTGTTGCTTTCGTAGCAAGTGCTGCAATACCTGCTTGAGTCCAAGGATTAGACATAACTCTTGTGCCTGTCCCAAAAGCTTCTCCAACTCTGTTCAGAAGGCTCTTCTTTAGCTCGTTAGCACCTCCAGTCACAGTACCTTCATCAGTAACAGATGGTGTTACTTCGTTGTTAAGAACCCCGTTAAATAAATCTCCCTTGCTGAATCCATTCTGCAAATTATCCTGATAACCATTACTGAAATCTTTTATACCATTGCCAACTTTTCCTCCAAGAGATTTAAACATATCCATAATAGACTGTTTTTGAGCTGCGTTATTGTCCAATTCTTGACTTGCGCTTCCTTCAAAAGGTAACGCAGGTGGAATCTGAGACTCCGCAGGAGCGGCTGCGCCTGTTATAGCCCCATCTTCTGGGTTCTGTTGAGGATTTTCTAATGCCTGATAATTTGATAAGAGTTCTTGTGTTAGCTGCTCATTATTTTGATTCTGTTGAGTTTGAGCTTGCATATTGGCAAGATTCTGCTGCCTGTTTTCTTCAAGCCCTGCTCTCTGGCTTGCAAGCTCGTTTTCGGATAGTTCTTGTGAGCGTTGAGCCTCATTTATTGAAGCTTGCATTGCTTTCATCTCATTTTTCTTTTGTGCAGAGCTTACCATGTTGTAAATAGTATAAGCAGCTAATGCAGCCCAGCCAATAGGGCCTGCTGCTGCCATAGCTCCGGAAGCACCTGCTCCGGCAGCCCCTGCGCCAGCTGCTGCAGTTCCGGCACCTGCTGCAGTTGCTCCTCCTGCAGCACCTCCAAGAGCACTCCCCGCTCCTGCTGCGGTACCGGCTGTTGTCGCAGCACTGCCTAACCCTGCTGCTGTACCTTGTGCTCCTGCATTTGCAGCTAATCCTGTGCCTAATTTTGAAAGCCCTGTTCCTGCTTTTGATATTAAACCGTTTTGAGCGCCAGCCATTTTACTGCCGATACCGGAAATTCCATTACCTATTCCGCCGACAGCTTTTGTTTTTAAAGATTTTAATGCAGGCTGTCCCGAAAATTTAGAAATATTAGAACCAAAGCTTTGCATTCCTGTATTATTCAAAGCTGTTCCTGCCTTATTAATACCTTGACCTATTGTGTTTGCGCTTTCGCTTATTGCATTTGCGTTGTTTGCAATATCAGTAAAACTTAGATTTTGCTGCTGTTGATTAGCTCTAAGTCTTTCCATAGCTTGCTTATCTTTGTATTCTTGCATTATTTGCTGTTTTCTGCGTCTGTTTAAGCTCATTTATCCTGTCCTATGTTTTTGAATTTGAGGTTGTAGTACTATTATTTCCAACAGCTGCTTGCAAAGCTGTGGAAATATCATTATTAGCTCCTGTATAACCTGTAGTATACAAATTCATTAAGTTATTAATCATATTCCAGCTGTCACTTTGAGAATTAGCTAAAAGCTCATTAGAATAGTTCGCAGCTTGATTAGACAAATTGTTGTACATATTAGTAGCCTGGGAGCTTCTAATCATATTGTTGTTTGAAAGAGGATTAATTATATTGTTCTGTAAATTAGCCTGCTGAGTTTTGTTGAACGAAGCAAGCTTTGCACGATTTGTGGTGCTGTCTAAACTTGGATTCAGGTAATCATTTAACAAACTTGAAATATTATCATTTACGAAGTTATAAGTTGTCTCACCTGCAGAACCTTTTATAAAGCTGTTAGTAGTATTCCCATTTTTATCAGTAGTTGTCTGGTAATACGGATTAGTAGTATTTGTATCAATAAAAGTAGGAGTACTTGAAGAAGTACTAGAAGTATTTGACTTGCTTTTGCCCATTACTTATTTCTCCTGTATATGTATAAATTCTTTTCCAATCTTTCAAACCCTGATTTTATAAGACATAACTGTGCTGTTCTTTCTTTGCACTCAGCATAAATATCACAGTTATACCAGCTTAGGCTTTTCTTGAAGCATTTAAGGTTAACCAAATGATGTTTTCTTCCGGCAAAAGCTGTAACATATAGTCTTTCGTCCTGTTGGTAATAGTAAATACATCCGATAAGCTCACCGCTGCTCCAATCTATAAAAGAGAAGAAATGAGTTGTTTTGAGAACAGTATCGTAATCATCGACATCCAGTTTTTCGTGGTATTTTTCAAACATTTCCTTACATTCTGTATAATTGAATAAAGGATGCTCGGGTGTTCTTACAACAATCATATTTGCTTAACCTTAACCTTGCTCATTTCAAGGGTTTTGATATAAAATCCCTGACCCTGCTCCTGTGTGTAGATGGTAATTTCCAGCGCCTTAAATGTAGCAGAAGGCATTTTAAGTATTTGCATTAGAGAATTTGGAATATAGATATATTCACTATCCCAGCTCTGTCCGCTGTCATAATAAAGAATATTCTTAATGGTTTTTGTCTTGATATGCTTAATCTTTGGTTGTTTTAACAAATCATAGTTTTTTACATATTTTACGTAAAAATCATTTACATGACTGCCATCTACTGTTAATCTTGGAGGGAATTTAGTTATTTTAAGAGTATTATCAGAATCCAAATTAAAAACAGTACACTTAAAATAACTGTCTATAAACTCTCCGTTAAAATCATCACCGGTATATTCCTGATATAGTTCATTCCCAGCTGAGTAAAGAGTATTGTCATATATTCCTATAGCATTTATATGCTGGCATTTACGTTTAACCCATTCGCCTCTTATGTAGTCAAATATCATTACATATGAGTATTGCTCTTCTTCTGATATCGGGATTAAAAACCAAACTTCATTTCTATCAGATGTTACGACAGACAAAGCTTTTATTAAGTTAATATCAACAGAGCTAATTTTCATAAGCTCATCTTGGATATCAAGAGCAATATTTTCTCCAAGGGTTTTATCCCCATTAACTATTTGCTGGAATGAAAACACACCTTTTTTAGTATCATCATAAAAATATAAATCAGTACCATGAAACACCAGAGAGTTATACGAAGCACAACCGCCGGGCGATTCTTCATCCTGTTTGAATAATGTTGTTTCATCTTGCTTGATTAGTACAGAACTGTCTTTATGGAATACAGCCAGAGAACCTAAATATGGATAAATAGCGGTAATATTTTTTACAAATTCTATATAGCCTGAACTTGTCTTGGTATCTGTATCAACATAGTTAAAAATTCTGCAATCACCTTTTTGAGAATACCATAAGACTTTGCTGTTAAATATCCATAACCTGCCATCAAAAACAACCAACCCTAAACCTTGCACACCTCTTCCATCAACATCAACAAGATGAATATTATTATCAGATTCGACTTGCAATGTATCTCCTGTTTCAGTGTTGCTGTAGATATATTTAACATCTATGCCGTTTGAAAATACAAACATATCCAGCCAGCCTTGAGCAAAATCTGTTCCGCAAGCCTTTCCTGTGACCGTTAAGCCGCTTAAAATTACTGTTAAGGTGTTTGCCTTAATATTATAGGAATAAAGCTTTCCTTGGCTCTCAGATTCGGTATATAGGATTAAATATTTGTTTCCTAATTGAGTTGATTCAAAAAATGCAATTATGCTTTCTCCGTCAGGTAAACTATTGCACACAGAAGTATTTCCAGAGGTTGTTCTTATACCCACGCCAGAATTCAATTGAGTAAAAAATAATTCTACATTCTGGCAATCCGAGCATGTAATTTTATCAGAAGAGAAAACAGAGTCTTTTCTTCTGATTCCGCCAAAATTATAGTTGGTAAGAGATGTTATACTACTCATGGATTACCAGGTAATTTTTCTATTGTTTAACTTATCCCTGCAATACTTGAATAGGACTGCAAGCGAGTCTTCGTATTGTTTCATATATCCGGAATGGTTTTCGTCTGATTCATCAGCTATTGCATAAATCATGGCAAGAGATATCAAGCAATTGCAGAACGCTTTTTCATATTTTTCAGGAATATTAACCTTGTCATCGTCTTTTGAAAGCTCATAAATTTGTTCATCGTCGCTGTTCAATCCGTAAGGCATAAGAAGATAATCGATAGTGATTCCATAAGTATTATCAGGGGTTGGATACAGATAAATATATTCGCCTTCTATCCAAAACTGTTCAGGTTCACCGTTTTTTGTTTCTAAACTATCAGTATCATCCAGATAATCCAGGCATTTCCCGTTGTACTTGACTCCGTATTTAGTTTTACCGCCAGTCACTTTTTTTGTTATAGTACCATTAGGTAAAGAATAGTATTCTCTGTTTTGTTTAGTCCTGATAATGTGTTTATAATAACGAAAAGACCAAGGCTGATAATTCCACAAGAAAGACAGCGCTTTATTAATAGAAATCTTTAAAGCACTCTCAAGGTCATCTATGGATTCAGCATCACTATCATACATAGACCATGGCTGTCCTGCACAGGTGTTATATAATTCTAAAAGTGTAAGAGTCATTAATCTCCTCTTAGCTCCTTAATTCTACGTATTAACTCAGCTCTCTTTTTATTATGCGGGTCAGTAATCCCTAATTTGCCTGCAAGAGTTTCCAAGACATCTTTTTCAAGCTTATCTAAATCACTTATATCAAAAGTCTTAAAAATTGGATTCACTCTCTTAGTCTTTTTCCTTAGAGCCTTGGCTTCCTTTTCTTCAAGAGCTCTTTGTTCTCTAGCAATCTTCTCATTCTTTACTTCAATGGTCTTTTTCACTTCTTCTTGCGAAATTGTTATTGCCGGCTCAACTTCATTCAAGCCTGCATCAAGGATTTCATAGTTTCCTCTGTCGGTTTCCTTTATCCTGAGCGCTTCATCATCCGGAAGCGTAAATATATTCCCTGTTGGTTTAAATAACAGTTTCATCATAAATAAATCCTTTCTTGCAGATATACAACTTTAAAATAATCGGAATATGTGTTATAATAAAACATACAAAAGGTTTTCGAGAGGTGGTTAATATGCTTGAAAAAGAATATGAGTTCTATAAGAAAAACAGAAGTAAGCTTGTCGATGCTTATAAAAACAAGTACGTTGTCATTAAAGATAATGATGTTATTGGTGTTTATGACTCAAAAGAAGAAGCTGCAAAAAATACTATCGTAAATAACACTCTTGGGACTTTTTTAATTAAACTTATAGAAAAAGAAGACACAAATATCCGATTTTATAATAAGGTGTTTATAAATTGAGTTATATGAAGCATTTTGTATACAGAAAAAACTATGATAGAGTTGTAAGCTCTATTATTACTCCTGCCGGGATTAGACAAGCATCTATCCTTTCCAAAGATTCTTCTATAAACGAAGTCAGTGCTTTATGGGATACTGGTGCAACACATTCTGTTATTCAACCGGGACTTGCCAGAAAACTTAATTTAATACCTATTGATAAAGCAACTGTATGTGGAATAAATAGTTGTGAAGTTGTAAATGTGTATTGGATTGATATATGTCTGCCTAATAATGTTTCTTTTGAGAATGTCGCAATATCAGAATCCGATTTCTCCGGCGGAGATATTTTAATTGGTATGGATATCATACAAAAAGGCGACTTTGTTATTTCTAACGCTCAAGGCAAAACTCATTTCTCTTTCCGTATTCCTTCTCACACACAGCCAATATATATTGATTAATCTTCCATAACAAGCTTTGCAAGTCTGTAGATTCGTTCTACTTGTTTGTCGTTTGCTTTGCTGATTAAATCGTTTAGCGAGACCAAGTAGTTCTCTTCGACTTTAGGTGTATCAGATAGGTCTAAAATATCTGCAACATCAAGATTAAGCACTCTGGCATATGATTCAATCTGCTGCACTTTAGGAAAATTTATACCGCATTCAATACTGCTCTGTGTTTTTGTAGCAATACCTACATGTTCCGCAAATTCTGCCTGCGTGAATCCAGCTTTTCTTCTAAGCTCCCTAATCCTCTTTCCGAATCTTTTTCTCAACTCCATAATTTCACCTTTAACAATATTATGGCTTATGGAATAATATGTATCGAACACATAAGCTTGTTGTTTATTGCAAAAACTAGCATTGTAATGTAATATAAATATAGGAAAGGTGACCTATTGTTAAATTCCAAATGGCATGTAAACATGAAGAAAAATAGGAAAGAAGTATGATGAAGAAAATTTTTGCAAGTATTTTTATTATTTTATTATTAGCCTCACAGGCAGCATTCGCTGATGTCAAACAGGCTTCCGTATCCAAGAACGTGTTTGCTCCTCAATGGTCTGATGTATGTACTTATTCTGCATATTGGACAATTGATACAACAAAGAATTACAAAAAAACTGATAAAAAATACTGGAAAGAACGCCGAATACAGTTTGATAAGGAAATTCTTGCCTGCGAAACAGCAGGTGCAAATATGGCAGATTGCTATAATACAGTACTTGCTATTGAAGCTGAGCGTACAGCTAAGTGGGAACAGACCTATAAAGATGAAAGAAAAGCTAGGTTAGTAAAAGGTGGCATTGCAACAGGAGCAGTTACTTTATTAGGTATTTTTACTTGTTTAGCTAACTGGTGGTAAGCGATGTTTCATTTTTTTAAAAGACCACAGAACGTTGGTATAGCAAGGATAGTAAAAAAAGAAATTCTTGAAGCTGAAGAAGGTAATGCTTTTGAAGAAGGTGTTAAAAAAGGTGCTTCAACCGGATACGAATATGGTTATGCCGAAGGTTTTGATGCTGGTAGAGAAAAGGGATATAAAGACGGTTATCAACAAGCAAAGCAAAAATACATTGATATCTATGAAAAGCAAATAATTGCAATAAAAGAAAACGCCAAAAAATTAGCAAATGAATCGTTTAAAAGAGGATACGATTCTTACGAATATAATAAACTAAATGTTACAAATGACGCTTATGATGATGGATATAATGATGGATATAATGATGCTATAAATGTTGATATTGAAGATGCTTATAGGCAAGGGTTTGAAAAAGGCTTTAATACTGCACGTGATGAATTCAGTTATGGATACGATGTAGATGATTATGATGATTATGAACCCGAGTATTTTGATAAAAAGGACTTAGACAATTAGTATAAGGGGGAAATTTTCCCCCTTATACTATTCAACAGGTCTTAACCCTGCCCTTTTAGCAACTGCATAGATTGTGCCTGTAAAAGTTGAGGCAAACGCTATATCAACAGAACCATCTCTGTTTTCAAATCTTGAAATATCTTCTAAGATAATTGCTGTTACTTCATCTTTTGCAGCAGTAACAGTCAAATCACCCAACATAGCATTAGGGTAATTGTCACCTGCTTTAATTGTTACAGCTCCTGCTGCCGTAGCTTCAATAATAATAACAAGCGAATTGTTTTTATTATCCAGAGCTTTTTTTATTTTAATCCCGTTAGCAGCAGTGACAGTCTGTTTTGTAAAAGATGCAACCTCTACGGATTGGGTAGCTTCTTGTTTTGGAAGCTGAACTTGTATAATATCTTGTGCCATTATTTTATCTCCTATTTTCATTTAAAAAAGGGGATTAATTATAATGCCAATCCCCAAAGCTATATACACTATTAAGAAGCGGATAATGTTAACGGTGCTTTTATTTTTACTGTACCTAGGTGGTCTACTCTTGGTGCGCCGACACCATATAGACCGTAGCCTTTGTATCTTGTATTGAAGTTCTTTTCCGGAATATAGTGCTGCATATTCAAATCAGATGATACACCGCCGGCAAGAGTTTTACCTTTGATACCAAACAACGGATAATAAGTTGTTGAACCGTCGGATTCTTCAACTGATGCAATGTTGTTAGAAACAACCAAATCCCATCCGCAGAGCTGTCCAATAAAACCTTTAGCCATTTTCTTATGACCTGATTCTACATATTTCCAATCAGCTAATTTACCAAGATAGAATTCATATTCTGGCGGGATAACTGCAATCATCTGCCCGTCAATCCAGCTTGTATGACCTTTGCCGTCTCCTCGTTGGAATTTAGCCTGCATATATGCAAGAATGTCTTTAGCTACAGTAGAGGTCATTGCAATAGCGCTTCCTGAATTATCAAGATAATGACCTGCTCTTGTATATAGTCCTGCATAAGCCTGGTCTACAGCTGCTGCAAACTGCTTTACCCCGTCTTCTGAATACTTTTTAGCAAGTTCTACTTTCTGTTTCATATCAGGTGCATTTTCAATCTGTTTTTTCTTAATTTCTTCAACTTCGAAGTGAAAAGCTTTACCTCTGTCGATACGGACTTTTGTAGCAGATGTTGTTACTACTTCTGCGTCAGGCAAATCTCCGCCTGTGTAATCAAATAGTCTTTGAAGAACAGGCATTTCGACATCAACTTCGTCCCCTTTTTTTACTCCGTTTTTGAAATCAGTATGAGCAAGCTGCCCAACTACTAATTCATCATAGAAATATTTGTTAAAAGACTTATTAAAAGTCCCCATAATTAATTGGTCTACTGACATTTTTATTCTCCTATATATATTTTTCTAATAACTTGTCTAGTTGCTGATTGGTTAATTTGTTCAAATCAACGTTTTCAGACTGCTGACCAGACGCAGGAGCAGAGTTTATACCTGATATGGCAGCCAGCTTATCTGTGGCTTTTTTGTTAGCATCCGAAGATGCAGAAGATTTCTTAAATTCTTCTTCGAATAAGCTTTTTAGCTCCATAACAGTGTTCATTAATACCTGTGCATCATCAAAGGTGAAATTATCCCCAAATCTATGCAGAGTATTAACAAACATCTTTTTAAAAGGCTCATAGTTAAACAGGTCGTTGTGAGCATCAACCGATTTAGAAATAACATCTTCAATAGAAGTCATTTTGGCTGTTTCAGCCTGCTGCAGCTTATTTGATTCAAATTGCTGCTTCATTCTTTCTGCTTGTATTGCGATACGTTTGTTAACATCAGGTGCAAATTCAACTTCTATCGCCTTCATTAACTCTTCTGACGGATTGTTAGCGTACATGTAGAGCAAGTTCTCAATGTCTCTTCTAGTCTCGTCTTCAACATATTGCAAGTTTTTCAAATACTCATTAGCTTCAAACCTGGCAACTTCATATCTTTGCTGCATGTCTAAAGCTGAGTTAAACCCTGCTGATTTAGCATTTTCTTCTTGCTGCTTGTTAATAGCATCCAGTTGTTCCTTGGCTTTTAAAAGCTCTGCTCGTTCTTTTTCCCAAGTATTTTTCTGGTTAAGAAGCGGTTCTAACTCTTTATAGGACTTAGCAAGATTCTTAACGTTAATAGTACCATCTTCATTCTTGAACTTATCAGGGCATTCAATAATGTTATCCTGATTGTCCAGCAATTTCTCTTCTGGCTCTTCATTGGCTTGCTTATCCTCATTCACAGGCTCGTCCAACACTTGTTCAATCTGTTCATCCAGATTGGCAGTATTTTCAGACGAGTTATCTGTACTTTCTTGTACTGATGTATCTAATTCATTATCCATAATTCCTTACTCCTTCTATTTACTCCCCTATTTACCCCTCTTTTTGCAGGCAGAAATGTATTCTTTTTCCCATCTGTCTCGTTCATTTATAAGCAGCAGCATCCCCCTAAGAGTCTCTGCACTTAATTGGGAATTAGCTTTATCAATAATGTAATTAACCTCTAATTCTCTTAACTTTTTATACGTATCACTTATGACTAAATCGTATTTGTATCTTAAAAATTCTTCATTAGACATTCATTAAATTCCTTCCAGGCAAAGAATTGAGCTTATCCGGCAGCTCTTGCTGTGTGTCTTGTTGCGGTACTTCAAGCGCATCATTTCCCTCATTAGGTAATTTCTGACCGTTCTTAGCCATCTCTACCCTTTTTTGCATCTCTTGAATAATAGGTGCAAGCTGCGGGTTATTTAACAATGCCTGCTGAACTTCCGGAGATAAGAACTGCTGTACATTAAGGAATCTTTCAGGATTCTCAACCCCTTTTTGCTCCATAAACCAGGTAAAGAACTCTTCAATATTAATTTGCAGCCCTGTTTTAACGAACATCTGAACAGCCTGTGCCACCATATCAACATAGTTAAACCGTTCATTTGTAGCGCTTCTGTCAGCATAAGTGTATCTATAGTCAGCCTGCCTTACATTATCATCAATAACAACATTTTCAGGCTTGTTTTCGTTGTTGACAAAGACTGTCTCGTCTCCAAAGGTAAAGTTAGCTTTCAGTTTAGCTATCTTTTTGATATCTGACAGAATGAGGTTTTGATTAATTACATCCAATAGCATTTTAAGCCTTGTAAGCTGACCTTCAACCTTAGTGGAAATCTCTGTTGCAGTCGTTCTGTCGTTTTCAGAAGCTCCGGCCATGTTCGGAAATACGCCTGATATTTCAGACATCAAATCATCGATATAATTCATATCCTGGCTAAAAACATTAACAGCAAATTCTAACGGTTTGATAGCAGAATCTGCATATAGTTGAGGGTCATATTCAATGACTTTGCCCGGATAAAGGTCTATATCATCAGGGTCATCTCCAAAAAATCCTTTAGCTGCAAGAATTGGCGGATTTTCAGTAAGAGATTGAAGATTCATTGTTCTTCTCAGAATATCTTCTTGCGTTTCAGCAATATCAAGTATTGAATAAATAGGACTAATCCCTCTCTTAGTGTCCGGGTCTATAAAATATGCGCCATAAGAAAAAGGATTATCAATAAAAGGATTTTTTTCAAACCTCACCAAGTACTTGCCAGCAATCACTACAGCATACCAATTCCTTAAAACAGTACCGTCTGATAGCATCAAATCTCCCCAATGTTCCAACATTTCAACAGTAGTACCGTTTCGTGTTTCGTTTTTTAATGAAGAAGAATCCTGATTTGATAATTTAGCATCATTAGAGCCGGATTTAATCATCTCTCTAAGGTCGCTGGCAGCCTCTTTAGAGACTTCAAAATACTTATTGTTTATTATATCCTCAGGAGTTCTCCATGTCCTGTTAATCTTAGGACAGGTGTCCCAATTTCTGTCAGATTGGGTTGTATCAAATACAAAGTTAGCAGGGTCTACATTATAAACAAAAGGATTATCATAAATCATTCTTTCATCAACATAAAATCGCTCGCCTTTAGCAGCTGCGGAAGCAATTTTAAGCAGCTTAGCAGGGTCTTTAATGCCATCAAAGAAGCTTATAGGTCTTCTGTATTCCTCCGAGTGTTTTTTCCAGGTCACAAAGCTTATAAGCTCCCCATACAATAAAGACTTATCGATAATCTTATCGCAAGTCTTGCTGTATTCCATTTTTTCGCAGATATCAACAAGCATTGTTTTCTGTTTATTGGAATTGTTGTCACTTTCAAGGTTTTCTCCGGAAACATCAAACATAGAGTTTGTGTTGGCATAAATGTTTTTCCAGATAAAAGCTTTTAGAATCTGATGAAACATAAAAGCCTTACCCATCTTTAAAGTGCTTTTCCAAGCTTTTTGAGAGCCTTCCTCCGGTTTTATTATATTCTTGAAATAAACTTCATTAATCAGCCTCTGAGCCTTTTCTAATTGGGAGGCTCTGGCATTATCGTATGTCTTGAACTCCTCTGCTATTTTCTTTGCAAGAGAGAGTTTTTCTTCTTCTGAAAGCTTTTTAACTTTTTGAGTTTTTTCTACTATATATTCCATCAGATTTTATCTTGGCTAAACCCTTCTATAATCATAACTTCCGGTTCTTTTTCATACAGATTGCCTTTATCATCTACTCCGTATGCAACTCTTAGACCTTTTTGTATTTTAGTCAAACCTGACATAAGCATATCCACGTTATAAGCAGTTGCACGAGCTTGTCCTTTAGTAACATTACCGCTGATTAATTCCTGACTGTATTGTCCTAAAATGGACTGAATAATATCTGCACCTTTATTGTATAGGTCAATACAAAGAGTGTTGACATATAGCTTGTCTTTTTCCGCAATCCTTGCTGCATCATCAATAGCCCTTTCTTGTATGGCTCTTCTTTTTGCAGTAAGTCCTTCTTTAGACATCTTTTGAACTATAGAGTTCTTTGTAAAAGCAACATCAGGAAACGAAGCCAGAATGTAATCCAGCTCCTCGTTTCTAAGCCACATCATTCGGACTTTGTCCCAGTCTTTAGCAAGAGGTTTGCGTTTTTCTTTTTTATTTGCCATAGAATAAGAAAAAGGCAGAGAGGGTTTGTCAAGAGAGAAAGGTGAAAATTCAAGATAGTGTTTACTCTGCCTGTTTATAGTCTTTTATTACTTCTTTATTCCCGTAAAAATCACATGCAGTTTGCCTATAAGTAATTTCTCCGGTCTTTTTGTCAATTTTTTGCTGGTTGAGCCCATACACCCATCTGTATGGAGCGCCTTTACTAACAATTAAATCAGTACTTTTGTAGTCAATTTCATTCCTGTATTGCTCTCTTAGTTTATTGACATCTTTGTTTTTAACATATTTAACAAACTTTGTGTCATCTGCCTTTCTAAATTCGACCAAGCAAGCAATATCCTTGTTGCAGTGCGGACAAAAACCAAATTCGATACTCCTATTGTAAAAGCTTTTAGAAGCAAAGAGGAACCAGGTAACATAAGGTTTAAATTTACTATTGCAATGCACTAACAAGACAATATTCCCTTCCTGTGTTCGTCAGCTTCTTTTGTATCATTTACTACCGGAATGTCCGAACCTATATTTTTATTTTTGATTATTTTATAAATAAGGTCAATTTGAGTATGAAGAAGAGTAAATGTATTCTATAATATGCTTTAAAAGGTATACAAAAAGTGCTATAATATAGATATAATAACCATTTAAGATTACATGCTGATTTGTTTCTATAATACTAATACTTCTCTAACAGGGAAGTATTTTTTTGTGCGTTAGAAAATAGTGGTGGTGTTAGGGGGATAGTTCTTCTTTGTTAGTCGCTCGCTTGTCCCCCTCTCCCCTTGTTTACTTATAGCCATCCTTGCCGCTCGCTCCTTGCGCGTTTACTTAGCGCTTCTTTCTTACCCGCTTCGCTCGCCTATCCTTGTCTTGCTACACTACTACACATCTCTTTGCAGGATAAGGCGGATAGACTTCGCTCGCTAGAGCCTATAGAACGCCCGTTAAGCCATGTTAAATCAAATCCAGGTAATGTTTACCATGGCAAGGTCTGACCACGGCTTGAACAGGCTTCTGCGTTGTGTGAAAGACTGGTGTAAGTTTGACTTCCACCTTCACTCTCTCTTCCAAAAACCTCTTTCAAGCTCATACCAACTGCTTCAACACAATTTGCCCGAATAAGAATAAATAGAACAAGAATATGAAATATAGATATAAATATAACTAACTAATAACAAATAAACAAAAAATGCAATAAGCCAGGTCTCAACTAATGTGAAGACCTGGCTTTGTTCGTTATCTGGTTGGGAAAAAACTAGCTACTTAACCTAGCAAGATAAGACAAATCGGACTTTTCAGTATTACATAAGCGTGCGAAGCACAGAAAGAGGTTTAATTATGACAACAGCAGAACAAAACACAAAAAGCCGTAGTGCAAATGCACCGGCTAACGCAAAGGAATTCAATTACTTTGATTTTTTCAAATTTCAGGTATTGAAAGCTTACTATGAGAATCTATTCGCAGGTAAGGGCACAGAGGAGTTAGAGGTTAAGGTAAAATTCTTTGACAATCAGAAGAGTGCTTACTTTTATAAAGTCGGGGCAATGAAGTTTGTAGAATGGAAATCCGAGATAGACGAATATGGTCGAGTTCTAACGATAGTAAAGATAAAGGATTTGAACATAGAAGCAAAAGCGAAAACAAGACAAGGCAAAGAATACAAAGTATTCAACAGTTTTGATATAGCAAAGGCAGTTAAATCTGTAACGAAAGCTCTGGCATAAGCCGGGGCTTTATTGTTATGACATAAAAAGAAAGGAATAGACTATGAAACAAGCAAATATTTTTAACATTATAAGAAATCAAATTGTATATAATGAAAGCCAAAAACTTAGAGGTAATGAATCAAATGACTCATTCAAACTCAGAGGATATTACCCGGAGAAGATAATAACCTGGATAACAATGAAAGCAAAAGCTTTTAAGATATCAAAAGTGACCTCAGACTATAATAATGGTCTTCGAGAATATGTAATCTATTATAAGGACTTAAATCCAGCCTCAGAATTCATAGCACCTGCCTATGAGAAGGAAGAATACAGAATAAAGAAATATCAAAGAAAACACGAATTTGACCATCTAAGCGTAGTACAAAAATCATTAGCAACTAATGATAAATATCGAGCTGAATTGGAGTGTCCGAACTTTGATTATAAACGCTTTGGCATAGATAATGAATATCTTGAAAAGTCTGATAGCTGTACATTTGAAATATTCTTGCAAAAGCTAGGTTTTGAGAACTATTCAGACTTTGCTAAATATATAGAAACAAAATCAAAAGCAGTATCAGAACTAATAGAAGAGAAATACCAAGAATTTTTAGAATCAGAAATAGAAAACCAAGAGTATTCAGATGGATATAGTAAATTAGGTTATGCCTATTAAATAGATTTCTGCAGGTTGCTTCCACGAGCACCTGCTTTTCTTTTGGTCGCTTTAGTCTCTTGTTCTAAAGCTTTTGATGTTTTTGCTTCGTTATAAGGACTACGCAAAAACTTAAAACCAAGTTTTAATCCCCATCTAAGCTCTAACTCTTGAATCTAAAGACCCGAGCTGGGAAGTATCGTAATTGTATCACATTTGAAAATATGAAATCAAGAAATGTAAAGAACAGTAAAGGAGATAAATATGACAGAAAACAATAAATTGTATGAAGATTTATTTGAACTTGTTGAACCTAGGATGCTAGGTGATTTTTGTGGATATGACGAAGAAAAACAAGCATTCAATATTATTAAAGCTTTAAAAGAAATCTTAGAAACAAAAGAATTAGAATGCGAAAAGCTAAGAGCAGATTGGTATGACACAAACGAGCAATTAAAAGATTATAAAGCACATTATGAACGTATCGTTGAGCAACATAATAAGATTGTAGAGCAAAATGAAAGTTTGCAGAATAAACTTAAAGCACAAGAACAAGAGTCCATAAGCAAATCAACTGCATTGTGTAATTTAGAAGATAAATTTGCTTGTGAACTTCAAGCAAGACTTTATCATCAAAATGAATGGCTGAAATTTTCAAAGGAAAACGAATGCTATAAACAAGCGTTAAAAAAGATTGAGGGAATTGCAAAAGAAGTATATGACAAGGTATCAAGCAACTGGAATATGTTATGAAATTTTGTCAATAATCAATGAGGTGAAAAATGAACAAACTAATCTGTGAATTTGGGAAACGCACCTTAGTTCTAGGCGACAAGAAATATGAAATAGAACCGGAGCTAGCGAAATGGATAATACACAATACAGACATAAAAGTAGTTTACAAAATGGAGAATTAATATGATTACACTTGAAGACATCCTCAAAAGATACAAATTCTTACCTAAAAGCAAAAAGGCATTTCTTAAAAGAGCAAAAATTATTGATGATATTCCTGAATATCGCACAGTAGATGGTGCAAGGGCATATAACAAACTAATATCCCTATTATATGCGATAGGCAGATTAACAGGCGAAGACGTAAATAATATCGTAGACAAATTAGACTATATAGTAACGCGAGACAACTATTAAATAAACTAATAGAATAAAGGAGAGTAATGTCTAAATTAAACTTTTATTGCAACAAAGGAAGTATGTCAAAAGATGCAATAGGCTTTGCGCTTTATTGCATAGAAAACAATATAGATGTAATGAATATTTCCGATAAAGAATATACAAAACATAAGATTGAATATGATAAAAAATACTATACAAGAAACGGGTGGCATCCAACTTTAAAAGACGAAGGAATGAAGAATGAAAAAACTAATAATTGCTTTGATAATAACAAACCTGTTACTGATAATTCAGATATCAGTAGATAGACGCAATGCGCAAGAACAAAAATTACATAATCAAATAGCGATAGAAGAATTAATACCAATAGAATACTTAGAAGAATAGGAGGCAATTATGAACATTCTATCGGCAATATTAGAGTTATTACAACACAACAACAAGAAAGGAAGGTCAACTATGACAACAACAGAACAAAACACACAACAAAACAACGGTAGAAAATTTGACGTATTCAAGTACGCTTACGGTCAAATCTACAGAGGATTTTTAGAATCCGGCAAATCAGACAAGTTTGTAATCACAAACATTCACGTAAGAGAATGGAAAGGTATTCTAAGCTACTTCAAGAAAAAAGAATACATTGTTGATTTCAAACTAGGTGACACTGTAGAAACAGCTTGTGATTTAGGTATAGAAGGTCTAAATGAAGAAAATATTCCATATCCTAAATACGCAGAAGGTGTAAAGAAAAACCTGGAAAAAGAGTTAGCCGAAAAAGAAGCTCTGGAAGCAGATGTAAAACCAAAGAAACGAAGCAGAAAAGCTGCATAAGTACTGGATTAACAAACAAAATAAGGGGCTGCTAGGAATAGCAGCTCTTTATTTTAAAAAGAAAGGACTCAAATGAAGAAGTGGAAAAACAGATGGGATAGCCCAAGAACAGAAACAAGCGCTATCCCTGTCAGCTTAAAAGAATGCAAAAACGTAATCTATAACATATTCGCTAAACCTAAATATGCAAAACTCAATATCACCAAACGGGCATATATAAAGCTGATGTGTTACATAAATTTAATTGGCGATTATGAAATAAGCGGGTTTGGCAGAATACAAGATGGCACAATAACAGATTTCAAAATACTAAAGCAGGAAGTAAAACCTGCTTATGTAGAATGTGATGAGGATGCAGTTCTGGAGTTTATAAAAAGCATTCCCAGAGAAGAGCTTGGGGAATGGGAACTAGATTGGCACTCGCACGTGGATATGGGAACAACCCCATCTGGTACAGATTGGGACAATTACAAAAATATGAGTGCTCTAAGGGGATATAAACAATTTCCGGCAATGATAGTAAATAAAAAACAAAGCTTTACTCTTATAAATTACATCTCTGAAAGCAACCACGAAAATATAGACTTATATATAACCGGAGAAGATATCACAAATTCTGAAATAGATGAAATTTATAACTTCGTAAAAAATGATATCAAATCCAATTGCACTAAAACAATATCAATTCAATCTAAACCTGCATATCCCATATACAACAATTATTGGAATAGAAGCAACACTGCAGATGAATTTGATGATTGCAAATGTAAGAGCTGCGGTGTCCCATTATTAAATTCACACGAGCTGACTACTGGCTTGTGTGAAGATTGTGAATTAGCAGTAGCAGAAACCATAGGAGGAAATTAAAAATGGTAGATTTTAGAGAAATCAATGAGTCCTTAGAAAATTCAGAAGAGAGAGATGCGGAAGACTTAGTGAAAGTAGAACTTATCACTCTATCGGGATTGCAGGAATATGAGGTAGAAGAAGGTATGACAATCAAGGAATTCAAAGAAAAACACAACCTTAATGAGGTCAAAATAGTCAATGAAGACGGTGATGTTATGCGGAACAATGACATTATTGAATGTGACAGCCAGTTCTTCATCTCAACTCCAAAAAAGAACGGTTAAATAAATTAGAGAGGAAGCCGCAAGCTTCCTCTTTTTTTAACAAGAAAGGGGAAATAATGGAAGAAATTCTTAAAATAATAGAAGAGATAAACGAATCTAATAAAGATATCTTACGAATAGTCCATATTGATAAAACAAACTGGACTAATGTTATAACCAAACGCAGACAAACAGTGCGAGACTTATTCTTTTTAGGATATAAAAACAACTCTTGTAATCCGATATGCCTAAACGAGATAACATATAAAGACAAAACTTATAAACTTCATGGTTTTTTAAGCCATGTCAATCTCTCAAAAATAGAGAGCGGTTATATAAATGTAAAAACCGGGGAAGTAAAAGTATCCTACCAGAATTTTTGTAACCCTGTTACAAGCCATCATGTTTATACTAATCCTAATATAGACAAGATATTAAAAGGTCAGCTAATGGGGCAGAACTCGGATTCTCCGTATCAGCATGTAGATAATGTAATAAACGAAGGTTATGATTATGCTATTCGCCGCAGTGACGGCAAATGGCTAACTTGCAGAACATCTCCAGTAGAGCTTATTACAAGACAAACTCCGGAAAATATTTTAAATGTAATAGGAGATTGCAAATTTCCTTCCAATAAAAATGAATTGGCTGTTAAATATAAGAACGATAATAAATACCGAATAGTATCAAAATCAATTTATGAATCAGAAAAAAACGAAATAAGCGATTATTATCCGGTAATAACCTATGAAGACTGTAAGGATTTATTGAATAATATTCCGAAGCAAGACGTAGATTTTACTGTTATTGGTCTGGGCTCTGCCGGTACGGGGATATTAGACCAGGTTGCAAGAAGCAAATATTTTAATAGTTATCTTTTGATAGATTTTGATACCGTAGAGCCTAAAAACCTTCGTAACCAGTGGTATACATCAGGCAAAATAAACAGAAGCAAAATAGAGGCATCATCTGATATAATGTATGCAATAAACAAAAATACAAAAATAATCTGTAAAAACAAATGCTTTCAGGACTCAAATTTAAATTATTACAAATCAAAATATGTAGTAAGCGGTTTTGACAACCTTGATTGTCGTATGGAACTTCTGGAGAAATCTCTCAGGGATTTTGAGGTTAGATATTTAATTGATTTAAGATACCTTGATTACAGCTGCAGCATATACTTCATTGATTTAGCAAACAAATGTCAGGTTAAGTATTACAGAAATTTATTAGAAGCTGATATTGAAGCCTTTCAGGACAAGGTAAAATATGTTAAGACTCGCGAAGAGCTGGATTCTTACTGGGAAAGCAAAGGGTATTATCATAATCATTGTAAAGAAGCTTGTATCAGATTCTTTGGAAGCAGAGACTGTCCCATCTGTGCCTGCAGAAATAATGATTGTAAATCCTATTTATGGCAAGAATTTGAGAAGCACCAGCCGAAGATAGAACTAGAAGAAGAAAGTTCTTGTGTAAGAGAGAACTTCATTGACATATATAAATACTCTTCAAGCTTTGTCTTTTCAGCAATCCGTGAGATTGAAAACGGCAATAATAAACCTTTCACCCATATTGAGGCTCAAACAGAGGTTATTCCGTCTCACATTATTGTAAAGATATAGAGGCTGCTTATGAAGTACAACGCTGCTAATATGTACCAGAGCTGCCTGAGGAAAGCGAAGTTTAGAAGCTATGAGCAAGCTAGAAAGCGTGCGGATAAATACAAACAGAGAGTATATTACTGCCCTCTATGCGGTTTTTATCACTTAACTAAGCGAAAGGAATAATAATGATTATATATAACGAGTACGGCGAAAAGTCGTACTTCTTTTTTGACGTGCTGACAGATAAAGAGAAATCCGAAATCCTAAAACAGGGCTTTGAAGAAGAATTAGAAAAAGAAAAACAGGAAAGGATAAACGCGGATGGAATTGAAGAATTTGAATACCAAACTAATAATGCCGCTTAACAGAAGCCAATTTGAGAGCCTTAAATATCTGATTGGTATAAATTATCCTGCAGATACAATATCTCTCACTGTAGAGGAGAATAGAGGCTTGTTAGAGCATTTTTTAGGTACCTATATGCGCAATGTTAATGATACAGAAATGATAATTTTTCGAATAGAAAAAGCTTAACTATTCTTATAACTACCATTGAGAGATTTGACGCAATACATTACAAATAGATTAAGAGGTTAAAAATGATTGAAAAATTTATACTATCTGTAATTAAATTTCTCAATTATATAAAAAAAGAGTTGCAGCGGGCATATACAGAAACATATGGTGATAAAGAGCTTTCGAAAGAGTTCACAAAAGAACTTAACAGAAGGCGGACTTATAATAAGAACAATTTTATAAACAGTGCTGCAGCTTCTTTGCAGAAACAAATCTATGACAATCAAGGAATTGTCATCCCGGAAAAACTAGCAAGAGAAATAGGTGAAATAGTCTTTTTTGAAGCACAGCAAAAAGACTTAATCGATTTTTTATATAGGGTAAAAGAAAAAAGGAATTAATTATGGAAACATTAAAAGATTATGAGCGTTTTAGAATGCTTGATTTTAACCGTAAAGGATTAGATAGAAACCATATAAATAAGTTAAAGGATAGTATAACAAAAAACGGTTATATAGGAAGTCCGATACTTGTAAACGAGGAATTTGAAATCCTAGACGGACAGCATAGATTTATTGCATTAAAAGAAATGGGTATGGAAATCCCTTATGAAATCAGGAATGTTTCATACAATTCAATAATAGACTTGAATATAACCCAGAAGAAATGGGCTATAGAGGATTATGTAAACTATTACTGTGAAAAAGATAAGAATCCTAATTATACAAGGCTTCAACGTTTATGCACTGAATTAAAATGCAGCCCGAGTATAATACTCACAATGGGTTTTAGAGTTTGTATGAATGGTGATATCAGAAAACAAGTCAAAAACGGAAGCCTTGTATTCAAACTGGATGATGAATTGCGAGTGAATAAATTCCATCAGTATTTCAAGGAGATAACAGATAACCTAAAGCTTCGTCCGGTGACAAAAATGTGCGGGGCATTGGCTGACTTATCCACAAGAAAAGGATTTCGATGGGATACAATGCTTGATAAAACAAAGAAGTATCCGACAATGGCATACAATTGCAGGACTCAGGAGGAGTTTATTGTAATGCTGAAAAACATTTATAACTTTAATACAAGACTGGCAGAAAACAGGATATAGGAGGTGTTATGAGTAAATTTGAAGAGCTGCTGAAACTTGATGTGAATGATAAAAAAGAGAAACGCGGCGAGGGAAGAAATGCTTTAGATTATCTATCCTGGGTTTATTCCTGGGCAGAGTTTAAAAAAGCTTATCCTGACGGAGACTATGAAATAACTAAATTTATAAAAGATAACCATTTAGTCCCATATATGTATGACGAGACGGGATATATGGTATGTACTAAGGTCAGAGACGGTCTGGGTTCAGAGTTAGAGATGTGGCTTCCTGTGATGGATAGTAATAACAATGCAATGAAAAACGAACCTTATGAATACCAGGTTAAGGAATACAAGGATAAGAAGTGGACTGGCAACTATATAACAAAGACTGTAGATAAGGCTACTATGTTTGATGTTAATAAAGCTATTATGCGCTGCCTTGTTAAAAACATAGCTATGTATGGGATTGGACTTTATATCTACGCAGGTGAAGATTTGCCAGATAAAATAACCAGTAGCGAGGAAGATAAAGCGGAGAAACGTCAATCGCTTTCCAAGCAAGTTGCAGGCTGCAAAACAGAGGCTGAGCTAAAATCTTTTTATGAATCCCATAAGAGTGAAATAATCTCGAATAAAAATCTTCTAGACCTTGTAACAGAAAAAGGTAAAGAACTTAGAGGGAGCGCAGCATGAAGATTTACACAGATATAGCCCAGGGTTCTCCGGAATGGTACGAGGTTAAAAAGTTAAAATTCACAGCAAGTAACGCTTCAACTATTCTTGCCAGAGGAAGGGGAGTTAATACTCTAATAAAACAAATGCTTGCTGAGTATTATTCCAGCGGAAACTATGAAGAGTATTGCGCTAAATACAAGAATGCCAATATGCAAAGAGGAAACGATTATGAGGACAAGGCAAGAGCTGTTTACGAACTGGAGACCGGAGGCAAGGTTATACAAGTCGGTTTTATAGAATCAGATGAATATGAAGGCTGTTCGCCTGATGGACTTGTGAATGACGACGGGCTGTTGGAAATAAAGAACCCAAGTGACGAACGTTTTTTACAATTAATTCTTGATGAAAAGATTGACAAGGAATACTTAGACCAGATGCAGATGCAAATGTTTGTTTCTAAGCGTGCCTGGTGCGATTTCTTCGCGTTTAACCCTAACTTCAAGCCTTGTTACTTCTTAAGAAGAATACACGCGTTGGAAGAGGTGCAAATAGCCTTAGCTGAATCCTTAAAGGAGGCAAAAGAAAAATTGATTAGTAAAAAAAGAATACTGGATTCTAAATTAGAAAGGAGACAAAATGAACAGTAACAAATTTGAATTAATAGGAAACGCCAACTATATTGATATCAGAGCAACAGAAAAGGGTAATTTTATAGCCAAGGTGTTGCTAGGTATTTATCTCGGACGTGATAAGGATGGTAATGGGCTGTATGATTCAGTTGAAGTAACTTTGTTTGGCGATATGGCTGAGAAGTTCGGTAACAGTGTTCAGAAAAAAGATAGTGTTTATCTGGAGGGAAGAATTACTGTTAATAAGTACAAGAACAAGGATGGTGTTGAAATTAGCAAACCTCAATTCATTGCTAATTCTTTTACTAAAGTTGTTTTTGATAAGGATAGAAAAGAATTCGTCACATCAGGTGAAGAGCTGCCATGGGATACCAAGTAATGGCAGTAAAGTTATCAAGGCGTGAATATGAGGTATTAATGCGTGCAGCCTGGTCAGATGCTGATACAGCTAACCAGCTAAATCTTGCTCCGACTACAGTAAGAAATTATTGGGTGGCTTTGTTCAGGAAGCTTCAAGCTAATAACAAAGCCATGGCTGCAATTAAGGCAATGAGATTAGGTCTTATAAGCATTTATCACTTCATAATATAGTAAATAAAGGGAATAGGATATGGTGGAATTTAGAGAACTAGATGCTGTCGTATATGGTGACAGAGAAGCCATAATGATAAATTATTTTAGATATTGGATATCTAAGAATAAAGCCAACAACAAACATTTTTATGATGGTCATTATTGGACTTATAACAGTGTATCTGCATTTAAAAAGGTAATGCCTTATTGGTCGGAAAAACAAATCCGCAACATTATTACATCACTTATAGAAAAAGGGGTAATAATGGAAGGGAACTATAATAAAGCAGGTTATGACAGGACAAAATGGTATGCTTTTTGCCTGGAAGACTCATTTTTACTGAATTGCCCAAACGGGCAAATGGATTTTGCCAAATGGGCAAATGGATTTGACCAAAAGGGCAAACCTATACCAATTAGTAACCCAGTTAGTAACCCAATTATATTTGTACCGCCGTCATTAGAAGAAATAGAAGAATATTGTAGAGAAAGAAATAATGATGTAGATGCAGAGAAATTTATAAACTACTACCAATCAAACGGCTGGAGGGTTGGCAAGAATAAAATGAAAGACTGGAAGGCAGCCGTTAGAACCTGGGAAAGAAACAGCATTCGTCAGCTACATCCTTCTAAGCCTAAATCGAAATACGAAGGATTAACAATAGAAGAGTGTAGAAAACTCGCACAGCAAGAGATAGCAGAATTTAATTCCAGATAAGTTAAGGTTAAAGGGAATGGAAGAGGATTATACATATAATGAATCAACAGTAATGTCTTGTTTAGTCTTTTCGACTAATCAAGATGAATCTGTTTATAAGAAAATATTCAGATACTTACCGGAGAAAATGCTTTTCAGCAGGTATGCAAAAGAAGTGTATAAGATAGTTAAGTATCTATGCTCAACTGAGGATGCTGGTTTGTTTGGGACAAAGCATTTTAGCGATAAAGTCAGGCAGATATCTGCAATAGAGTATTCTGGTTTAGAAGATTATGTAGATAGCCTAAAGTATGACTATTACAGTGACAGCGTTACAGTAAACTTCTGGATAAAAAAGATACAGAAGAAATACTTTGAAGAAAGATTTAAAGAAGCGAAATCCCAAGAAGAATTTGAAGATATTATCAGGGAAAAAGCCGAATATTCTATTGAGACAGAGATGGTTAATATATCGGACGATGTAAGCTTTGTTCTGGATAACTATACCAAACTTAAACACACTGCCCTGTTTACTCCCTATAAGTCTTTAAACAAAGTATTGGGCAGCTTTCAGGGTGGAGATATGGTTATTATAGCAGGCGCTTCGTCAAGCGGAAAGACTTGTTTTATGCTGAACTTAATAATGGGAATGGCTAAATCAGGCAAAAAGATAGATATATTTTCACTGGAAATGCCGAGATATAAGCTCCAGCAGAGAATGATTTGTTCTGAAACAGGCATAATTGCCAATAAATTCAAGTCGTTCTCTTTAAATGAAGCTGATATTAAGAAGTTCAATGATTATGCAAAAGGCGATTTTAAAAAGCTCAACATCCGGATTTATAAAAAACAGACTATACGAATGGAGTACATAAAATCTATCGTAATGAAATCAGACGCAGATGCTGTGTTTATAGATTACTTAGGTCTTATAGAAGGCAATGATAGTAAAAACTCTTATGAACGATATAGCGAAATCTCTAGGAGCATAAAACTATTGGCAATGGCATCTAATAAACCAATATTCCCATTGCACCAATTGAACAGAGAATTCCAATCAAGGGAAGATAAACGACCTAAAACATCTGATATAAGGGATTCAGGCAAGATTGAGCAAGACGCGGATATGATTCTACTAGTTTATAGACCTGCTCAATTTGATGAAAAATATCCTGATAAAGAGGATATAAGAATAATCGTTGCTAAAAACAGAGATGGCGAATCAAACAAAGAAGTCCAGCTAATATTCAACGGAATGCATCAACGTATAACAGAGGAGGTAAATGTAATTAGTAGTCTTGACTCTACAGCTACTCCACCTGTTGAAAAAGGGGTAAATGTAATTAGTAGTCTTGACTCTACAGCTACTCCGCCTGTTGTAAAAGTGGGTAGGGGTAAAGGGTGGATATAATTAGCTGGTATAAAAACTACAAACTTAAAGCAGAAAGAGGGGAAATGATAAAATTTACAATACCAATAAAACCGAGAACTAAGAAGAACCACTCAAATATAGTCACATTAAAAACAGGAAGAATGTTATTGCTTCCTAGTAAACAATATCGAGAATTTGAAAGAGCAGTATGTGCTTTTATATCGTCATCTAAGCCCACTAGCAGCCCCATTAACATGGCTTGCAATCTTAAATGTATATTTTATAAGGACAGGGATTATAAAAGCGATTTAATGGGATATCTGCAAGCTATTTCTGATGCTTTAGTTAAATCAGGGGTATTTAGTGATGACAATTCAAATATTATATGCTCGACTGATGGTTCACGAGTTTTGTTGGACAGAGATAACCCTCGGATAGAGGTAGAGATTAGCTTTTTATAGCATTTATGAAAGGAAGAGGTAAAAAGAAGGTAATGCTTAGATTTTTAATAAATTTATTTAATTTGGGTAAAAAACGAATAAGGCTTTACGGAGCGGAGGAAAAATACCAGGATGGCGATATGGAGATTATTGTAGACAAGGAGCAAGGCACAATGACAGTTAAAACATCAAGGCGCCTATCAGAGAATGAAATTATAGAGTTGTTTACAAAATATGTAATAGGAGATAGATAATGTCTACTTATGAGTTTTTCACAAGCTGTTTAGAGCATTCTTTAAGAAAATATCAAGAACTTGTTAATACTCCTAGGGCTAGAGCTGGAAGGTTGATTGACGAGAAAAAAGAATTGGTTAATAAAGTTCAAACAGCTTTAGATTACGGGGAAATTACCGAAGAGCAGGCAAAATACTTGTCAGAGAAATTTAAAAAGATAGATTTTTCTAATTTAGCGCGAGTAAGAGCTGCAAACAAGGAACGAGAAAAGTATAATGTCGGGTTCAAATTTAGTCATTAATATGATTTTATTTAGAGGTTAATTATGAAAGAAAAGTTATGTACTGTATCAGAATTATCGAAGATAACAGGCTTGTCATTAAATAGAATGTATACATATATGGGCAGGTATGGTTTTGAAAAATTCAGAACTATATCGAAAGTAAAAAACCGTACAATGCAATTATATAGATTCAATAAAGAATTTGCGTATCGACTTTGCGATTTATTTAGTGTTATGAACAGACAAGACTGTATAGATAAAATCATAGACTATTGCGAGCTAAAGGAAAGTAAGGAGAAGCAATGAGCGCAATAGATGAAATGTATGAGAAATATGGAGTTAACACACATCATTTGGGATGCACTAATGAGGATATAATAGAAGACTCAAACGGATTGTATGCGCAAGATATTTGTGAAGGCGATTGCTTGGATTGTACTTGGTATGATTCTGATGAATACTATCCGCCATTCACCGCAGAAAAGCAGTTAGAACTGATTAAGTATCTTACAATACAGCGAATAGACCTGGAATTTTTGTATATTAATAAGGAATTTGTGATTGCAGAATGCGGGGATTCTATACAGTATGCACATAAAGATTTTGGACAAGCTTTGGCTGGATTCTTAACAAGGCTCCGGCAAAAATTAGATAGTAAACAATGTACAGCAGTAAAGGAGATACTAGAAAAATGACAATGCCAGATAAATGTAAAGATTGCGAAAACGAACTTTTATTAAAATTAGCAGATTTAGAAACAAAGTACGACCGGCTGGAATATTATAGCAAGATTCTTGAAAAATGTTTGGATACAAAAGATGAACTTTGTAAAGTTCTAAGAGAAGAAAATGACGAGTTGAAAAATAAATTACGTTTATATAATGAGGTGTAAAGAATGGACAAAGATAAAATAATTGAATACTTAGGCGAAATAGATGTGCGATTAGCCGAAATCATAGACGAATATAAAGTTGCAGAAGATGTTAATAAATTTTTATTAAATCTAGCTATTGGCAATGTTGAAACAATAGAAGAAGCGCAAATAAAGGCTTCCGAGTTATGGTGGAGTTATGACAGACAAAAAATGTAGGGGTATAGATTGTGCTTGGTGTGCGAGTATTGAATGCCCGAACGATATAACATTTACAGAAATAGCTGAGCATTTAGATGAAATAAATGAACAGTTAGACGATACCAGTAGGGCTATTGAAGATTTTTTAGAGAAATCAAAAGCAAGGAGAAAATAATGACAGATAAAGAGATAATAATAGACGGGGGTGAACCATGTATTTAACTATAGATTTTAAACCGGAAAAGACAGAGGAATTAGAAAAATATATTAAGGCTGTTTTACCGGAAGCAATAAATGAAGCCATATTTAAAGATATAAATAGGCTGAATGCTATAATTACAGAATGTGTTAGGGGTTATATTAAAGGTACTATAACAGAACTTATGCAAGGTAAGGATTTTCGAAATTTCTTAAGAGATAGGATTATGGAACAGATAGGTATGAAAGATGAAACACTACGAAGCAAAGATTGTAATGTGGAAAATCAATAAGCTTGAAGCAATCATAAGAAAGATAGAAGAGTTCTGTTGTGGGAGTTTATCAAAAGACGAACTACTAACAAGCAATGATTTATACCTTACGGATGAGGGAATTTTATCAAAAAGAATTATGGAAATAATAGAAAGAGGAAGTAATGGAGATTGAATTATTAACAACAAAAGAAGTTAGTAAATTATTTAAAGTAGAAGAAAGTACGGTAAGAACCTGGTTAAATCGAAATAAGATACCGGAATCAGCCATCTTTAAATTACCGGACACAAAGAAAGGCACAACAAGGTTTATAAAATCAAAACTAGAGGATTGGATAAGTGGGTGTTTATAGGCATAACAATGGCAGGTGGTATTGCAGAGGTCGAATCAATGGTGAGAGATATCATTTACCTTGTACCGGAGCCAAAACCAAGGAAGAAGCTAAAGCTTTAGAAGATGCCGAAAGATATAAAATACGCTTAAGGCAGAGAGGTTTATTAGAAGAGAAGGAGAAAGTATTTTCCTTCTCTTTTCTTATGGAGAAGTATTTGGAGGTATGCAGAGCAAATAATAAAGATTTGGCAAAAGCTCATTTATATGCTCGTGTAATGCTTCAATTTTTTGATAAAAGGAAGAACATATTAACGATAAAGCCATCTGATGTAGAATCTTTCAGAGTATATCTACTGGATACAGGAAAATCGAAAGCAACTGTAAATAGGTATGTATCGGCTTTAAAACGGGCTTATAATATACTTATTAATGACGAACTAATAAATTACAATCCGGCAAATAAGGTTAAGAAATACGCAGAAGATGGTTCAAGATATAGGTATCTGACAAAAGAAGAGTGGTTTAGATTAAGAGCTGAGCTATCTCCAATGCATTTAGCAATTGTAACGGCTGCATTACAAACGGGCTTTAGAAAGCAGAACGTATTAAAATTGCGCTGGGAACAAATAGACTTAAACTCCAGGACAATAGAGTTATTGAAATCGGAGAATAAAGGTAAGAAGTCAATCAAGCTTCCAATAACAGACACTTTATATAACTTACTTCAATCATTAGATGTAAAAACATCTGGTTATGTCTTTATAAATCCGAAGACAGGCAAACCATATACAGATATAAAGAAAGCATTTAAGAGTGCATTATTTCGTGCAGGCATTAACGATTTTCGCTTTCATGATTTAAGGCGTACAGTAGGTACTTGGCTTTTAGAAGAGGGGGTGAATATTCGTACTATTCAATATTGGTACGCACATTCTGAGTTAGCTACAACAGAATGTTACCTTGCACAGACTGTCTTTCAAATTCAAAAGGCAGCAGAAATATTGGATTCATATATGCGATAGTAATCCGTTGTGCCAATTTTGTGCCAAATTAATAAAAATTCATCATTTTACTATATGTTTCACAAACAAACAAAAAGTCTAAAAGCCACCCAAATAAACTCCTCCTTGACGGGAATTGAACCCATGACCTCAGGCTTCGGAGACCTGCGCTCTATCCAACTGAGCTACAAGGAGGTATTTACTTACATATCTAATCCTAAATCAAGTGTAGGTGCTTTTGCAACTATTGCGCTTGAAGAAATTATGTCAACTCCTGTTGCTGCAATGTCGTGCATTGTAGCAAGGTTAACGTTTCCACTAGCCTCAACAATCGCCCTTCCGTTAATCAGCTTTACGCACTCTCTCATCATATCAAGACCCATGTTATCCAACATAATAATATCTGCGCCGCAGGCAACAGCCTCTTTGACCTGCTCAATAGTATCGCATTCAACCTCAATTTTGTGCGCATGAGAAATGTGCTGCCTCAATTTTTCAACAGCCTTTGTAAGTGAGCCTGCATACTTGATGTGGTTATCCTTAATCATTGCGCAGTCTGAAAGGTTAAATCTGTGCAAGCTTCCGCCGCCTGTCTTTACAGAATATTTTTCAAAAGCGCGGAACCCCGGTGTAGTCTTTCTTGTGTCAACGATTTTTGCCTTGTATTCACCGACAGCCTTCTGGTATTTGTTTGTTTCTGTTGCAATCCCGCTCATGCGCTGGATGTAGTTCAGAGCAGTTCTTTCGCCCATAAGTATGTATCTTGCAGGACCTTTGATGTCAGCAATTTTGTCACCTTTTTTTATCTCATCACCGTCGTTAAAGTAGAATTTTATTTCAATCTTTGGAGAAAGGATTCTAAACACTGACTCAAATACATTTTTCCCGCAGAAAATACCGTCGACACGGGTGTTTAATGTACAGGTCATTTCGTCTTCTTCGTTTGTAAGGTAATCTGTTGTGATGTCTCCGAATCCGATGTCTTCCTGGAGCGCGTTTTTAACATGGTCTTCTATAAAAAAATTGTTTAGCATAAAATTAATTCCTTCTCTCTTGTTATATCAGAATGCTGCGCGCTTGAATCTGTTACCGGATAGTCGGAACGTGAATGCGCGCCGCGTGATTCTTTTCTGTTCAAAGCCCCTTCCACAATCAAAGAAGCTGCCGTTAGCATGTTTCTGTATTCGTATTCATCCTGATTGAGGCATTTTCTGTTCCTCTGAAATTCCTGCTTGTATTGGTTAATCAAGCCTTGAGCCTTTAACAAGTCAGCCTCGTTTCGGATTATACCTACATTTGACCACATCAAATCCTTGAGTTTCTGCTTGAGAGCCTCTGTATCGTAATCAACTTCGCTCAAAGGACAAGAATACAAATCAATTGTTTTCATGATGTTTTCATCAATCTTTTTAGGAGTTGTAAGGTTTGCAAAAGAAAGATAATCCGCAAGCTCATAAGCGCATACAACGCACTCAAGAAGCGAGTTGCTCGCAAGTCTGTTTGCTCCGTGCAACCCTGTTGACGCGCATTCCCCAATTGCGTATAAGCCTTTTACAGAAGTCCTTCCTTCCACCGTTGCTTTTATCCCGCCCATTGAATAGTGAGCCGCAGGGGCAACAGGTATCGGCTTTTTAGAAATATCTATCCCGTTTTCGTTGCAGCGTTTGGAAATCGTTGGAAAACGCTTGAATAATTTGTTCTGGTCAATAATTGACGCGTTTAGAAACACATTGAACGAGTGGTTTTTCTGCATCTCACTGAAAATAGCCCTTGTCACAATATCTCTCGGTGCAAGCTCCCTTTTGTCGTGGTATTTTGACATAAACTGCTCGCCCGTTGTATTGACGAGTTTTGCGCCCTCACCGCGTACTGCCTCTGAAATCAGGAACCTGTTCTTGTTGTCAGGGCTTATCGCAAGAGCCGTCGGGTGGAATTGCACAAACTCCATGTCCTGAATAATCGCTCCTGCGTTGTAGGCAAGGTCAATTCCGTCTCCAGTAGCTCCATCAGGATTGGTTGTAAATTTGTACAACTGACCGAGCCCGCCCGTTGCAAGGATTACAGCGGATGTGTAAACGATTTCGTGCTCGCCTGTGAGTTCGTTATAGAGAATAATACCCTTGCATTCGCTGTCAGAATTTACCAGAAGCTCAACAGCCATTGAGTTTTCAACAACAGTTATGTTGCTGTCATCGCGCACATCTTTGCAAAGCGCTGTTGTGATTCCCTTTCCTGTTGCGTCACCTCCGGCATGCAGAATCCTTCTGATGCTGTGTGCTGCTTCCAGTGTGAATGTCAGGTCTCCGTTAGGATTTGTGTCGAATTTTACCCCGTTTGCAATCAGGTCGTTAACAACTTCGTCTGACGCCTCTGAAATGTATTCGACGGCCTTTCTGTCGTTCAGGCCTGCGCCGGCTTTGAGGGTGTCTTGAACATGGGATTCCACGCTGTCTTCAGGATTTTGATGAACAACTCCAACGATTCCGCCTTGAGCGTATTTTGAGTTGCTTTCGCCCAGCTCTGATTTTGTTACCAGAAGAACTCCATCGGGTAAATTAATTTGCTGTGATATTTTCAATGCTGCATAAAGTCCTGCTGCACCGCTTCCTACTACTACCACGGAATATTCGGAATATTTCATTATTTTTGTTTCACCTCAAGCCTGATATACAATAATATTTTAGAACAAACAAGGTGCTAAGGACATTAATTAATTATTAAGATTTATTTGATAGGAAGAGCAAGTATCTTCGGATGAAGCGCATCATAGATTATGGAATCGTTTTCATCTATTGATGGTGAATATTCTTTTGCAAGTTTCACATCGCTTTCGTAGCCTTTCATGTCGCCAATAGCTTTTTTGAGCTTGGCTCTGTCCATATATGCTCTCGGATTGTTTTTCTTTCTGTCAATTAATAAGTCCCATACCCTGATTGCCACATCATAGCGTTTCAATGATGCGTACAACTCCGCAGTACAAGCAAAACCTGTGTAAGCTGTAGGGTCTTTGTCAAGTATTGCGTTACAGTATGATAAAGCATCCCTGTAGTTTCCGTTTTCTTTAAGAAGCATAGCAACTTTCAAATTATCATTGAACTCAATGCTTCCGGAATGCAAAAAGTCGTTCAAAGCACCTTTATAATCACCTACATAAAGCTTGATGTATGCTCTGTCTTTGTAGAGAGTTTTTAATTCATAGTCATTAACATAAGCAGGAATTGTTTTAATCGCCAAATCCATCTCGGCAATAGCTCTTTGAGCGTTCTTACCTTTGTACATTTTGGCTATGTAAATCGCATTATTCCTGTGGAAAATATACTCCGTGCTTTCGCTGTTATTAGTGATGTTTGCAAAAAAGTGCTTAATGTGGTTTCCGTAAAAACACATCTCCATAAACTTGTTTCCGGGAGGCGTAAATAACCACACCACAAGCAAAAATACAGCAATAATTATCGTAAGCAGCCGTATATCATCCTTCCGGCTGGGTTTGTTGTAATTTGATATTATTCCCATGCGCTACACTCTCTTTCTCTTATTTATATTGTATATAAAATTTATAAAAAAATAAAGCATGTTTTAAAAAATATTAAGCAAACTTTGAAATAACCTGTGAAAATCCGGTAAATTCAGGGATATTGTTTGAACTGATTATCTGGTTGAATCTTTGCGTAAGCTCAGGCGCTATTTTTTGTGATTTTATTTTGTCAGTAAAATAGAGCTCGCAAAACCTTGCAAAAAGCTCTGTTGGCTTGTTGTAGTACCTATTGAGCTTCGCTATCCTTGAATTAATCCGTGAAACTGCGCGCTGCTTTGATTTTAGAATAATATACAAATACTCTTCTTTTGATAATTCCGGAAAATCAACCGTCAGATTCTCAATCGAATAAACCTGATTTAAAACCCTAACCCTGTCATAGCTTAGAAGATACTTAACCGGAGCCTTAATTCGTTTTTCTATTAGCTTATACGGGCTTGAAATCTTGAAATCCGGAATGGACTTCTTTATTTCTGACGCAATTGATTTGATTTCCTGATTTAACTCGTCTTTTTTGCTGTATAAATTGGCTGCAAAATCTTTCGGGATATCTTTAACTGTAATATTTACAAGCTCTTCCCAATTCTCGTCTGTCATATCCTCAAAAACAAAATCCAGTGTCTTGAGGCTTGAATCATAGGTGTAGTGCACAAAATGCGCAAACTCATGACAAATTACCGGCAATATTTTCTCGTCCGGCAGGTCTTTAGAAATATCAATCCTGTATTTTTCCTGTCCGCCTATAAATATCCCTTTGTTTCCTCGTGCCTTTGTTTTTCCGATATTAACATCAACCCCGAGTGTTTTAAGGTATTCTTTGAGCGCTACGCTTCTGTTTCTTTTACAAGCCATTTCAGGTAATCTTCGCTGCAATCTACTATCGGCAGGGCAATAATTTCGGGCACTGTGTATGAGTGCAAGTCCTCGATAACGAGTTTGATTTTGCCGTAATGAGAACGTCTGGTTTTTATCATCATGAGGATTTCTTTTTCTTCGCAAACTTCGCCGTCCCATGAGAATACTGAACGAACATTTTCAACCATGCTAACGCATGCTGCAAGTTTGTGCTTCATCAAAATCTTGGTAATGTTTTTTGCAATCTTTTTGTCCGGAACAGTACAATAAATAACAATAATATCCATAATCTCTCCTTTTACATTTCAAAAATTTTTCCCGGGTTTAGTATGTTGTTCGGGTCGAATAATTTTTTTATCCCGCGCATATAGCTAACAGCCTCTGTGTCAACCGTCTTTTCAAAATACGAAATCTTTTCCGAGCCCACTCCGTGTTCAGCCGAAATCGTTCCGCCAAGACTCACTGCAAGCTCGTACATCTCTGATTTAGCGCTGATATAATTCTTGAACTCCTCATCATTTTCAAGGTTCAAAGCAATCTGCGGGTGGATGTTTCCATCCCCTACGTGTCCTACCATACAAACCGGAAGCCCGTATTTGTCACAAATGTCTTTTGCTCCGCGAACCATCTTTGCAAGGTTTGTGCGCGGCACAATAATATCGTCTGAAAGCACATCCGGCGCAAGTTTTGCTGTCGCTGCAAAGCTTGACCTTCTTGCTGTCCACACCGATTTCTTCTCCTCATCTGTTGAAGCTACCACAATATTAGAAGCTCCGGCTTCTTTCAAAGCCTTCTCAACCCGCTCCTGCTGTGTTTGCATAGAGGATTCAAATCCGTCTATTTCAACAAGCAGCATTGCTTCCTTGTCAGTCAAAAGTCCGCACGGGTAAAACTTTTCAACAGTTGTAATCGAGTTGTTGTCCATAAAATCAATTGTTGCAGGAAAAACGCGTGAGGCAATAATATTGTTTACTCCGCTTATAGCTTCTTCCATTGTATCAAAATAAGCCAGCACAACTCTTGAAGCCTCCGGCTTTGGTATAAGCTTCAATTCAGCTTCCACAACGACTGCCAGCGTGCCTTCACTTCCGACAATCAGCTGGTTTAAATGATACCCGACAGCATCCTTTATTGTTCCTGCTCCGACTTTCATCAATGTGCCATCAGCCAGTACAACAGTCAGGCTCAGGATGTAATCCTTTGTTGTTCCGTATTTGAAAGACATCGGACCGCCGGATGATTGCGCAATGCTTCCGCCAATGGTTGAGACGCGCAAGTTTGACGGGTCTGGAGGGTAGAAGAGTCCTTTTGATTCCACAAATTCTCTCAAGTCGCCAAGCACAACGCCGGGTTGGACTTTTACTGTCATGTTAACAGGATTAAAATCCAGAATTTTGTTCATCTTTGAGAAATTCAGGATGATACCGCCGTTTTTCGGAACGCAGGCTCCCACCATGTTTGTGCCGGCTCCCCTTGATATTACGGGGATTTTGCAGGTGTTAGCAAATTTCAAAACCTTTTGAACATCTTCAATAGTTTCTACGAAAACAACAGCATCCGGAAGTGAATGTTTTTCTCTTGTGTTTGTTGAATCCTGAGCATAGCAATAACGTTCTTCCCTGTCTGTAAGAACGTTTTCGCTTTTTATCAGTGTTTTAATACTATCTATATTATTTTTCAACAACATGTGATGCTATTTTTTCGATACTCTTGTTCAGTTTTGCGATTTGTCTGTCCATGCCGCCAACTTTTTTAGTGAGCTGTGCAGTGTCTTTCGGGTCGATTTTTGTCATAACTTCTTCGAGTTTTGCTTCAAGGGAGTTAATCTTAGACTGCTGGTCTGCCATCTTGTCATCAATTGCAGCGAGGAATCTGTTCAAAGTGTCTTCCATCGGAGTCAAATCAACCTTGTTGTTCTTATTACTTATTGTAGTTTCAACAATAATCCTGTCAAGCTTGGCCTCAAGAGAAGAAATCCGCTTAGCCTGCTTGTCAAACACATTTCCTAAAGCCTCGATGAGTTCGATGCTGTCAGTGTTGTCTTCAGCCTCTGCCTTCAAGTCTTCCAGCATAACCTTAATCTGGCCAATATCGTCAAGTGTTTCAACCTTATCAGAAATAGTTGTAATCTGCTCACCAGCCTTATCAACCCATTCTGCAAGGTATTCAAACACCTGATTAAATACCTGGTTAGTTTTTGCGCCCTGCTGAATCATCGAATTGATTGACCCGAGTTTGTCGTCAATCCTTGTAATACCGGCATCTTCTGCGAAGTTGCGTGTTCTTTCGTCCAAATCATTGATAACGAGTTTGAAGTCCTGCAAGTTGTCCTGCAATGTCTTATATGACTCGTCAGACGCAAGAATCAGCTTGTTGGTTCTGGTGCTGATGCTTACGATGTCTTCTGCAAGTGAGTCAAACTCGCGTTTGAACTCATCTGCTTCAAATCTAGGAAGCTCTGCTTTGATTGTCTCAACAAGTTTATAAATATCGTTTGTTGAATTAACAAGCTCCTCAAAATCTTTTGACTTGTTCTCTTCCTTGATATCGTTGAGCACCATGCGCAGGTTTGCAATATCAGATTCCAAATCCTGAAGGCTGTAAACATAGTCAATATCGCCCTGTGATGAAATTATTGAAGAAATCTTTGCATTGATGTTTTCAATATCATTTTTGAGCTCGCTAACCTTGTTGTCAACCGCGCTCACGCCTTCCACTGTTGTAACAATGTGGCTCAAAATTGTAATCAAGTCAGAGTGTTTTTCCTGAATGAAATCAAGAATTTCTTCCTGCTCTGCAACAAATGAAATCTGGTTGAACACGTTCAGGAACTGGGTTATGATATCAGATTTCAAGCCGGTCAATTCTTTTTCAATAACCACATCCTGATTATCTATTTTTTCTGTTAAGTCTGCAATCGACTGCTGAATACCGTATTTCACAATAGTATTCATCTCTGTAAGTTCAGGAAGGTTGTTGCAGCAAAGCTCGCTAATGTCTTCAATATAGCCGAGCTGTTCCTTAACAAGCTCCTCAATACCTGAAATCTGGCTGTTAACAGAAGCGTGGAACGCTTCGTCAAACGACTTGTTCATTATTTGTGCTTTCAAGTCTGCAAACCCGCTCTGGAGTTCGTCGATTGAATTTTGGATTCCGCCTACAAGTGAGTTCAGGCTGCTGCTGATTTCGTCTTTTGACTCAATGAATCCTGAAACAAGCGCGTTAACACCCTTTTGGATTTCTTCAAACGCGTTGTTATACTGTGATGAAATAAGCTTGATTTCTTCGTACTTGTCAACAACAGTATCAACAAATTTCTTGTCAAACAGGTTGATTCTGTCTTCAAGTTTTGTTGTAACATTTTCTTTAACAAAATCCTGAATCTGTTTATTAAGCTTTTCACTCATTGAAGTGAGCAGTATTTCGTTAGCTGTCTTGATGTCAGACATTGTAGAAGTGAAGACAGAAGCCTCAAGCATCTTGTTGATGTTTGAAATCACATCTCCGATTGAATCGTCAAGTTCTGATTTCAAGCTGTCAAGCTTGTGGTTCATAATTGATGAGTCGGTTTTTACATCCATGTATGATTTGAGGTCATTAACATAGTTGTAGATGTAATCCTCAATAGAGCTTTCAACATGAACAGACATCTTGGAAAGCTCGTCTTTTTGAGACTCCCTCAACAGTTCAAACTGCTCAATCAAATCCTTAACAATAACGTCTGTTTCTTTTTCAATGTTGTCAGAAATCAAATCAAGGTTCTTGTTAACCAAATCCGTAATCACGTCTCTGCAAGCATTTGAGTTCTGCTTAGCAGCCTCAATCTGGTGTAGAATCTTGTCAGCAAAAGCTTCCATTGACTGCAATTCGCCTGCTGAAATGTCTGCGCATGCTGCTAGAATCGAGTTAACCTTGTCTTCGATTGACTGCTCAACATCGTCCATAAGCACTTTGCTGTTTCCAATAAGCGTTTCGGTGATTGATGAAACTTCTGCCTTTGTAACGTTTTTAGACTCTTCAATCAGAGTATTAAAAGTCAGGCTGACTTCTTTTAACTGGGATTGAAGCAGGTTCATCTGGGAGACTTCATCCTTATCAAGTCTGTTGTTCAAGGATTCAAACAGCTCTTTTAATTCAGAAGACTGTGCTCTAAGCTCCTCAATCAGTCTTGTGCTGGTATTACCCATGCCTGTCACAAAGTTGAGCGAATGCTCTTCCAAAAGCTTCTGGATTTTTTCATAAAGGCTGTTTATATCATGGCTGAGGTTCAGTGAGACAAAGCTGTTGATTTCGTCAAGCTGTCTTGTTATTCCGCCATGAATTGTTGTAATCTCGTCCAGAATATTTTTTGCCTGAATCGAAATGCTGTTCTGATGCAGGGAAGCAGACTCCTCAATGAGGTTCTTAACCTCTGCAAATTTTTCGCTCAAGCCGGCATTCAGGTCTTCTGAATTAGCATCCAGAATCGCCTTTGCGCCAGTAATAACATCCGCTGCAGAAGAAGCTGCCGCGCTCATAATCTCAACTGCCTTTGTTTCCAAATTCTGGCTAAGAACATTGTTGAGATTTGATAACTGTGGAGAGATATTCTCAACAGCATTAAGTATTCCGGAAGATTTTGAATCAATGCTTTGGGCAAGCGCATCCTGTTTTTTTGAAATACTTGCAGCTCTGTCTTCCAGAAGGTCGGTTATAACATCGGTTTGTGAGATGAATTGTGTGTTTACGTCTTGTTGCAACGATGTTATTTGCGGTGAAATATTCTTAACAGAACTTATGATTGAAGAAGCCTTTGTATCAAAATCCTTAGCCAGTTCAATCTGTTTCTGGCCAATAATATCGTTTTTCTTATCGAAATTCTCTGCAAGGGCGGATGACTGTGACATAATCAGTTGTGATAAACAATCGTTAGTTCCGCTTAGGCCTGTGAGGAAGTTTGAACTCACTTCATCATTCTTAGCTGTTAATTCGTCAAGCAACTCTTTCAGCCTGTTTGCAATCAAAGCCGAAGAACTGTTTACGGATTCGTAAACCTGCGAGTTGATGTCTTCAACAGAAGCTCTCAGGTTATCGATTTTGTCTCTGACATCGTTGTTAAGTATTGATACTACGCCGGAAACGCGCTGAAATTCTGTAGAGATTTCTCCGAATTTTGCATTGACTTCCTGCGCCTGAATCTCAAGCCCGGAGTCGATGAATTTTGCAATATCATCAAACTGCGCTCTTAAATCAAGCCCGAAGTTCTGGTTCTCTTCTTCAAGATTCTTGGCTAGTTCTGCAAACTGCTGCCTCAAAGAATCGTAATCAGCCTTTGTAATTTCAATGTTTCCATCAAGTACTGATTTTAAATTCGCAGCAATAGCCTTAAGACGTGAATCAATATCGCTGTTTTGTTTTGCTGTAACATTCTGCAAGGCTGTTGAAAGCGCAGTTACGTTTTCTTTTATAAATTCAGATTGAGACTCTGTGCTGCCAAGAACTCCCTCAAACAGCTGCTCAACCTGTGTTTTGTATTCTTCAAGCTTGCCTGCTAGAGAGTTCTGAACCCTTTCTGATATTATAGAAAGCCCTGCATCAATTCTTTTGCCAAATGATACGTTGTTTTCTTCAAGCAGCTCTGCAATTCTTGTTGCAATTGATTCAAACTCTTTTTCGATTATTGAAAGCTGCATTGTAAGGTCTCTGTCAATATTTGAATCAACCTGCAATACAATCGCTCTTAGACCCTCAAAATCCTGGATAATTTTATCAACGCTCTTATCAAGATAGCTTGCTGATTGCTCGTTCAGGCTGTTTAACAAAGCCTTCATCGCAACAAAGTTGTCAAGCACCTGTGCAAGTGTTGAGCTCAAAGACGATGTTGTAGTAGTAGAAAGCTTGTTAACGGCTGTCTCTAAGGAGCCAAAACCTTCTGTAACAGCGTTAACTTTCGTATCCATGCCCTGTGCAACGTCACACAAGTTTGTTCTGACAAGCTCGAGCGAAGAGTCAACATTCAATCTCAAATCGTCAAGAGTTTTTGTAAGCTCCTGCTTAATCTCGCGCTTCATGTCTTCTGCATTCTGCACACTCTTTGCATGAAGATTTTCTGATACAAACTTAAGCTCGCTTATCTTGTCTGCGTTTTCGCAGGTAAACTCCTGTTTGAACTCTGTAACGCTGTCTAAAAGCGCGTTCTTTAGAGAAGTCAGCTTCATGTCAAAATCAAGTTTCAGAGAATCTGCGTTTGACAGGATTGTCTCAAGATTAGAACTCAAAGAAGCGTTGCTTGAGTTCATAACCTCTTTTACTTCGTTAAAGCTGTCCTGTACCTCGAGAAGCTTGTTGTAAGAGTACTTAATCTCGTCTCTTAAAGCCTCTGTGTTCTTTGTAATCGAGCTGTTAATCGTGTCAATCTGCTTAGAAGTGTCTTTTTCAAGCTGGATGAGGTTGGCTTCAACCTGCGCTCTGACAACTTCAACAATGTCTCTCACGTTCTCAACATAACTAAGATTGCTTTCTTTTACAGCCTCTGTAATGTCTGCAAGCTTGACATCAAGCGCGCCGGAGCCTGAATCAGTGCGGACGCTTACGTAAGAGAGGATGTCAACAATTGAAGAAGATATGTTGTCAAGGATTGACTTCAAGCCTGTTAAAGCTGATGTCTGAACCTGTTTCATGCCATCTTCAACGCTGTCGAGTTTGCTTATCAAGAGCTCGTATTTTCCGAACAAGTCGTTTGAAAGCTTGTCAGAAACATCTGATGTTGAGGTCTCGATTGCAGAAGCCAGTTCCTGTTTGGATGCGTACAAGTCAACGCGCAAATCTTTGACAATGTTAACAAAATCCAGTGCCAAAACTGCTTCAACAGAGTTTTTGAGCTCACCAAACTCGCGTTTTGCGTTGTTAACCTCGATTACAGAAGAATCGAGTTTGTAATCAAGCACGCCTGAAAGGTTTTTGATGTTTGTGATTTCCTCAAACAATTTTGACGAAGAGTTTGCAACGTAGTCTTCCTGCTTTTCCAGCGAAGATTTCAGACTGTTTTCAAAAATCGCAAGTCTGTCTGTGATGTTTGAAAATATTGCGTTGTTTGCAGAAACATTGTTCTCATCAATCTGGGAAACAACATTTTTGAGCCCTGAAATGCTTTCAACAACTTCGTAGAAGCTCTTTTCGCACATATTTGTTAATGCGCTGTTTGTTTCTTTTATTCTGGAGCTCAAAGCATCCGCGCTTGAAGAAATTTCGTTTATTGTTCTTGTAACCCCGACATCAACAAGCTGCGATACCTTGTCAGAAGCCACATCAGTGTGGCTCTTTAAGTCAAGCTCTGTTTTGTGAAGGTTTGTAAGCAGGTTTTGGAATCCGGCATTGATATCCAGAGCCTGAATATTGGAATTGATTTTCTGGAGCTCTGTTGAAGAGTTTACGAGCTCGTCTTTTAGGCTTACAGTGCTGTCAAAAATCTCTTTCAGAACGCTTTGAAGCCCGGATTTAAATTCTTCAAACCCTGTGTCTGTAGAAATTTCACGTACCTGCGCTCCGAGTTTTGCAAGCTCGTCAAGAAGCATGCGCGTGTGCTGCTCGCCGTTGTCTTCAAGAAGTGATTTCAAGCCGGCAATAATGCTTACAGAAGCGTCGATTTTTTCTGCAAGGTTATCAATCTTGTAGTACTTTTCACCGAGAACATCAACAGAGTTTGCAAGCTCCTGATTTTTTGCAGTGAGTTCCGAAATCGCGCGTTTTGCGCCGCTTATATCGTCCTGGGTTGCAAGCGTGCGCAGGTAGTCTTCAATTTGCAGATTCTTCTTATCAATCATCTGGATTGCTGACAGAATTGTGTTTGAAGAGTTTAAAATATCGCTTAGTTCTGTGCCGAACTTGTTTATAGCTTCTGACTGGTCAACGCTTGAAAGTGTCTTAACCAGTGATTTGAAGTTCTCATTCAGGCTCAAAACAATTGAGTCAAACCCGTTGTTCAAACGCTCAAGGTCGTTTTTAAGCGGAACAATGCTTTTTATAATATCTTTTTTCTGGGTCTCATCCGAGCGCATTGCATCGAGTCTGAGCGTGATGTCTGTGAGTGTTTCTTTTTGTGAAACAACCTCGCGTGAGAATACGGAAAGGTTTGTGGCAACAATGTCAAACAGTTCTTTTACTTCGCTTGATTTGAGCATGTCGGAGCTGTTTTTGAGCAGGTTGCTGAAAAGAGATTCTATTGCGCCGAATTTTGAGATGAGAACGCTGTGGCGCTCATCAAGATTCTGTTTAAGCTCTGATAAAAATATTTTAATCAGGTCAATATCTTCCTCTGTGTTGAGTTTTTCCAGCTTGGAATTTATTCCCGCAAGAATTTTATCCACATCGGAAGTATTTAGTATACCCTGCGCCCTGATTGAATTTAACAGGGTTTTTATTGTATCAAAGTTCTCTGTAATCTCCGCAAAATTATTTATGTCTGCCATATACCTACTCTTATCCCACATTCTACATTCATAACTAATTATATACTAATATAAAAATAGTGACAAATACTAAAATTTTTTTTAAGATAAAAGTATGAATTATATATTTTTTATCTTGATAACACTTTCAATCATTATCGGAGTTTTTAATAACACACTCTCTGATGTTGTAAACTCAATGCTTCAGGCATGCGACACAGCAGTAAAAATCTCGTTTTCACTAATCGGTATCATGGCTTTCTGGCTCGGAATTATGCGCATAGCCGAAAAATCCGGACTTGTTCAGATAATATCGAAACTCCTTAACCCGATAGCAAAAATCCTCTTTAAAGACGTTAAAAAGGACTCTCCGGCTGTGGGTGACATTGCAATGAGCGTCACAGCAAACGCTCTGGGGCTTACAAATGCAGCAACTCCTATCGGCTTGAAGGTCATTAAAGAGTTGCAGGGGGACAACCCTAAAAAAGACACTGCAACTGATTCCATGTGCATGTTTCTTGGCATGAACACTGCCGGATTCCAGATAATACCGGCAACTGTAATCGCTGTACTTGTGGGGGTGGGAGCCTCAAACCCGACCGAAATAATTCTCCCGACGCTTATTGTAACAACTCTTTCGTTTTTTGTTGCAATAATATCAGCCATGCTTCTTAAAAAAATCTGGCACAAAAAGGAGGAGGCATGATACAAAAGATTTCGATTTACATACTTCCGGCAATGATTCTTGCAATCCTTTTTGCAGCTGCGTTCAAAAAAGTAAGAATATACGAAGAGTTTATTGAAGGCGCAAAAGACGGGTTCAAAGTCGCTGTTTCAATAATTCCCTACCTTGTAGCCATAATTGTAGCAGTATCAATGTTCAAATCCTCAGGTGCAATCGGGCTTATAACCTCTTTTACAGGCGGGATTCTTGCAAAATTATCAATCCCGGTAGACGTCATCCCGATAATGATTACCCGTTCGCTTTCCGGCTCCGCAACTCTCGGGCTTTTTTCTGATATAGCTAGTTCTCTGGGGCCTGATTCCTACGCAACAAAGCTCGCGGCGGTCATGGTTGGCAGCTCTGAAACAACTTTCTACGTACTTGCAGTCTATTTTGGCTCAATCGGTATCAAGAAGTACCGGTACGCGCTTCTCACCGGTCTAATCGCGGATTTTACAGGAATTGTGTTAGCAATTTTGGTTTCGCGTCTGTTCTTTCTTGCCAGCACTGTGTCGTAGAGCATGCAACTTTTGCTTCGGCTTCTTTTTTTACGAGCACTGCGAAGTTAATATCAATAAAATTAATCTTCTCAATCTTCTCAACCTCGAACTCTTTACCTCCGCAGTTTGTGCAATAATGCATCTGCGGTACAATCTTTCCGCCTCTGCTCATTGTTTTGAGTTTCACCCCGCAGCATGCGCATCTTGTTATATACCATTCGTTTTCAATCAGTTTTCCGCAATCCGGGCAGTACCCGCATTCCATATCGGGGCTGATATGATCATGTGTACAAGTCTTAGTCATTTTGAATAAATCCGTAAAAAGCATTTAGCACCTCTCTACCGTTTATTTAATACTCGTTTTCGATTAATCAACCGGCATGTCTCTAAATGTTAAGAAATGTAAAAATACATCTGGTTTATATCAATTTTCATCCCTAAAAATACTTTATATATATACAAGGATATTAAACCAGAAATCAAAAAATACACATTATACTACACTTCACACATTTACAAAGTTTTTAGAGTCGCTAAGACTCTTTTTTTTGGTGCTACGCACGTAGGAGAATGGTCGGCAGACATTCCGTTAGAATACTAGTCGGGCTAGGGACTACTGGTCTGCCTCGATGGTGGGACTACCGGCTGGGAGGGCGCGGAGATTGATTACATAGCCGTGGTTGAAAAGCTTGCAGCTTCTTCATAAGCATTCTCAATCCCTGCATCCTGTGCAGCTTTGAATGCTGTCTCAAACATCTTGTCAGAATTTTCTGCAATTTGAGGGTTTTCTAACAGAGCTTTCAAGTCATGGTTCACATCATCAGCACCCTTAAACAACATAGAACGTCCGAGTGCCTCTGCTTTAGGGTCAGAAAAATCTTGCAGCTTCGGAGCTTCTGATTCAACTGATTCAGAAGGAACCTCTTGTGCAGGCTTCTGTATGCCGTTGAAGTTTACCTGATTAACACTAAATTTTGGACCATTTATTTCACTCATAAACACCTCGCTTTATATTTACTTATTATACCATTTTTTGAAATTAATCAACCATCCATTTATCTTAAAACGCCTAAAAAAATTTTTTTGCTAGTTGGAGAAAATTTGTTTACAAAAATTTACTATTTTCCTCCCCTTTGGTATAATTATCTTATGAGTAATGATATTGAGACACTTCAAAATATCTTAAAAGGGGATCCGTCTAACTTTCAGGCAAGAAGGGAGCTTTCTATCCTTCTCGTTAACAACGGTTTTAACGAAGAAGCAGAAGGAAACCTCCGTTACCTGATAAAATACTTCCCCGAAGATGCAGAACTCCACTATAATCTGGGGATTGTCTACGAAAAACTCAAAAACTTTCCGGAAGCAAAAAAATGCTACGAAAAAGCCGTCGAACTCTCCCCGCAAGAGGATTTCTACTACAACCTCGGAGATGTCTTGGTTGAACTAAAAGAATGGGACGAAGCAATAGACGCGTTTAAAAAAGTGCTGGAAACAGACCCCGAGGACGGTAACAGCTACTTTAATCTAGGAGTCTGCTACTTCCATAAAGACGAAAAAAATCTTGCGCTGGATAGCTTCCAAAAAGCAGTGGCAATAAACCCTCAAGATGTGTTTGCCTATTTCTATATCGGATACATCTATCAGAACGACGGGCTCACAAATTTTGCGATTGAAAGCTACCAGAAAGTGCTTGCTGTCTCGCCGGACTACAGCTGGGCATACTTTAACCTCGGCTCAATAGCTTTCAAAAACGACAATATTGAAGAAGCAAAAATGTACCTTCAAAAAACGCTGCAATACAATCCGCGCGACATTGAAGCATACAAACTCCTTACAAAAATCTGCTTAAAAGAAGGCTCTACAGACGAGATTCTCGAACTCCTGAATACAAGATTGGAACAGGAAGAAAACGGTGACCTGTATTACTGTCTTGCGCGTGTTTACAAATTTATGGGCGAGCTGGATGAGTATTACGAAAATCTGGAGCATGCTCTTAAGAATCCGTTTACTCTGACTTTCCCAAAAGATGTTGTGAAACAGGAATTTGAATACGCTCAGGAAAAACTCGGACGGCATGAACAAATCGAACCGGAGACTGAAATCGAGGAGTACGAAGAGGAGCCGGAAGAAGAACTTGAAGAATCCGATGAAGAAGAGGACGAGTTTGAAGATGAAGAAGATGACACAGAGGAAGACGACGAATAGGATATGTTATCAAAGATTTTTATAAAGAACTATATATTAATAGACGAGCTGGAATTGGATTTAGCACAGGGACTGAATATTATAACCGGTGAAACAGGCGCCGGAAAAAGTATTCTGATTAATGCGATTGATATTGCTTTCGGTGCAAAAGCAGGAAAAGAAGTCATAAAAACCGGCGCTGATAAAGCCGTTATTGAACTTACAATCCTGAATACCAAACAGGATTTAACCTCACTGTTTGAAGAATACGGAATAGACGACACAGGAGAAGAAATAATTCTTTCCCGCGAAATCAGCCAGACCGGCTCACGCTCAAGGATTAACGGGTGCCTTGTTAATCAGGAATTTATGCGTAATTTCAGGGAACTCTTTCTTGATGTGCATTCGCAGCACCAGACCTATTCGTTTTTGCAGCCAAAATACCATATTGTGCTCCTTGATTCCTACACCAAAAACACACTTGGCGGTATGCTTGAAAATTACAGACAAGAATTTGGGCGCTACAAGGATTTGATATCAAAACTCGAAGAACTTAAAAATGCGGCTAACAAGACCGAAGACCAGATTGAGTTCCTGAAATTTCAGGTTAATGAAATTGAAGAAGCCCAACTTAGCTCGACAACCGAGGATGAGGAGCTTAATAACGAACTTTCAGTGCTTGAAAATGTGGAGAAGCTCAAAGACTTAACCGGCGCCTCTTACTGGTCAATTTCAGGCGATGACGGCTCTGTGCTTGAAGGCTTGTTGCAGATTAAGACAAATCTTTCCAAGGCTTCCGGCATGGACGGGTCTCTTGAAGAGGTGGAAGGCGAGCTTATTGAAGCGATTGAGCTGCTTAGAAATGTTTCTTCTACACTAAGAGAATATTCTTCTGCACTTGATAATGACGAAGAACGCATTAATTCTATTCAGGAACGCCTGTTCCTGCTTGATAAATTGAAACGCAAATACGGCGGTACGCTTGAAAAAGTCATGGAGCAGGGCGAAGCCTTGAGGGCAGAGCTCAACGGGATTGAGTTTTCGACCCAAAATATCGAGGATTTGGAGGCTGAAATTGCTGCTTTAAAGGATAAGCTTGAAGTTTTGGCAGAAGAGCTCTCTGCCGAGAGAAAGAATTACGCGGCAGTGCTTTCTTCGCTTATTGTTGAAAAGCTTGAGAAGCTTGAGCTTCCGAAGGTTAAGTTTGAAATCCATTTTGATAAGTGCGAGCTTTCAATTAACGGGCGCGACAAGGTGGAGTTTTTGATTTCCACTAATATTTCAGAGGGGCTGAAACTTCTTGCCAAGGTCGCGTCAGGCGGTGAGATTTCGCGTGTAATGCTTGCAATAAAGACGATTTTTGCTCAGAGCGATAATATTGATACCGTGATTTTTGATGAAATTGATACGGGGATTTCGGGTAAGACTTCACAGTCTGTGGCTGATGAGGTGAAGGAACTTTCTAAATATATGCAAATAATCATGATTACTCATCAGGCGATTATTGCATCCAAGTCTGATAAGCATTTTTATGTTAAGAAAACGCAGGATGGTCGTACAAGTGTGGATATTTCCGTTCTTGAAGGCGATGCTAAGCTTAGGGCAATTGCCGAGCTTGCCGGCGGAGAGGTAACGGAAGAATCACTCAAGTTTGCGCAGACCCTGATTTAGTAATTAAAAGTGTCGTTTACGAAATTAAACAGGTTTTCGTGAGATTGCGCTATGCGTGCGTTTAGCAGCGGCTTTCTTAACCTCTTTTGTGGATTTGTACTGTAATCAGATTTCTGTTTATTGTTTTTCAACTGGGCTATTGTTTTTTTATTTTGAGACAACAAAACCAGATTATTACTAATCATGTTATCACGTTCCTTTCGACTAATGTATATTTAAGGGTATTTTTTCAGAAATCAAATCTTTGTTTGATTGTTCTCCGCAAGTGGCGTTCTTCTATTGTATGTTAAACAATAAAAAAATGCAAAGCTTTTTTTGAAAAAATAGCCGAACGGCCGGTATGAAATTTTCTATCCCGCGCCTTCCAGCCCGTCGTTCCACCATTGAGGCAGACCCGTAGCCCCACTTCCCACCAGTAGTATCACCAAATGTCTGCCGACCCTGCTCCTACGTACGTAGTACACGTGCGTAGTACTTGCAAAATAAAAGAAAAAAGAATATGATAGGTTTATTATGGAACAGTTTGTTATATCTTTTGATGAAATAAGAGCGCTTTTAGTAGAACAGCAGTACGCTGAAGATGATATAGATGAGCTTGAGAAGGCTTTTGAGTTCGCTAAAAAACTCCATGCCGGCCAGTACAGAGTCTCCGAAGAACCCTATATTATCCACCCGATGGAAGTCGTTAAGATTCTTGTGGGACTTAGAGCCGATAAACATACACTTATAGCAGGATTCCTGCACGATATCCTTGAAGATACCGATACAAAGCCGGAGGAGATTAAAGAACTGTTTGGAGAAGATGTGCTGAACCTCGTTCAGGGCGTGACAAAACTCGGAAAGTTGCAGTTCAAATCAACAGAAGAACGACAGGCTGAAAACTTCCGCAGAATGCTTATTGCAATGGCAAGCGATGTTCGAATAATCTTCCTGAAACTCGCTGATAGACTGCATAACATGCGCACACTCAATTATATGGCACCTGCTAAACAACAGAGAATCGCGCAGGAAACCCTTGATATCTTTGCTCCGCTTGCAAACAGACTGGGGGTTGGGAAAGTCAAGGCTGAACTGGAAGACTTGTCACTGAAATACTTGCATCCGGATAAGTATTACGAGATTGCACAACTTGTATCCCAGAAAAAAGCTGAACGCGAAATGACAGTGAAGCTTTTGATTGATAAGATTTCTAAAGACGTTAAGGCGAGCGGGATTAACGCCAAAATTACCGGAAGGGCAAAGCATTATTACAGCATTTTTAATAAAATGCAGCGACTTAATGTTGCTTTCCATGACCTGTACGACATAACAGCAGTGCGCGTTATAGTTGATACAGAAAAAGAGTGCTACGAAGTCCTCGGACTTATCCACTCCCAGTTTAAACCAATCCCCGGGAGGTTCAAAGACTATATTGCAATGCCTAAAGGCAATATGTATCAGTCCTTGCACACCTCTGTTATCGGGCCGAGACAAAAACCGCTTGAAGTCCAGATTCGAACCTGGGAAATGCACGAAATCGCTGAATACGGTATTGCAGCACACTGGAGATACAAAGAAAAAGGCTCTAAAAAGGCGGATTCCACAAGCGATGTGAAATTCTCATGGATGAGAAAACTTGTTGAGTATAACAAAGAAACTCAAAACGCAGAAGACTTTGTTAACTCGGTTAAAATGGACTTGTTCTCAGACCAGGTTTTTGCATTCACTCCGGGCGGAGACGTTATTGACCTTCCGCAAAACGCGACCCCTGTTGACTTTGCCTACCGTATCCACTCTGATGTGGGACATAAAACAGTCGGGGCGTTGATTAACGGCCGTATTGCACAGCTTGATACAAAACTCAAAAACGGCGATATCGTAGAGATTATGACCTCAAAGGTCGCAGCTCCAAGGCTGGACTGGCTGAACTTTGTTGTGACAAAACAGGCCGCTTCCAGAATCCGCTCATGGTACAAGAAAAACAAACGTGAAGACCATATTGAAATCGGAAAAGCTAACCTTGAACACGAACTCACTAAAACCGTGTTCGACGAGTACGTTAAAAACGGCGAGTTTGATAAAGTTGCAAAACAGATGAACTACGTGGGCGCAGATGACCTGTTCGCAGCACTCGGATACGGCGAAACAACCGTTAATAAGATTGTTAACAGACTAAGAAAACCTGCTAAACAAGAAGGCCCGACCCAGCACAGACCAAGAAAGGCTTCTGAAAAAGATATTATCGGGCTGGAAGGACTCCTCTATTCTTTTGCAAGATGCTGCTCTCCGATTCCGGGCGAGCCGATTGTCGGGGTTGTTACACGCTCTAAGGGCGTTACTGTTCACAGACTCGATTGCAGAACCCTGGAAAATATTCCGGTAGAGCGATTAATTGATATCCATTGGTCTGGAAACAATATTAACAAGACTTACAGCACAACAATCCGTATTGAGACCGCTGAAAAACTCGGTATCTTGAAAGACGTTATCGGTGTTGTTTCAGACAACAACACGAATATCACTTCTGCGAACGTAAAATCAAAGGCTAAAGTCGGGATAATAGAACTCGGGATTGAGCTTGATAATATTTACACCCTGAGAAAGGTTATGGTCGCACTCCAAGCCATGCCGGATGTTTTGAGTGTAAAAAGAATCCAGACATCATACAGCCTTGCGCCTCAACAGTTTACAAAGAAGAACAACAAAAAGCACAAAAAATCAGGCACCAAGTAATTATTTTTTCTTCTTGGCTGCTGCTTTTTTCAGAGCAGCGTCTTCAGCATCGCATTTGATTTTTAATTCATGCAGATTGTTGAAATCCAGCTCTTGCGGGAGATACTTAGGTATCTCAAGGAATGTATCCTTTTGCTTTCTGCGAGAACTGTACGTACGCGGTTCTTTTGCACGCTGTACAAGGTATGCTTCTTGAGTGTATTTAAGATGCTCGTCTTTTACAAATTCAAATTTCTCTAAAGCTGATTTGTATTCAGCATCTTCTAAGCCTGATTCAGGTTTTACAGGCGGTTTTAGCGACGTAAAATATTTCTCCATGGAAGCATATTTCTTTGGAAGGTTCTTTCCGTTCTTGATTTTGTAACACATATCCTCAAGCTCTTTTAATGCCGCAACATCATGCCCCATGATTTGAAGCTCGCCTGTGATTCCGTTAGGAAGCTCGGTTAGAATATGGATTGCCATGTAATTTGTCGGAGTGTTCTCATCAACATACCTGATTTCTTTGCCAACATTCTTGGAGGCAACTTTTTGAAGCTTGGCAAGATACATAGGAGCTGCGTAATCATAGCTCTTTGCAATTTCACCATACTGGTTGTATACAGGAAGCGGACGCTTGTTTTCAATCTCAACAATTCTTGCACCGGTTTCTTTAACATAATCAACAAGACTGTCAATAACTTTGTTGACTTCTTCCTTTGACCCGTCACGCATTATAATTTTCATCCCCGCAAGGTCAGTCATTCCTTTTTTGATTTCTTCCTTGTTATTCCAGCCTCTTGTAACAGCCTTTTCAACGATAGAAATTGGCTCTTTTGCTCTTGCTGAAATGCTCTCAATAGGATTAGCAGGGTTTGTTATGACTTCAAGGTCGTTAAGGTAAGGACGAAGCTTTGATTCCCAAAAAGTGAGCGCTTCCTTGGCCTCATCATGCACTGCCTTGGCAAGCTTCATTGTAATCGCATCCTTTCGGCTGCCCATGCTTTTGACTGTCCCTGCAAAGGATACAGTATCCTTTGACAATGGCTTAGCCATTGTCAATCCAAACCTAGAAGCAGGAGCAAGTCCTGTATCGTCGTTTTTAACAGGGCGGGCAAAATTCAAGACTGAGATTTTCGGGATATTCATTTTTTTCAAACCTTCTTTTGTGTGCAAACCTATTAAAACTACTCAAGAGCAAAAATTGCTTAATTTTTACCAAATATTAAGTTTTATTAAGAAACAGTCGCTTTTTCTTTAGCTTCTTCGAGTTTGTTTTCGAAACCTGTGAACTCGCAAATCTGCTTTGTCCACTCTCTTACAATTTCGTCCTCGTCAAGGGTGTAGGAGATTGGTTTTCCGATTTTTACAGTAATATTTTTATCGAATAGTTTTTTTGCATAGCCGTCGAATCCGCAAATTGCAACAGGCACAATATCAGCCTGGAATTTCTTTGCAAAAAGCGTGAAGCCCTTGTGTACGTGCTCGATTGCAGGTTCTTTGATAATTCTGCCCTGCGGAAAAATACCCAGTGCCCAGCTTGTATTAAAGACTGATTTAACGGTTTTAAAAGTGGCGATTTCTGGTTTTTCACGGTTTACTGCAAATGCACCCAGTGTATGCACAAGGAATCTCAAGAGCTTGTTTTCGTCTTGAAAGAGTTCCTGTTTTGCCATGTACGCGATGTTTTTGTGCGCCGCAAGCGAGATTAGAGGCGGGTCAATGTATGAGACATGGTTGCCTGCATAAATAACGCGCGAGCTCTTAGGCAGGTTTTCTTTGCCTTCAATCTTAAGATTGTACATGAGCTTTGTTATCGGAAAAACAACAAAGGATACGAACGCCATGTAGAAAGCAGTTCTTATAAAATTGTAATCTTTTTCGGTTCTTCTGTTGTACTTTTTTTCAATAAACATCTATTTTCCAGTCCTAATTATACTTGTGCATTTTCAATATATTTAAATCCGGTTAAATCCTGAATGGCTTCTCCCCATTTGGTCACCATCTCATCGACATTGTTAGAGTAAGGTATTGCCTCTCCGATTTTTACAACGATTTTGCCTGAAAACGGGAGTCGCTTAACTTCCTGTGTCCCTGTAATCCCAACAGGAAGTATGTTGCATTTTGTGCTCTTAGCAAGAGAAGCAAACCCTTTGGTGATGTGGCTTATTTCTCCCGGCTCCTGTCTTGTGCCCTGCGGGAAAATCCCGAGAACCCAGCCGGTTTCCTTAATTGTTTTAACCGTTTTTATAGTGGATACGCCAAGCTTTTCCCTGTCAACCGCAAATGCTCCGAGCCAGTCAAGCCACCAGCGCATGAACGGGTTTTCAAAAAGCTCTTTTTTTGCCATATATGCAACCCCTCGGTTAAGAACTCCGCAAACAAGCGGAGGGTCAAGCGTTGAAAGGTGGTTTGCTGCTATGATAAAGTTGTTGTCTTTTGGAATGTTTTCTTTTCCGTGAACCTCAAGCCTGTAAACAAGCTTGAATCTTATCATGTAAAAAACGCCTGTTACAAGAAATAAAAATATACGTCTCCAGCAGTTATAAAACTCTGCATCTCTTAGTGAGTACTTATTTCCGTTAGTTTTTTTTGTTTCTGTCATTATGATTTATACCCCGTGCGGTCTATATTGCCGCTTATCCCCGTCTCAAAAAGATTATACTATAAATAAAGTTTCCGGAAAAATAAGATTAATGCTCTTCTTCTCTTTCTTCTTCCTCACCGGCCTCTTCTTTTTCTTCATCCAAAATCTCTTTAGCTGTTTTTTTGTGCTTTTTGGCATTCAAAACAGAGGCAACATTTGTCATTGCAAGCGAATTAAGCGTAGCTCTAAGAAGCGCGCTCCGGTCAATAAACGGCTGGTTGTAGAAGCCATCTCCATCCTCCTCGCCTTCTGCCGGAGGGAGATACATTGCTTCAGAGCCGTATTTTTCCTGACTCATTTTTGCAGCAGTGCCTGAGGGGTCACCACTTTTAAAATTGAATGAACCGCCGATTCCATAAAAACCTGCAGACCTGTTATCTACCACTTTTCTAAGACCTCATGTAAGGATATCACCTGTATATTATAAATATCCTCATAGCATAATATAACCTCTAAAGGGAGTAATTTGCTAGTATATAACAAAATTGTTACAATTCGCAATAGAAATCCCTTCTGATATGAACTCTAATCCTCTTATAACTTCATACTCATCAGGAAAAATGTTCTCCTCGAGATTCTCAAGAATAAAATAAGTCGAACCGGAGCCGGACATGATAGCCTCCGGCAGCCTTGATTTAATGAACTGCAACTCCGGATAGTTGTCAAAAACCGCGTACTCCAAATCATTGTACAAAAATTCCTTTATGTCTCCTGAACCCTTTAAGGCTTCCAGCATTGATTCTGTTTTGTTTAATTTTGGCTTGAACTCTTTCAAGCTGTAGTTTGTGTACGCTTCTTTTGCAGAAATCCCTAATTTTTTTGGCTTGATAAGCGTAACCGGCATGGAGATTGTTTCAAGTTTTTGGATGCACTCACCTCTTGATGTTGCTAAAACACATCCGCCTTCGAGGCAAACATTCAGGTCAGAGCCAAGCTGCGCGCAAATCTCATGCATTTCTTGTTCGTTCAACGGCTTGTTGAATACTTCGTTCAGCCCGAAAATCGTGCCAGCAGCGTCCGTGCTTCCGCCGGCCAGTCCTGCTGCAATCGGGATGTTTTTTTCTATGTGTATATTTATTTCAGAATTTATGCCTGTTGTGTCCAAAAAGAGTTTGGCAGCCTTGTAAACCAGATTTTTTTCATTGTAAGGAATCTCTGTCGAGTTTCCGCTAAGTGTTATTTGAACTGTTTCAGAAGGCTCGCATTCGATATTAAGATAATCATACAGGCTTACAAGCTGCATGATACTTTTTATATTATGAAATCCGTCTTCGCGTTTATTAACAACTTCCAGCGTCAGATTTATCTTTGCCGGGCATTTTATTCTAATACTTTTCATAGCTTAATTATATCAAAAGAATTTAATTGCGATAAACATTGAGGCAAAAAGAAGTGTTGTTATTACACAAGAAATGCAAACAAATATCCAGAACCAGGAAATCCCTGTTTTCTTCGTCTTTGTATTCATCGTATATGATTGTTTTACAGGTTTTGGTTTGTTAGATTTTGCTTTTTGTTCCTTATATTTCTCCGCAAGAGTCTTTTTTGATTTTTCTCCTGTAACAAGAAGTTCTGTATCGTATCGAAGTTTTAAAATGTCTGAATCTGACTTTTTAGCGTAAACACAATAGTTTATTGCCACCTCAAATGCGCGTTGCAGGCATTCCAGTGCTTCCATGCCACTTTTCTTTACCCTCAAAGAGTGTGCGGATTCGTTGCCATGCTTTTTCAGGAAATACAAATCCTGAATAAACTCTTTTTCCTGCTCAAAGCTGTTTCCCTTGTCTTTCAGGGTTGCGAGCATGTTATCAAAATTCCCTTCTGCGCGGGCTCCAAGAACATTTTTGCAGACGTTTTCTCCAAAGCGTCGTGTCTGGGTCATACACTGGTCAAAGTACTCGTCTCTATATAGTTTTTCAGCTTCTGATATTATGTCAAAAAGCGGTTTGTCTATTCGTTTTAAGAAGTCAAAATTTGTAGCCATAATTATATTATCCAACAAAAATAATGTAACAATCTCTTAACATCTCGTCTAAAAAGTGTAAATTATACAAATTTTTCGGTTTTTATAGTAATATATAATCGTAGTAAAAAAAGATAATTGGTGTGACAACGCACCGGTAGCAAAGGAGGCACATGAATTGACAATTGTATCATCTTCACTTGACGAGCTTGAAAAGCAAAACCTGGACAAAGTAAACTTGGGACAACATGTTCTGGCAGAATTTTTTGAATGTGATCCAAATATTTTAAATAGCAATGATAAAGTAGAAAAGTACATGATTGAAGCGGCTCTTGAGTGCGGTGCCACAATCGTCCAAAAGTGCTTTCATATGTTTAACCCGTACGGTGTAAGCGGCGTTGTAATTATTTCAGAAAGCCACTTAGCAATCCACACATGGCCTGAATTGGGCTACGCAGCAGTAGATTTGTTTACTTGCGGCACAAAATGTGATCCTAAGGTTGCATATGAATTTCTTAAGAAGAAATTTAACTCTAAAAAGGCTTCTTTTACAGAGCTTAAAAGAGGTATAATCGATAGAGAAACTCTTAAACTCTCTGAACAGCCGTTTGAAGTGGCTGAACAGTTTGAAAACTAAGCAGTTTTGAATAAAATTATAAAGCGACGGGACTTAGGTATTAAGTCCCGCCCCTTTATTTTTCTTAACAAACAGGCAATTTTTAGCCCGAATTTGTTTTTTATATAATATGGTTATGAAAGTTAACAGCATTAACAGTGTGCTCTTTAGAGCTAAGCTCGAAACTCCAAACGAAGCTCCTAAAGAGAAAAATCAACCCCAAATAAAGGAGTTATCCTATGTAACCCCTGATTTTAAGGTGAAAACGCCCCAATCATATAAAAAACTCCGCACAGATGTTCTTCCAAACGGGCTTGAGGTACACAGCTACAAGCTTGCAAACGGGCACAGGGTTACGATTGTTCCAATGGAAGGCTCTCCTGCTGTTGTGAAGAACTATGTTAATGTTGGCTCTTTAAACGAAACTCCTGATATAAAAGGGATAAGCCATTTTCTTGAGCACATGGCGTTCAACGGAACAAACGGAGAAAACGGGCATTTGAAGCTTGATGTTGGCGATTCGTTCAAGAAGCTTGAAGATATGGGCGGATGGGCAAATGCAAGCACAAACTATGCTGTAACGGATTATGTAAACGCCACGCCGCAGCTGGGCGATAATGATTTGGAAAAACAGATAAAAATCATCGCAGCCATGACAGAAGATTTAAAGCTCTCTGATGCTATGATAGAAAAAGAAAAGGGCCCTGTTTGCTCTGAAATCAACATGATTCTGGATGACCCGCAAACAATCGCGCTTGACCAGACAGTTAGAACGCTTTTTAGTATAAAAAATCCGGCCGACGAGCTTGTAGGCGGAAGCGTAAAGCATATCAAAAACCTTACAAGGAAAGATGTGCTGGATTATTATAACAAGTATTACACGCCTGATAATATGAACCTTGTAATAACAGGAGATGTTAATCCTGATGAGGCAATCCAAATTGCAGCTAAGAATTTTACTTCAAGAAAGACTTCTCAAGGGCAGAAGTTTGAAGAAAGGCTTGTGCCAATAAGCAAGACTGTTAGAAAAGACTTCGTGAGTGACAAGGCTGTTTCTACAAGTGTTATTTTAGGGTTTGCGGGGCCAAAAAACTGTGATGTTAAAGAAAAGTTTATCTATGGCATTGCAAAATCTTATCTCAAGTCTTCTTCAAGTGATTTGGAGGGCAATTTGAAAAAATATAACGCAATGCCGTATATTGATTCTGAGAAGATAAGCACCAACCCTAACGCAAACAAATTTATCTATCTTGCGGCATCGACCTCGGAAGAGAACTCAGAAAAGGTGTTAAAGGGGATTTTTGATGCGATTTCTACAATCAAGCTTCCAACAGAAGAGCAGGTGAATGAAATCAAGCAGAAGCTTTCAAGAGCCTTGGAAGAGTCGATTGAGTATTCGGATGTAGTTAATACACTGGTTGGCACCAATGTATTGAATAATCAGCTTGATTCTTTTGTTAATGCCGAAAAGATTTTAAACGAAATCACTGCGGAGGATGTTGCTGCCGGTTTGAAAAAATACTTTGACCTCAATAAGGCTGCGGTTACAGTTGTACACCCTCCTAAAAACAACGTAAACATATCTTTTCAGGGTAAAGACAGGCAGCCAATAAATATGGACAAGGTTGAGGAGATTACTCTTGGAAACAATTACGATGTAGGGTTCTACCAGACCCGATCCAATAATATAAACTTTAACATTGCGCTTGCAACAAATGTTCCGTATAACAAAAAGGCGGGAGTTTTGGAGCTTCTGGACATGATTTATTCAATGGGAACAGAAAGTATGTCAGAAGACGAGCTGGACAGGTTCAAAGAAAAAAATAACATAACTCTTGGTGTCGGCGTCGGAAGCAACGGGTTGTCTGTAAACGGCAACTGCGGTCTCAAAAACAGGGCGCTTATGTACGAGAAGGCAGCGGAGCTTCTTTACAAGCCTGCATTGACTCAGGAGAATCTGGATATTGCAAAAACAAGAATAAAAGACTACCTGAATCGGATTCCGTCTACTGCTCAAGTACTTTATGACGATTATGACAGCAAAAATAACCCTTACGGGTTTTCTTATAAAGAAATACTTGCAAACCTTGACAGCATTACACTGGATGACCTGAAAGACTGTCACAGTTATATGTTGAATAATTCCAGAGGGATTATAACTGCTAATCTTCCGCAGGAGCACATTCAGGAGGTTCGTAGTGAAATCATCCAAAAGGCGTCTGAGCTTTCTTCTGTTAAGAAAAATATTGTGAAGCCTCTTGAGTTTTTTAAAGAAACACCGGAGAGTGTTGTGCTTACAAAAGAAACAAAGAACTCGCAGGCTGATATTATGCAGGTGTACAGGTTTAAAGCAAGCAATGATATAAAGGATATCATTGCCGGAAAGCTTATGAATACGATTCTTTCTACAAGCCTATTTAATACGCTTAGAGAGAAGGAACACCTTGCTTACTCTGTTTATTCATCACTTGGAAGGGCGCATGATTGCGGCGAGCTTAGCTGCAATATTTTAACAACTACTGACAACAAAGAGATTGGTGAGTTTTCTTATGATAATGTCCAAAAATCAATAAACGGGTTTAAAAGGCAGATAGAATTGCTCAGAGCAGGAGAGTTTTCGGAGCGTGAATTTGAGAATGCCAAGCTCGCTCTCAAGGCTTCGCTTCTGGAGAATGAGGGCTCGGCTTCGAAGCTTCGGAATCTGGAATCCGGCATGAACTCGCTTTATGGTATAAGCTACAGGAACCAGGTTTATGATGCAATAGATAAGGTTACAAAACAGGACGTGCTTGATTTTGCATCAAAAGTGTTTACGCAAAAGCCTGTGTACTCAGTTGTTGCAACAAAGGATACGCTGGATTTTAATAAAGATTATTTTAAAACCCTCTAACTGTCCACCTAATGTAACTTAATCCCTATTGTGTTACATTCGTACTATTATATACGGCACAATTTCAGAAAACTTTAGGGTTTTAGAGGATTTTGTTACAAAAGTTTACAAATGCCGTGTCGGATATTGTTAGGGTGAGGGGGTAGACCCTTGTCCGGCGCTTGTTACACCCCACCCTAGCCCTCCCCGTCAAGGGAGGGAACGCGCCCAACTTGTAGTCTCAAAACAAGCTAAAAAGCGCAAAGCCTGTAGTCCTTCTCCCAACGGGGCGGAGCCCCTCCTCATTTACCCCCATGTAACACAATAGGGATTAAGTTACATTCAATGTAACAAAAAAAAGAAAAAAGGAGTAAAAGAACATGAGCGGATTCAGAGGTATCAACCAATTTGGCAGCTTGACAGTAAACGGGCAGAAACTAACTTTCGAAGACTTCGACAAAGACAAAAACGGAGAAATCACACAAGAAGAGTACACCAACCTGTTGAAGGAAGTTAAACTCGATTCAGTAGAACTATCAACAATTGATAAAGACGGCGATAAAGCAGTCTCCGAAGACGAGTTCGCAGTATGGGAACAAAAAACTCAAATGCAAGACGCAGTAAACGAAATGAAAAGCCAGATAAGCAGAGATTTTTCAGGCAAGACACAGTATTTGACAGAAGTAACAAACGCTCTTAAAGATTTTATTGACGGGTTTGCACTTACTTATACCGGCGATGTATCCGGCATGGCAGATGCTTTTAAGGCAGCGCTTCCGGAAAAGTATCAGGACATCAAAAAAGAAGCTTTGAAAAATGACCCTTCTACTGTGAAATCAAATGTTATTGATGAGCTTCTAAACAATTTGAGCAATGAAAAAACTTTAGTCCAGAGCCTTGGCAAAAAACTGGAAACAGCAGCAAATACCTTTGTCAAAAACTACAAAGGCGATAACCTTGCAGAAGACTTGAAAACATACCTGGAAGAATACATGAACAAATCTGATTCAGAAAAGTTACAGGATGATGTAGCAGCCTACAGACAAACTGCTGATTCCTTTGGAGCCTATATCGACTCAGATGAGTTAGTACAACTTAAAGAAGCTGCAAAAGACTTTTTGAAAACTGCACTAGAAAAGAATGTAACAGTCAAGTTGGGTGGAACAACTGTGAAAACCGAAGCAGCAATTACAAGCGCTTTGAAGAAATTCACTGACGCACAAGCCTTAAATGATGCAATGGAAGAGGTATTTGCAGCTTTAAGCACAACAAACCTTGTTGAGACAACAAAAGCGGACGAGAAGGCAAATGCTGATGCTGCAGCTGTAAAAGCTTTTACAGATATCAAGGGCGATAGTTATAAGATTGACCCGAATACCATAGATTATAGTACCGGTTTTGATCCTTATAATAAAGGTAAAGAATACTATTTTAGCAATAAGATGGTCGTTCTTTGTCGACAAGCAACAAAGAGCTCTTCTTTAAATGATATGAAAAAAGAGATTTCCACTATGCTTGCCACTTCACTTAAAGAGCAGTTCAAAGCACAGATTACTAAAATGCTTAAAGAAAAAGGGTTTTCATTTGATAAAATAGAAACAGTTTTTGAAAATGTGTTCAAATCTTCATGCGAAGAGGCTATTAATAATTATGCCAAAATTAGAGAGCTTCATATGCCGCTGACACCCACCTACTGTTCTGTTTCATACAAAACCAAAGATCTTGTAGACGGCTTTATATCCATTTTTAACACAAACATCTCAAGCGCGATTGATAGCATGAACTCTTCTGACAAGGACATGGATTTGCAAGACATTGACTATAGCCGCAGTGCAATTGGATTGCACGCTGCCCGAGCAACAAAAGTTTCCAAAAAAGAATCATCTGCTCCTCGTGTCATTGAACGTTTCCGACCTCAACTGGAGGCAAAAGCCCAAAAAATGTGCAATGCAAATAATGTAGAATATAATTCAGAAGAATTTAGTGCTATATTTAATAATTCAAAATTGGAAACAGTAAGTAACATAAAAATGAGTGAGGACAAAATGACAGTTCTGGCTAATTTTATGAACCTGTTTAAAGAAAAATACACGGCTTTAATAAATTCAAAGATTAGTGTTTAAGTTTATAATTAAAAATACCATCATGTAATCTAATTTTGCATGATGGTATTTCAAAAAGACAGCTTGGCTTGTTACTTAGCCATTTCTTGTAATCTGTCGCAAGCATCGCATGGTGCCGGCTGAGTGATTTCTCTCTGGCATGGATCGCAAGGTGCTGCTTTCTTTGCACAAGGATCACACGGTGCAGCTGCGCCGGTTGGGCAAGGGCAAGGTGTTTGAACCTTTTCGCAAGGATCGCATTTTTTGATTTTTTTGCAACCGCAGTCAGGTTTCTTCTTTTCGCATTTAGGGCAGTGTCCCCAGTATGCAGGGTTTAAGCTGGACCATTCAAAAGCGTTTGCGCTCTGTGAGCCGATAACTGCAACCATCCCTAGAACAGCCAATACAGATAATGTTTTTTTCATCTCTTACTCCTTTTTTTAGAATAGTGAACTGTATTTTTAGTACATATCTATTGTAAAAAATTAGAGTACAAATACCATAACCCATAAGGGGATAATCTAAATAGACGGACGGGTAATTTAAAAAAGGAATAAAGCAACTCATAAGCCGTGTTCTGTTCGGGAGATAAACTCCTTAATAATCATCTATCTGGTATTGGGATTGCTCCCAATCTCTAGCGATTTTTCCAGGCTCGGCGGACACCTCAAACGCCTGTTTTAATCTTGCATCCGACCGGGGTTTAGCTAGCCGGTACCTTCCGATACCGCTGGTGAAGCTCTTAACTCACCGTTGCACCCTCACCTGTGATTAAAAATCCATCGGCAGTATATTTTCTGTGCCACTTTCCGCCAGCTCACGCTGCCCGGAGTTTCTCCGGCGGTCTGTCCTTGGATGCACGGACTTTCCTCACTCGTTTAAAATTTGAGCGCGATTATCCGGCTGCTTTATTCCACTTGAATTATAACATAAGATTCTCAATATCTAAAACCGTTTTTAGTTTTAAGGCATAAATATCCGTCCTGCCTAAAAGCGCAAGCTTTACAGCGTCCTTCTCGGTCGTAACAATGCTGCCTTCAACCTTGGAAATATCATCCAATACGTACTGATGATGGTCGTCAAAAGTTATTTTGTCCTTGATTTTATAATCCGGCTCCAAAAACCTGTAAAACTGATCCGGCTGCCCGATGGCTGAAAGCGCAGTTATTTCAGAACCCTTTTCAAGATGCTCTCCGGTTACGATGTTGTAAACATAATCCGGCTCCACCCTGCAAACCTGCGTGCTCACACCCTGCTTATTGGAAACTATTTTTGCAAGCTTCTCTGCCCTTGCATGCTCAATGTTTTTGCTTACAATAACAAGCTTGTCTACGCGCTTAAAACCCTCCATGCCTTCTCTTAAAGGGCCGGCAGGAAGCAGATTCTCGTTTCCGAACATCTTTTCCGAATCCACAAGCACAATGTTCAAATCCCTGTGCATTTTTCTGTGCTGAAACCCGTCGTCAAGGATTAACCTTGTAACGCCAAGCTCTTTTATTGCGTACTCTGCTGCTTTTACCCTGCTTGAGCAGGTCAAAACCGCGCACATGTTGAGGTTTACAGCAAGCCAATAAGGCTCATCACCTGCCATATCAGCTTTGTAATAAAGATTAATCCCGTCTGATATAACGTTAACCTTTTTGTTATCGAGCTTTCCGCCATAGCCGCGGGAAATTATTGCAACGCGCTCGCCTTTTTCTACAAAGTATCGTGCAAGCTCTGCTACCACCGGTGTTTTCCCCACACCTCCGGTTGTGAAATTCCCGACAGAGATAACAAAAGCGTCGACTTTTTTAGGCTTCAAAATGTTCTTGTCATAAAGCAGATTCTTGAATCCGCTTCCAATCCCGTAGAATATTGAACAGAATTTGAGCAGGTTGAAAAACGCACCGCAAGCCTGTTTGTCGTAATGTAATTTTGTAATCCTTGTCTTAAAATCCATTACTCTACCATCTTTTTGAATTTTTCAAAATCTTCCTGCGTGTCAATTCCTACAGGTACGTTGCTTACAACCGCAACCTTAATCTTCATCCCGTTTTGAAGCGCGCGCAGCTGCTCAAGGCTCTCAGCCATCTCATAAGGAGCTTGCGGGAGTTCTGTCATCTTAAACAAGGCTTCACGCTTGTAGCCGTAGATTCCCAAATGTCCGTAGAACTTAGATTTGCCAACATTGCGTTCAAACGGGATTTTTGAGCGTGAAAAATACATTGCGTAGTTGTTGGAATCAAAAACGCATTTCACAAGATTCGGGTTGTTAACCTCATCTTCGTCATTGATTTCACGAACAAGGGTTGAGATATCGGCCTTTTCATCTTCCAGAATGCCTTTTATCACAAGCTCGATGTTTGCCTGTTCAATTAGCGGCTCATCGCCCTGAAGATTGATTATGTAGCCGATTTCCGGATGGCGGGATGCGACTTCTGCAATCCTGTCGCTTCCGCTTTTGTGTTCTGTGGAAGTCATCTCAACTTCTGCGCCGAACTCTTTGCAGGCGTTAAAGATTCTATCATCATCAGTTGCGACAATTACTCTATCAACAAGGGGGCAGGAAATTGCTTTTTCCCAGACCCATTGAATGATTGGTTTGTTTTTTGCTCTTAGTAGCGGTTTGCCTTCAAGTCTTGAAGAGCCAAAGCGCGCAGGAATTATTATTGCTGTTTGTTTATCCATGTTAATACCTTACTTTGTCGCGTTTATGAACACTGCGTTTGTTTTAAGATTGATTTCACGTCCTGTTAAGAAGTTCTGAACATCCTGCATGTATTTTTCAACAGTCGCTTCGTCAAAATACTTCATAAACCTTTCTTTTGTTGACGGCTGGTCAGGAGAAGGCGGGTTTACAAACCACTCTCTTACCATGTTAGGCTGCACAACGTAGCTTGAGCGTACTTCCTGCAACTGGACATCAGGATCTGAAAAACCGGCGATTTCGAGGTTTGTGCGCAAAGTTTTCTCATCAAAATTGCAAAGCGAGTCCATCGGGTTTTCCATTATCTCGTTTTCAGCCTTTTTGAAATCCTCGTAGCGGTCAATATGCATCGGGTGCAGAATTTCCCAGTATCTTGTATTAGACCTTATAACCGGTTCAAACGCGCAGAGTTTTCCGCCCGGTTTGAGCACCCTGTAAATCTCGTTTATTGCAGGCTGTTTGTTTACAACATGCACAAGAACAGAGCGCATAAGAGCTTTATGCACTGTGCTTTCCGGAAGCGCGATGTGTTCAACAGGGCACTGCATAAGTTCATACCCGCTGGTTACTCCGGATTCATCAAGAATCTTTTTACAGTCCTCAAGGCAATCCTGAAACTTGTCAGAAAAAATAACTCTGCCTTCGCAGTTCTGCATTTCAAGCGCTTTAAACGCGAGCAAGCCTGTTCCTGTTCCAATATCAAGAACTACATCATAAGGTTTTATTTCTGCATAAACAAGAATTACGTCTCGAACTGCTTCAAGCCAGCGCATTGTCTGTGCCTGCATTTCCGGTGTCTGACCTGCAAAACGGTTTTGCTTAAGCCACTGTGTCCAATTACTACAAATATCACTCATCTTTCATCCTTCCTTTTAGGAATGCACCAGATGATTATACTATAATTCTATGGAGTTATCAATCTTAAGAAAAAATAGCTTTTGTAAATTCTTTGAAGAAGTCAACGCCTTCTTTAATGTTGTCTTTGAGTTGTTCGTGCAGCGAAATTATCTCGTCCGGACGAATTCCTTTAGGAGTTTGGTGTCCGTATCCTCCGACAACATATTTATCTTTTGTGATAAGACATTCAAGCGAGTTGTCAGAGAGCTTGATAAGAGCATTTTCGCCTTTTTTTAAAGGGATGTTAAATTGCTTAATTGCAGGTGAAATTTTATTGATTTTCATAATTACCTTCTTTCCTGATTAAATAAAAACCTGTAAAAAATAAATTTGCCAGGTGAAAAAAATACACCCTCAAGCGAGAGTGTATTTTTATTTAATAGTTCTAACTACACAGCGTAAACGCTAACTTGTTTTCTGTCACGTCTGTGTGGTTCAAATTTAACCTGTCCGTCAATAAGCGCGAACAAAGTATCATCAGAGCCGATACCTACATTGTTACCAGGGTGAACTTTTGTTCCTCTCTGGCGAACAAGGATATTACCAGCTTTTACAATTTCTCCACCGAACTTTTTAACGCCTAATCGCTTCGCTTCGGAATCGCGGCCGTTACGGGTGGAACCCATACCTTTCTTATGTGCCATTTTTTATTCTCCTTTTTTTTATAATATTTTGTCGGTTGACAATTGTAACTCTACTAACTTATCTTGCAAGCTACTGGTCAACCTCTTACGTAACCACTCCCAACTGGATGGGCGCGTCTTATTATTCTGCTGATTCCGCAGCTTCAGCTTTAGCTTTTGAAGCTGTTGTTCTGATTTTGTTAATCATAACTCTTGCAAAGCCTTGTCTGTGACCCTGTTTTTTTCTGTAACCTTTTTTAGGTCTTTGTTTGTAAACGATGATTTTCTTAGCTCTGTCAGTCTTGATGATAACACCTTCAACAGAAGCTTTTTCAACGTAAGGCTGACCAACTTTTGATTTTTTGCCGTTAACAATCATAACAACTTTATCAAAAACAACTTTAGCGTCTTTTTCTTCGCCTAACAATTCAACGTCAACGTAACGTCCTTCTTCAACCTGGTATTGTTTACCGCCTGTTTCGACTATTGCGTACATAGTACTTCCTTTCTTTTTGAGGAATCGTAGGGAGTATATGTCTTAGTGGAACCTTCTCCTTAAGCCAAATCCGCCCGTTTGAACACGATTAACCTATCTATACACTATTTATATTACTATTTGTAACACAAGCCCGATAGAACTGTCAAGAGGGGAGGGGCAGCTAGGCAGCTAAGTGGCTAAGCAGCTGGGATGGTGGAGTGTGATTATGCTTTAGAGGTTTAGCCAAGAATAGAGCGGACGGATTTCTCCGTAATCAAAATCATTGAGAATATTTGCAGTGTCAAGATTTTCTTTTATTGGCTCAACAAAAATTTCACCATCTTTGTAAACATCCGAATAATTCTTGCCCTCGTTGGCGCAATATGGAACCTTGACCACTCCGTCTTTAAAGAGGTAAGCAAGTCCATGAACCCTGCATATAATTGGTCTATAGGGGTAAATTGAGCATTTTTGCTCAATTAAAAACGGGCATTTGCCGCCTTTTTCGATATTCCTGATGTTTGTTTGAACCTGGATTTTCGTCTCGTTATCAAGTGCAGCATAGCCCTGCATTAAGTATTCAAGCTCGATTTGTGAAACAGGATAATCGCCTTTTTCGCAGCATACAGAGCAGCCTGCTTTGCAGTGAATGTGCTCACTTTGCTGTTTCTGATATACATCCAGTTTTTCATCAAGTTGGTTTAAAAAATCAATATAAGGCAGCATAACAAACGATTGACCCCTCACCCTGCCCTCTCCCTGAGGAGAGGGTGCTCGCTATCTCTTGTTCCAGAAGCGCTGCCAGAAAGTTTTTGACGGCTGGCTTTCAAGCACTTCAATTCGTTTAGACAACTCTTTGTTGTGCTCAAGGAGATCCTGAACCTGCTTTGCAAGGATTTCGTTGTCGCGCTTGTAGCCGCCGGCTTCAATCAGGCGGGTTGCCATATCAGAGTTTGTAATATCGTCGCTAATCTTTTTCGCCACAGCTTCGGCAAGCATTTGAAGAGTCTGGCTTGAAACATCCAAAGTGAAGCTTTTGCCCTGAGGAATCGGCTCTGCTTGCGTGCTTTGCATTTCAGGCTGAACCGCAATCTCGGTTGAAGCTTCTTGCTGCTCATTGAGCAAATCGCTCACCATTACGGGCTGAACAGGCTCCTCTCTTTGTAGTTTTTCGACTTTTGCTTCCATTCTTGAAAGCTTTGCGATGATTTGCTCGTCGCTGTAACCCTGGGCTTTCAAGGAAATTCCTTTTTTAATCTTTTCCAGAGACAGGTCGTCGTAGAACTCCAGCCCGTCTTCGTCTTCATAAATTGACTCAATCTTCCAGTCTTCAAGGAATAAGTCAAGCGAATGCTTGTCAATATAATAATTTTCTGTGTTTAAGCTCTTTAAAATCGTTTCTCTGTTAAACATCCGCCACCCCTTACTGTTATCCCTTACTTTTTCATTAATCTTGCGATATCCCTGTCCTGAGTCTTCTTCGCTATTGCTTCGCGCTTGTCATACAATTTTTTACCCTTGGCAAGTCCGATTTCTATTTTAGCAAAACCATGAGTTAAAAACAATTCCAGCGGTACAATTGTTACACCGTCTTTTTTTACCTTATCCTGAATCTTAAGAATCTCGCGTTTTTGCAAAAGAAGCTTCCTCACTCTGTCAGGCTTATGATTGTAACGATTTCCCTGCTCGTAAGGTGAGATATGCATTCCGTATAAGAACATTTCATTGTCTTCTATTTTTGCAAACGCGTCTTTCAGGTTGAGCATACCTTTGCGGATTGATTTAATCTCTGTTCCGGTTAAAACAATCCCCGCTGTAAACTTGTCAAAAATTAGAAAATCATGAAAAGCTTTTCTATTTGTAGAAATTACTTTCTTGTCCATAGAGCTATTATAAAGCAAATTTTATTCCTTGCCAAGAATCCCGTCTCAAAAACTCCCTGTCAATCTTGTTCAGACAGTCCAATTTCTTTCCAATCCAGCGCGGGGCAACAAGCTCGGTGCGCAGCCCGTTTCCTGCAAGCCTGTGGATTGTGGTATGTGGTGGCAGGTATTCCAAAAAATCGCAAACCGTGCTTACATACTCGTCTTCTGACATAAAACTAAGCTCGCCTTTTCTGTATAAATCCGCAATCTTTGTACCTTCAAGCGCACAGAGCATGTGGATTTTTACCCCTTCCGGCTCAAGCTTGGAAATGGTTTGAGCGGTCTGCATCATCTCGTCATACGTTTCAAACAAACCCAGAATCACATGCAGACAGATGTTGATTCCGGCAGCTTTTGTCTTTTCATACATTTGGAGAAAACATTTGTAATCATGACCGCGGTTAATTCTTTGCAAAGTCTTGTCATGAACGCTCTGCAGACCGTATTCAATCCAGGTGTAATAATCCGGAGTGAAGGAGGAAATCAATTTCAATTTATCTTCATCCACACAGTCAGGTCTTGTGCCTATTGAGATTCCGACAATATCGGGATGGTTAAGAGATGCCTTGTAAATCGCTTCAAGCTCTCCTACCGGCTTATATGTGTTTGAAAAAGCCTGAAAATAGGACATGAATTTTTGTGCCTTGAATCTGTTTTTCAAAGTTTCAGCGCCTGTGTTAACCTGCTCTTCAATACTTAATAGATTTGAATGCGCCTGTGAAAAACTTCCGCCGTCGTCACAGAAAATACAGCCGCTATTTGAGATTGTGCCGTCACGGTTAGGGCAGGAAAAGCCTGCGTCAATTGTGATTTTATAAACCTTGGCACCGAATTTGTTTTTAAGGTGCTGGCTATACTGGTTGTACCTTTTGTCTGTTCCGTTAAATTCCATAAGGCTAGTGTAATACAATATCTGATTGTAAACAACTCTTAACTTTCCAACATTTTTATAAAAGAATAGTGTATAATGATTTTACAGAGATTATTAAGGAGAAGGTATTGTGAAAATTATTGAAGGATTTTTGACTGTCACAAACGAAAAATTTTGTATCGTAGTATCACGTTTCAACGAATTTATATGCGCTAAACTCTTGTCTGGCGCGGTTGATGAGCTCAAACGCCATGGGGTAAGCGAAGACAATATTGATGTTGTGTGGTGCCCGGGCGCTTTTGAGATTCCGCTTGTTGCAAAAAAATGCGCGAAAAGCGGAAAATACAATGCTGTAATTACACTTGGCGCTGTAATCAAGGGCTCAACATCCCACTACGACTATGTTTGCGCAGAGGTTTCAAAAGGCGTTGCGTCTGTCGGATTGGAAACAGGTGTTCCTGTGATATTCGGGGTGCTTACTACTGATAATATTGAGCAGGCAATTGAAAGAGCCGGTACAAAAGCAGGAAACAAAGGTTCTGACGCTGCAAAATCAGCAATCGAAATGGCTAATTTAATAAACGTATTATAATTTACCTAAGAAGGAGTGTGTGTGATGAGCGAAATTATTACTGAGTACAGAAATGAAAACACAAAAGACATTGACCTGCTTTCAACAATAGACATTGTTCGAAAGATTAACGAAGAAGACAAGCTCGTCGCACTAGCAATAGAAGACGAGGCGCCAAACATAGCGCGCGCAATTGATATTATTGCAAAACAATTCCTGATGGGTGGAAAGTTGTACTATTTTGGCGCGGGCACATCCGGCAGAATCGGTGTTCTCGACGCTTCTGAATGCCCTCCGACCTTTGGTGTGCCGTCAGATATGGTAACAGGTATTATTGCAGGCGGTGACATTGCGCTTAGAAATGCTGTTGAAGGCGCAGAGGATAATTTTGAGCTTGGTGAAAAAGACGCTCAAATCCTTACCAATCAGGATGTATGCGTTGCAATATCTGCAAGCGGGAATCCAAAATACCTGCTCGGTGTGCTTGCGCAGGCTGAGAAAGCAGGATGTAAGACAATTGCGCTAACCTGCAACCACAAAGCGCTTATTCTTGAAGAAGCAGGTTTAGGAATTTGCGTTGAAGTCGGGCCGGAGGTTATTGCAGGTTCAAGCAGAATGAAGGCCGGAAGTGTGCAAAAAATGGTGCTCAACATGCTTTCAACAGGTGCCATGATTAAAATTGGTAAGACTTACGAAAACTTCATGATTGATTTGATGCCGACAAACGAGAAGCTCAAGGACCGTGCAATCCGTATTGTTTCGGAAATCGCGGGAGTTAACGCTTCAAAAGCGCTACATACTTTGCTTGAAAGCGGTTGGAATGTAAAAACGGCAATTCTTATGCTAATGTGCAATCTTAACAGAGAGCAGGCGCAGGAAGCTTTGAGAAAGAACTGCGGTGTGTTAAGAAGGGCGTTGAATTACTATTCAAAGGTTTAATCAAAATACCCGTTACAGTCACCGTTTTGGTATGCTCTATTCCAGGCATTTATTAGGTATTCACATTCCTTCTTGTAGCCTTTTTGACTTAGCTGCTTAACTACTTCGTCGAAGTAATCCCTTCTGGCATCAAGAACTTTTCTTCTGTCTTCAACTGAAAGGTCTTTTGTTGCGTGGATTATTCTATAAACCATGCGTTTTTTTAAACCAACTGCATCAGTCTTGTAAATTAGATTTTCTGTTGTAGTAAGATAGTCATGTAGTTTTAAACCTTCCGGTATTTTGTTAGAAGGAGAATTTTTTACTGTAACAAAACCCTTTTCCCATCCTTTATTGAAAAAGTTGTCAACAATTCCTTCCTGTATAGATTTTGGAGCATCTAGGAAATCCTGACCTAAATGTGCTATAGCCTCAATTTTGCAATTGAAAAGGTCGAGTGCCAGATACTGAATAGCCTCTTCATGGGTAATTTCTGTTGTGTCTGTTATCTTTTCACCCCTTACAAGACCCGTGTGGCCGTAACCATTAGTTGGTGTACCTTTTCCTTTTTTACCGTCTTCGACATTATCGTAGTAGGTATGAAGTATGTCTTTAACATTCTGAACTTCTATATGCTCCATAAAGTCATTAATAAATTCCCTTGAGATACCTACAGCTTCCACAATATCTTCAAAGGTTTCAATTTTTGACATATCTAAATTTACTGATTCAGGTATCATAACTACTTGTCCCAGCTTTAAATTTTTAGGGTCCTTGACTTGCGGGTTTGCATTTTCTATTCGTTTTTGTGATACATGATATTTTTGGGCGAGACTATAAAAAGTTTCGCCTTTTTCTATAGTATGTTCCTGTGCAGGCGTGATAATAACTTTATCACTTGGAAAAACTGTTCTTAAATCATCTGCGCGTTCTGGTAATTTAACCAAACTCTTTAATTTTTTCATTGCCCATTTTTTAAAATCGAACTCTTCAAGCGGAAGCGTACAAATCTGCTCCTGGGAATTTTCATCAGGTAGTCTTTTCATTTTTCTAAGCTCATCAAAACCCAGTTTTTTGTTCCAGTTAAATTCAACATCACCACTCAAAAGCTCTGGTAAAATGCTGTCTTTTTTGGTTAGTAAAATTGACTTATTGTAAACAAAAATTTACATAAAAATTTTTTTTAGCTTCTGACCGCAGAATTATTGTATAATTTAAAAAGAGATAAGGAGCATGGTATAAATGAAATTGACTGTACTTGGACCGGGATGCTGGGGGTTAACACTCGCATGGTTGTTGAATGATAATTTTGAAGACATTGTTATATGGGGAAGAGAATGTGACCTGAACGAAGATTTGGTCAAAAACAAGCACTGCTCAAAACCGCTTGAAGTGCAGTTGGATAAGAAAGTCGAATTTACATCTGACCTGAAAAAAGCGATTGAAGGCGCTGATATAATTCTGTCTGTTGTTGCAACATCCGGCGTGCGCCCTGTTTGCGAACAGCTTAAAGCAGCCGGTATCAAGCCGGAACAACCTCTCGTCAACGCTTCAAAAGGGCTCGAACTCAACACTCTTATGAGAATGTCAGAGGTTATAAAAGATGTGCTTCCTGAACAAAAGGTCGTAATCCTATCCGGCCCGACTCTTGCAAAAGAAGTGCTCATGGGAAAACCAACCGCAGCTTCTGTAGCATGTGAGGACATGCAGGTTGCGGAGTTCGTGCAAAAGGCATGCAATGTTCCAAACAAATTCCGCCTGTACACAAACTCTGATGTTATCGGCGTGGAGCTTGGAGGCAGCCTTAAAAACGTTATTGCAATCGCTTCCGGATTTGCTCACTCAATGGAGCTGGGCGACAACTGCATGGGGACGCTTTTGACCCGTGGGATGGCAGAGATTGTAAGGCTTTCAGTTAAGCTTGGCGCGAATCCTTCAACCCTTTACGGACTTTCCGGCATGGGTGATTTAATCGCGACCTGCTCCAGCCCGATGTCCAGAAATTACACAGTTGGTTCAATGTTGGGCAAGGGAAAGAAGATTGATGATATCTTGAAAGAACTTGGCTCTGTTGCAGAGGGGGTTAAGACTTCCAAAGCAGTGTGCGACCTTGCTGAAAAGCTCGGGCTGGAAGTTCCTGTGTCAAGCGCAATTTATGAGGCTGTATACACTGACATCACCCCGCAGGAAGTTTTATCAAAGCTCATGAACAGGAAGCTCAAGAAGGAAGAAAGTTATGATTAAATACGCGGTCAAATACCTGAAAAATACCTTTGTTCCTCTAAAATGTCCTGAAAACGTAAATCTTGATGACGGGCAGCTTATTCTTGCAAGAACTGAGAAGGGCGAAGAGGTACTCAAAGCGTTTCTTGTTAACAGTGAGGTGGCAAAGCGGTTTGAGGATTCTCAAAAAACACCTGCACCGTTTGATTTCATAAGAGTCATGACCCAGGAAGACATGATGCTGCTTGAAGAGCTTAAAAAGGACGAAGTAACATCGTATTTCAAGTGCAAAGACCTTGTAAAAAAACATAAGCTCAATATGAATCTTGTGCAGTGCCGTATAACCTTTGACCGTCGTAAAATCTCTTTCTACTACACAGCTCCAGAGCGTGTGGATTTTAGAGAACTGCTAAAAGACCTGACCCAGGTTTTCAAAAGAATGAGAATCGACCTGCGCCACATCGGTGTGCGTGATGAGTCTTCAATCATGGACGGGACAGGGATTTGCGGTAAGCCTTTCTGCTGTTCATCATACTTGCGTAAGTTTGAATCCATCAACGTTAAGCTTGCCAAGGATCAAGGAATGCCGATTGCGCCTTCAAAGATATCCGGAACATGCGGCAGGCTGCTATGTTGTTTAACTTACGAGTATTCAAACTACATTGAAGCGGCCAAGGGCATGCCTCCGGTTGGCTCTACTGTAATGACTCCGACCGGGCTTGGAAAGGTTTGCTTTATCCAGTTCCTAAACAATTCTGTTGCGGTCAAGTTTGAGGACGGAAAGATTAAAGAGTTTAAAAAATCTGATATTGAGATGGTTGATGCTGACGTCAATGTTGATATTGATGTTCCGCGTATTACAAACTACTCAACGGATGAAAAAGTCGATGCTAAACAGCTAAAACAGCTGGAGGATGACAGAAACAGTTCAACCGGTAATGTATAAATATATTAAGAGGAGCAAATTATGTTAGAGAGAATCGAAAAACTACAGGTGATTTCGCTCGGTGTTCTTCTGGCGCTCGGGCTCGTTGTTTCAACAAAAATGGTGTCTTCATCAATTTCAAATAACGTTATTTCAGTAACAGGTTCAGCGTTTGAGGTTGTGAAATCTGACTCAGGTTCACTTAATTTTGATATTGTAATCAAGCGCCCGACAAAACAAATGGCTTATGCTGACGTTCAAGGGCAAATCAAATCTGTAGAAAAATACCTTCAGGACAAAGGTATAAAAAATATTGATAAGAAAACTGTAAATGGTTACTATAACTACAAACGCGACCCGAAAACAGGTGCGTACACCGATATTCAGGACAGCTACAATCTTTCGCAGCCAATATCGATTAACTCTGATAATGTAGAGCTTATCAAAGAAATCTCAACAGATATAACAGGTTTGATTAACCAGGGTATTGATATTAATGTTTATCAGCCATCATACGCTTACTCAAAGCTTCCTGAACTCAAGGTTACATTGCTTGAAAAGGCTTCTAACGACGCTAAGGCAAGAGCTTCTTCAATGCTAAAAGCTACTCACAACAGCGTAGGCAAGATTCAGTCTGTAAGAATGGGCGTTTACCAGATTACACCGGTTGATTCGACTGATGTCTCTGATATGGGCGTAAATGATTCTTCTTCTATTGATAAGAAAGTTACTGCTGTAGCGAATGTTTCGTTTAAGATTAAATAAAAATTTTTAAGAAAACAAAGAGGCGGGGGGCCGGCCCCCCCGCCGCGGGGGTTGGTGTAATATTAAAAAATAATTTAAAAATTATAATAAAATATATAGATAGTATTTTATTTATTTAGTAAATTTATTAAAAAAAAAA
>CATLDC010000007.1 GCA_949902595.1 uncultured Candidatus Melainabacteria bacterium | reverse complement strand
ATCATAATATTCCTTTCTCTTCTTATATTACTTTGAGTCGTTTGTTTTTCTTTTAATGGTATAAACATAAACACACTGGTGTTTACCTCATACTATATACTCATAATATCAAACTTCCTGTACTGTGTCAATAATATTTTAAGACAAATTAAGACAAAAATAAAGATTTCCTACACAAAATTTATATAATTTCTCTATACCTCTAGCTATGCAACAATCTCAAACCGGTCTGAACGGCTTCTTATAAGCGAAACAGCTGCCTGCGAATTAAGGAAATTCAACGCCCCCATGAAGCTCTGTCTGTTATTAAGTGCTGCACGCGCTTCCATCATATTGTTCTGCACGGTTGACTGCACAATATTTTCCTGAATCGCCTTATTCTGCTCCCGCACCTGTATAGAAGCAGATTTCTCCTTCTGCGGGAACCCAATCTCTTCTTGCGCTTTTAAAGCAGGTTTTTCAGCGGTTTCAGCTTTAGCCGCGGCAGCAGAAAAAGGATTGCCTTTGCTCACAAAAGACTCTCTTGCAAGGTCCATGACATCGGCATGAACATCGTCTGTAAGGCTCTTTGCGCGTTCTCGCGCGCGTTTGAATATCATCTCCTTTAGAGCATCAGCTTCATTTTTATTAACAATTGAGTCAAATTTGTAGTTCATGAATCGTCCTCTTATATATTTAAAAACCTGAATGTTAAGAAAATTGACAAATTTATATATAACTCATATATAATTGTTACATAAGTTTACATTGTATATTTTTGGCCTCATGGCCTACTCCTGCGGGTTTTAAGCGGTGGTTGTAGAGGGGTTGGGGATTAAGGGAATCGTTAAGATTAGCTGGTATTATTTGTAATTTTGGTTTTTTTAGTGTACAATGAAATTGCTATTTATATTTCGGCTAGTGTAAAATCTTAACAGGAAGGATAACCCGACCTGTTTTCTTTTGTGCTACGCACGTAGAAATTTGGTCGGCAGACAATTGTGGGATTACTAGTTGAAATAATAACTACAAGTCTGCCTCAATGGTCGAGCTACCGGCTTGGAAGTCTGGTGAAAAACGCACGTAGGAGATTGGTCGGCAGACAATCGCCGAGCTTCCGGCTTGAAACCAACCCAGCTGCCCAGCCGCTTAGCTGCCTAGCTGCCCACTACCCCCTCGGGCAATTTCTTTTGCAGTAGAAACAAATATAATTTTAATACTGCAAAAGAGGTCACATGACAAAAACCAGATACAAAAAAAGGGATATTAACACGTTGATTATTTTTGCTCAGCAGGGCGACATAAAAGCGCTTGAGGAGCTTATCCGTCGTGTGCAGAAAAATATCTTCACAATGTTCAGCTATCTCACAAACAAGAGGCAGGATGTTGCCGACCTTACGCAGGAAGCGCTGCTTAAAATGGCAAAGGGGATTGAAAAGCTCAAAGACCCCAAAAAATTCAAGCCATGGCTCAACCAGATTGTCACAAACCTTTTTTACGACTACATAAAAAAGCATGGCAAGGAAAAACAAATCGAGCCTGACGAAAACAAGCTACTTGAAATCAAGGACAAAATCGGCTGCGAGCCAGGTGAAAAGTGTCTGTTTTCCGAGATGGAAAAGCTCATAAAAGCTGCGCTTCTTAGTCTTCCTGAAAACCTTCGAATCGTCATCATACTTAGAGAGTACGAAGGCTTGAGCTACGAAGACATTTCCAGAATCACAAACACAACCTTAGGGACTGTAAAATCACGCATATCACGTGCGAGGCTCAAGTTACAGGAAGAGTTAAGAGAATTTATTTAGGGATAAAAAGGAGGACAGATGGAGATAACTTGTGCACAAATGGACGTACTAATATCTTTTTATATAGAAAACGACCTTAGCAAAGCGCTTAAAAGCAAGGTCGAAGAGCATCTCAAGAAATGTTCGGCATGCCGTGCAAAATACGAAATCATAAAATCCATGCTCGAAGATTTGAGAACCTCGCTTGACGACGGTGAGATTGAAGACGAGGCTCTGGCAGCAAAGCCCAACGTCATTTCGCAGCAATACAGGGTTTTCCGCAACAATCTTTCTGCATACATTGATAACGAGCTTCCGGCTGACGAAAGCATCAAGATAAAAAAGTTTACAATCAACAACAAAAGTGCGCGCAAGGAGCTTGAAGACACTTATAACATCAGAAAGCTCATGAGCGACTCGTTTAACAAGACAACGAGCGACGCAAAGCATGACTTTTCACGCAACGTACTTAAGCAGCTTACCCCGAATGAAGACTACGGCCTGAACTTCCACCCGGCGCTAAAAGTTGCAGCAGCTTTTGTCATGACCGTTCTGACGCTTTCTGCGATTATTATTTTCTCGCTGACCTTATAATTGTAAACAATTGTAACAAATTTTATAATTTCTCTAAAGTTTTTGGAAATTGTGCCGTTATATAATATGTACTGATAAGTAAGACATTATTTAAATCAAAGTAACACAATATGTATTGTGTTACTTTGATTTTTGTAACATACTTGTAGCTGTTGCTATTATTGCTTTTGCCGTTTTGTTAAACTATCTATACCGGCGGGGATTTTATTTGTTTTATATGTTTTCTAGTTTTCTGAAAGCCTTTGTTCATGCGCTCTTCCTTTCTAATGTAACACAATACATATTGTGTTACATTAGAAAGGAGAACTTTATGGGTATGAATTTTATTAACAGAAGCTTTTTACGTCTTCCTGCAAACTGGGAGGATATGAAAAAAAACAGTAAGCAAGAATACACCCCACAACAATTAACACCACAACCTAAGCCTGTAAAACAACCTGGCAACATGCAACCTAAATATCCAACACCGGAAGTAAATCTACAAGATTTATTGAAAAATATTGACAATCCGGATATTCCTAAATTTTCATAAAACTATGTCAGGGAGTGATAAAATATCGCTCCCTGTTTTTAACGCCTAACCGTACTGCGCTCCAAAGCCCTCACAAACCTGGTCGGCAGGTTTTCAGACGGGTTGATAGAGCCAACGAGAATGGTTTTGCACCCGAGCAGTTTGCCTGCAAGAATATCCGTAAGTGGTCTGTCTCCAACCATGACCGCGCAGGAAGGTTCAATTCCGACTGATTCAAGATAAGATTTCATGACATTCGGGTTTGGCTTATCAGCACGGCCCATGACTCTGCAAGGCGCAATTTTGGCAACGTTTTGGATGTATTCATCGCTCTTATTGTTTGAAATAATTGCGACCTCAAAATCCTTAAGAAAAGTGTTGAACCACTCCACTGTTTCAGGCAGGAATGTGGCTGATTTTGAGACCATGACTGTGCTGTCCAAATCGAACATGACGCATTTTATGCCCTGTTCTTTAAGCTTTGCAAAATCGATTTCGTATATGTTATTCAAATTGTAATCCGGTTTTAAAAACATTTTTAATCTCCACAGCTGCACTTTTGAACTTCATTCACCCCGCCTTTTATCCCGACAGTCCTTGCAAGCGCGTAATTACACTCTTGAGGCGCTCTGGTAAGCTTGACCAGAAGCTCGTCGTTGGTGTTTGCAAGCTCCAAATCTTCACCCTTGAGGTTTTTAATCTCTGTTACCTGCGTGATGAATTTTTCGGACGGTGAAATCACTTCAATGTCTTCGTTTTTGTTGAACTTGTTTTTAGTCTTAATCTTGTAATAATCGCCTTCTTTGCCCCAAAACTCGCAGAGAAAATCTGCGCCGGCAAGCCCTTTAGAAATATCATAGCTGTATCCGTCCTGCGGGTAGCCGTCTCCAAGGTAGAACCCCGTTGTATAGCCGCGGTTTCCAACCTTTAAAAGCTCTTCAAAGTAAGGCTGCATGTCAGCCTGCGGATTTCTCATTACAGTGTCGATTGCCTCTCTGTAAGCCTTTGCTACTGCTGACACGTAATACAGGCTTTTTGTCCTGCCTTCTACCTTGAAGGAGTCGATTCCGGCTTCAATCATTTCTTTCAGGTGCTTAACAAGGCAAAGGTCTTTTGTAGAAAGAATGTGCGTGCCTTTATCGTCCTGAACTATTTCCTGATACTGCCCGGGGCGCGTTTCTTCAAGAAGCTTGTAGCTCCAGCGGCAAGGCTGGGAGCAGTTTCCGGAGTTTGCTTTCCTCTCCCCGTTTGTCATGTAATCACTTAGCAGGCATCTGCCGGAGAATGAAACGCACTGCGCACCGTGGATAAAGCATTCCAGCTCCATATCCGGCACTTTCTGTTTGATTTCCGCAACATCTTTTATCGGAAGCTCGCGGGCAAGGATTGCGCGGGTTGCGCCCATATCCTGCCAGAAGCGCACAGCTTCGTAGTTAAGAATATTTGCCTGCGTGCTCACATGGATTTCGGTGTTTGGCATGTATTTTTGCGCGAGCCGCATAATTCCTACATCGCTTATAATAAGCGCATCAGGTTTTGAGTCAACAATTTTGTCCATTGCTGATTCCAAGAGTTTTATATCGTTATTAAAAGCAAAGATATTAAGTGTCAAATAAGCTTTTGCGCCCATTTCGCGCGCCGTATCGATTGCGAATTTGAGGTTGTCGAGTGTAATCAATTCGCCTTTTCTCATTGCCCTCAAGCTGAAATCAACCACGCCAAGATAAACAGCGTCAGCGCCGTATTTGACTGCGTATTTTAACTTTTCCACATTGCCGGCCGGCATTAACAATTCTGGTTTAATCATAAATAAATTGTATCATAAAAGAACTAGCAAAAAATTTTTTGACTGGTTTTTAATATAGCAAAGGAGTTTTCTATGGAAGTGAATTTTGCCCCAAAAACTGTTAGAAATGTTCTTTTAGGAACAACACTGGCACTTGCTGCCTGCTCTAATTATGATTACAAACCAGATGCTAAATATAATAAAGAACTCGGAAAAGGCAAGGAAAGCTATATCAAATATTGCGAATACCCGCAAATTCTGAAAAATAAAGCAGAAAAAATAGATTATTCAGAAATCGGAAATAAAAACGGATACATAGACGCGCAAGAAGTTCCTGATTTCTTTAAAGAACTCAATGAAGCATACAAAAATCAAAAAATTACATCAGACGACTATTTTGACATAAAAGAAAACCTGTTCCAGAAAGTAAAAGAGCCTTACATTGTTAGAGTACCTTCTAAAAGCCCATTGAAAAAAGAAGCCCAAAAAGCTGCCAAAGGCAAGAATATACAGCTTGGACTCAGAGATGCGGGCTTTGGGATTGTAGGCACAATGATAAGTCTGTTGATTGGCTGCCTTGCCGGTATACAAACCCGCAGCAAGCGTTTTGGAGCAGCCCTCGCTTTAACAGGTACTTTATGCACAGGAGCAGTTATAGGAACCCTAAACTACAAAGAAAGAAAAGCTAATGTTGAAAAGGCTCATAAGACTCTTATACGCAATAACGTCATAGATGCCGTCAACAAAGAATACAAAGAGTTTAAAGCAGAAAAATCAATGTTTGGCAAATAGTCCTGCTATGCTATAGAATTACCTCGACCTCAAATTTTCTATCCCAGGGGTAAGTGTAGTCAGGCTTTGAGCCTAAAAGCATCAAAAGCTTGTCTTCAAATGGCGCCATCAACTCTTTAATATCACACGGTTTGTCAATCAAACCGCGCACATTCGCCTGATAAGCCCAGTCATCCAAAAACCTTATTGCTTGCAGCCTTTTAAAAGCACCGTCGTTGTATTTTTTTGCCTGCCATTTGACTTTAATCCCGGCAAGCAGGCTTCCGAGCGTATTGGCACTTGTGTTCCAGCCGGAATAGCCGTAGAAGTTAGCCAAATCTAATTTCTCTAACAGTTGTGTCACAAAAGCGTTATCAGCGCCGTTTGCAAACCTCACATCCGCAACAGCGTAAGGTTTTTCAGGCGGAATAAATATTTTATCGTATGGTTTTGTTGGCCAGCCCATCACAAGCTCGCCCTGTTTTTCGACAAAGTTATTCACCACAAGGACAATATCAGCTTCTTCTTTTGTCTGCACCTGAACAAATCCGCCGAGTTCAAGCTGACCCTGAACGGATTTTTCGATTGAAACATCCTCGTAGTTTGAAACGCAGGCCTTGTAATCAGGCTCCGTGTATTCAACAAACACTTTTATTTCTTTTTCTATTGCGCGCGCAAGAAGCGTAAGCGGAATCTCGTCCGCGCCGGTTTTGGTTTTCCCGCCCATTCGTTCAAGTTCAAGCGCTTCATCAACATTGAACCCTTTTGTTGCGCAGTCGTCTTTTGAAAATATAAGGGTATCCAAGCCCCAGTCAAGATAGGTTTTATTTATCTCAAAATTTCGTTTGCGGGTTGCAAGGTAGTCCTCAAGGATTTCCGGAGGGATTCCCTCGTTCACGCCGGAGAAGGAGTACGCAAAAATCTCCTTTCCCCAATCTTTCCAGTACTCTTTTTCCTCTTCGTTGTAATTATTATTAGAAATCCGCATTATGCTTGAAAACGCGTAAACATTTTTGCCTTCTAAAATAGGCTTTAAGCGCTCCATACGGGTTTTAATTTCTTCATAAGTATCTTTAGACCTTCTGGAAGGTATCAGGCCGCCATATGCAAGTGTATCAAGAGAAAGAACCATGGAATCGATTTCCGGCAGGTTTTCAAGCCATTTAAAGAGCGACTCTGTATCAGCCGTTTTAGTCAAATCTCCAAGAAGCTCTCTTGGCGGGAGATAGAGTTCTATGTCTTCGTCCATTGCAGCTATGTCTTTTGCAAGGCTATAGCACACCGGACGGTTATCAATTGGTATAAAAGCAGTCTTCATAAATTTATTTTAACATACTTTCCAAGTTTTATGAAAATAATAATACCCAAAAATGTTTCCGACTTCCGAAACATTTTTATTTATAGAACCACTATTATGAAATTATATGAAGAAAAACAAAGACGACGAAATACTATTAAATGCTATTGGCAAAATCATCAGACGCGAGCGCATGAAAAGAGCCGGCAAGTTTACGATTTTTTGTTACGAAAATGATGTAGCGAAAACAAGCATGTATATGCTTGAACATGCAAGAAACAAAGCTTTCATCACAACTCTTTTTAGAATCACAAGGCTGCTTGGTATGTCTTTTGAGGAGTTCGGGCGTGAGCTTGACAAACTGGTTCCAAAGGATTTATACAAAGACCCGGAAGAAATGTAAAAAAATAGGAGCTAAGCTCCCATTTTCTCTCTCTTCTTATTTAATACTATTTTTGTTCAAACTTGCTTTCAAGCCCTGTGCCAGATCGTGGCGTCCGCTTTTTTCGTAAATCGCAGTCATTGATTCCAAAAATTTAAGGTTATCAATGTTCGGGTTTGACTGGTTTACAGGAGCAGTGTTAACAGGAGTTGTGTTTTTTCTTACTGCCTGCTGTACAGCTGTTTGTGCTGCTGGTCTTTGCGGTTGCGGCATTGGCTGGCTTAGAGTCTGCACATTCTGGCTTACAGAAGGGTTAACATAATTTCTTAGTCTCGGATTGTGGAACTGCGGAGTCTCTGTCTCATAAGGATTTCTGCTTTCTCTCTGGTAAGCATTCAAGCCGTAGTTCACTGTAGTGAACGGTTTTTCAACATTAACATAAGAGCTTCCGATTTGCTGCGGTCCTCTGTACATTTCGATTTCACGTTCGTTGAGGCTCTGGCTCAAACCGATTTTCATATCCGGTTCTTTGCGCTTGAATAGTCTGATTACTGCAAACACAAGCAATCCAACAAGCCCGAAAGAAAACGCTTTGTTAACCGTATCAGACACAGTGTCTTCATCTACAGAATCTCTCAAGCCTTCAACAGCTGAAGAGTTTTTGAGCTTTTTGAACAATTCTGAAGTTTTTTCCTGTGCCATATCTTCTTTGTAGATAGGAGCGTAGCTGTCAACAGGGTTGCTCAATTTAACGCTCTGACCTTGAGGTTTTACAGGTAATGCCGGTGCCAGAGCGTCAAAAGAAACGCTTGCTCCTGCTGCGTTTTCTGCCTGAAAGAAAATGCTAACTCCGTTTCCTGCCGGCTCTACCATTACGGTATCAACGTTAGAAACGTTGTTATAAATTGTGTTCAGAGTCTTGGATGCTCTGATATCTTTCAAGTCCAAAGTTATTTTGTTAGGCGCCTGAACGCTCTTTTTCACATCAACAGCCTTGTCTGAAACAAGAACTATATTATATGTATCCTTAACCGGTACGATTTCAATTGATTGCAAAACATTTTCATCTGCCATAACAGACAACATTGATAAAAACATACCTAAAAACAACAATACGCGTTTCATAAATATACTCTCTCTCCCTTGATAACAGTGTACATGATTGGCATGCCCGTGCCATCAATCAAGGGGTTAAAATTTGGGATAGGTGATATTGACCATATGGTCTAGAGAAAATATTTTTTAAAGCGAAAAATCAAACAACTCGCATACATCAACATCCAGAGCATTTGCAATTCTGACCATTGTGTTAATAGTCACATTAGCCTCGCCGCGCTCAATCTGCCCGATGTAATTAAAATTCATATCAACGATTTCAGCAAGCTTAATCTGAGAAACTTTTTTTGACTTCCTGACATATGCAAGCTTCGCGCCAAAGCGTTTAGCTATATTCTCATTTTTCATACCCATAATACAATTATATACTTTGCACTCACCCATATCTAATAGTTGTCAATAATAAAATCATAGTTATTAACTGTTAATTTTTGTAAAATTTTATTCCTATTCTATTGTATAAAAAATTAACATCGGATATACTGAAAAAGAAGAAAGAGAGGTACATAGACCGACGCAACAATGATGCATTGCACTCTAATAGAATGCTATTGCTGTAAACAGGTTACGGAAGACTTGTGCATAGTGACAGTAATTTAGACTAGACGAGCAAACTACTTTGACTGATTGTATAAAAGCAATCAGTTTTTTTTCGCGTATTTGCCAAGAAAATCGGCAAAATCATACACGCGATATTTGCCAAAAGAATAGAGATTGAGCGCGATTTCACAGCCAAGACAGGAAGTCAGGACAGTTTTTGCCCCGCTTGATAGAATGTCATTGCGCTTGTTTTTGAAGATTTTTGACATAATCTTGTATTCAGAAACCTTCGAGATTCCATTCAGACCGCAGCATTTGTCAAAGCCGTTCATTTGAATATATTCAAGATTTTTTGTGTTGTTCAAAACCCATTCAATGTCCTCGAAATTGTTGATGTTGCAGGGTTTGTGGAATGTGACTTTTCTATGCTTGTCAAGCTCTGGCTGCAGGTTGTTTTCTCTTATGTATTCAAAAATATTCCTGACCTTTATTTCTTTCAAGAATCCGTCATCAGACCATTTTGAGTAGTCCTTAAGCGTTTTTTCGCAGCTTGCGCAGGTTGTTACAATCTCGCTTATGCCTGTTTGTTTAAGTTTTTCAACAAAGTTTCTCAGGTATTTATTGAAGCTTTCAAAATCACCGCGCATAAGAAACGGGATTCCGCAGCATTCAAACTCCGGGGTCACGACTTCTATCCCGCAGGAGTTAAGGATAGAAACAACAGAGCTGTTTCCCTTGAGTTCTGCGCCACACCCGCCAAAATACACGACTTTTTTGTCGAATTTTTTGCTCTTGATATTTTTTGAAAACACGCCAGTAAGTTTTACGCCAAGACCAAACACAAAAGTCCTGAGCAAGAATGAAACGAACCTCTCCTCCGGATGGAGTTTAAAATAAGCGCTTTTTGCCTTAACAATAATATCCACAACATCAATCCCGCTAGGGCAGAATCTTGTGCAGGCGCCGCATTTGAGGCACAAATCCAGATACCGGTTGATTTTGGAAGACATTTTCAAATCGCCCTTAATGAGCCCTCTCAGCATAATAAATTGCCCGCGTGAGACTGTGCAGTCGTTTCCTGTCACCTGATAGACAGGGCAGACAGACTGGCAGAGCCCGCATTTCGAGCACGAATGGATTTTGTCTTTGCATTCAACCAACTGTTCCATAATAACTATATTAAGGCAAATAATTTTTGTAGTAAAATATAATCATAAGGAGTATGGAATATGACTGCAACCGCTCAACAATCACAAATGGATTTAGACAGGGCTTCGGCAATAAGAACTATTGAGTCCGAAATTACTGCGCTCAAGGCTCTAAGAGATTCGCTTAAGCTCGAATCGCTTACAAAGGCGCTCGATTTTATGCAGAACGCAAAAGGGAGAATCATAATCTCCGGGATGGGTAAATCCGGTCATATTGGCAAGAAAATCGCGGCATCGCTCGCTTCCACCGGCACACCTTCGTTTTTCGTGCACCCTGCAGAGGCCAGTCACGGGGATTTGGGTATGATAACCGAGGATGACATTGTGGTTGCAATCTCAAACAGCGGTGAATCAAGAGAATTAATAGATATTTTAAGCTACTGCAAGCGTTTTGGTATCAAGCTTATTGCAATAACCAAGAATCCTGAAAGTTCGCTCGGAAGAGCTGCAGACATTGTGCTTGAGCTTCCGAACAACGGCGAAGCTTGTCCTCTTGGCTTAGCTCCAACGAGTTCAACAACCGCAACCCTTGTGCTCGGGGACATTTTAACAGTCGGGCTTATTGAGCGCAAAGGTTTCTCAAAATCAGACTTCAATGACAGGCATCCGGGCGGAAAGCTTGGTTCTATTCTTAAGCGGGTTTCCGATTTGATGCACACAGGTCAGGACATGCCGGTTCTGGACGAAAATTCAAATATGCAGGCTGTTTTATTAGAAATGACATCAAAGCGTCTCGGCTGTGTCGGGTTCATTAACCAGTCAGGAGAGCTTACCGGTATTCTGACAGACGGGGATTTGAGAAGGTGTCTTTCTGCCAAAATACTTGAAGAGAAAGCCATTGATTTGATGACTCGCAATCCAAAGACAATCACGCCGGACGCGATGAGTGCAGAGGCGCTTAAAATAATGCATGACAAGAAGATTACCAACCTTTTTGTGCTTGAGAACAAAAAGCCGGTTGGTGTTATCCACATCCATGATTTGCTCAACAACGGGGTTGCTTAATTGTAAAAAATTGTTACTTTTACGTTTGTGGAAACGTGAAAAAGAGTTAAACTAATAATATAAGGTTTAATTATGAGTTCAATTTCATCCATTGATACATCCGTTTACTCCGGCTTGATAGAAAGTATGCAGGCGACTTCGGGCAAAAATGCACCGGAAGTGGCCAAGACGCCTACTTTTTCAAGTTCGGATGTTGATAATTCCAAAGTTGATTTGAGTAATTATTACTCAAACATCCGCCCGGAAGATTTGCTTGCGCAGGCTGGTGAAAACGTTACCAAATCCGCACAGGATTTGGACAACGCAATGGTCTCTGCGCTTGAAAACGGCATGGGCGTAAACGATGTTTGCAACATCAAGCTGGCACAGGCAGCTTACAAGGCAAATTGTGCTGTGTTTAAGGCTGCAAACGAGATGTCAACTTTTGAGTTGTCGATTTAACCGATAATCTGGGCTGCTTCGTAATAGAAACGCAGAATAAATAATATAATCAAAAGAAGCAGAATCAACATTATGGCTTGAGGTGATTTCCAATCAAAGTACTCATGCCTGTTTTGCACCCTTGCTGTGTATGTGTCCACAAAGTGCACAAGATAAAGAATATTGAACAAAATTATATAAGCAGGGTTAGTTTCAACATCAACACCGTATGTCCGATAGGTGTATTTTTGGATAATCCTCAGCACCCTGTAAGTCAAGGCTATGTAAAGCGCAATCTGGACAATCGAAAACACGAGGAGCCAGACCGGATTTTTGTAGAAGAAAAACAGGTAAAACCCGCCGTTAACCGCAAGAAGAGTCACAAGCCAGTTTAGTTTCAAGCAGTCTTTTGGTTTAGACACGAGGTTATTAATCGCATTTGCGTTAATAAAAAACCAGATAGTTGAGAAAAACCCGAAAGTCAAAACATCAATCGCAATAAACGGGCCGAGTTCTTTGAACTTAACTCCCGGAAGCTCCGGTTCTTTGAACAGAGCGCCGCATTCTTCGCACTTCAAAGCATCTTTTGGAATGATATTCCCGCAAAACGGACAATTAACAGATTCTGACATTACGACCCTCTTTTCAAATCTATCTTATCATACTATATAATCTTAGCGCAATACTCTACAATTGGACACCTGTCGCACATTGGTTTTATTGGCTTGCAGACATTTTGACCGTGCGTTACAAGAAGGGTGTTAATATCAATCCAGTGTTTGAGCGGAAGTTTTTCTCTCAAAGCAAACTCTGTTTCCTCCGGATTTTTTGTCTTGATATACCCAAGCCGGTTAAAAATCCGGTGTACATGCACATCCACGCAGATTGCGGGTTTGTTAAAACCTAAAGAAAGCACGAGGTTAGCGGTTTTTCTGCCAACGCCTTTGAACTTAACCAGCTCTTCTATCTCATCCGGACAGATTCCTCCGAGTTCTTCGTCAATCTGTCTTGAGAGTTCAATAATCTGCCTTGCTTTGTTTTCATAGAACCCGACCGGATAAATCGCCTTTGCAAGGTCTTCGACCTTTACATTTTTCATCTCGTGCGGAGTTTTGGCAAGTTCAAGCATCCTGAGCGTTGCCGGATAAGTCGTTCTGTCGTTTGTCCTCAGGCTCAAGATACACGCAATCAGGACAAGATAAGGGTCTTTGAACCCGTCCATCAGGTGTACAAAATCGCTTTTTGGCTGGTTTGCGTCTTTGAGTTTTTGGACAATTTCGTCTATCATATTTTTACCAGATCCTTTTCAATCAGCTTATAAAACTTTTCGTCTACATCATAAGAAAGGTTTACAACATAAGGCAGTTTACTCTCGTCAAAAGCCTGTTTTAAGTCTTCAATATCGTTCAAATCTAGATTGGATGTGTACTTTACCAGAATATCCAAATCCGAAAGCTCGCGGAAATTGCCTTTAACTCTGGAGCCGTAGAAATAGAACTCGTATCTGTCAAGATACGGGGTTAGAATTGATTTGACAATACTTTCTTCTAACTCTGTAACACCCTTAATCGGCATTTGATTCCTCTTTTAATTTTTTGATAAAAAATTCCACATCGCGGATAAAATCCGGAATAATTTCCAGCAGCTTTCTTGATTTTTCAATGCTGTACTCGTGCGCGGTGTTATTGCGCCTCTGGTAGTAATCGCGCCATCTTTCCCAATCTTCGGCGTAGCCATAGCCTTGCATAAGTCTAAAGATATTATTCATGGAAAGTTCTTGTTCAGCCTTGCCGAATTTTTGAATAAAAATCTTTTTCGCGAGTTTCCAGGCAACTTCCAGAGTGTATTCAAAGCGCTTTACACAAGAATCTGCAATATAGACTAAGAATTGGGAATCCTGATTTTCCTTATAGTCTTTGTGACAAACAAGAAGCGTTTCGTATGCATTTTCAAGATTTGAAATTTCTATCACGTGATTTTCCTTTATTTTTTACATCCTCAATCATACACTTCTTAGCGCATTTTATCAATCACAGATTCTATGCCCTATACATTTACCCCTGTTTATCCTATACTTGAATCAAACAAAAAAAGATTAAGCGAGGATAAAGATGTTAAAAGATTTTTTTCTAAAAGAAGTTGAAAACGGAATAAACAAAGCAATCGAGGCTGGCAAGCTCGGACAGATGAGCGAATACACTTCAGGTTCCTTGATTATGGAAAAACCAAAGAACGCTGATTTTGGCGACTTTGCGGTGAATGTTTCTTCACTTGCGCGCTCTGCAAAAATTGCTCCGCCGATGATTGCAAACGCGATTGTTGAAAATCTATCCTGCCAAAACTACACAGTGTCAGTTGTTGGCGGATTTATCAACTTCAAGATAGAAAATTCGCTTCTTGCAGACGCAGTTGCAGAAATCCTAGCCAAGAAAGAAAACTACGGTAAACCGGAAGGGGTTAAGACCGAAAAGATCCTGCTTGAATATGTTTCTGCTAACCCGACAGGGCCTTTCCACATAGGGCACGGACGTTGGGCTGCGATGGGAAGCGCGCTTGCAAATCTTTTGAAATTTTACGGGCACGAAGTGTATCAGGAGTTTTACATCAACGACGCGGGTTCGCAAATCCAGAAGCTTGGAAATTCTTTAAAAATTAGAATCAAGCAGGAATTAGGCGAGGATATTGATTTTCCGACTGATGAAGTTGAAAGAAAGAATTACTATCCGGGCGATTATCTGATTCCGGTTGCAAAAAAATTCCTGTCAGAGCACGAGCCGACAGAAGATGTAAAAGTGCTTTCTGATTATGCAAAAAAAGAGATGGAAGCTTGCCAGAAGGCTTTATTAGAAGATTTCAGAGTGCATTTTGACAAATTCTATTCAGAGCTTGACTTGCACAATTCCGGTAAGGTTGAAGAAAGCTACAAAGAGCTTATGGCAAAAGGAATGCTCTACGAAAAAGAGGGCGCAATGTGGTTCAAGTCTTCCGAGTTCGGCGATGATCAGGACAGGGTTATCAAGAAGGCTGACGGGTCAAACACTTATCTTACGGCTGACATAGCTTACCACATAGACAAGTTAAGACGCGGTTACGACCGTTTAATCAACATCTGGGGTGCAGACCACCACGGCTATGTTGCACGTGTTAAGGCTTCAATTGAGGCGCTGGGGTATGACCCTGACAAATTGGAAGTGCTTCTCGGGCAGCTTGTAAACCTTGTTATAAACGGCGAAGAGGTTCGTATGGGCAAGCGTAAGAACATGGTAACGCTTGACGATTTGATTGAAGAGGTTGGAATCGATGCAACGCGTTACTGGATGGAGATGCGGAACATTGACATGACGCTTGATTTTGACATCGAGCTTGCAAAGCGTTCAACAGACGAGAATCCGGTATTCTACGTTCAGTATGCTTATGCGAGGGTTTGTTCAATTTTGAGAAACGCGATTTCTGAAAAGCTCAATCCTGAAACAGGCGAGAAGTCTGCTGCACCTATGAGTGAGGCTGAGTTGGCTGATTTAGTGAATAATTTTGACAAGGATATGATTCTTAGAACTGCTGAGAGTGCAAAATCTTTGATTCTCAAGTTAGAGGAGTTCAAGTCCGTAATCGTGCTTTCTGCGCAGAACAGGACTGTTTACACGATTTGCCGTTATGTTCAGGAGCTTGCGGCTGAATTTCATTCGTTCTACAACTCAAACCGCGTTATTTGCGACGATAAGGAGTTGATGAAATCAAGGCTTGCGTTGATGGTTGCGATTAAGACGACTTTGAAGAATGCGCTTGATATTTTGGCTGTGTCTGCACCGGAAAAGATGTAAGGAGAACTGTATGAAGAAAATATTTGTATGTATTTGTATATTAATTCTTACAAACTGTGTTCAAGCATCACCTTGGAATCCTTCAGATGAAATTAAAGCTTTGCGCGCAGTAAAAAATGCTAAAGTTAGTGTAATCAATAACAGAATAAAACATCATAAAAACATTATTGAAGAGACTATGGGAAATGCCTCTTTAAATGAATCTGAAAAACAGGAAATTTACAAAAAAGAACAAAACGAACTGTTAGATTTATATCAACAAAAGACGAATATTGAAACCCAATATAAAATAGATAAAAAGAATTGTAAATGATTACTTCTAGGAGAGGGAATACGCGCTTAACAATAGTGCTTTTGTAGCAGTGTTTATCTCGAAAATTTTCTATTACTATCATAGAAGAACGGAGGTTAAACATGAATAAAGAAGCTATAAAAGAATACTACAATATTTTGAATATGTTCAAAGTATCACTTTATGCCCTAAAATGGCTCGAGCAAGGTGGAAAAGGTTACTACGAAGCGGTATGCAGTCAAAATGAATACTTACTGACCAAACTATTAATCTTTTGCGTTAATCATGTCGGCGACTTAGAAGATATTGACGAAACAAACTAATCCTCAAACCCCGCCAAACTCTTCGCGAGCTTGACCAAAACATTCTCTACAGAATCTTTGTTCAACAGCGCAGACTGCACGGCCGTGTTTACAAGCGTGTTGATTTCTTTCTGGCTGCGGCGCTGCCTCAATTGCGGCGTAATCTTATTAATCTGCTTTGCACTGATTGAGCGCGCCTTGGCTTCAAGCGAAGAATAATCGTTATAAAAACTGTCGCTCAAGGCATTCGAATTTGTTGCAATAACATTCGTCATCTTTGCAAGCTCAAGCTGGTTTTGCTCGTTTGTGAGATAAAGACAAAAATCGAGCGCTTCTTTCTTGTGCTTCGCTCTTGACGGGATAACAAAATTCATTACAGAAAAATCGTTCTGCCCCACAGGCCCTTTAATCTGCTCCGTCACATCGGTCTGCGCATAAACAGAAGGCGCGTTTTCTTTTATCATAGTAAGAAAATTTGCACCGCCCTGAAAGAAAACAATCTTGCCTGCCATGTACTGTTCAAGGGCTTCACGATGGGTGAAGGTTATGCTCTCAGGCGGTATCAGGTCTTTTTGATAAAGTGTTTTGAACATCTCAAAAACCAGTTTTGCCCGTAAAAAATCTTCCGGCTCGGAAATTCCGTACTTGTTCAGAATTTTCACCATTGTGTCGTTTTCTGTTATTGTAGGTAGGTACGCGTAAGCACCCGTATTAGTTTTCACCTTTTCAGAGATTGCGCCGAGTTCTTTGTAAGTTTTCGGGAGTCTCAAAATCCCGGATTTGGAAAACAAGTCTTTGTTATAAATCGTAATCGCGCTTGTTGCATACCAAGGGATTGAATAAAGTTTATCGTTATATTTGAGAGCCTTAATGATTTCCGGATTAAACTCTGAGACTGCTGTTTCCGGAATTTCTTCCAAGGTGCCTTTCTGGGCAAGCAGTGCTGAGAAATCTGGATTAAGGTTTATCAAATCCGGCGGGCTATCGGTCATAACCGCGGCGAGGGTGCGTTTTTCGCCTTCGGAAAACGGGACATCAACCCATTTTATATGGGTATTCGGGTGTTCTTTTTCGTAGGTGCGGATGACTTTGTACATATAGTCAGAAAAATCGCCCATCTGCAAAGTCCAGAAGGTGATTTCTTTTTGCTCTGCATCTTTATGGATTGAGCAGGCTGTGAGCCCAAGTATTGAGAAAATTATTAAAAAAAATAAGATAAGTTTTTTCATTGTTGACCCCTCACCCTAGCCCTCTCCCTAAGGAGAGGGAATAACCACAACTTGTTAACTCTTCATTTCCAGATTCAAATTCAAATCAATATACTTAAATGTATTTATCAAAATCCCAGGCGGAAAATTGTAAACATTGTTGCACGGTGTGATTTTCAGAATCGAATTTGCGCTGTCAACCCCCGCAACTGTTGCAAGGTATTTGTTCCTGTTTGCCGTAAAAATAATATACCCGTTTGCGGTCTGGACTTCTTCTATCTGGAATCTGTTTGCAGAAAGCGAAGCAAGAGTAAGGCTGTAAAGTTTATCCTTATTAACCCCGAAGAGTTTTGTGCAGTTCTCAAACATAATATTCTGCGGCGCAGTTATTGGCGGTGTTTCGTTTGCAAAAACAAATGAACACATCAAGAAAGCTGCTATCAGTAAAATTCTTTTCATAAAATCTCCTATGCATTTTGATTTTAGCACATTTCAAAACGCGTTAACTCATTTATTAATAGTATTAATTCCCGACAAAATGTGGTATAATTACCCTAAGGGGAAGTTATAAAAAACATTTATATATTTTAAACAACAAACGGAGAGTACATGTTACAAGAAGCAACACGGGCGATTAATTCCGCATTCAACAACAGTTTTATAAAAAAATTGAGCCAGTATCTTCACGACTGCGTGAGAGAAGAAGTCAAAAGCTCGACTTTCAGAAACCTGAAAGCCGATAAAGACAACAAATGGATTTTTCTGGACGAAGAAGACACCCTCTTCACACAAGGGTTGGAATACTTAAGACTCGAAGGCTCTGACCCGAAACTTACTGAACTCATGATTCAGTCTGAAACAAGCCAGAAAGATAAATACCTAATTTACGGCTACCTGTTTCTGGTCGGCAAAACAAAAAGCGGCAAGAAAAACGAATTTTTGACCCCGCTTCTTTATGCACCTTGCAAACTCGAAAGAAACGGCGTGAATATCAATTGCATGTTGACTGATGAATTTCTCTCACTCAACACCGGCGCACTTACTGCGCTCATGAAAAAAAGCGACGACGAGGACGAAACAGAGCAGCTGCTTGAAGGCCTGCTAGATGTTGTGCCATCCGTTCCAATTACGCAGGAAAAAATGGATATCTTCTTAACCACCCTTAAATCCATTGTTCCTGATATTGATGTTTCTTTGAATCCGGCATTAAAAGTGGATGAAGACAACATCACAAAAGATTTTTACAACGAAAAAGTCAACGCTGAAAACGTCGACGAAATCATCGAGGAAGAAGAAAGCGCGAAGAAATCAACAATCAAACTCGACAAAATAAGCCTCACAAAACAGTGCGCAATAATCCTGACAAAGCGCCCTTCTGTAACAGCAGGTGTGCTGCACGAGTTAACCCAGATTGCTGAAAAACCGAGCGGAATCTACAGAGAGACCGTGCTCAATCTTATCAACGAAGAGTACACGCAGTCAAAACCGACTGACACACAGCAGAAGACGCTTGCAGACTTCTTTCCTGTAACACCGTTGTCGCTTTCTGACGCACAACTTAATGTTGTTAAAAATGTTGAAAACGCAAAACTTGTATCGGTTTTCGGACCTCCGGGCACGGGTAAATCACAGACAATTGTTAACCTTTGCGCGCACCTGATTGCAAACGGAAAAACTGTTCTGGTTGCATCACGCATGGACAAAGCAGTTGACGTTGTTGCAGAACGCTTGAACGAACTTGGCGCACCGTTTTTAGCACTAAGAGCAGGGCGTTTGAATTACCAGAAAGAATTGAGCATGCAACTTCAAGACCTTCTTGCAAACAAGGTTGACCTTGACGAGGGAGCAGAAAACTCAATACTCTGCGATGTTTCTGACATGGAAAACCTTCTGAAAGCGATATCTAATTTAGAAAAAAAATCAGAAAAAATCATCAAGCTGGAAGAAGAGTGGACACAAGTTCAAGGTCAAATAAAACTTGAAGAACACACTCACGCAAAACCGCAGTTCATAAAACATGTTTTAAAAGAGGACGAAATCAACACGGTTGAAAACTCTATCAAGTCACTTAGCGAGAACCTTGAAAAAAGCGGGTTCTTTACAGGGCTCAAAAACATGTCTGCTATAGGTAACCTGAAAAAAGTGCTTAGAGTAAACAATTTTGATGTGAATAACGAGAACTTGGGCTTGCTTCAGGTTGAGCTTGAGTTTGCAAAACTCATCTGCAAGGCAAGAAAAATCGAGACTGAAATCCAGACAACAGGCAATATTCATGTGCTCTCCGAACAAATCAGAAACATGAAACGTCAGCAAAAACGTCTGGCAATCGATATTCTGAAATGCAAGCGCAGAGATGCGCTAAAAAGCTTGATGCAAGACCCGATTAAGCGCCAGAGACTTTTTGTTCATTCAAAATCACTGGTTGAACGCAAGAAAAATCTGCAAAACAGACTTCTTGAAACAGAAGACTTTAAACCGCTTCTTGAAGCTTTCCCTTGCTGGTGCGTTACAACTTACGCTGTATCCGGCTCTCTACCTATGAAACCGGGCTTGTTTGATGTTGTAATCATCGACGAGGCTTCCCAGTGCGACATTGCAAGCTGCTTCCCTATTTTATACAGAGCGAAAAAAGCTGTCGTGGTTGGTGACGACAAGCAGCTTCCGCATCTTTCGTTTTTGGAAAAAGCAAAAGAACAGTCTTTTATGTCACAGTACGGAATCAACGACAGATACCAGCTTATGTGGCGATTTAGAACAAATTCAATGTTTGATTTGGCAAACTACTATTCAATGCATCCGGTGCTTTTGGACGAGCATTTCCGGAGCCTGCCGCCGATTATTAATTATTCAAACAAAGAGTTTTACGGCGGAAGAATAAAAGTTATGCGCAGAAACGACGACTCAAAAAAAGTTCTCGAAACAGTTGTCGTGCCTGACGGAAAAGTCGATTTTGACGCAACAAGAAACCTTCCTGAAATCGAGGCGCTGGTTAAACGCCTGCACGAAATCGTTGTGGAAGACGAGCGCAAGAATCCGGAAAACCCTGTAAGTATCGGGATTATTTCCCCGTTCCGCGCGCAGGTTGAGCAGCTAAAGATTTCTGTCTCACGGGTATTATCAGAACACATGATGCAAAAGCACCAGATTGAAATCGGTACAGCGCATACATTCCAGGGTGATGAAAGAGACATAATCCTTATTTCATGGGCTTATGCAAACAACAGCTTCCCGCAGAGCCTGATTTTTCTGCAAAAGCCGAACCTGTTCAACGTTGCGATTACCCGTGCAAGGTACCAGATGATTAACTTCATCTCAAAAGACCCGCGCGAGCTTCCGGAAGGAATTTTGAGAAGCTACCTCGGATTTGTTCAGGAATACGAAGACAGGTACGCGCTTAGAACCTCTGACGACTTTGATGAGAATATTTACAAAAACGGGTTTGAAAAAGAGGTTGCAGAAGCTTTCCGCACCCTCGGTCACGAAGTTGTTTGCGGAACTGACATTGCGGGCTTGAGCGTTGATTTGCTTGTTGACGGCAAGTTTGTTGTGGAATGCGACGGGGTTGAAGACAAGACTCCTTCCAAGGTCTCAAACATGAAAAAGCAGGCTATCATTGAGCGCTCAGGATTAAAAGTCTCAAGGATTTCGGCAAGAGAATGGCAGTATTCAGCAAAAGCTTGTATTGATAGAATCATAAACTCTAATATATAAACTTTACATATTGATATTATTTCTTACTGGTGCTACTATGAGTCTGAAAAGATGTGTAGTGTATTTAATAAGGAGTTTCGAAATGAACATTTCCCGTATCAATTGCAATGAGCCAAAGCCAAACACTTTCAGAGGCTGTGTCACAGTAAAGAATCTCAAGACAAATACTGTGCAAAAATATCTTACAAACGAAAGTATGGACAACAAGCTTTATGACAAGTTCATGAGCGTTGCAAACAACCGCATGTTTGATTTTCACCCGACAGCAGAACAGCACCTCGCAAGACTAAAGGGATGTATCAATTTGTATTCTGATGTTTTAAAAGATAGAACTCTTATGGCACTGGAGCTTCCGGATACAAAAAATTATGCGGCAGCTTTTTCCCACAAAAACGGGGAATCAATTATTAATGCTCCCGGCTTGTTTGAGATTAAACACAGTTTTAAACAACCTCAGGAATAAACTTGAGACTAAGAATTAGGATGCAAGCCCTTAAGTCCCTTAAGGGCTTTTTCTGCTGAATATTCCCATCCGGACTCTTTGGCCAACGGCTCAATCTCTTCTGAAATCACCGGCCAGACAGAATCAGTGTTGTAATCCTTTCCATGCCGGTTAAGATAAGAAATCAAAAGCTCTGTCTTTGTGTTTCCGGCACCGCGCCCGATTCCTAAAAGCGAAGAGTCCACAATAATGTCACGGTTCATTTTGTTTATAAAATCAATCGAGAGCGCAAAAGATAACTGAATGCTGTTGTGCGAATGGAACCCGATTTCTATCCCCGGATTCACATTCCTGTCAAATAATGCGATGAGCCGCTCCAAATCCTCCGGAAACATTGAGCCGAAAGAATCAACTATGTAGATAGCATTCACTGAACAGGAGTTTGCAATCTCAAAAAGTCGCATTAAATCACTTTCTTCATATTCAAGCACATTTGAAGGCTGCAAAAAGACTTCGTACCCCTTTTTCTGAACCTTTTTTACTGCCTCTTCAACCTCACGCAGGCTTTTTTTGTAAAACGCGATTCTTATAATATCAACAACACCGCTGTTTTGAGGAAGATTATCAATGTCATATCTTCCCAAATCAAACATCAGGGCATACTTTGCGCCGTCGGATAAATACTTTTTACAGTCCTCCGGCTGGGAATAAAACACAGAATCATCCCGGTGCTTAAAATCTCTCAGCCATCCGCATTCAACAATATCAACCCCGCTTAGGCACAGGTTTTTGATGATATTCTTAATCCTCTCATCCCCGAAGAATGAGTTTACGACATAGGCGCCGTCCCTTAAAGTACAATCCAGAACCTTGATTCCCATTTGAGCCCCTTTTATACATTCATTTACATATCGTAACAAAAATACTCCCAACTAGCAATTTCTGTTTTATTATAGACTTTATATAAGTATATAAGTGTGCAAAAAAGGTAAATTGTATGACAAACCCGATGATTAATCCACAGCCTAATTATTCAGGCGTAACAATCCAGATATCAAATCCCGCGGTAAACGTCGGCTCCGGCGCCAACAGCTGCCCTTTGGGAGCCAATCAACAGAACATGGCGTACGGAATAAATAACGGATACGGATATTATAACTATCCGCAGCAGCCGCAGCAAAGCCTTCCGCAGGAACAGGCTTATGCCACCAACCCGAATCAGTACGGCGCTTACCCGCCTCAATACTATTTGAATAACTACAATTACCAGTACAATAATCCGAATGAAAAACAAATGCAGCAACGACCGCAGCCGCAGGTGCAGCCGCAAATCCCTGCAAACCCGCAGGCGGTTGCAGATGATATGGCTGCTGCAAATACAGGATTAGCAGATTCCAACAACATGGAAAAAGAAAAAGAAAAAGAAGAAGACTTAAGCAAGTCACAAAACATTATTGACGAGCTAAACACAAAGCAGGACGCTCAGAAAGCAGAAGAAAACAACAGCAAGAAAAAACGCGTTGTTGCGCTCACTGACGAATACATAAAGTCTCTGGAAAACTATTTAAACAACCCGAATCAGGAAATAAGGCTCATGGCATCAAAAGAAATCCTGACAAGGCTTGATGAAGACAAGGACAGATTTGACGACGCGGCTTTGAACGCACTTTTAAACAAGATGCTTCAAGACCCTTCAAAACTAATAAGAATCGCGTCTCTAAGCGCGTTTAACTCACAGCTTGCAAGCGGAAACGAATACACGCTCTATCTTTTAAAGAACATCCAGCAGAACCCGAGCGCAGACAAAGAAGATGTGCTTCAGGCAGCAGACATACTCCTCAAGATGTCAGCAGGAACAGAAGTAAAGCATATTCCGAATCCGGCAGTAAAAGAAGATACTGAAAACAAAGGTTAGAAAAGTATGGGAATAGTCTCAACAATAGTATGCAAAACAGCAGGTATAGCAGGAATGAGCGCCGTGGTTTACGACGCGTTCTCTGTTGGCAGGGCAAGTTCTTCAAGAATCTCCCAGCAGGTCACTGCTGACCATTTTGAGCGAGTCCACACATCACGCAGAACCCTTAGCACAGAAAGCCCTGTAAGTGGCGCCATTCAGGGAAAAGTTGCAGATATGCGCGAAAACAACCCGATAATTCCTGTCTACGGCAAGGTGAAAGGATTTTGCAAAGGCGCGCTAAACTCTTTAGGCAACAACCTTCTGCCAGTTTCCTTCGCAGCACTGGCGCTCACAACAAAAGGCTTCTTCTCCAAACTCGGTGCAGCAGGGCTTGCAGCCTGCGGTCTGCTCACAGTCCTGAAAGAAGGTTTTGGTCTGGGCAAACAAACCCCGATGGACTAGGCTTCTTTTTTACACACAGTCTTTGAGTAGTTTTCAAGCTTGTCCGGCAGGTCTTCGCTGTGTTCGTCAATCGCCTCGTTTACGTCAGTAAGGAGTTTTTTCTGCACCTCTTTTTCTTTGGAGAAAACGTCCATTTCTTTTTCTTTGGCAAAAGAGGTTATCCCTGATTTGTACAGGAATCTCGGACAGACAAACATCATGGTAACAGCCGCCGCGCCAAGCCCGAACATAGCCGCATGTTTCCAGGTTGAGGTATAGCTTCTTGCAATAGCGGTTGTAACAGCGCCTGTTACCGCAGAAATCCCTCCGGCGTTCAGAACCGCAAGCCGACTTTCCGTCCTTCTGTTTACAGGATTTTCAGAACCATTAAGTTGCCCCTTGAATAATACCTTAGGGGTCAAGGCATTCACAGGATGAATCATAATCACACACACTTTCTTTATATCTCTATTATTATTTTAACGCATGTGATAACTAATGTAAAGTGCCTTTTGATAAAATATTTATAATAATTGAAGCGCGATAGCGGGAGCCTGATTAGCAGTAGCCATAAGCGTTGCAGAGGCTTGCTGCAATATCTGCTGACGTATGTATTCACTCGACACTTCTGCTATGTCAGCATCCTGAAGCGTTGAGCGAGAAGAGACAAGATTTTCGTATTGAATGCTAATTTCTTCCAGCGCTGATTCAAGACGATTTTGAGCCGCCCCGAACTCGGTCTGCTTGGCAGACACCTTTGAAATCATCTTGTCAATCCTTTCCAGATTGCCTTCCTCTGTAATCTTCCGGAGCATGTTTAACTCGCTCATTGAAAAAGCTATGCTGCAACTCATAGTAGAATTTTTGCCGCTATTTATCCCGACTTGAAAATCCAGGCTTGTATAGTCTTTTTCAGGCTCAGCACCTTCGGGTACAAGGTCTTCTGCCGTAAATGGCACTGTGCCGTCATAGGCCTTGTTATAACATTCGTTTAATGTATTACCGCCGTAATCAGTAATCAGCTCTGTAATAGATGTATTCTTCGTTAATGAGCAACAGTTTGTAAGTGTTGTGTCTGAAGAAAATCCGACCAGAGTTCCTGTGAAGTTATAACCTTTGGTTAAACTACCTGCAAAGTAACAATTTGTTATGCTAGAGGGGCCATAAGAAGCCCGTATTAATCCTCCGACACAAGAGCTGATGCCTCCGTCGACATTTCCTGAGAAAAAGCAATCAGAAACAGCAGCAGATGATAAATCTGAAACAAGACCTCCAGCCCCGCCAGAACTCCTCCTAGAGCCGGTACATGTTACATCAGAAATAGAATAACAATTTCTCATCTCCTCTAATACGTCCCCAAAGAGACCGGCGACATTACCTTTATAACTTACAGCACCTTTGGAATAACAATAAGAAGCAGAATGCACAGCCCTTGCCATAAGTCCGACATTTACATTTATATTATTCCCAACCGCCTTAACTTCACCTGTAATATAGCAATTATACAAGCTTTCGGCAGAATCGACCAGCCCTGACGCATACATTGCAGTAACATGCGCATCCTCCACCCCCAAATTACTAATCTTTGGCCGATTGTTATACTTTATAAACAACGCACCCGTTATAGTGGAATCATTGATATACAAATTAGAAATCTTATGCCCGTTACCATCGAAAGTACAACCTAGTGAAACAGGCTCCCAGCCCGTACCGGAAGAGTAAGCAGAAAGGTCAATATCGTTTGCAAGCACAAATTCTACATCTTCCCCAACCAAATTTTTCTTTGTCATAGTCGAAATCTTTTGAAGCTCTTCTGCTGTTGATACTGAATACGAACCAGAAGTTATTTTCACGTTCTCATCAAGACTCTCAACACTTTCCATTGAAGAAACATCTCGTGGAGTAATTTTTATCATCAAATCAGCAGTGCATTCAGCTTTATCAGTCCCCATAAAAAGCTTTACACCATTGTACTCGGCTGTATCATAAAGCCTCTGAACTTCGTCAACAATCGCGTCTACTTCGCTTTGAATTGCATCTATAGACCGGCTTCCGTAAGTATTATTCATTGCCTGTTCCTGCAAAGCCCGTACCCGCGCCAGCCTGTCAGACATCTGCTCCAACGCTCCGCTTGCCGTGTTTATCAAATCCAACCCCATCATGGCGTTGTCTTCCGCAACCTGATAAGCACCAATCTTTGTAGAAAAATTATTGCTGATTGAATAATTGGCTGCATTGTCTTTAGCGTGATTAATCTTGCAGCCAGTTGTCATCCGCTCAATAGCTTGATTGAGTTTAAGAGTGGAAGTTTTAAGCGAAGATTGTGTAATCAGTGAGGAGAGATTTGTATTAATATTCATACAACCTCCTCAAAGCATAATGACTAGCCTCTAGAGCTGCCCCCCCCCCCCCCCGAAAAGCATAGCTATCAAAGGGTTTGAGCCTTTTGTAACGTGCCTCGAGGTTTGAGAAAAGTTTGCTAGGAGTTTGAGAAATTTTAAATTTTAACTCAATCCTTTATCCTGCAAGGACTTAACCCTATTTTTACCGACTTTGCTAGGAGTTTGAGAAAATTTGTTACGAGGTTTGAGAAAAAAATTTTTGGACTCAAAACCCTTCTACATCTAAATGATAGTCCTAAAAGTAGAAGATTGTTTTTATAATCTTAGATATCATTCAACTACACCTCTTGAATTATACCCTTCGTCTAAGCACCCTGTAAGCTCCATAAGGCTCATTTACCCCCTTCTTGTGAACTGAACTAAGCAAAATCGGGGTTATTAATAATATATTAATAACCCTCTAAAACAGTTTTAATTCAAGATAAAAATAACTCACGCTCCTTCATTCTTCTACGTCTTAGACCATCCGAAACTTTGCCATTAGAATAAACCCAACGCAAAAATTGCTCTGAAGCTGCTGCGTATTCTCCACAATTCAGTAACTTTCTCATTGTACTACCGGCAAATCCGTCTTTTCCAATTCCTATGTTGAAACAAAAGGAAACCAGCGCATCAAATTGATTTTGATTTAATTTAACTGTAACCAAAGTATTTATAGCATTTTCAAAGAACTTGATATCTTGTTCAAAAAGCTTATTGGCTGTTGCTTCTGTAATAATATCACCGGATTTTACTGTAATTCCAGTATGCCCATAACCAATCGTCCAAACTCCAGAAGAACATCTATATGCGCATAATTTAAGTCCTTCAAGCTTCTTTAATATATTCTTTCCGTTTTTCGACATTTGCATAGTAAAATCCTCATTCGCTATAATTTTCTAACATTCCCGTACTCTTGCGTAAACAATAATCTTTTTTTAAGCCCTTCCGGTCTGTCAAACCAATATTTAAAGTTATGGCAAACCGCCCAGTACATAAGGCTTGATTTGGCTTTGCTTTCGCCGGAAGCTCGTAGGATTTGTTTAAAAATCTTATTCACTTCTCGATATTTGCACGGTCTGATTTCTATCCAAGCCAGCGGTAAATCATCCAGAACATTAATCAATTCACCGTTTTCTTTTGTGTAAGGATGTAAAAATCCGTTATCAATAAGAAAATCCAAAGATTTGGTAACATAAATCAACTGATGATAAGCACATCCAATATCATGAAAATGACTTGCCCGGACATCCGATAAATCGTTATCGCCAAAAGGGTTTGTATTATTATCTGTAACCAAATATCTAGGAGCTATGAGCAACTCCCCATTATCAAGCTGTACAAGCTGATTGTCCAAAGTTTTCCATAAACGGGCTTTAATCTGTTCTATTCTTGCTTTTCCTGTTAAAATTATTGCCATAATTACTGCACCTCATACGTGCTGGTTAACGGATTAACCTTAACCTTGCCATTAATCTGCACATACACCCCAAGCCAATTCCGCTTAAGTATAATCTTTTGATTAGACTTTTCATTCAATGGCTGCTTCATAACAATTACATTAATCTTGTTCTCTTCCATCTCAATAACCTGTATTGACCTATCAGAAATCTCATTCTCCATATCACCCGCAAACACAATTGGAGAACAAAAAAACAAACCTAGAGCAATATACTTTTTCATAATCTAAGCCTCCTCCAGAACTACATCAAAAACCTCATCCTCTACCACTACAACATCACCCTCAACGGCCTGATATCCCTCGCATTCAACCCTGTAGTGTGCAATCTCGCCATAAGGCACCGGATTCGGTGTAATAGTAACCGTAGAATCCTCAGGAGTCGGGTTAATTGTTAACTTACAAGTTGTCAGATACCTGTAATCCTTGCTCTCAAAAAACCTGTCCCACATCTCGCTCGTAATCCCGACAACCTCGCCCAACAAATCAAAAATCGGATACCCGCGGTAAAAATTCAACGCCTCGTCAAACCTGTTAAGATACAACGCTTTGGTTACTTCATCAACTTCATACGCATCAATCATCCCCCTAAGCTGTGCCTTGCCTAAACCCTTCGCAAGAATCAAGGCCTCAAACACATCCCCGCGCGTCATCATTAACCCATCAAGACGCTCGCGCTCCTCCTGCTCCTTCTCTTCGGCGCTCTTCATCGGGCATTTGCTCTTCAGATACCACTGCCCGTCAACATCCGATTGCTGGACATCAAGAGGCGTCATAGCCATTGAACGATATTGAGCGGTGTTGTTACCTGACCCAACCATGCATAGCCCTGTATCGTTGTTAATAATCTTTGCGTACATTTTCATTAGTTACTAACTCCTTTCAATGGATAAAATTGTATTGCGCCTCCCACGCCGATACCTGTTGCTGTTACTATTTCGTCTTTATCAATAGGGGCAAGAGTAAAGAAATGACCAGTAGTATTAGTAATTTGTGAGCGCAAAACAGCTTCTCCATTTATATATAACCAAGCAGTCCCAATTGTTCCGGAGTTCAACATTACAACTCCCGCACTAGGTGCTGCCGACCCGCTTGGCAAAACAACACCAGCGCTGTAATCAGGCATCCCCCAGCCAACAATCTCGGCTTTATTAGCTCTGGTAAGCATATTGGCCTTAGTCTCCGCTGCGTTAAGAACCTCAAGATTCTGAACAGCATTGCTGACCTTGAAGTAGAGAGTGCCGTCACCTTTAGCAGGATAAAACTTAACATCAGTCAAACCTATTGGTTTAGCAACATCACCCTTGGACACTGACGCACTAAAAGCGTAGTAAGCACCATTTAATGCTGATGAAGTCGGATTCTTATTCGAACCAAGCATAACCCCGTTTATCATTAATTTCGAATCCTGCCAAGCTTGCGGATTTTTTATATTACCTGCAATAAGCCCGTTTTGAAGAACAACATATTCCTCCTCATTTGTTAAAGGAGTGCCATCGGTATAATCAATCTTCCGCTCTGTCCCATTCAACAACGGCAACCTGAACTTCATATCATCCTGATTGATAACAAGGTCATACTTAGTGTACTCGTCTGTATAATTCCTTACAAACCCATTACAGAAAGGCTGGCCAATCTTGTCCTTGAACTTGTTAAAGAACGAAAGATGCTCTTTACCGTTCTCCCAGCCATCGACAGCAGCAAGCCAAGCCAAAGACGGCTGCGCAGCCCCCTGATAAGTACTGAATCCGAGAGGAATCGTGTCGTTTTCACTTGTAGTAATGTCAATCGCGTCAATAGGTGCTGATGTGCCTTCTGTCGTACCGACTACCATGTAGACAAGGAGGTTGGTGTGGTCTGTGTCAATAATGTTGTTATCGGTATAAGCGTCAGAATAATTAGAAGCTGCTACATCTACCCAGGTAAAACCGTTGTTTTTATTGTTTCCTGTAGACCATCCATTTGAATAATTGACACCTTTCGCAGCTCCGCTGGCGCTAGAAACGTTTGTTGCGTTAAAACCTAAACTAAATTTAATATTTGGCAACTGGCCTCGGCCAAACTCCCCAACAGTGTCCAGACTACCATTCTTGAAGTACCTCACAGAACGAGGCAAGAATATACGTTCATTCTCCTCATCTACTCCGTAAAAATACGCAACACCCGTAAAATCAAAAATATCATCAACAACAGACTTGTCCGTAATGTCATAGAATATATGACCTTTAGAGTGCTTAAGGAGAAAACTTCCCGCAGTGATTTCAAGCTTGCCAATGATAACATATCCGTCACCTTCAACAGGATTAACCTGCAACTTGTAATATTTATAACTTTTATTATTACTGCTTAAATCAATCTCCCAACTAGCATTCCCGCAATCCGTTGTTGTGTTTGGATTGGTAAACTCAACCAACTCCTCCCAATTGCTGTTATCGTTGGAACCATATACCGTACCACTTCCAACCAAGTGCCAATCACCACTGGTCGTAGTGTTACGGTTGGTGATAGTCAGCTTTGTAACATTTATAGGTAATGGGTTATAGAATGTAAGCCATTCATTGTTAACACCAGAAGAATGCCAACAATCATTCACACCAGTGTTTGTACCATTAAAAGCATTCCAAGCGCCGCCCGGTATGTTTGCGTGCTGACTACTCGCAGCTACCGCAAAACTATCCCCGCCCAATGTGCCGTTTGCAGAAAGCACCGGCTGCTCAAATGCATAGCGTGTGCTGTTTTGATACTCTGCTACCCACCTGTTGTAAAATTCCGGATGCCCGTAACGCCCCGGAGCAGCATTCTTATAAATGTATGAACCGAGAAGCGCGTTGCCCTTAGCATCATCACCTTCAAGGATGTGGTCAGAGTAGAAGAGAGTGCCAAGCGGGAGACCACTGCCACCTTTTTTAAATTCCTGTTCATTACCTTCCGGGTCTATGTAATAAAGCTTATCTCCGCGTACGTATAAAGGAAGCTGCGATGTGGGCACTTTACCAGAATCGTCCAGGGATGCATAGCCGTTTGGTTTCGATTTTTCGCTAAGTTTTTGAAAGTTTTCAGATACATAATTAGTTGAAGCTGTAACGGTTGAAGGGTCAATAATGATTGCACTTAACCCGTTTTGTAGTTCAAATACAAGTTTGAGTCCGATTTGTTTCACAAGCCCGCTGTTTGTCGACTTTTTGGGCGTTTCATCCATCTGGGAGACAAAAAGGAGATTATTGTTTTCATCAAAAAGCCCGATTTCGCGTATTATAAAGTCTCCGACATCTGCCGGAATATACGCAACCGCAGTAAATTTTGGTGATTCGTTTATAATCTCCGTAACTTCGCCGCGCCAGACTTCATTCACAAGCTTTGTGTCCTCGTTCGTCGGAGTTGGAACAGACCCGTTGCCATCACCTACTGCGATATATTTAATACCGTATTGAGCTCCGTTTAATAAGCAATTAATCTGTTTTTCAAGACCGATTTTTGTAAGAGTCATATTTTACATCCTCACTGTTATAATTTCCCCCGCGAGCACGGCGTTTGCGATATTTATATCTTTTTGTACACCAACTGAAAAATTAATCTCATCCAGCTTTGCACGCAATTGTTTGTATTTATCTATATTTTTTTGAATATTTGTACAGACCTCATAAACATCAGCTCCTTTATCAAAATAGTCGAGGTCAATCATAAAATGATGAGGGATTCCGTCATAATCTCTCCAGAATCGGCATTTTGCTCCCATTGCCTCAAAGAAATCCTCAATGCAGCCTCTTGTACCTTTCCTTTTATGAAGAGTGACGGCTTTTTTGATTAATGCAACTCGTTCTGTTCTGCTCTGACAATCATTCCACCCCTCTTCAAGAATATGAAACTGTTCAGCAAGAAATGAAAGAATATTATCAGGAAGAAAATCGCAGATTGAAGTCATGAATGTTTTTAAGTCAATATTTATACTCTCTTTAACACACTCTTCTAGTGCTAAAAAAGATTTATCCTGTAAATTTTTTGGAAGCAAACTTTGACTCATTCAAACTCCACCTTCGCAGTTAGTACAAAATACTCGTTAAGCTTACATTGCTCTTCAGCTTTTAGATTGTTTATAATGACATTGTGTACACCATCAATATTACCTAATGGCGTTATAAACCTCAAAGGAACAAGTGAAGTATTAAGTGTTTTTCGATAATCTGCGCAAAGCTGGTTTATAGCAATATTTACAAGTGATTTTACTTTCTCTTTATCAGCGTTTTCGCTAATAATAACAGTAATACTGAGTTCTTTTTCAATAGCAACCGGTTCTAAGACACTAATATAGTCAGTCATTGGCATACAATTGCGGTCATTTAGCTTGGATTCAATTGCACTCTTAACAATGTCAAACTGTGCCCCTCCATCTTTAACAAGCGGATATACAAATACGGAAGCTGCGGGTGGAATGGTGATTTCAAACACCTGCTCATTATGTGTGAATGTTACAACTCCCGACTTATAATCAACGCTAAACTCCTGCAACTCTTCTGAATCAATGCTTACCTTGGCCGGAAGCTGCGGGCTTTCTGCCTCGACATCCACAATGTCCTGATGAGCAGATTTTGTATGATAAATATACGAGCCATAAGAACCTGCACAGGTGTAGCTTTCAGGAGAAAGAAGGATTCTTTCTATATACGATTCGTCAGATTCCTCATCAAGCCCACCATATACACCTTTGATATTAGTAACATTTTTGATATAACTAAGTGGCTTAATCAAAATATTGATATCGCCAACGCCATAAGAATTTACGGCTGCTGTTGCGATTTCACATTTAAGTGGTACTGTTACAATCGTTTCACCGGCAGGTACAATAACATCTTCAGATGTCTTAAATATATATTTACCGTCCTTAGTCTGTATCTCCAAGCCTTTCTCGATAGTTAAGTCAGTTGAAAACTCTTCAAAGAGAGTAATTTGAAGTATATCTTGTCCGCATTCTGCGTTGAGCCTGGTGCATCCAAAAAGTTCTCCGATAAAATCAAGAACAGGTGCCCGGCTGAACCTTACCAGATTAAGAGCTGCTGCGTCATTGAACTGATTCTTAACGAGATTGGCATAATAAGCAATAAGACTTATTAAAATCCGTTCGCTCTGCGCAGGAAATAGTTCGGTCTTTTTGGTAAGTTCCAGATATTTGTTAACCAAAAGCGCTTCATCCGCCTTGGGGTCTATTTCTATAAAGTTTGGCTTGGTATTCATTTTATAATAACCTCTCTCGTTGCTATCTGTGTCTCATCTGCCACAAGACTGTATGTAATTTTTACAAAAAACTGTCCTTTTTCGTTGTAATCAGTGCCCAGATTCTTAATTTTTCCTCTGGGCTCCTGCTTCAAAAGCTCTGTTAACAAAAGCGCCCTTACAATCCTGTCTGCATCTGCGGGGTTTTCACCAATTGCCTGAATGATATTGGCGCCTAAGTTAGGCTGATGCGGGACATCACCCTTTGTGAGCCCGATTATTGTCTCGTAGCACTGCCCGACATCCTCAAGGTCTGTCGCAATCCCGCCGATTGTGCCGGCTTTGTGCTGCCAGTAGTTTGTATTTAATGTTGTTATATCTACAGTATTCATCTACATTTGCCCTTTCACAATAAGCGGAGACGGATTAACGTCAATCCTACCAGCTACATTTGCCCCATTGCTGTGCTTGTCGTTCCATCCGGACAAGTATGAGTATGAGAGTTATAAACATCTCTCATAGCCTGCATTGAAGATTTGTTGTCAGAAACCTGACCTGTTGAAGAAAAGTTCCCGGTATTTACAACATCACCTTTAAGCTCAATTACAGGTGCTTCCATATAGATTTTATTAGGTGCTTTGCCTTCAAAGAATCCGGTTGTTTTGTCGTATTTAAAATAAGCCCCGTCCTCAAATTTGATGTACTTAACATTTTTATCGCCCAGGATACAGACATCTTCGTCGTTATAGAGGGCTCCGAGAAGGCATCCGTCCTGCATTTCACTGTCCATAACTGCTGCGACAAGCGTATTAATTGCCGGAAGGTTATAAGATTTATCCCCGACAGTGCAAGCCTGCGGAACAAAAATCCAACCCGGAGTCTCGTAATCATCCATGTCCGGAAGTTTAAGCCGAACTCTGGCTTTTGCTTCATCAATAGCTATAACATTACCAAATACTAACATTTCTTTATTTCTCCTGATACTTCATACACCCCGCAAGACACTATGTGCGTAGTTTGAGTGATATGATATCTGCCGTTATAAACACCAAAATCGTCAACAAACTCCACATTTACCCCAGCAATAAAATTACTATTACTTTCTTTCAGTGTTATTGCGCCTGTGACCTCTGTTGAGCCGTTTTTGAGTCCGATATTGGCCGCACGTTTTGCAGCGTCTAATGAAATATACTTATTAGAAAGCTTTAATGTGTCTTTTGAAAGACTATTCGTATTTCTTGCCGTATAGTTCTTGAGCTTCTTTGTCTTTGGGTCATAATAAGAAGCTGTGCAGGCTCCGTACATTTTTGTTGATGTATCTGTAAAAGAATAGCTTTTAATATTCGATTTATTAAAAGTTAATAGTATATCGGAGTTTTCTAGATTTTCCACCGGCATAAAAGTAAGCTTGTTATCAGTTATCTTGAATGTATAGCCGTACATTGAAGCAACCCTGTTCAGAAAAGAAAGGTCGGTTTCACCTGCTTGAGTAATGGTGTCGACATATACAAATCCCGCATTTCCAATGACTTCAAATCCGTGACGTGCACCGATTTCGCGGGCGATATCAACAAGGGTTTTACCGGAATATCCGCGAGTGAAGCGGGTTCTTACGGATTTGTTTATTGTTGCAGCCAGAGCACGCATCGTGCAGATGTCACCGGATTCGTCGCCAGAATACTCAACTTCGTCAATAGTAAATGCTCCGCATTCTAAAGTTCCACCGTTTTGTGGAAATAAAGTACAGGCAAGCTTATCCCCTTTACGCGGAGACCATGTATCTCTGAATTTGCCATCATTGTCTTTTAGCCGGATGTCGAGTTCATCAGACTGGTCTTTTTCGAAATCAGTATAAGTAACATCCAATAGATACGGACTAAAATCTTCTGTGACATCATGACCGTTATAAGTAAGAAATACGTTTGGTTTGTAGATTACTGCTTCCATACAGGTAAACCTCCTTTATCTGCACCATTTTCCAGTATAGGAATCATAAGCGTAATACCGGCAGGTAATATTGGTGTTATTGCTACATCTGAATTAGCTTCAATAATCGGCTGCTGCTTGAACACATCACCATAGAACTTATAAGCAATCTTGTCCCACCGGTCGCCGGTCTGGGTTTTGTAGAATTTATAACTGCCTGCCATATTACCCCCTTTCACATCAGGCGGAGTAGTCGGACTTGAAGCCTCCAAACCTAATTTACCCCTTTCACAATAGACGGAGTCGTTCCACTGTCTAACCTACAAGCCTTATTTACCCCCTCAGAGCACTATCCATTATCTTCCTCGGAATCTCTTTGAGCGCATCGACCAACCGCTCAGATTCTTCCGGGCTTAAGCCAGGAACATTCACCTCTAATGTATATTTTTCTGTAATACTTACTACACTTGTTATTCCCTGGTTCTCGATATCAGAAACAATGCTCCGAGCAATATCACGGACTGTCAATTTTCCAATTTCCGGCAACGCTTCAATATCGCCGTTTTCAAGAATATCAAGCGCCGCGTCAAACATCTGGTTTTTGATATTCTCTGCCTGTTTTTTGACAAAATTTACAACAGGATTGGATGAAGCAAGAAAAGTTTTTGCCCTGCCGGAGATAGTGTTATTAACACTTTCGAGCCCTTCTGCCGTGGTATCAGCAACCTGCTGTACAAAGCTTTCTTCTTTTTCGCCGGATTCCAGAAGCTCAAGATTGATGATACAGGCTGTTATATGCCCGTCAATCTGTTCTAAAACTTCAACGTTAAGGTGCTGAAGAACATATTTTCCGATATAAACCGAGCCCTGAAAGTAGTCAAGAATCTCTTTTCCAGCAATTCTTGACTCGATTTCATCAATAACTTCCTGCGGGTTGCAGAAAGAATGATGAAGTTTAACTGTAAGCGGATAAGTTTTAAGGTTTTCCGCCCCTGCTGCAAGAGAAGCTTTGCCTATTATACCCTGCTGATGAGTATAATTGACTTCTTTAAAAAAATCCAAACTTTCGGTTCTATCAAAAATTGTTTGTAAATTAATAGCCATAAGACCTGGCCTCTCTTCGTCTTAAGACACCCTCAAGTATCCGTACCAATTCTTGTGCATTGGATTTGAGAATCGCAAGCATTTTAGCTTCGTCAAGCCCCGCACCGCCCTCAATCTTAGGGCTGTAATTAAGCACAATCGGCTGGGAGCCGTTTCCACCAGCCTTGTAATTCCGCCATTCCCGCGCCTCCGGAGCACTTAAAATTGATTCATCCTTATGTGTCTCTGCAATATACCCATCAAACGGAACCCGCGCCAAACCTTGAGCATGCGAGCCATTGACAAAACCTGATACATCGTTCTTATTGCCAAATTTAATACGCCCGCCAAGAGTAACAACCTCCCATAGCTTTCCGATTAATTTAGTGCACCAAGTAATTCCATCACCAATTGCTTTTCCTAGTTTATGCCCGAAATCTTCGCTAGCTTTCCCTGCACTATTAATAGGGCTTAGAAGCTTTTTAACCCAATCAAATACAGGCTTAACAGCAGCTGCAATTTGCTTAAAAGCTGGAGTGATAGGAGCCAGACCTTCTCGTAAACCCGTAAAGAACCCGCGAAAGAATCCGGTTATAGGTTTCCAGAACTTCATAACGGTAAAGGCCGCAGCTCCAATGAGTGCAATAACAAGCCCAAGAGGATTTGCAGCACATATAAGATTAAATCCTTTCATAACAATACCCATTTTCTGGATAGCTGGAATTAATTTAAGGAGCCCGGCTTGCATGCCTGCTAAACCGACACTTATTCTCCCTGAAAACCCCCACATCAAAATGTCTGCTTGCCTTATTAACCAGAGCATGTTGTTAAATCCGTTTATTGCACCTGATATAGCAAATGACATCCCGCTTAAACCAAGCAATGCAGCACCAGTACCAGCAACTGTAATAGATAAAACATTTGTAAGCCCTTCAGGCATTCTGTCGAGAAAAGCAAGAACACCTTTAAGTACATTTCCTGCACTTTTTAAGACAGGGAGCAAACCTGTACCAAACTTGATTCCAAGTACCTGGAATTGGTTGCCTAAAATTTTCATCTGATTATTAAATCCTGATACCTGCTTTTGATAAGCTTCGCTCAATGAGTCTGCGCCATTTCTCATATCATCAAGAGTCTGAAGATAGACTTTGTTTGTTGCACCAGTAAGTGACATAACTGCGTTATAGGCCTCAACAGAACCTACAAGCGAAATGATTTTAGCCTCATCTCCGCCTACAGCTGTCTTAATTTTGTCTAGAGCGTTGACCAAACCTCCAGATTTCTGAATCAGGTCTTTGAAAGATTTTGCGCCGAGTTTGTTGAAGATTTTTACCTGGTCATCGGTAGCACGGGACAAGCCTGCAATAACAGCTTTCATCTGGGTATGAGCAATGTTGGCTTTTACGCCGGTTGTGGTCATTGCAGCGACAGCAGCAGAGTACTCATCAAGCTTGATATCAGCGGATGCCACAACTCCGGCAACAGAGCCAAAACCCTGCGCAAATTCTGAAATATTGGTTTTACCGTATTTTACGACTTTGAAAAGCATATCGTACATTTTGGCTGATTTTTCGCCCTTGAGCCGAAAAGCGTTGATTGCAGATGTTGAAATGTCAACGGCCTCGGCAGTCGTTGCAAGTCCTGCGACTGCAAGTTTTTCAGAACCGCGTAAAACATTGAACTGTTCAGAAGCGTCAATCCCTGCTGAACGTATAGAATATAGGCCTTCTGTTAAATCGCTGATTGCTTTCGGAGAATCCTTTCCAATACTAAGAATAGCTTTTGACATATCACCAAGAGACTCAACATTTGTGTCAATGAGCGTTGAAACATTATTCATCCCTTCTTCAAAGTCTCCGGCAAGCTTAGCATTAAGTCCAGAGGCCGCAGTAAGTGCACCTCCTGCAATACCTGCTTTTTTCCCGAAATCTTCAAACCCGGCTGCGGTATCCTTCAGGCTGCGTTGGAGCTTTTCAAAATCTGCATCAGAAGCACGGACGGCTTGGCGGACTACTCCGCTCATGCCGTCATTGGCTTTCAATACAAGTTTTAAAGTAAGATTATCTGCCATCTTTGAGTTCTCTTATAATTTCCAACATTCCGTCCTGGAGGGCGTTATACTCATCAAAGCTCATATCGTAGATTTCTGCCTTGCTCCAGCCGGTGAAATGGGCAAAGAATACAACATCAGCTATACTTGGTGCTTTGGGATATTATTACGAGCTTTATCCCATTCCTCTTCAAGAGCCAAAAGGTCGTAACCGTCCCATTCGTCCATTTCCGGTACTGTAACAGTCTGTCCGTTAAATTTACAGATATCTGCAAGTATGTAAAGAGTGGTCTTGAATCCGCCTTGAGCACAGGCTCTTGCGTTCATAATCGTTCTGATTTTGAACCTAGACAAATCCATCTCAACTTTTTTGCCGGATGGAAGTGTAAATTCAACGATATCAGATTTCTTTTCGAGTCTTACTTCTTTGTATTCGTCAAGCTTTGTAATTGCGTTATCCGTATCAAATAACGGAGCAAAAGGTGGAGTTAAACTTGATGGCAATCCGTCTCCGCCTGATGTAAAAGATGTTAAATTGTTTGTATTTTCCATTTTTAATTCCTTTCCATTACCTTATGCTAACCCTAAATTTTTCTTGGTCTTTGCGAGCAAATCTACTCCATTGACTTTATAGATATAGTTCGGAATATCAATTTCATAGATATCTTTGCCGTCAACAGTTTTCTTTACCGCAGTATTATTGAACTCCATCGGGAATTCTATATTTTCTTGCGCCTTCATCTCCCCGAGAAGTTGAAATTTTGAACATGTGCCACGCATTTTTATCTTCAGAGATTTTTGAGAGGTCAAAGCCGCGCCGTCATATTCCTTGATTTCCGCATAAATAGTCATAGTGAGTTCTTTTGTCGGGTCTGCAATCTGCTTAAAAACCTTCATATCATACCCTGTAAGAGTTGCTGAACTCTTAAGCTCCTTAACTGAAGTCATAGAGAGCGAGTAAGTCCCGACAGACCCGAGGGTCTTTATTTCTAATGTGTTAGGCTCAATCTCCGGCGCTTTGATGTTTGTAACAGTACCGAATAAGTTTCTGCCTAAGTATAGTGTTCCATCTGTAATTACTGTAGTCATTGTTATAACCTTTCTTTTTTTACATTTCACTTCCAAATTTATAGGTTTACCTATTAGTTAGGAAGTCGGTTGTAAAACCTGATTTACCCCACTTTTACAACAGGCGGAGTAGTTGGACATCCAGCCTCCAAACCTGATTTACCCCCCGAGACTATTCAACAACTGAATATCAATAAACGAGTAGTACGTCAGCCTTTCAACCGGAGGCGGAGGACAGAATTTATAAGAAAACCTTATATGTCCCTTTGCAAGTTCTTCTGCCGGATTCTGTGACGGGTCATATATTACATTCCCATCTATAATAATCTGATTCTGTGGATTTTTTAGTCTATTAAAGAAGCTTTCAATCATATTTAAAACATCATCAATAAACCCCTGAGTGATAGTTTCACCCACACATTGGAATGAAGAATTTTGAATAGAACGTTCAATATATGAAGCAGTTCGTTGAACATTTTCAAAAGTCTCAATATTATCCACAGTCGGGAATTTAGCGTTGCGTCCTCCCCAGAAATAGTAGCTTCCCTTATAATTAATAAAAGTTGAAATACCTTTGGCATTGAGCGCATTGCTTTCAGAAGTCGGGTCATTAAGCCTGAACCCTATCGGGAACTCGGTGCCGTTTGTTGTCAGAGATTTCGTGTTATCAATAGATTTTGCAACATTTCTTTCTCTGTCAAGCCGAACCCTCATACCTGCTACGGCAGGAGAAGGCGGTCTGAGTTCGTCTTTATCCGTTTCTGCGTTATATCTGTAAACATACGGAAAACAGAACATACCGTTTTCAGATGATGAAGTCAAATCAACTGAAGCGTCAACAGTCCCATTTCCCCCCTGCCTACCTTGAATTGCTGCATTGATAGATGTTCCGACCGGACAGTCATAATATGACTGGAGCTTAAGCTTACTCTCAATTGATTCCATAGCTGAGCGTACAGCCTTAAGTGCTGAATAAGTCGGAACTGTAAGTATAGATATTTCATCGCCATAAAGCGCCTGAATATCATATACTGCTTGCAACCCTGTTTTTATATTATCTTCGTCTATTGTACCAATAAAGTCGGCTGTAGTCAATTTTGTGATATCTGCGTAATCGTAGGTTATTGTTACCGACGCAGCATCTTTAAATTTGCCATCTTTGATGACGGTGATAACACCGTCTTCAAAGGTATAGTCTGTATCCAAAACCCCGTCTCCTACAACAAGATTTGTAACGCCTAGCTCTTCAATAGTGTATTTACCAGCCGTAAGATGAGCAGTATCGATGGTTTTGGATGTTTTATGCTTATCTTTGTCAAAGACATTTATCATATAAATGATTGCGCCTTCTGATTCTGTCATAGCTGTATACAAAGAATCATACCCGGTGAATCCTGCCACATTTTTGCCGGCATATTTTGTAATATCGCTATAACCACGGATTGGAACGGGTTTATTAAGAGTCTGATACTCTTCTTTAAGTAAAAATGTTGGTACAGAGACAACCATTGCGTTAATAGAAGTTGTGGCGTCCTGTATGGAAGCTGGCTGCTCCTCGCGTTTTGTCTCTACACCGTGTAAATAATCTGTCATTTTTGCACCCTGCCTTTCACTATAGTATTTTTATTCTCAATCGGCTTCAAATACCCCAGATTAATCAATGTTTTCAACCTTTTTGAAGAAACAACAATTTCTTTTTCATCATAGATTTTTGCGTTAAACCATTGTTGATAGGTATCTGGCTTCTCGCCATCCTCGATAGAGAACGGACCTTTATACTGGTATTGCATTGGCACTCCCTTCATAACTTTGCGCTGTGCTGCGCATTACTAACTTCAAATTTATTGTTATTGAAAACCACAAATCACCGTTATCAACCCCTTCAAACTTAATCATCTTAAGCGTTACCTTGTGATTCACAATTAAAAGTCCCTGGAGAATTTTTTTGAGATTACTGATTACAGGGTTTGCATCCTTGAACGAACGCAAATATCTCAACCCAAGAAGAATTTTATATTCATAAGTCTCATCTTGGGAAACTTCCCAGACTGTATTCTGTTCAGAGAATGTACTGCCCTGATATTTTACAAGCGCACATCCGTCGTGACTCGTAAAATCGTATCTCTCAAAATCAAGAGGGAAACTCGTTACATCAAAGTTCGGGTAGATAGCTTCAATATTTTTTATTAATTCTTTTTCGATATTATCCAGCATAGTGGCTCCTGAACATTTCATCTGTAAATCTTCTATCTTCCGGACGTTTGTTTGTTATATACATACTGGAAGAGCTCTGAACACCCTCTTCATCCGGATGTTCAGACGGCAGGTCAAGCACAGTTGTACCTTTTTGGATATTTGCAAGAATCTTGAGCGCAAACTCGTAATTCTGTTTGATGTGTTCCGGGACATCCTTAGGACGTCTGGAATACACTCTATAAGCCGTAATATCAGCAGAAAGCTGTCGTACTAAATCTGGAGCAAAAGAAAGCGGAAGTCTGTATTTGTTTCTCAATGACGCGTTTATAAGCTCATCAGCAAAACTCATACAGGTGTTTATGGTTTCTTGATTAATAGTATCCGCTGGCTTATCGTTTGTAAGATTGATAAGCTCTCTTTCCGGGATTATTGAGACTAAATCTGCTAACTTACAATACATATTTACCTTTCTGTTTAAAAAAATGGGGGGGCTTAGAGCTTTAGAACTTAAGGGAATTAAGAACGCCCCCCACTGAAAATCCAACACAATCAAACTTTTCTTAGTGACTGCTGTTTTACACTTCACTTCCAGGTCTGTAGTTTTACCTCCCAGTTGGGAAGTTGGTTGTAAAACACACGAGCTTATGCTGTTTAAGCAACACCCTTCAACAAATACCCGCATTCAGGGCAGGTCATAAGGTCAAGATATGTTGTAAAGATTCTGTAAACATCACAGCCCTTTGTGCCTGCATCAGGGTCAAAGTAGCTTCCGACTGTATAATCGTCAAGAGTTGCCCTGTAGCCGAATGTTACACCGTAATCTGTTGTCGCAATCGGGTTGATGTGCATAAGGATTACATCATTGCCCCAGCAAGAATTGAATGAAGCTGCTTGTCCTTTTGCAGCAGTATTAACAATACCCTCGCCGACCAGAATCTTGTCCAGCCCCAGAGTTCTTTTTATACCTTCGGCAGAAGCAACACCGGCTTTTACATCAACAGAGTTTACAGCACTTACTACATACGGATTCTGGCTTAATGCAGAAAACCCTGCGCGGCTTGTAATAAGAACGTTAGGTCTGAACAACACCTTATCCATTGCAGAAGTTATAGCCTTAAACGCATTGTAATCATCATTTAAGAATTTTTCAGAAGCTGTAAGCTCTTTGCAGTTGGAGCCGTAAACAGTCTTATTAGACAGCGCTTTTGCAATTCTGACTTCTCTTGATAATTTCATAAGGTCGGTGAGATGCATAATTGTATCAGCTGCAATATTTTTTCCTTTTGCCTGTGCTTCTTGCTGTCTTTGTACTGGAATGCGCTCTTTCAAAGCATAGTCTTTGCAGGTTTCTGTTAATAACTTGCATTTTAGCTGTGCTTCATTAGCTGAGCCTTTTTCGCCGATTTCGGTTTCCGGTACGGTCAGGAATGATTCTTTGTTATAAAAATTGTACTGGAATGATTTCTGGTCAACCGGAACTGTCGGGAAAATTTCGTCTGCTATCAAATTTTTGTTCCTATAAGCGAGTGCAACTCCGGTTAACTCCGGCTGCAACTCAAATTGTTCTTCTCTTGGCATTTTTTGTCCTTTCTTTATTTAGTTGAGTAGTTGAATAGTTGAAAAGTTCAATTTATTCACTATTCAACTACTGTATTCCAACTACAAGCCTCATTTACTCCTCTTCCGGATTTTTAGCCGGTGTTGTAGTTGCGATTACTCTCTGCAACTGAACTACAACCTGCACGATATCGCCTGTGGCGTTTGCGGCCATCATTGCAATTGCACCGACATTGTCCGTATTAGTTGCTTTAACTGCCTTGCCGTCTGCATCAGAGGTCAACGCATCACCGGCAGAAAAAGCGCCACCGGCTTCGACTTCTGCAAAAGAACCTGCAATATATACGTCTGTCGTATATCCGGCTGTATTCTTAACCTCTTCGGATACGCCGATAATATTATCTGTACCCGCGGAAGCCGGCGCAATTCCGCCGTCTGTGAACTTTACAAATCTGTAAGCGGCTATATCCGCTGCTGCTTGATAACTTTTAATCATTATTTATACCTTTCTGTTTTTAGTATTAAACATTTTCAACCCTTCAATTTTTCAAGCGCCTGTGCAGGATTGAGCCCTATACCTTTGTCTTCATACTCTTTCTGCAAAGCCTGAATACTTTCTTTGACTTCTTCAGCATCAGAAAAATTAATTTCTTTATCTGAAAGAGCGTCTTTTTCATTACTAATTTTTTGAAAGTCCATTTGCCTAAGGCTTTTGACAAATTCCTTAAGCACTTCATTAGAGCTTTTTGAGCTGCCGTCATCAAAATTGATATTAGTGTCGGTATTTGCAAACAAAAGGTTTAAAACATTGTCACGATGCGCAGGTAAAATATTACCAGACTCAATAGCATTGTCACAAAACTCCTCAAACTCTTTCTTTAAGGCTTCCTGCCTTACCTTTTCGAGCTCTTTCTTAGCTGCTGCAAGCTCTTCATCTTTTGCAGCGAGCTGTCTTTTTAATTCTGCGTCCATTTCGTCTCCTTCTTTTTCTATAGGCGAAGCCGCGGAAAGTTTTACAACATGCGGAGTAGATGGACTTCCAGCCTCCGAACCTGATTTCCCCCCCATATTGGTGCTGCTTCCTATTTCATCACTTTTCTCAACGCTAACTCCTCCTCTTTCGAGGGGGGCAGAAATTCCCGCTGCCCCTGCGGGGTCTGCCAAAGCAGACTCATCAGCATTATCATTATCATTTTTGCTTTCGGAAAAATTAATTATGATGTCATTAGCATCCGGCTCGCAATCTGCAAAACAAAACTGCTCCATCCCTTTAATAGCCGGTGCTTGTGCGCCTAAAAAAGCAATATGGCGCGGTACTAAATCTCTAGTAAGGCTGATAGAGCGGGTCTTGAACAATCCTTTATTTACGGCTTCCTGAAACTCCGGCTGTACATCCTTAAACGATGCGTATAATTTTCCGCCAACAGATTTCAAGCTCTCAATCCAGCCGTAAGCAGGGCTGTTTGTTTTAGGGTGTCCGACACAGATAGGTACATCAGAGTTTTTAGATTCAAAATTATTACAGATTTGCTGCAAATCAGCCTCTGTCCATTCTCGGCTATTGCCTTTAGAATCTGTATGTTTTCCGGTCCTGAATATTTCGCACCACTTCATTTTTTGCCTCCTTTTACAATAGGTGGAGTAGATAGACTTGAAACCTTTTACACTTCACTTCCAAGCCTGTAGTTTTACATACCGGTTGTGAAGTCGGTGGTAAAGCCTGATTTACCCCTTCCGGCTTGCTTCATCCCGCCTTGACACTCTGACTATAACAAGCTTCCCGGACGGGTTCTAATTTTTGAGTATATTTTTGCGTAAAACACCTGTTGTCTGCGCAATTCCGACTATTTGTGATTGGAAAACGCAAGCAAAGAGAATCAATATAAGAATGTCGGGAAGCGTAGCTTCCCGACAGATTGTAAACAAGGTGATGGAGTAAATGCCGTTGGGAGCACCTTCGTCAAAACTGCTCCGTCTGTTGAAAAAGTGGGTAAATGTAGCTTGGAGGCTCCAATCTCAACTACTCCGCCTATTGTAAAAGACAAAAGAGGTTAAACTATGCCGGATGGAATTATTGAATTTTTAAAACTTGCAGGTTCAAGTGGAGTGACATTTCTGATTTTTTATCTGTATCATCAGTCCACAACAAAACAGATGAACGAGATTATTGGCCAAACCTTCAAGCTACTATCAACAATGATTGAACAAAATACGCTCCAAATGAGTTATCTGCAAAAAATCGACACAGAAATTACTAACAACCTCTGGTGCCCGTATATGAGAAAGGGCAAGGAGAACATATAGAAAGGTTGCAAAAGATGAATCCGTTAATTATGCAAATGCAAATAGACCTCCAGAGCGCAAAGAAGGAGTATCGGGAGTGCGAACTCAAAGCAATGCGCCTTATCACTGAACTTCAAGGCTATGCTTCCCCGTATTTTGCTTCCCCTGATGAGCTGGAAGCGGAAAAAATCGAACAATGTGGAGATGAGCTATTGCTCGTTAAAACAAAATTAATTGAGCTTCAAAAGCGTATTAATACGCTAAAAAAAGAACTTGGGGAACGCTAGCATGGGCAAAAAGGAACAATACTACTGCCTTGCCGAGAAGATGTATGTTGAGGAGCAAAAGCCTGTATCTGCGATTGCAAAATCGCTCAACATAACCAACAAAACCCTCGGCGACTGGAAAAAAGAAGGTAACTGGGACGAGAAACGCCGAAAGTTTCTCGGCTCACAATATGCCTGCTATACAGGCTTATATGAACTTTTGAACAAAGTTACTGCAAAAGCTATTGAAGAGTTCCATGAGACCGGTGAGATTCCGGAACGTTCAACAATGAACTTTATCTCCAAAATGATTGACAAACTCCCTAAACTCAAAAACTTTGAGGCACGGGAAATTGCCGAACACCTGGAAGAAGATTTACAGGAAAACAAAAATGTCGATACAGATATCTTATTATCTGTGGATAAATTTTTACGCGGAGGTGAGTAATGGAAGCAGTCCAACAAGGGGTAAATGAAGTTTTACAACCGACTTCCCAATCGGTAGGTAAAACTACAGGCTTGGAAGTGAAGTGTAAAAGGCTGGACAGTGGAACTACTCCGCCTGTTGAAAAAACACCCGCTTTTTTCCTTCCCTATCAGTGCCGGTGGCTGGAAGACGACTCCCGTATCAAAATCTGGGAAAAATCCCGCCGTATCGGTGCAACCTACATCCAGTCCTATGAGGATGTACGTGATGCATTAACATTAAAAGTCCGCAACCAGCCTGTTGATGTGTGGTTCTCATCTGCTGATATCACAGCAGCAAAGGAATACATCCAGTATTGCGAAAAATGGGCAAAGATGTTCAACGCTGCTGTCAAGAACCTCGGAGAGGTCGTTATTGATGAGAAAAAGGATATCAAAGCGCTTTCTCTGGAGTTCAAAAACGGCGCCAGAATCAACGCTTTGTCATCCAATCCAACCCAGTTCCGTTCAAAAGGCGGTAAGGTTGTATTGGATGAATTTGCGTTTCATTCAGACCAGAACGCGCTTTGGAAAGCTGCAAAACCTTGTATTACGTGGGGTTATCCGCTGCGTATTTTATCTACCCACAACGGGCAGAGCTGTTTGTATTATCAGTTTGTAAAGCGTTGCAGGGACGGTAAACTTAATTGGGGACACCATATTACGCCAATTCATCTTGCGGTTGAAGAGGGGCTTGTTGACAAGATTTATGGACGTCCGACCACGAAAGAAGAACGGGAAGAATGGCTGGGAAACGAACGCAATGACTGCGCAGACGACTACACATGGAGGCAGGAATACTGCTGCGAAGCTGTGGATGAGGCTAGCGCTTTTCTTACTTATGAAATGCTTAATGCAATAAAAGAGCCTAATATTCTTATGGATTTTGAATCGCTTAAAGGTTGCAAGGACTTGTATCTTGGCTACGATATTGCGCGCAAAAAACACTTATCAGTACTTTCTATTCTGGAAAAAGTCAACAATATCAAGTTCTTACGTCACAAGATTGAGCTCAAAAAAATGCGGTTCCGCGACCAGAAAGCAATACTTTACAAGTTCTTAGAACTCCCGAACCTCCGTCGCGCTTGCGTTGACTCAACCGGTATTGGTGCGCAGCTCGGCGAGGATGCGCAGATTGATTTCGGGTTGAGCAAGGTTGAAACTTTTGAGTTCACAAATGCAAGCAAAAGCGAAATACTTTATCAGCTCTATTCCGCTGTGGAAGACAGAAACATCATTATTGATATTGATACTCCGCAGGTTGATATTGACGACTATCATTCTGTCAAAAAATTCGTAACTAAAGCCGGAAACATAAGATTTGACGACGACGGCACCTCGGACGCCCACGCTGACCGATGTATGGCACTTGCGCTTGCTAATCATATCTCTTCTGGGAAAAAAGATTTTCAAAAACCGGAGGTATACACCGCAAAAAGCAGTAATAATATACTTTCTAGCCAAGGATTGAATCTAAGGCGGTTTACAGGCGATTTACGAGGAGCAAGGTCGAGCTGGATGGATTATTCCTGAAAACAATTTAAGGGGGCAATTGAAACGAATTAATAAGGAATTAATAAGGGTTTTACAACCGACTTTCCAATTAGTAGGTAAGACTACAAGTTTGAAAGTGAAGTGTAAGACGTACGTAGAGAAATGGTCGGGTGACAAAATATCAACATACTAACTTGGATAAAATTTACAGGTCACCATCAAAGTGAAATTTACAAAAGGGGTAAATCAGGTTTGTAGGCCCGACCGTCCATCTACTCCGCCTGGTGTAAAAGGGGTGAATCAGGTTCGGGGGCTGGACAGTGGAACTACTCCGCATGATGTAAAAAAAGGACGACAAAAAATGTTATTTGCAAAAAAAATTAAAGACAAAGAATTGTCGCTGTTCGACAAAATGATTAAAACCTGCGACGTACAGGGGATGAGTGCTGCAATATCAAGGCTTCCAAACCCTGATATTGTCTTAAGAAAGACCGGCAAAGGGCTTGACACCTTAAGAAACCTTACAAACCATTATCAGGTCGGTACCTGTATTGATTCAAGAAAAGCTGGCGTTACCTCAAAACTCTTTGACATAGTGAAAGAAAATACGCCGGACACGCACTATGAGTTCTACAAAGACATTTTCAATAATATTGATATTCATGGACTTATTGAAATTATTCTTGACGCGCCATTGTATGGATTTGCACCGATAGAGATTGTTTGGGAAAAGCAGGGCAAGTATATTGTACCGGTCAAGTTTGAAGCAGAACCGCAAGAATGGTTTCATTTTAATTCAGAAGGTGACTTCTTCTTCAAGCACAAAAACTACCAGCCTGACGGACTTCTGATTAAACCCGATGAATGCCGCAAATTTCTGCTTCCGAAAAACAAACCGACTCGAAAAAATCCTTATGGTCAATGTATTTTAAGCCGGTGCTTCTGGAATGTTGCATTTATTAACGGAGGTATGGAGTTCTGGGTAAAGTTTACAGAAAAATACGGGATGCCTTTTATGATTGGCAAGTACGACCGCTCTATGAATCAGAAAGAAAAAGAAAATCTACTAAAATCACTTATCCATATGGTACAGGACGCGGTCGGCGTAATACCCGCAGATGGAAGTGTTGAGATTGTGGAACCCGGAGGAAAAGGCGCGAGTGCTGATATTTACGAAAAACTTATCACAAAATGCGAGAACAATATCTCAAAATCTATACTTGGGCAGACTCTAACCACAGATGTCGGCAGTGTCGGAAGTTATGCAGCAGCCAACACTCATAATCAGGTGCGCGGTGATATTATTAATTCTGATACCAGATTGTGCGAAAAAACCGTAAACACATTGATTCAGTACATCAATGAGATTAATTTCAATGATACATCTGTACCAAAGTGCTCTATTTATGATGAAAAGGAAGTTGACCAGAAGCTTGCGGAGCGTGATAACAAGATTTACAACACCGGTGTAAGATTCACTAAAAAGTATATGATGAAGACCTACGGCTACGATAAGGACGATATTGTAATGCTTAGTGATTCCGATGACAGTGATTTTTCATCGGAAGCATCACATAACTCGTTTTCAGAGCCTGCTGCAAATGAGCCAGTAGACCCAACAGAACTTTTTGATGTTTTTACATCTGAAGATTTACAAAATCTCATCACTCCGGCACTAAAACCGATTATAGACTTCTTTTATAAATCACGCGACGCTGAAGAAGCCATGGAAAAACTTGCTGAAGTTTATCCTGAGATGAACACTGAAGAGCTGGAAAAAGCCCTCACAAAGGTTATTTTTATCAGCGAAATGCTAGGCAGGGCACAACAATGACCGTAGATATTAAAAAAGCTTTCTATATGGAGCCGGAGGAAATTGTTAAGTATTTTGAGTCCAAAGGCCTCAAAACTTCTTACTATTGGCGTGAAATCTATGAGGAAGCTCACGCAAAAGCTTTTACGATAGCTAAGATGACTAATGCTGATTTACTCAAAGACACTCAAGATATGCTCACAAAAGCAATTAAAGAGGGCTGGAGCACCGGACATTTCCAGAAAGAGGCAGGCGAACTCTTCAAAAAGAAAGGCTGGGATGGCATTCGGGAGGTTAAAAATCCTAAAACTGGCGAGATTGAAACAGTCGAACTTGGTACCCCACGCCGGATTAAGAACATTTTTCAGAACAACATCAACAGTGCTTATTCAGTTGGAAGATATAAGCAACAGCTTGAAGATGTTGACATTGCACCATATTTCCAGTATATGTGTATATTAGATGAAAATACACGTCCAGAACATCGTGCAATGCACGGCAAAATATTCCGATATGACGACCCAATTTGGGCGTATTTGTTACCTCCAAACGGATGGGGGTGTCGTTGCTTTATTCGTGCACTTACTGCTGAAGAAGTTAGAAGACTTGGGCTTACTGTTGAAAAATCAGCAGGCAACTTACGCTTTGTCGACACTGGCGATATAAAACCGGTTGCTTGTTACGACTTTAAACTTGGAGGGAAAGAGTATACCCTACAAGCTGATGCCGGTTGGTCAACCAATATGGGCGCGCATGCTTGGAATCTTGATGTGCTTGCTTATAGCAAGATTGACAAACTGCCACAGGACTTGAAAGATACTTTTATCTCACAAATGGCGCAGAATATTCACTCAAAAGAAGCGCTTGAAAATCTCATTAAAAAGACAATTAATAACAATTTGAACAGTAGAGGACTGGAGCTAACTTTAACCTGGTTTGCGCCTAAAATTATTCAAGCACTGGAAAGTGAAAATATTAGGTTACAAACTCCTATTGCTGCATTTGAAGACAGGCAGGTAAAACACTCACTTTCTTCAAGAAAAATTGAATCTCAAAGACTGACTAAAAAACAATTTTTGCGCATATATGATATGGTTTCTGATTATGACGAAGTTTATATTGATACTCAGGAAAACGCCGTTGTATACATAAAATATCTACCTAAAAGAGAAATTGTGGATAAAAGAGATTGTATAAAAATCCCAGTTATAATTAACTCCACAAACAAAAGACGTCCAGTCAATTATGTCGGAACAACTGCAAGAATTTCTAGTTTAAATATAAAGCAGGATAAACGATACAAAAAAATAGAGTAATCGGGGTGGTGCCTTCCACTGTCACTAGGTATTTACATATCTAGCCCGCTCGGACTTAATGGGATTCCCGTTTACTCTATATATATTATTACATATTTTACCAGTTTGACAAGAGGTTAAAAATGAAAATCAAAAAAAAATTACTCTCATCTGGATTCGGTACTCACAAATATTATGTTGAGTGGGCTGGAGACTGGACGGCAAAGGATTTAATCGATGCAGTAGACGGCACAACTGGCAACTACGGAGGTTATGTAGATGTATCCACACAAAATGGAGAATATTACACTGGTATTGTAGGAGTTTATTATGACTAGCAAGTATTTTGAAGCAAAACTCAATAACAAAGAAGTCACCGACACTCTTGCACGTTATGCGAAGGAAATTGGCAATTTAAACCCGGCTTTAAGGATTGCCCGTAGAAAACTTTTGTTTGCAATCGACCAAAATTTTGAGACAGAGGGAGAATCTAGCGGAAAAAAATTTAAAAGTTGGTCAGAGCCATACGAAGCCTGGCGCAAGAAGATGGGGCGGATAGAAAGTAAGATTCTACAATTGGATGGTTTTTTGCGAAAAAGTATGTCAAGTAAGATTACTCGCGAAGAACTGATTATTGGTACTGCTGAAGAATACGCGGCAGCGCATAACTTTGGTTACGCACCAAGAAATCTCGACCAAAGAGAGTTCATGCGGATTTCCGAGGAAACAAAAAATGAAATGCTTGGAGATATTGCATACGACCTTGCAAAGCGGATTTGCGCACGGATGAATTGAAACGAGTTCGGATAGCGAGCAGGCCTAAAGGATAATTAATAGTACATTATATTATTTAGCTATTCTTCCCCACCAGCGCACTTCGCCAATGATTTTAAAAATGTCTGAATCGTGCTTAAGGTCAATTTCTCTTGTTTTGTATTTCGGGTTATCAGAAATAAGCCCTACAATATCTCTGGCAATTTTTTGAAGCCTTTTAATCATAATTTGACCGTCAAGATTTATGCAGTATATTACTCCGTCCTGAATATCCGTTTTGGACTTGTCCACAAGTACGCTGTCACCACCGTATATAGTGCTCTCCATTGAATCACCGCGGGCAAAAATTATTTCTGATGTTTTAGGATTAATTTTTAAATCATCAATAAATTTTTTACTTACGCTGTATGTCGCAGTTTGTTCCTCATTGTAAACCGTTACACCATATCCGCATGAAGCTTCAACTTCTCCACGCACAGGAAGGTCATAACAAAAACTTTTTTCATCACCAGAAGCTATGCTTTCTAAAACATTATACTTAGATAATAGCATCTCACCTTCTCCGGTTAGAAGCCAATTAGTATTAATACCATATAATCTTATAATGTTGTATAGCATTTCTGATGGCATGCTTCTCTCATCATTTTCATAGTTCCAATATGCTTTGAGAGAAATACCCAGTTTTTTGGCAAATGAATCTTGACTATCACCCATAAAATCTCGTAATTGTTTGAGCCTAGAGCCAATCTTAATAATATTATTGTCTTGAAAGTAACTTTTACTAATGTTTAATTTTTCACAAATCAATGTTAGATTTTCCTTGCTTGGAATATTTACTCCTTTTTCCCAAAATGATATAGTTTTTTGCGTAGAATTAAGTAAGGAAGCTAATTCAGTTTGTGAAAGCCCCTTTTCCAGTCTTATTCTCTTTAATTGATTTGCTATATCCATAGGTACATTTGTGCTTGACTTATTACTTTTTATATGTAATAATTATTACATAAATTGAAAACACAAAGCGGTTTTGAACTTTGGTCGGTACTCAACCGCTTTGTCACAAAATAAAATTCTGCATGGCTATTATGGCATGATATTCAAGCTTTTACAAGCAAATTGTTACAATCGCCTCAGAATTTAAAATCGAGAGGTGAAACAAATGTTAAATATTTTAGTTTTGAACAAGATTGTTAAAAGATTAGAGAGTTTCAATTTATTTAACATTTTTTCACCGTGTGTTGGCAGTGCTCTGCGCTGTCAGCACACATTTCTTTAACTAAGAGGTAGAGTGTGGCTAAAGCGGTTAAATACATATCAATAAAACAGCTTACGGAATTGAGCGGGAAGAGCGAAAGAACTTTTCAAATTTGGTGCTCTAAAGGCAAAGTCGAATACCGCATAGTAGACGGTAACGGCGGAGCACGTTACGAGATTCTTGTCAGCTCTCTTAATAAAAAATTACAAGATTTAATTTCTTCTTCTAATAGTGCGCCCGGCAGCAATAATAAACACACACATTCTATAGCATTGAATCCTGCTGCCGGTCTTTCTTTATTATCCAAGGCAGATGAAAAAGATTTATCTCCTACCATGTCTAAAGAGAGCTTACCTGTTGCACTTACGACAGAGCAGGAACAAGCTCTCTCTCTTTTTGGTCTCAATAATATAGAAGAACTTCCCAGAATCACTCCTGAAAGTGAAAAGAAAAAGGCTCTAGCAAAAGTCGATTTGATATATGCTTTGCAGGAGTTTAGAAATAGCAGCAAGGGTAATAAAACCAAATCTGACAAAGATTTTATAGAATTATATAATAACGGGTTTATCCATAAAGATATTTTAAATAAAATCGGTAAAGTTGGGCTTAGTACGCTTTATAGGTATGAAAAGATTTATAAAGAAAGTAATCGCGACTTTTACGCCCTAATCCCTAACTATGGATTTGGCAGTGAAAGCCGGCTTCAATCTTCACTTACACAGATTGAAAAATATTTGCTCTTGAAATACATGCTCCACCAGAACTGTTATGCTCTTGGACGGGCATATCAGCTTATCGGGCTTGAGTTAAATAGCATGGGAGAAGTTCAACACTCATACAGCGCTTATCGCCACGTATGGCAGTATGTTACTAGAAATTATTATGCGCATGTTATTTATGCCAGAGAAGGCTTAAAAGCTTGTAGAGACAAAGCTTTACCATATATTCAGAGAGATTATAGCAAAATAGAATTTGCTCAATGGATTGTTGGTGATGGTCATACTCTTGACTTTATGGTGCAAAATCCGTTCAATGGCAAGCCTTGCAGGGCTAGCTTAGTTGCGTTTCTTGATGTCGCAACTGAAGATTTAGTCGGATACGATATTATGCTTACAGAAAATACGCAAAGTATAGCTTCAGCTCTTCGCAACGCAATTATATATATGGGCAAAAAACCAGAATGGGTTCAGCTGGATAATGGTAAAGCCTTCAAAAGCAAGTTTTTTACAAACGGCAGTGCTGCTATACAGTCAGGAGTGACGGCCTCGCTTACACCTTCTACGGCCGGATTGTATGAAAAGCTCGGGATAAAAACCTATTTTTCAAAGGCATACAACGGGCGTGCAAAAATTATTGAGAGATTTTTTAAAGAGTTTACTGAATCTTATGCAAAGCTCTGGAATACATACATTGGTAATGGTATTAGCAACAAGCCTGCTCATACAAAGAGGAACGAAAAAAAGCATGTACTTCTTGCCGGGGATTACGTCCCTACTATAGATGAAGTAAAAATGAGCATTGATGGGTGGTTAAACACTTATTACAGACAATGCCGATGTCGCAAAGACAAAAACTTTACAATTGCAGAGTATGTTGAACAGGCTCGCGGTGAAGGCATAAATATTGACGAACTTGATGATTTAATGATGGCGGAAGAAGTTCGTAAAATCCAGCGCAATGGGGTTAAACTGTTTGACACTTATTATTGGAATGAAAGACTTTTTGGACTTAATGACAATTGTGTTATCAAATACAGTTACTTTGATTTGTCTTACGTAAAAGTTTACAGCTTACAGGGGGATTATATTTGCCGTGCAGAGCGGACAACAAGTGTTAATGCTCTTGCTAAGGCCTCTGATGTTCCAAAAGATTACGAAGAGTTTAAGTTCCAGGCAAGAAATCTTGCAAAGCTAGAAAAGAACACGATAAATCCGATGAACAAGCTTTTAAAACAGATGTACGCGACAGCTCCCCAGTATACATATAAAAAGCTCAAACCTGTAGTCACTACTGATACAGATTACGAAATTACATACATTGAAGATGAAAACTTGATAAATATTAAGAAAGAAGAATATGAAATTGATTATTCAGAATTTGATTACTTAATCGCAAACGGAGTAAATGAAGCTTATTGTTAAAATACAAGCTTGTACGCCTGTTACAAAAATAAATGGAGGGAAAAATGACAGAGGAAAGACGACAAAATCAACAACTATTAAACGAGTTAAAAGAACTAATACAAGAACAAGAAATTTCGCAGAAAGATTTGGCCAAAAAGCTGGATTATTCACAATCAGCAGTAAATACTTACCTTAATGAAAAATATGACGGCAATCTGGACGAGTTTGAAGCTGTTTTATCAAAGTTTCTTCAAATGTCAAGAGAACGCAAATCTCATAAGAAAATTCGTTTCAACTTTGTTAAAACTTCAGTAGCTAATAAATTTTTTAATGTTGCACGTGCCTGTCAGTTAAATTCAGAAATAGGTCTTTGTGTTGGTTCTTCTGGATTAGGTAAGACAACAGCCATTAAAAATTATGCGCAGACACATTCCGGAGTTATAGTTATTGACCCAGATGAAAAAATTTCAACACGTACTCTTTTAATGCTTATCGGTAGAGCTCTGCGTTTAAAAATGAATAACAATATGTCTTGTCAAGAATTTACTGAAATACTTGTAGAAAGACTTAAGGGGAGTGAATATTTAATTATTATTGATGAAGCTGAAAATATAAATAGTTCTTGCTTTAGAACTTTAAGAAAAATTCATGACAGATGTGATTTTACTTGTGGATTATTATTCGTTGGAACAGAAAGACTTTCCGGCAATCTTGTACGGATGCAGGGAGAATTTTCGTATGTTACCAACAGGCTTGGATATATTGAAAAGCTTGATTCGCTCACTTTGGAAGATTCTCAAAAACTTGTTGTCCAAGTTTTTCCAGAAAGTAATTTAGAAATACAGCAGACTTTTTATAGACTCTGTAAAAGCAATACCAGACATCTTTTCAACCTTATTAAAAGAACTAACGATATTCTTATTACATCAAAACAGAATTTAAACATCAATATGGTTAAGACAGCGTATAAAAAGATTGCATTATAGAAAGGGATAAAATGTCAACATCAGCACAACGACAACAAATCGGATATATGCGCAAGCTTCTTGCAATTGATGAAGATACATACAGAGAAATGTTATCGCAGTATAACGGGGCAGAATCCAGCAAAGATTTATCAACATATGATGCAAATATTTTTCTCAACAATTTGCGCGATAAAGCAAATGAAGCGGGTGTATTTAAGCCTAAAGCGTCTACAAAGATGAGGCAATACAAATACAATAATCTTGGATGGCGAAGTGGAATGGCAACACCTGCACAGCTTAGAAAAATTGAGGCTATGTGGTTTGATGTCTCCTACGCAAAAACGGACGAAGCCAGAGCGCAAGGGTTAGATATTATATGCAAAAAAATTACAGGCAAAGACAGTCTTAAATTCATCAAACACAACGATGTAAGCAAGTTAATTAAAGCTATTACAGAAATGCAGAAAGGAAGATAAACTATGAACGACAAATCCCCATCTTTTAAGATTGAAAATACCAAAGTTGATACAAAAAACAGGATAGAAAAGCTCTTCTCAGAATCCGTGAGTAGAAAATCTTTTTTAACAAACTATTACGCAAAAGCGTTGTTCTACAATCCTGAAATGATAAGCCAGATTACTACCCATATTGCAGCAGAGATAGGGTATCAAAAGGCTGTTAAAGACTTATCAAACTGCGTTTTACAACTTGTAGGATAACATCCGGCCGGTAGTACTACAGCAAGGGAACACCTGTAGATACAAAACCGGCTTGCAGTATTACAAAATGTGTTCCGACCAAAGGTTGACAGATATGGGTAGAACAAAAAAAGAAAGTATTTACAAAAACTGGCACGACGTGGATTGTGCTATCAGAAAATTGGGCAATCTGGAGATTGAAAAATCCAGAATTGAAGGCTTACAGACCCTGGAAATTAACAATATCAAGGAAAAGTATACCGCTGAATCAGAAGAAATTGTATCAGAACAGAAAAGAATTTCTAGCGAAATAACGCGCTTCTGTGAACAAAATAAGGATTCTTTCCTCAATAAACGCAGTAAAACTCTTAACTATGGCACTGTAGCTTACAGAGTGTCTTCAAGTGTAAAACTTGAAAACAATGTTGATGTGGTAATTAAATCAATTGAAGCTGCAAATCTTGATTTCTGCCTTAAGATTGATAAAAAAATCGACAAAGACAAGCTCCGTGAGTTGGATGCTGCAACTCTCTCCAAAATCGGAGCACAAATTGTTACAAAAGACAGCCTAACCATTACACCTGATGTTGCGCGTATTGCTGCAGGAGTAGGTGAAGCTTAAAAAGACCGAAACAAGCTGCAAATCCCTCCGCAGCTTGTCTTAGCGTTATGCGTTAACTGATGAGGTCAAAATGATTAATTTTACAGAAACAGACATTGAAGAAATTCAGGTAGGACGTCTTAAAATCAAAACGGCAGACTTGACCGTAGATGATATGCCTACACAGACTATGAAGGATGTATTTGAGCTTTGCGGAAGCGAAACTGCCATCAAACTGCTGGTATACATGCAGGGTAATATTATTCAGGTTCCGGCACGTCCTTGGATGAATATACAAATCCAATATATTAGAGAAAAATATGACTATTCTGCGCGCTCAATTAAAGATATCGCAAGAACTATAGGTGTAAGTGAAAAATTTGTCAGAGAAGTCTTAAAAACAAAAATCAAAGCCAAAAATGTACCTGTTGAAGGCCAGCGAACACTTGATGATGAGTTCAAACGTCTTGCAGAAGAGGGACAGGCTAATGGTATCTAAATGGTGTCCAAAATGCGGAAGAATTGTTACTACTTCTAGGCATACTTATCCTAATTTTTGTCCCTGGGGTTGCGGTTCTCTTGCTGATGAGCCGGAATTACCACCAGAAACTGACCATATTGATTATTACGAGTTAGTAGAAATTGCTCGCAAAGCTTGGCAAGAACGGCAACTACAGAAAAATTTGAATAAAACCACAAATAATGTACAACTCAAATTATTTAACTTAGGAGGTTAAAATGTATCTATACTACAAAGATTTACGCCATTTTATTGTTGCATTAGCAGCAACACTGATTATATTCTCTGTATTTTTAATGCAAAATAAATATTCTAATATTCAACAGACTGTATGTCTTAACTCAACAGAAACACTACAAGCATACAATGCTTGTATGGAAATCGATTGGAATGTTATTAAATCAAGATTAATCATTGATGCGGGATTATGATTTTATGACAAAACATCAACGTTCGTTATTTTATATCGGTTATAAAGCAAAAGGCAATGTTGATAATTATCATCCATGCTGGATATCTTGTAAGAATCTAACAGATGAACAGCAGAAAGAGTTCATAAAGTGGTTTAATAAAGTTTTACAGCCGATTATTGATAAAAAATTTGATGAGTTAAATTAGGAGTTATCATGAGTGATAATATAGTATTACTAGAACTTGAGACTAGATTATTAGCTGCTCAAGCTCAATTTGAAGAGATGAAAGCTGAAAATTATCAGCGCGCAAGTCTGAATTACTCAATGGCTTACGATAGTTTTACAGATATTATTGAAGAATGCTCGAAAATATTGAAAGAAATTGCGGAGTTAAATACTTCCGATGCAGCAGTAACCAACCATAATTCTTAGAATATTTATATAAATTCTACCTAAAAATGTTCGTGAAAAACATTTTTTCCGGACATTTTGTTATCCCTGCTCAAATAACCTCAAGTTTAATAATAGTAGTCATAATACCCCTGTTTTAATCCCTTAAAAATTTCGCACCTTTGCGTACCTTTTTTCGCACCTTTTGCCTAAAAAATTTCGCACCTTGTGCAAAAAGGTGCGAAATTTTTATCTTTGCAAAATAGGCTAAAACTCCAGTATTAATAAGGAATTAATAGATTTTTAATAGAAAACTAAAAAGGTGCGAAAAAAATATCAAAAAAGTACCAAACCCTCAAGCCTTGGCAAACCTGTATTACAACCATAATCATACATACAGCCTTTTTACTTTGGGGGAATTAATTGATACTAATTTGATACTTTTTAACTTTTTTCTCAAACCTCTTTTTTACCCCTCAATCACACTCCCCAACAGCACTCCAGATATTCATGCTCCTTTCTCAAACTATCAAATAATTCACACCTTTAACATAATTATGTAATATATTTGAGCTTCCGTACCTCATATTTATATAATTCCACATTTTGGAAATTAATAACGCTTTTGTAACAAAATCGTTACAAAAATTAACAATCATTTTGTTTTATGCAGGTTAAAACTACTATATTTAAAGGATTCCAAACTGTAAAAAGTGTAGTTTAATATAGTCAGAATAGTATACAATCGGAGATAGTTATGGATATATTTGCAGTAATAGGGGTGTTTCTTGGTATAGGCTTCATCCTTACAGGGCAAGCAATGGAAGGCGGAAACATAGGTCAGTTGTTACAGGTAACGGCTGCGTTCATCGTACTTGGCGGTACAACAGGTGCGATTGTATTGAGTTTTCCGCCGCAGACACTTATGGCTGCCATAAAGATGCTCAAGAATGTTTTCATGCCGCCCAAGACTGATTTTAATGCACTTATAACCGAAATCGGCGGGTTTGCTACAAAAGCAAGAAAAGAAGGTATCATCTCGCTTGAAAAAGAAGCAAACAACGCATCAGACTCGCTTCTGACCCTCGGGCTCGGAGCGGTTGCCGATGGTACTGACCCGACTCTTGTTAGAGAGATGTTGGAAAACCAGATTTCACAGCTTGAGGAGCATGTTCACAGCTGTGCAAAAGTTTTTGAGTCTTTCGGCGGATACTCACCGACCCTTGGTATCATCGGTGCGGTACTTGGTTTGATTCAGGTTATGCAGAACCTTTCTGACCCGTCAAAGCTTGGTGCTGGTATTGCGGTTGCTTTCGTAGCAACGATTTACGGTCTGTTTGCTGCAAACCTAGTAATGATTCCATTAGGCACCAGAATCAAGTTTATCTACCAGAAAGTTTTCTTGTACAAGAACATGATACTTGAAGGCGTTTTATCAATTCAGGCAGGAGAGAGCCCTGTTTTGATTGAAAGAAAGCTCCGCTCATTTATATTAGAAGAAGAAACAACGGACGCAAAGGCAAATGGCTAAGAAAAAGAGAGAAGAAGAACCGGAAAACCTTGAGCGATGGCTCGTATCATACGGTGATTTTATCACCCTGCTTTTTGCTACGTTCGTAGTACTCTACGCGCTTGCGCAGGTTGACGCCTCTGACTTTGCAAAGCTGGAAGAATCCCTGAAACAAGCTTTCAGTCAGAACACGCTGCTTGACGGGCAGCAGTCTGTTATGGACGGCAGCAACTCGATTTTTGACCAGCAGCAGGCAAACTCTTTCATCCCGAGTCTTATGCTGGAATACATAAGTCCAAAATACGAAGAAACAGCCTTCAACGAGATTGAAGAAACAATCAAAGACCTGACAGAAGCCGGCGAGCTTGACGGTATCACCTCAAAAATTACAGACAAAGGGCTTTTATTGACTTTTGAAGACAAATACCTTTTCGCTCCTGCTTCTGCTTACTTAGACAAAAACGCAAGAAAAATCCTCGACAAGGTTGGGGTAATAATTTGCAAGAAGTTCGTATTGCATGCAATGAGAATAGAGGGTCACACAGATTCTGACCCGATAAGAAGCAGCATGTATCCTTCAAACTGGGAGCTTTCATCAGCGAGAGCCTCATCTGTTGTAAGGTATTTAATCGACCGTTTCAAGTTCTCGCCGTCACTTTTCTCTGCAATCGGCTACGCAGACACGCGTCCGTTAGAGACAGCGATTTCACCTAAGGACCCTGCAAACAGGAGGGTTGAAATCCTTATCATGAAAAACAAGTACAGAAGAGAGGTTGAGTCCAGAAACGACAACACAATGAAGCTTACAAAGGCCCAGCAGGAAGCAATCCAGAAGCAGAGGGCTGAGGTAATAAGGCTTGTTGAGGGTGATTCGCTTTCTCCTGCTGCCAAAAAGCTTATTGAGGAGCACAGGGCACGCATGGCTGCTAAGCAGAAGAGTGAAAAGCTTTCAGATAAGAACATGGAATTATACATTAACATTGACAAAGAGACTCCGAACAAAGAGGACATCATGCCTCCTGTTGAAAGGCGCGTAATCAAGCTTGATTCCAACATTCCGGAAGATGAGGACTTCGGGTTATGATATCGTACGCAGTCGGGTTATCGTTAGGCGCTGGAACAGCCATAGAAAGCGGTGTTGCAGTTAGAGAGATTTCAACGGGGAAGCTTATCTATGTTGACAAGCTTTTTTCAATGAACGACATCCAGTTGTTTTTTGAGAACTACACATCTTTGAAGGAATCAGTAATCTGCGTTTCCATTCCGTGGGATAACACAATGTTGGAAGGCAAGTGGCGCGTGCTTTCAAAGCCGTATCAGCTTATACAGACCAACGAGCAGCATTTTCTGAACAGGGATAATTGGACCCAGAGGTTTTCGACCCGCGGGTGTGAGCTTCTTTCCAACCTTAAAAGTCAGGGTGCTGACATCTCTAGGTTTGAGGTTTACCTCACAAGGCAGAAGCTAAACCTTTACTCCAACTACAAAGAGCGTTCATCTGCTGACTGCAAGTTTTTGCAATCCGCTCTAAAGTTTGAATACGGATTCCGCGAAATGCCTGTTAACATGATGCCTGTAGCCCAGCTTGAAGCAATTATCGGCACCTTGCTTGCAGAAGAAAAGCTAAAGGGTAACACACAGGAGATTTTCGAATTTCGCGGGCTGGATGTGATTAATATCAAGTAAAATGTAAACATTTGTAAAAGATTTTTCAATATAGGACAATTTTTTTCTTGACCGGTGTTAAATTAAATAAGTGTATGTGTCGAAAGGAAGAAAATTATGGTACAATCACCGGACTTGAAGTTAAACCAGCCAACTTACAGCGCTGTTAAGATTAATATTAAGAACCCTGCTGTTAATGCACCAAAGGGCGAAACAGGCAAAACAGACGACAACGGAACCTACAACGCAGTAGATATCACAATCGACCAGCCGGAGGTTAACACAAAACCGGTTTACTCCTATCCGGAGTCTAATTCCATAATAACTTACGACATGGCAAACGTTAATCAGATTCCGGTTACATTTCCGATTTCTTACCAGACAACCAATGTTATCATTCCAAAGACTGACATAAACAACGAAATCGAGTTTGAATTTGATGATGAGCCGGAAGAAATTGAAGAAGAAGGGGAAGAAATTGAACCAATTTCTGTACCGGAGCCAAACTACACGACAGTAGAAGCTGAAAAAGCAGAGGTTGAAGAAATACAGCCGGATGACAACATCGCTCAGGATATAGAAATCATGGAGGCAGAGGTTAAGGCTGCAAACATCCAGAAGCCTGAAATCATTCCTGGTGAAGAAATCAAACCGGACATTGATTTAGCAGTTGTTGTTGACAACCTGAACTCGCCTGATTTTGACACACAGGCACAGCAGATGGAAGAAATCGCAAGGATTTCTTTAGACAATCCTGAAAACGCTGTTCCATACATTGTTCGCGAAGTTTTCTCAAGCCTGATTGAAATCACACAAAAGGACACAACATCACTTGCAGCACCTACAGATGAGCAAGTTACTGCAAGAAAAAAACTAATAGCAAACTTCATGGTAGCAGAAGCAGCCAAGGCAAAGAACCCGCAGGCGCAGGTAAGGCTTCCTTACCAATTGACAGAGCGTGAGGTTGCTATCGCAAACGAGATTTCTCCGATGGAGCAGGCAGAGCGCAACAAGGAATACGCGCTTTACACCATCGCAATCCTAACCAAGATTTACACTGACGAAGTCGAAAAACAGACCGGAAACATCGTTCCAATGACGGATCTTCCAGGCACATCAGCAATTGTTGACGCGCTCAGATACAACCCTAATTCAGGGGTAAAAGTAGCTGCAATCGACGCTCTAAGACACATCCAGAGACCTGAATACAAGGAAGAGCTCTCAACCCTGTTTACGCTTGCACAGGCTGACACTAATCCCGAAGTCGCAGAAACAGCGGCTAGAGCGCTTAACAGAATAAACAACTAGTTATACCATACTCCATACAATATACAAAAAGCGGTTGTGATATAAATATCACAACCGCTTAAACTTATCTACTTAGAAGCTTCTGCCGGCGCACCGCCTTCCGGACATGGCATCGGGCGCTGCCCTCTGTGTTCTTCAAAGCGTTTTCGCCCCTCTTCCTTCATTTGCTTAAGAATCTTGCGCTGGTCTCTTGTCAGGATTGATTCAAACTCCTTCATATTTTTCTTTCTTATTCCGTTTGCCTTCTTTTCGAGTTCCTGTATTTCTTTATCAAGAACCGCAAGTTTTTCTTCCTGTGCCTGAACCGCTATTCTTGACATCTTAACCATGCGTGCCTCTTTTTTCTTTGAAATCAACTCATCAATTACGGGCTTCATTTGCTTGTGAGCATTCTGGCGAAGTTCGCGTGCCTTAATCTTCTGTGCTTCTGTCAAGCCGAGTTTTTGTTCGAAAGCTTCTTCGCGAGCTTTTCTTATTTTTGCCATTTCTTCTTTAGAAGGCGGATTTTTTATACCTTCGTGTCTTTTCTGGACTGTTGTGTCTGCCGCATTTGCTGCTGTTGATAAAACACAAAGCGCGCACATCAAAATTGCTATTTTTTTCATTCTGTTACCTCTCTATTCGTTCATCAAATCACTTAATACTTCTGCCAATTCTTTTTTAGCATTATAAATCCTTGATTTTATTGTCCCAATTGGACAATTGAGTTTCTTTGCTGCATCATCGTATGTACAGCCATAGATTTCGCACAGCATGATAACTTCCCGAAACTTTGGCTTGAGCGAATCTATCGCCCTTATTATTCGCCTCTGGCGCTCGGTTGTTATCGCCCTTGATTCAGGAGTCGATTTTTTGTCCTTGATATTGCTTAGCACAAAATCATCGTAGGTTGAGTTCTGCTCGTTTCGAACCGCAGCAGATTTCAAGTAGTCCTTGGAAGTATTCTTTGCAATCGTGTTTACCCAGCTTTTGAAAGTACCGCGCTCTTCGTACTTATCGGCGTTTTTCCAGAGCTTGATATAAACTTCCTGCTCCAAATCTTCGTTGTCCTGTTTTGTTATAAGTCTTATAATATTTTTTACGTTATGTTTATTGTTTCTGATTATTTCGTTAAAGTTCATTCATCCACCATCAAAAGTCCGTAAGAATCAACTGGGAAGCCCAAATCCTCAGCAGACAAGCTTTCTCCGTACCTCAATGTGTCCATCAAATCAGCGTTGCTCGCAACAAAGCCGAAAGTCAGACTTGAAAAAAGCAAAAGCGTGCAAGCGCAAACCGCCCTTAGTTTAGGCAATTTTCTCTTCTTAGCATAATAATGGAATTTTACCTCGCCTATGAGTTCAGAGACTTTGTCCATTTTTTGCTGCTCCAATCTGCACTCCTCGCATTCCTCAAGGTGCTGCTTTAGAGTGTCCTCATCAGAGAAAACAAATAAACCTTCGTATTTTGAACATTTATCATCCATATTTTTTACCTCTATATAAGTATAACGAAAACCAGAATAAAAAGTTCATTTTTGTTTCCCAAAGCAAATTGTAACAAATTGTAAATGTTTTTTATTCAGACTAGCAAAAAAAATTCTTGACGATTTTTTATATAGATATATAAAGCTCTCTCTTCTTATTTAAACGGACAGGCCTTGGTTACATTACTACAAGGTCTTTTTTTTATGCTTTTTTTAGTTGCAGCGCAATATGCGCTGCAACTATATTATTACAAATCCTCTCCCCCCTTCCCAATCGCCCACCTGAACCCAAACGTCAAAGCTACACCATTCCTCCCGCCGTTGCGTACCATCGCCTGTGCAAACCCCGTGAAACGTTCTTTCCAGTTGCGCTGGAGACCTAGACCGTATTCCACGTAAGGATCAACGGTCATTTTCGGCAGTATCACGTCATCTGCCTTAACTTTGGACGAATTGAGCACGTTCCAAACAAAACCCACGCTCGCGTAAGGCTGCCAGCCGTTAGAAAGGTTAGCGACGAATTTAAGCTGAGGGTTTATCTGGAAGGTGTGAAGAGGATCGCTTTTCATGCGCACACCGGCAGCGTTGGTGTAATCAAAGGTGTTAACGAAGGAGTAGTTCGCGAACATGATTGGCTGGAGGATATATTTCCCATCCTTGAACTCGAAGTTGTAGCCACCTTTGGCACCGATGCCGCCAAGGAGAACTGTAAAATCTTCGTTGCCATACATAGTATTGTTGGTGCCTACGCTTGCACCGGCAGTGGCAGTAACTGCGGTAAAGAAATTATTTTTGTAGAAGGTTTCAGTAATACCTGCAACACCGCCGTTGAGGGTGGAGTCTACGCCGGAGTAGCTTAATTGGGAGCCGTTGTAGCCGCCGTAGATGGATTGGACGTTGTACCACCCGCGTTTAAGCTCACGGAAATTGCTATCGAAGCCTACTAGGGTGCCGTAGGTAATGGCATCGACGTCAGGGCCGTGGTGAAGGTTGATGCGCTCGAAGCTGGTGAAGGGTTTGGTCCAAAAGCCTTTGTTTATCATTTCAAACTCAGAGCCGTATTTTGGGGTAAGGGTCGGGTCGTTTATTGCGTACTTGTTGTTATTAATAATTGCGATTCGTTGTGCAAACGGGAGTTGGGAGAACATGTCCATGTGTTGGAAGGCGAAATGGACAGTTTCATTGACAACAGATTGGGCACCGGCTTGCGCTGCGACGGGGGTGGAGAGCACGGACGGGTTAAAGGAGTCAGAGGGGTTGTTTGAGCACGCACCGGCGCGATCGAAGTGAAAATACCCACCATCATCCTGGTTGGAGTAGTTCACACTGTATTTATGTATCGGGGTGTAGGCGACTTCAGTAACTGTTGTTGATACATTGTCTTTAAGGCCGGGGTCAGCGAAGAGGATTTCTGTGTGGTCAGAGGTAGCGTCGGAGGTGAGGTGCATTGCTGAGACGTTGAGGGTGCCGGTGTGGACGCCGTATTCTTTTGCGGTGAGGCGGTCCATGGTTTGATTGGCCAGGTCGACGTCGACATGCAGGTTGGTGTTACTGGTGAGAGCGAAGGTGTTGAAGTTGTAGGTGTGAATAGCGTTGTTGATGGTGTTGAGGGTGGTGTTTGAGGTAGTCAGGTTTGCACCGTACATGTCGTTTAGCATATAGAAAACCGTATCATTTATATTATCACCTGTAATATTGACATTATAAACATCGCCTCGAATATTATCGGCCATGTACACTTTTCCGCCATGTTCAAGTTGGAAGTTAAGGGTGTGATTATAGTCATCAATATATATAGCATTGTCGTCAATGCTTGAACCTTGATTAATATAATTATCTTTAAAGATAGAAGTATAATTGTCACGAGATATGATATTCAAATCTTCGGAGGTATAGATAGCGCCACCACGGAAATAATCAAGGCTATTGTCTTCAATACGACTAACATCAACGTGATTACCTATAAACGAAGAATTTACAATACCTCCCACGATATTACCATTGTCGTCTTTTTGTCCTATATTAGCAAAATTGCTAATCGCACCGCCATAAGCCATACGTGAGCCAGATGTACTGTTGTTTATAAAATTACCAGTGATATCACCAATAAAGCTTTCCCTAGAATCATAAGTGTTATAAATGGCCCCCCCAAAAGCACGCTCTTCAGAAGAACAACTGTTGCCTATAAAATTACCTGTGATATTGCCAAGGGTTGCACTATCATTAGAAATCGCACCACCAGCAACCTTATATGAGCCAGATACAGTATTGCTTATAAAATCACTTGTAATATCACCAATAGTTCCAGCGTTATGAATCGCACCACCGTGTACAGAAGAAAGATAACCATTAGAAGAGATACTATTATTGGTAAAATTGCCAGTAATATCACCAATAGTTCCATGGTTATGAATCGCACCGCCATAACCATGGAAGCCAGATACAGTATTGTTTTTTATAAAATCACTTGTAATATCACCAATAGTTCCACCGTTATGAATCGCACCACCACTAGAAGAAGAGAGGTTACCAATAAAGTCGCCAGTAATATTAGCAACGATACCATTATTATAAATTCCGCCGCCATCTAAAGAAGAGATGTTACCAATAAAGTTTCCTGTTATATTACCGATACTACCGTTTTCATTATAAATCGCACCACCAGCACCACCAAAATCTGGAGAAGGATTCAATGCAGAAACACTGTTGCCTATAAAATCACTTGTAATATCACCGATGGTTCCACCAGCGTTATAAATCGCACCACCGCGTGCTCTGGCATATCCTCCTGAAGTCGAAATACTACTGTTTCCTATAAAAACACCTGTTATATCACCAATTTTACCACTATTGTAAATCGCAGCACCGTAAGCATTGCTATACCTACCTGAAGTTGAAACATTGTTACCAATAAAATCCGCAACAATATTTTCTACATTACCTGCATTATACAATGCACCTCCGTATATATCGACACTTTGGGAAGCATCATAATATTTATTATTGACAAACAAAGTATCAACAATTGATACTGTTTCATCTTCTTTTATCTTTATAGGAGCTGGTGTAAATTTAGTATTATCTAAATCTTCTAACTCTGCTTTATTATCATACACCTGAGCATACTTATTAGTACTATAGCGATATTCAATTGTTGTTTTACCTTCACTAGGCGCAGACACTTCTACCATGGTAGATATGCCATCTGCACCTTTTGACCACTCATAATATTTAACATTCTCACCTTCTCCATACACTGTTTTCTTCAAATCAACACGATAATATTGAGGCACGAGTGATTGTGCAGCTTTATCCCATTCATATCTGGTTATTGTATTATCAGATTTTTGTTCTACTTTTGTTAGAGTATAGGCGCTCCTTGGAGATATTACAGGTTCTGCTTCTACCCAAGTTTTATCAAAAGCACCTTTATGAGGAATTAGGATATTATTTTCTTTGAAATAATCAAGAGTCGGAGAATCCTGAGGCTTCAAATTCACCACAATATCATCTGCATAAACAGACGCACTAAAAATCATCACAGCCGCAAACGCGACAACTAATGTTAATTTACAGCCTTTATTCATAACATACATCCTCATGATTAAATTTCCGTATATTACTTTAATTCCACATGTCGGGAATTTAATAACGCTATTTGAGAGAAATTGTTACAAATGTTTACAATTATTTTTTGATTCTACACTTTAAACCTTGCTTAATAATACAATTTACAACACTTTGAGGGAGTTTAGCAACAAAGCTTGCACAAAACGCATCCAAGCCCACTGTGTAAGAAAGTTTCGGGTGTTTTGCCCTGTCTGCTTTAAGAATTGTATTCACAACTTTTTCCATAGAGAGTCCTGATGACTGGTTCTTAGCTGCATTTTTTATCAGAAATTCCATTTCTCTTTCGTAGCCTGCGCAGTTATTCAGGTATTTTGAGTTCTCATCAACTGATTTGCCCCACAAAGGTGTTGCAATTACTCCGGGTTTTATTGAAACAACCTTGATATTCTTTTTGTTTTCAACAAGCAGGGAATTAAAGAACATGTCGAGGCAGCGTTTTGACGCGCAGTACGGTGAAATAAAAGGAAAGATTCCGAAGCTTGCCATTGAGCTTACGTTTATAATTTTGCCGTCTGTCAGGATTTCAAGCAGGTGTTTTGAGAACTCAAGATGTCCGAACACATTCACGTCAAACTGGCGTCTGATTTCGCTCATCTCGATTTTCTCAACAGGGCCTGCTACAACGCAGCCTGCAATATTTATAAGTGTGTCGATTTTAGTGCACTTTGAAATCAAATAATCAGCAGCAAGTTTTATTGTCTCGGGTTTTGCGTAATCCACATAAAAAGGGTAGATATTCGGAGAAATCTCCTGAAGCATAGATACGTGATCTTTGTTTCTGTAGCCGGCAAAAACAACATTTTCTTCTGCCAGTTTTAAGAGCAGTGCCTTACCAATACCTGATGTTGCGCCTGTTATTACATAGGTTTTAGTCTTCATAGAGAGGTCTCATCAAAAGAATTGTAGAGATATTGAGTTGCAGAAACTCGTGTTCTTCAACTTCTTTTTGCGGGTTCAACTTTGATTCCAGAGTACAATTCTTGACCGCTATAAACTGCTTATTAGTATTAAGGATTTCAGAAAGAAGTCTGCTCCTCTTACCGATTTTCGGCATGAAGACATAGCCCTTAATAACGTGCTCGGTTGTTTCTATGTAAACCTTTTCTCTCCATGCAGAGGTGGTTAGTTCTAAAATTTCGTTGTTTTCCATTACACTTCTTTCTCCGATTAAGACATATAAGACTGGAAGAGTGGTAAGTACAGCGCAAGTGCCATTACCAATACGATACTACCGATTACCAAAAGCATTAAAGGCTCAATCATCTTGGTCATTGTATCAATAATACCATCCAGTGTCTTATCAAGGAAGTTTACACCCTTTTCAAGCATGTCACCCAAACGACCTGACTGCTCACCTGTTGCTATCATAAACAGAAGCATTCTCGGAACAACTTTTGTTGCCTTAAGAGCCTGAGATACTTGCAAACCTTGTTGAACCTTTACAATTGCGCTACTCATCTTGTTTCTCAAAACTGAATTTGTAAGAGTGATTACACCAAGGTGCAGACAGTCTACAATCGGAATACCTGCATCATAAGACACACTCATTACTGATAAAAAGTTTGAATAATTTGAATACAAAATAAGGTTATTAAATAAAGGTATTTTCAGCACAAATCTATCTAAAACATTTCTTGCCGGCTGCCAATTTACCATCATAAAACAGAATGCAACTACAGCTACTATAAATATTGGAATTGTAAACCAATATGTCTTCAAGAAATCTCCCGCATTAATCATTAACGAAGTAATAAGCGGCAAAGCTTTTTCCTGTGACTCAAACATTTCCTTGAACGTTGGGAATACAAACAACAACATTACAAGAGTTATACAAAAAGCCAAAACAACAACGAAAGCCGGATACATTAATGTACCAATAACTTTCCCCTTAATATTTGCCTGTTTTGTAAGAAGGTCTTTCATACGACCAAGAGTTTTTTCCAATTCACCGGATTCTTCACCGGCTTTTATCAAACCGATAAATATATACCCAAATACCTGCGGATATCTTGCAAGAGTATCTGCAAAAGTTGAACCTGCCATAATCTGGGTTTTCAGAATTTTAGACATATTCCTGATTTTTGCCTTAGCAGCTTCCTGTTCCATAAACATTAAAGACTCAACGGCCGGTATACCTGATGTCAACAAGATTTGAAGAGTCGACAAGAAGTCAATCTTTTCGCTCAAGGAAAGTGTTGATATACGCGCAGTCTTTTTCTGTTTTGAATCTGTATACTCGCTAATCTTTGTAGGAACCAGGCCCATTTTACGGATTACGTCACGAGCATCCTTCAAATCAGAAGCTGTGATTTCTCCTCTTACAACTTCTTTACCTTGTTTAAGTGCTGTATAACTGTATATTGGCATAAAAACCTCTTCTTCATTACTTATTCGTTAGCATAACCTAGGACTCTCACAAACTCGCTTGTTGTTGTTGCACCCTCAATAATGTGGTTCAAGCAAGAATACTTAAGAGTGTTCATTCCGGCTGCAACAGCTGCTTCTTCAATTTCAATATCGTGAGCACCCTGTGCAATCAACTTCTTAATTTCTCTTGTAATAGGCATTACTTCATAAATACCAAGACGGCCGGTATAGCCGAGGTATCCGCAATCCTTGCAGCCTTTCTTTCTGTACAGCTTTGTCTTCATAAGCTGTTGCTGCATTTCCGGATTAGTCGTGATATGTTTAACCTCTTCTTCTGTAGGGAAGTAACCTTCTTTACAGTTATCACAAAGTCTTCTTACAAGACGTTGTGCAATTACCCCTGTAAGCGTAGAAGACACAAGATAATCCTTTGCACCCATTTCAATCAAACGCGTTACAGTTGCGGCCGCTGAGTTGGTGTGAACGGTACTTAATACAAGGTGACCGGTAAGCGCAGCAGAGATAGCAACTTCCAGCGTTTCAAAGTCACGGATTTCACCGATAAGAATAATATCAGGGTCCTGTCTTAAGATTGCTCTCATACAGGAAGCAAAAGTAATATCAGCCTTTGCATTAACCTGTGATTGGTTAATACCTTCAAGTTTAATTTCTATCGGGTCTTCAATTGTTGTAATATTTACGTCTTCTTTGTTCAAAGACTTCAAAATTGTGTACAGGGTGGTTGTTTTACCAGAACCTGTAGGGCCGGAGGTTAGAATAATCCCGTTTGGAGACTGAACCATGTCATGGATTTTGCCGATATCTGATTCAGAAGCTCCGGCAATAATCATCTTGTCTCCAGCTGTTTTCAAGCTCACTGCTGGAGCAAGGATACGGATTACGACCTTTTCTTTGCCTGATACAGGCAAGGTATTAATACGGAAGTCGTACATTCTTTCGTTGTACTTAATAGAGAATGTACCGTCCTGTGGTCTTCTGTGTTCTGCAATGTTCATTCTTGCAAGAACCTTAAAACGTGTAATAACAGCCTGTTCAATACTGCCCGGAATTTCCAGCACTTTTTTCAGGATACCGTCGGAACGAAGTCTTACAACATAGTAGCCGAGTCGAGGTTCGATGTGAATATCGGAAGCCTTTGCATCAATCGCGTCGGTAATGATTTTGTAAACAAATTTCGCTACGTTTCCGCTCGCGTCTTGAAGTTCTTTTTCAACCTGAGCCCAGAGAGATTCTTCGTTATTGAACTCTGCTGCTTCTTCTTCAATGCTCTGAATAATACGTTCTGTTTCTTTTGCAGCCTGTTCGCTCTTCTTCTGGAGCATGTATTCTTTCAAATACATTTCGTATTCAAAGTAAGGTATGCAATAGATATTCAAGGAGCGTCCGGTTGAGAGAGAAATTTCTCTCACGGTGTATTTGTCATTAGGATTGACCATTGCAACAGCGAGTTTGTTGCCTTCCATTGACATAATAACCGTGCGTTTTTTCTCCACGAAATCATCAGGAAGCATCTTCAAAATAGTTGTATCAACCACAATATTCGATTTTGTAACAACATCAAACCCGTATTTTTTCTTGAGATAAGATGCTATTCTATCGGAAGAAAGATACTCTTTTTCAAAGAATATTGCATCAAGAGGAACATTTCTGTTTTGCGCAAGTTCGCTGCACTCTTTTAGCTGCTCCTGAGTAATCCAGCCAACGCTTACGAGCATCTCTTCTGCTGTTGGTTCTAACGGCTGTTCAGGTTTAGCTTCCTCCGGTTGCTGCTGTGGTTGTGGTGCTTGTTTTGGTTCAGAATTTATTGAATCAAAAATCTCGTTGAACTCACCTGCGGTAATCGGGATGAATTTAGGGTTCAGGTTATTGAATTTTTCCCGAACTATTGATTCGATTTTGCCCTTATCGCCCGCGTTATCTTTATTCAGGATAACAAAGAAGTCGTTCTGTCTTTTGTCAACTGGAATAAAACCTGATGATTTCATCAGGTTTAATTCAAAGTTTTTCAAGTATTCTTGTTTTATACTATTCTTTAGTTTTTCCAGTTGTTTAGACATAAATTACAAACTATCCGCTACTGCACCTTCGCCGTCGTTAATGATTTTTGGTGTGAGCATAATAACGAGCTCTGACTTACCTTTAGAAGTAGATGTTGATCTAAAGACAGAACCGATTACCGGCAAGTCACCTAACATAGGTATCTTCTGAACTGTTTTTGTTTCAGTTTCCTGAATCAAACCAGCGATAATCAATGTTTCACCATCTTTAATTCTTACATTCTTCAAGTCGAGGTTTCTTCTGCTTAACAATGTTGCAGCAATATCTCTGTCGCCGGTTTGACCCATTGATGTAACCTGACCTGCTACTGTTGCGTATTCAGGCTTAACGTTCATTGTTACATAACCATCAGGTGAAATGAACGGAGTCAAAGTAACCTTGATACCCTGGTCTTCACCGATTGTGTATGTTTTCTGAACAGTACCTGTTGCACCAACACCGTTGCTTGATGATGACAAGAATTCAGATGTTACCTTTTCAACGTAGTCTTGTGTTAAGTCGATAACTGATTCCTGACCGTTTGTAATCAACAATTTCGGGTTAGCAAGAACTCTTGCCTTCTGGTTTTCAATCAGGTAGTTCATCTGCCATGAGATATAAGAACCGCTTCCGTAAACATTTTGTTTTTGTCCGTCAACAGTAATCCATTGAGGCGGAGTGTATGTTCCGTCGTCATTCCATTTTCCATCAACAAATTGTTTATAAGTGTAATCGTACCAACGAGCTTCCGGAGAAGCTTCTCTTCCGCCGTTAACTTTACCACCGTGGAATCTTACACCCCATGCTGTACTCTGCACAGACCAATCGTTAGAGAACTCTTTGCTACCTTGTTCGTTAAGCTCAACGATTGATACTTCCAAATATGCTTGAGGCTGCTTAACATCGTTAGCCTTGATGAAGTTTTCAACCATTCTCATTTGAGCTTCTGAACCGCCCATCATTGATACTGTACCTCTTTGAGGGAAGTATGAGATTGCTAAGTTCTGAACATCAAACGGAGATGATACAGAGCTTGAATTTGATGGAGCTACTGTACAAGCAACAATGCCTTCGCCCAATTTTAATTCGCTGTCGCTTGAGCCTGCTGCTGCACCGGTCATGATACCGGCAGCACCACCGGTGCTTGACCCTGGTGATTTTGGAGCAAACCCGCCTGATTTTGATGAATCAGCACCGCCAACAGAACCGCGTGACGGAAGAAGCATGTTACAAATCATGTCAGCCATCTCAGCCGGAGTTGTGTGGTTAACTGCAAAAGTCTTTGACAAAGGTTCTCTGTCCAGCTGTTCGATAACCTTTTCAACAATCGCAGCGTCTGATTTCATACCAAATACAATAATTTCGTTTGTTGCAGTGTTAACCGTTGCAGCGTCAACACTTGAAAGCCCTGCTTTCTTCATACCGAAAACATTCTTGTTCAAAAAGTCTGCAATCTTGGAAGCACTAACATACTTAACAGGGAATGTCATCATTTCCTGCTTAGAAAATACCGCGTTGTCTGCATTGTCTTTTGCAACAACAATCAAAGTATTGTTCTGTGTATAGTAGTTCAATCCTGCAACCTGCAAAATCAAATTAAACGCGTCGTTAACAGGCATATTAACCAAGTCGAGCGTTACTTTTCCATCTACTGAAGAGTGGAACACAACATTCATTCCTGCCTTGTCAGCAAACATTCTCAACACCTGCTTAACATCTGACTCTCTTAAGCTTAATGTAATTTTGTCATTCTTGTTTGTTAATCTTACATCACCTGACAAAGTCATTGAGCTGCTGTACGGCGCTACTGCATCGTATGTTGAAACAGCAAGACCGGAAGGAGCGGTAAATGCTAATAACAAGGCAGCTGACAAAAATCTTTGTATATGATTATATCTCATCGTCTTTCACCTCCGAATTTTTTACTTAAATTTGAAACGTCATTATGATTTACTGACCCTTCTGTTAATATTTCACCTATACCTGCTTTGAAAGTGTTGCTTCCAAGTTTAACAGTAACACTGTCCTGCATGATGTTAACAATCTTGTAGTTGTTTACAGTGTCACCCTTTTTAACAAGGTAATCATTGCCTTCAATATTCAGGATTGCAGACGGGCTGAACTTGTCGTACAGAATACCTGTAACGATGGTATCCATTACCCTTGCTGCGTCGGAACTTTCATTTACAATTTCCGGAGGCTCTACAATATCGAACTTTGGAACATCAGTAACAGAAGTTCCGCCGATATCTCTGTAAGGCAGAAACGGATTAGCTTTTACCGTACCCGTCGGAATTGAAATCAAATCCTTCTTGGCAGAGGCAGCTGTAATAGGAGCCGAAACGAGTCCTATTGAGCCCTCATCAAATTCTTCAACCGGCTTGAGACCCTTGACAGACATCATGATACAAACCACAGGTATGACACAGCAAAGCGCAAGAGCTGCTTTTCCTTTTTTGTTAAGCTGTACTCTTCTGCGTCCCGCTGTCTTTTCTATCAACTCGTCTGTTGAAAGGTTGCATGCGGTTACATTCTCTTCTTTTTTCTTCATATAATTGCGCATCTTCATGTTGTTATACTTCTAACTACTTATAACTCTCATCTAATCAAAACTATACTATGCAGCATTCGTTTTGAAATCAATTGTTTATACTATTTTCTTGAAATGTTATATAACATTTGAAAGAAAACCTACTTTTCTATCATACCATATTTTCAGAATTTTACAACTACCAATTTGCTGTTAAAATTCAACAGCGCATTAATCACCGGAAACATCATTATTATAGCGCACATAGGCGTACGCATTAAAATCAAGAGACCCGAATATAATCCGGACAAAGCTATCGTTGTATGGAATAAGCTTAACAAAATCAATAGTTTCCTCGTCAAAATCGTCGTTTGTCTCGCTCGCCCTCACTTTGCCCTTAAAAAATCTTGACTGGTAAAACGATAAATATATATCATTATTCTTATCACGCTCTGCAACAACCTTATAGTATCCCTTTTCCAGAGGGCAGTCGTCGATTATCATGGTCACCGGAACATTAAGAAGCAGCCCCTCGTCTTTTTTATCAATCGAGGTCATCGGCTTAATCTCTGCATCCGGCTGCAGTCCGGGATGCAGGCTTGTACCGCCGCCTCCGATACGTTTAATCTGGCGTTTGCGCTGTTTTGCCTCGCGCTGTTTCTTTTTTGCCTCGAGGGTGTCGATAGCTTCTTCAAATTCCTTATTAGTTATAGACTTCTGCCCGTCCCATGCTCTGTCGATTCCGGAAAACTCGTCCAGTCCGTCGTAGGCAGCAGAAGGCAGGCCAAGTGATATCATCATAAACAATACAAAAACTATTCTCTTCATACTCATATTATTTAATCAAAACCATCTAAAAGTAAACTGCAAATATTAAAAACTTTTATTTTTACGAGTTATGATGTATAATACTGATATATTTATTTGATTAAGAAGAGAAGCTAAATGTCAGATACTAACCTTATCATAATTATTATCGCTTTTGTGGTAGCAATTGCTGCTATATATATTTTATATTCGATAATATTGTTTCAGGGCAACAACGGTAAGGGAGACGAATTACAGCTATCTACAAAAAACATTCTTGAGCAGGTAGAAGTTCTTTTTGACAAAAAGGAGTACTCGCTTGTCCAGCTTCTTGCAACAAAGTACCTTGACAGGGTTCCGGGGCACATTGACGTCAGAATCTACCTTGCAAAGGCATACTTTGAGGACAGAAAGTACAATCAGGCAATCAAGCAGTGCATGATTATACTCAAAAAGAAGCCCAACAGCATTGAGACCCATTTAGTTTTAGGGAACTGTTTTATAAAAAAACAGATTCTGGACAAAGCAATAAAAGAATTTGAATTTATCTTCGAGCACAAGAACACAGACAAGGACGTCGTAAGAAAGCTTGCAGAGCTCTACAGGCAAACAGATCAGCTTTATTCTTCAATTCAGGTATACAACGTACTTGCAGAGCTGCTTGAATTGGACGAAGACATTGCGAATGTTCAGGGAATCCTTGCAGAATTAAACGAAGAGGCGCATGATTACCCGGCTGCGTTTGAAGCTTACAAAATCAGGCTCGGAATTTATCCAAACGACGTAAACACAAACAAGAAGCTCATCGAGCTTTACATAAAAATCAAGAACTATCCTGTGGCAATTGACACGCTCATTTACATGTTGTCTTTTGTTACAGACCCTAAAATCCTGTTATGGATTTACGAAACGCTCGTAACTCTGTATGTTGAAACAGAGGACTTTGAAAAAGCTATTGATTACTCTGAAAAGCTTCTTGACATTCAGGGTTCTGACAAATTCAAGGTAAGAAACGACATTGCCAAGTTCAACATCAAGCTTAACCGCACGGATGAAGGGATTTCAATACTGGAAGACCTTGCAATGCTTTCACAGAACGGGTTTGATGTAACTTTGGAGCTTGCTGACACTTATATTGAAAAGAAGCAGTTTGAAAAAGCGCTAGAAAGATACATGCTGCTTCTTGACAAGGCCACCCAGCGTGAAGCAAAGACTGTAAACATGCTAATCTGCGAGCTTTACATAAAATGGGGCATTAACTATGCGGAGCAGGGCAAATACGATGAATCATACGAGTCATTGAGGAACGCGACTCAATACAACGCATTGAACCCTGAAATTTATTACAATGTTGCAAAAAACAATTATGAGCAGAGAAACTACTCAAGTGCGATAGAATCGCTCAGCCGTGCGCTTGAATACGACAAGCAGAAAGAAAACAGCGCAAAGTATCTCCTGCTTTTATCAGAATCCCACCATCAGCTCGGGCACTTCTTTGAAGAGAAGAAAGCGCTAACTGACCTTTTAAAGGTTGATGAAAAGAACCCTAACGGTTTATACCGTGTCGGGCTTATGTACGCAGCGCAGCACGATATGAAGAACGCGGAAGAAGCATTCAAAAAGGCGATTATGTATGATTCAGGGCTTATACAAGCAAAATACAATCTCGCCTTGTTGTACGAAAATAATAACAGAGATAAGGCCAAAGAACTCTATATAGAAATTCTTGAGCAGGATCCTACGTTTGAAGAAGCCAAAAACGCGCTTGCAGACCTGTCTTCTTCTGACTTTTTCTAAGAATCCTCCGGAATATAAATGACAGTATCGCTCAGATAATTTCTGGCCTCTTCTGTTGTTGAAAACCTCGGGACAATCCTCTGGTAGTCCAACACAACAGAGATGACGTCATCCACTGACATCTTAATCATTCTTCTTGCGCCGGTTTGTGATTCAATAATTCTTGCCATTCGATATTCCTTATATTTATATAAAGATTATCGGCAAAACTTCCTCAAACTTTAGCAATATCAGCCGGCTGCGTTAGGAAAAACATTTCCGCTTTGAATATAAATCTCAAACTCTTCATTGATATTCACGCTCGCTGCCGTAATAATGTACTCATCAAAATGGAACTTTTTAAACTTTTGCGCCGGCTTTCCGAGCTTGTATTCAGCCTCATACTTTGTCCATTCGTTGTAGAACTCCTCGAGCGTATTGCATTTGAACCCCATTCGCTTTGAGATTTCTTCAAACTCTCTGAGTTTTATTTTCTCAATATCAATCCCGCAATCAAAGTCGGAAAACGCAAGAGCAATAAACTCGTTGCTGTGGCTTATGCTGAAAAACTTCTTCCTGTTTTTAAGGAAAGGTTTTTTGCCCACAAACTCGATTTCTCTGTCTTCAATCTTGTAGACTTCCCTCAAAACCCTGTCCACCATCAGGTAAGAAAGGCAGTGTTCGTTCCACTTTTGGGGATTCGAAATCTCTTTTTTCTGGAACTGTTTCAGAAGCTCCATGTGCACATTGTCAGCGTCAACTATTTCTATAACAAAGATGTCCATTACTCACCTTCAAACAAATTCAGTTGAGGCGCGAGACTCTCTAAATCCATTTCGTCGCCCTTTTTTCGCCCTGCAAGGTTCTTTGAAAAATCACGCTGCATACGGCTCATGAGCTCTTCCGAGCGCTTAACTACAACATTAGGAAGCCCTGCCATTTTCGCAACCTGAATACCGTAGCTCTTGCTTGCGCCGCCCTGAACAATTTTTCTCAAAAACTCGATTTCGCCGTTTTGCTCACTTACCGTGATTCTGTAGTTCTTAATCTGCGGGAAGGCTTTTGTCATAACGTTCAGCTCATGGTAATGGGTTGCAAAAATGCACCTTGCCTTGATTTTGCTCGCAATGTATTCTGCAACCGACCACGCAATTGCAACGCCGTCGTAGGTGCTCGTTCCGCGCCCGATTTCGTCAATCAGGATAAGGCTCTTGTCTGTTGCGCTGTTCAGAATGTAAGCAGTCTCAGTCATTTCAACCATGAAAGTTGATTTACCCAGAGTCAAATCATCGCTTGCACCCACGCGGGTGAAAATCTTGTCGATAATCCCGATTTCAGCGTAATCAGCAGGGATGAACGAACCAATTTGCGCAAGGATTGCGATAATCGCGTTCTGCCTCATGTAAGTCGATTTACCGGCCATGTTAGGCCCTGTAAGAATCATGAACTGGGTCTTAGTCTTGTCTGAGCTTGAGAGCTCGATATCGTTCGGAACATAATTCCCGAGCGGAAGAATCTTTTCAAGCACCGGATGACGCCCGTTTTGAACAAAGAAATTCCCGCTCTCGTTCATTACAGGGCAAATGTAATTCTGCTCTGAAGCAACTGATGCAAAAGATGTGAACACATCAAGCTCCGCAATGCATTCAGCTGCGACTCTAATCAGAGTAACGAACTCTTTTGAATAATTCCTGAAATCACTGAACAGCTTGTACTCAAGTTCATACGCCTTAACCTGCGCTGTGAGAACTTCGTCCTCGTGTTTTTTGAGCTCGTCTGTAATGTATCTTTCAGCACCGGTTAGAGTCTGTTTTCTGACATAATTTTGCGGCACCTTGTCAAGGTTAGAATTAGTGACCTCGATAAAGTAACCGAAAACCCTGTTGTATCCGACCTTGAGAGTCGAGATTCCGGTCTTTTCTTTTTCTTTCTGTTCAAAATCTTTGAGCCAGTTTTCCCCGTTGTGCATAAGGTCTCTTAAATAATCCAGCTCGGAGCTTACCTCCGGCTTAATCAGACCGCCCTCTTTTATCACAATCGGCGCGTCTTCGCAGATTGTCTGCTCAATCAAATCCGTGTAGTCTTCAATGCTGTCAAGCGAACTTTCGATTTTTTCAAAACTTGAAAGTCCGACTGTTTTTGCAGTCTCCACGAGTTCAGGAAGCGCCTGCAAAGAGACTTTCAGGCTCAAAAAGTCACGCGGGCCGGCAGATACATTGCTCAATCTGGTTGCAAGACGCTGGATGTCGTAAATCTTTTTGAGCTGCTCTTCAAGCTGATACCTGCCTGCAGGGTTTTCAACAAGCTTCTTAACTGTTTCCTGGCGCTTAAGAATTTGTTTCAAATCCTTAAGCGGCTGGCAAATCCAGGATTTTAGAAGTCTTGCCCCCATATTCGTAGACGTTCTGTCAATCGCCCACAAAAGCGAGCCAAACTTGCTCTTGTCACGCAATGTCTCAGTTAGCTCGAGGTTCTTTCTTGTGTGGGAATCAATCGCAACATAGGAAGAAAGCTCGTAAGTCTCAATTCTTTCAAATTTTGGGAACCCTTCTTTCAGGTTTTCCCAGATATAAGCAAGCAGGGCAGCAGCAGCTCTGAATCCGAGCGTGCAGCTATTGTACCCGATTGCATCAAGGTTGTTCAATTTGAAAACCTGTTTAAGGTTGTTTTGTGCAAACGCATCTTCAAAAACTCTGTAAGGAACCTTTGAGCAGTTATAGTTCTGCACAATTTCATCCGGCAGGTCAACAGTTTCTTCCGGAACAATCTGGAACGGCTGAATCTTCAGCTTCTTAGCCGGAGCAACAATTTCAGAAGGCTGGATTCTTGCAAGCTCGGTCAGAACAGTCTCGTAATCGAGCTGGGTTGTTTTAAATTCGCCGGTAGAAATATCCGTGTAGGCAAATCCCCACTTATCACCATCTGCAAACATCGCACACAGGTAGTTGTTGCTGTTCTGGTTCAGGAAATTGCTTTCAAGCAGTGTGCCTGCTGTAATAATTCTCACAACCCCGCGTTTTACAATCCCTTTTGCAAGTTTAGGGTCTTCAAGCTGTTCGCAGATTGCGACTTTAATATCTTTTGCAACGAGTTTTTCAAGATAACCCTCGAGAGATTTTACAGGAATCCCTGCAAGAGGAATCCTTCCGAGCTTTGCTCCGCAGTCTCTTCCGGTTAGAGTTATTTCAAGCTCGCGTGAAAGGGTCACGGCATCTTCGAAAAACGTTTCGTAAAAATCACCCATTCTGTACAATAACAGACAGCCGGGATTTTCTTTCTTAATTTCAAGGTATCGCTGCATTGCAGGAGTTGCGTCTTCTGCGCAAACATCTGTTGTATTTACTAGATTGATTTCAGGTTTTGTCATAGTTATAATTGTACATAATATATACAACAGGTGCAAGTAATGTTTAGATTAATTAAGATAGTTTTTAACGCTTTCCTTCTAGTCCTTGCTGTCATTGGATTTAACGCCATCGGAGGACAGAAATATGTGGAGGCTGTAAAAGTAAGTGTAACAAATTTTATACAGGAGCATGCCTTTGAGAGTGCAAAAAAAATCGGAAATTTTTCAAATCTTAACGAAGAGTTTCAGATTGACAATGCCGTAAACCTTGTCGGGTACAAAGCAATTATTGCAGAGCACAAGGCATCAGGACAAAAAATGGTCATTGTGGATTCCGGCAAAAAGCCGCTTCTAAGCCAGGATGACATCAAGAGTGACAAAATTGATAAAAAACTCAAAAATTTAGCCGAAAAATTTAAGTATCAGGCCGTTACTGTACAGGATATTACAGTAACAAGCCGCGGCACAATGAATGTTTACGGAAAGCAGGTGCCGTATGCAAAATTTGATGCAAAAGTAACAAAGCTTCCATTTTCTGATATTTCAGGGGTAGTGGCAAGTGTTACAACATCTGACGGAGCGGAAAAACTTGCAATATCCGTCAGCGAAAAGAAAAAATATTCACAACTTATAACAAACGAGTTTTTTAAAGGTGTGAAAGAAACAGAATAAAAAAGGATATGTATATTATGAAAAAGATTTTATTATTACTCCTGAGCCTAGGAGTTTTATCTACAGGAATGGCGTTTGCTAAAACTGACAAGTGTTCGCAGGATTATTTAAAAAACAGAAAGCACTTTGCAGTTATGAACCCTATGGCAGAGGGGATTGCAGAGCGTGTTATAAGAAGCTCGCTAAAAAAAGACACGGGTGCGAATTTCAAAGTCAAATTCACGGGTTACACGCTTTCCAGCATGAAAAAGGGTATATTTAAGCACCTTGAAATCACAGGAAAAGACGTCATCGTGGAGCAAATCCCGATTCCTTATGTTCACTTAAAGACTTTGAGTGATTACAACTACGTTGACTACACAAAGGACCCTGTTGAGTTTAAGTCAGACATGACTTTTGCCTACGACCTTGAGCTTTCTGAAGAGAGCATGAACGCAGCGCTAAAGCGCAGTGAGTACAAATACATCATTGATTCTGTAAGCAAGCTGGCTTATCCGATGTTTCAGGTGATGGGTGTAAGCACCAAAATCAGAAACAACAAGCTTTACATCTTAACAGAGTACAATTTCCCGATTGCGCCTGCGAGCAAGAACAAGGTGTTTATCGCCTCATCTGATTTCAAAGTCGTAAACGGAAAAATCAAGGCTGTGAATGTCAAGCTGGACAGTGCTTACGGCAAGATATCTTTAGACAGGGTTGCAAATTTGCTAAACCTTTTAAACCCGCTTGAATTTACGTTAGAGATGCTCGATTCAAAGAAATGTAAAGGGAAAATCGAGAATGTAAACATTATGGATAACAAAGTGAAAATTAATGGTAAAATATTTGTAGAAGGAGACTAACTATGAATTTTTCTCAAAAGCTGGGTTTGTTTATTCTGATACTTATCACGGTTTTGTACGTGTATTTTTCACTCTTCCACAAAGACGGGTTTGACTTCAATTTCTCGCACGAGACGCCAAAGGTTGACGTAGAAGAGCTGCCTGAAATTCCGGATGAGCCGATACCAGCGCCTGATGAGAAAAAAGTTAAGACAGTCAAAATATTTATATCAGATTCAAACGGGAAGCTTCGTTCTGTAAACAGGGAGTGCGATTTGGAAAAACAGAAGTCCTGTTTTGAATACGCAATCACAGAGCTTGTTTCAGCTCCTTCAAAATGGGAAAAATCAAAAGGCTTCACCTCTGAGATTCCGCAAGGAACAAAGATTCTCTCTGTAAGAGAAGGCTCAGACAGTATCATGATAGACCTTTCATCCGCATTTGAAGGTGGAGGCGGAACAGAAAGCCTTTATGTAAGACTCAGACAGCTTATAAAAACTGCAAAAGCAAATACAAACCTTCCTGTTTATCTGTACATTAACGGAAAACAAGCTGATGTTATCGGCGGAGAAGGGATTATGATTAAACAACCGCTAAATGAAAGGTCTCTTGATGAGTAGCGAAAAAGACTTAGATTACTATATGAACCTTGATTGGACACTGATTGAGGGTACTGACTTGGATTTCAACGGGAATCCTTACCATTATATTGAAATAAAAGAGATTCCGAGTTTTGCATTCTGTGCTAAAACAAGAGAAAAAGCGCTTGAAAATTACAAAAAACAACTCAGGCTTTCACTTATGCTCATGCTTGAAGACGGAGACCATATTGTTGAGCCGGGTGAAGAGACCGATGACGATATAGATTGGGAAAGCCTATGTCCTTAACTAAGATTTCAGAAATTTATATTACCAAAATGACCCAGGACGACATCGACGGTGTCGTTCAGATTGAAGAAGAAGCTTACGGCAAGCACCACTGGGCAAAATCATCTTTCTATGACGAAATGTCTAATAATCTTGCAAAATATTACGCTGCAAAAACTGCTGACGGGGAGCTTGTTGGTTATGCCGGCACTTGGCACATCATTGACGAAGGTCATGTGACAACAATTGCCGTAAAAAAGAAGTTTCTTAGAAATCACATCGGTGAAGCCATTGTACACAGGATTATTGAGGACTGTTACAAGGACGGAGTGAAGTATCTTACGCTTGAGGTTCGGGTTTCAAACACTCCGGCAATCAAGCTTTACGAAAAATACGGCTTCCAATCACTTGGAACAAGAAAAGGGTATTATCAGGACAACAACGAAGACGCACTTATAATGTGGACTGAAAATATTTTTTACGATAAATTTAAAAACAAATACATAGAAAACATTGAAAAATTAAAAACATTAATAGAAATCAAATGAGTAAAAGGGTAGAAAAACAAATAGACAGCTTTAAATACAAAGGAGAGCAAGTGAGATTCACGCTTGGCACCCTTATTTTGACCTGCCTGTGCGTACTATTCATAATCGTTGCCACATTCACACAGGTAACACTTACCCACCCTTACCTGCCTCTGGATACGTTTATATTTATGGCTAATGACCCAACCGAGACAGAAATTTTTCATCATTTCATAAAAAACTACAAATACATCCCCCAGACTCCGATTGTATTTTTCATTGTGGCGCTTCTCGGAAGAAAATACGGGATATTATCAATAATATTTTACATAATTCTCGGGCTGTTTTTCCCGATATTTGCCCTTGGAGGCGGAATAAGCTACCTGTTTGAATACGGATTCGGCTATATTTTAGCGTTTCTTCCGGCAATATTTTTTGCAGGCACGCTTCTTAAAGGTAAGACAGACTTTTTGAGAATACTTCTGATTTCAGTAATCGGGGTTATCATCATTCATATCCTGGGAATCCTTTATATGCTCTTCATTGCAACCCTAAGACACGCACCAATGGATCTTGTAACAAGCTGGATAGCATCACAAAGCGGAGTACAAATCTTTTATGACATATTTTTCAGCCTGATAGGGATATATTTTGGGAGACTTATGCGAAAGCTCCTGTGGATTGTTATGTGCTAGGGGTAAATATATTCAGTTGGGCTTGTGACTACAAGTTTGGCGTCTCAGCAGGGGGGGCTATTTACCAGAAAGCTTTTGGCATCATGCGTTTGTAGAACCAGACTTCGACTCCGTCATAGGTTGAGTCAAACTCTTTCAAGAGTTTTTCGTCCACGCCGATTGCTCTTATTGGTAAATTAATAATTTCGCATGCTTTTTTGAGTTTGTTATAACCGTTTATAACATCTTCTTTTGTTGTCTCATCGCCGAAGTGTGTATTTGAAATCACTCCTGTAAACTTTTTCCAATCACGTTTTTCAAGCCCCTTGGCAAAGGTTGCATACTCAATAATATTTTCGACAGTCGAGGTCTCAAACTTGGACGTGTTCACAACAAGATAAATCCTGATATCTTTTTCGTCCCCGATATTATTAATAATATCCAGAATATCAAGTCCGCCTGCACCATATCCGACATCGATTATAATATCGCTGTCAGTTGCGAGGCAATTGACCTGTGCCGGAGTAATATAGCTTGCCGCTTCTCCGAGTCCGAAGTTATCCGGCTGGGTTATGACATTAACTCCCATGCTCTGGAGCTCACCCGCAATCGGGCGCAAAGTATATGCAGGTTCAACCGTATCCAAATCAACAAGTGTTACAGATTTGTTGTTCTTTACGTACTGGATTGCTCTATTAAGTGCTGTTTCGGATTTTCCGCTGGCGTAAGCTCCCGCATAAACTTCTACAATTCTGTCTGGCATTCTGGCTCCTTTTTCGACATTATACCGCGTCAGGGAATAGAAGTAAACGGATAATTCGGACAAAATAAAAAGGATGCTAAAAGCATCCTGAAAATCCAACTATCACAAATCAATATATTATTTAAAATTTCATACTTCATCTCCGAGTTGCACAAAAAGTGCAAACCCAAAATTATTTTCCCCTAATTATAGAGGTTTGTTCCACAAAGACTCGGTAAATTTGCTTTGAACAGCGCCGTTTTCTACTGACAATGAAACATTGTTCGGTGTGAAAATAAATACCATGTCGCTGATTTTCTGAGCTGTTCCGTTAAGCGCATGAGAAGCACCGCAAATAAAGTCAATTGTTCTTTGAGACTGTTCTTTGTCCAACAAGTCAAGGTGCAAAATTACTGTCTTCTTGTCGATTATTTTTTTAACAATCTGTGCTGATTCAGAGAATGAACGAGGTTCAATCACTGTAACTTCGCCAGACTTGTAAGAATTTGGGTGAGAAATAACTTTTGATTCTCTTTCAAAAGAGCGTTCAGGTTTTACTCTTGTACCGTACATTGTATCCAATGCAAGTGTTCCATCTGTATCATAATCGCTGTCACGGTCTACCAAATCCATGAATGCGTCTTCGTCGCCTCCTTCATTAAAGCTCTTTGTGAAAAAGTTTACGAACCCTTTAAGTCCTTCTGATAATGCCATTTCTCCTCCAATTTATATTTTATGTAAATAACTTTCTACCAATTCTGATAGCCGTTGCACCTTCTCTAACTGCAATTTCGTAATCGTTGCTCATACCCATAGATAATTCAGGAAGCTTTATTCCAAACTCTGCTTCAAGCTCATCCCTAAACTCTCTTACATCTCTGAACAACCGCTCAAGCTCATCATCAGCTGCCCCGAGAGGCGCCATGTTCATAAGCCCGACAACTTCGACTCCGCCAAGCTCAAGTATATCCCCAAGCTCTGCTCTAAGCTGTTCTTTTGTAAATCCGGACTTCTGAACTTCACCCGAGTTGTTAAGCTGCAAAAAAATTCTCTCTCTCTTATTCAATTGACAAGCCGCTTTTGATATAGCACCCGCAATTTTCAAGGAATCAACAGAGTGGATTACATCAAAATGGTTAACAACTTTTTCTGCTTTGTTTGACTGCAAGTGACCGATAAAGTGGAACGTGGAATTTTCTCTGACCTCTTCCGGCAAGCTTTCTATCTTAGAAATCGCCTCCAGAGCCCTTGATTCTGCAAAATCCCTAACCCCTGCAACATAGGCAGCCTGCATTGCTCTAAGCCCGAAATACTTTGTAACTGCAATTATATTAACGTTATAAGGTGCGATACTTTGTTTGATTTTGTGAAGATTTGCTTCTACCAATGAGCTATCAATTTCAACATCTTCGCCCCAAGTTTGTGATGGTATTAACATTTCCCCTCAACCCTCTATTGTATTATATACCAATCCTCATGACCTGCACAAGTACTAGTTTGTAACAACTTTTTACCGTTTTATCAAACATGCCGAAACCCATGATTCACATGGATTTCGACCATGTTCAAATTATTAAGTTTTGTAAAGTTTTGCTGTTTTTGTTAACAACTTGACATGATTTCCGTGTGTTTTTGACACTAAAAGGCATGCCTTTTTGTTAAGCATTTATCTTAGCCGTTATTGCCCAAGATAAGCAAGTGTTTCCATCACGCTGCTCGCGGTTGAGAACACGCGTGAGTTCATCTGAATCATTCTCTGGGCTGAAATCATGTTTGTGAGTTCAAACGCGATATCAACGTTAGCGCCTTCGTAGCCGCTTGTTTCAATGGTACCGAACGCGAGTTCACCTGCCATGCCGTAGAAGATTTCACCAACATCAGGTCCCCATTCCCAGAGGTTGTTGTTTATTGCAACAAGGCCTTCTTCGTTAACCATTGTTGCCAGCTCCATTACGAAATTAGAGTTCTGGATAGACGCGCCATTTGCAGAAACATCGTCGCCGGTAATTGTTACGCCTTCCGGTGTTGTATACTTCCACTTAATTGTCGCGGTATTATCCACGAACTGTGTAAGCACAGAGCCGTCGTCGTAGGTTGCAACAAGAACGCCGTTTTCATCAAAAGTTGTTGACTTAAGTGAAATACCGCTCTTATCGTTGTAGTTAACCATTTCATTTAAAGAAACAACCTGATTGATTTGCTCGGAAGGGTTCTGCAAGTTAAGACCTGTTTGGCCAAGGAAATTACTATTAGTGAGTTCGCTGTTCGGAAACGAAATTGTACCTGTATAAGAAACCGCGCCGTTTGCTGCGTTAAAGGACACGCCCTTAATACCCGCGTCAGCAATTGCATCATTAAATGATTGACATATTGCATTGATTGTCGGGTCGCCATCCGGAACCTTTAGCATTACATCTTTTGTCACCGTATTACCGTCAGCATCTGTACCTGTTACTGTGGCAACAATATCGCCCGGAGTTATACTTGCGTTATTAAGTTCGCTTATTTTTTTGTTACCGATTTCAGGGTCGCCCTTAACTATTGCGCTCAAGTGTTTTGGAACTTTCAAGGTCTTATCAGAGCTTGCGTTTGAGTAAGTTGTTCTGGTCGCAACAACTTTCATGCCGGATTGGGTAACAATATTACCATCAGAGTCGCATGAGAAAATACCGTCACGTGTATAGTACTGTTTTCCGTCTGCGTCCTGAACAACATAGAACCCGTTACCGGAAATCATTGTATCCATATCTCTGCCTGTTGAGATAAACTCACCGGAAGTGAAATTTCTGGTTATACCACCAACTTTAACACCAAGCCCGATTTGTTTAGGGTTTGTACCGCCGCCGTCTTTTGTCGCCGCGCTTCCGTAAGAAAGGTTGCGCGAATAGAGCGTTTCAAAAGTCATGTTTGCAGCCTTGAAAGCTGTTGTGTTAATGTTTGCAACGTTGTTTGCAATTACATTGATGTGTGATTGTCCGGCGTTTATACCGGTGCTTGCTGTGTGTAAAGCTTGTGACATTATTTCCTCCCGAATTATATATTTTTATTCAAATTAGCTTTTCTTTGTTGTAGCACTTGTGTCTGTGTGGTTTTCTATGATTGGGTCTTTTATTGTTCCGTCTGATTCTCTTATTGAGATAATATTTCCAATAGAGTAGTACTTATCACCAACCTTAACCTTGCCGGTGCCGTCTTCAAAGCTAGCTTCTGAAACAGTACCCTTAACGGTCGTGTATTTTGTTTTGTCCTCTTCATCAGGAATCTTAAGAGTGACTTCTTTTCCTATCATAGAAAGTGTCTGGTTAATTTCGCTGTTCATATTCATATCGTTGTACATTGAAGATATGAAACTCATGCAATCAGAAAGCCCCTTGTTCATCTGGGTCATCTGTTCAAGAGAAGAATACTGCGCAAGCTGTGAAAGCCACTGTGTGTTATCCGTAGGCTGCGTAGGGTCCTGATTTTCAAGCTGCTTAAGCATGAGAGTCAAAAACATGTTGCTGTCATTTGTATCAGTCTTTGCTGTGCGATTATTCTTGGTTTGTTCGTTGTTATACAATGCTGTCTGGGTTTTCATTGTATTTATCTGGTCACTTACTGTTGGCATAACCTTCTCCAATCCTTATTTTTATACTTTACCATTTTCATCCTGTTTTTGAGCCATCATCTGCTCAAATTTCTGCTGCTCTTTCTCTTCCCCTTTTGAGCGTCCCTGTTCCTTGTTGCCGCCTCTTGAGCCTTCCTGCTCTGTCCAATCAGCGTTATACTCTGCCTCCTGCGTTTCGTTCAACTTAACAGAAACGCTATCCACGTTAACGCCGTGAGACACCAGCGTTTCTTTGAGCCCGTCAAGCCCTTTCATGATAAGATTTCTTGCTTCCTGGCTCGTGACTGTAAACTGGGCTGACAAGCCTTCTTTTGTATTAATAATCTGCAAAGAAACCCTTCCAAGGGATTCCGGATTAAGCACGATGTTAAGCTTTGAGCCGTTAAAGATTTTATCCATTTGCTGGGTAATCTGTTCGATAATTTTGCCCGGAGTAACATCTGCTGCCGGTTTTTGATTCAAAGACGATACAACCGGCTCTGCTTCCAGCTTAAATTCTGCAAAGTCTGCACTAGCATGGAGCATTGCCTTGACTCCCACCTCCTCCGCGGTCTGGTTCTTCATCAAATCTGAAGATGCGCTCTCACCAGAAGTATCCGCTTCTACTGATTCAACTTTTAATTCACTAAGAATCTCTTCGTCAACAATATCCTCAAGAGTTTTTTCCTGACCCTCTGTTTTAACCTCCGTTTTTATCTGGTTAGCAACTTCAGGTGTTTCAGAAGGAAACTCAATATTTTCATCTATAACATTCAAGTCAGGTTCGTTTACTGCAACATCAACCTCTTCTGTTTTCTCTGTCGGCTCTGAAATCTGTTCTTTAACTGATTCGGTTTGCAAGCACTGTCCAATGAGCGTATGCATAACAGGAGACTCGTCAGTCACAACCTCTTCCTCTTCAGTCTCTGTTTCCAACTCTTCCGTCGGGATTTGAACTTCTTCAACAATTTCTTCAACATCTCTATCAAGGGTAAGGTCAAGCGAAGATTCTTCTGCCGCCTCTTGCATAACATCCTTAATAATATTGGTCAGTTTGCCAAAATCATTATCTGCTGTTTGTTTCATAGCACCGAGTGTGCCTTGAGCTGGTTCATTTTTCGTAGTGGATTGTTTATCAAGTATTGTCTGGAAGTTTTGTTTTGAATCAGGCGCAAGCGCAAAGTCCTTCGCTCCGGATTTTGGTTCGGAGAAGAATTGTTGCGTATCCAAGTTGTTTAACAATGCCTGAGTCATTTTATCCTATCTTAAACCTTGCTGATGTAATATCGTCGAGTTCTTTCATTTCTGAATGTAAAAACTCTTTATGGAACTCTTTTTCCTGTTTTTCTTTGAGTTTTTTTAGCGTCTCAACTTTCTTGTGAGCCTCGAGTACTTCCAGCTGTTTGCGTTTGAGGAGCATTTCCGTGTTCCGGATAATACGTTCCTGATTTTTTGCATCGCTGATAAGTTTTATTCCGTAGCCTCTGTAGTTCTCGATTTGAACAACATCGATATCGCCGGAATTGTACAAGGCTTCAAGGTCTTGCGTATTTTTTTGTTGGGAAAGGAAAATATTTTGAAGCTTATCTTTCTGGGCATTCAGGGCTGCAACAATTTTTGCCATCTCCATCTGCCTCTGTTCAAGTTCATTCTCGCGCATGTCAAGCACGACCTGCAATCGAAACTTGAATTTCTTCAATTTACCTACCTCATCTCCACCAAGTATACGCAAGGTACACTTAGTACCTCTATTACTTTACATCATGAAGGCATGACTCCCATCATATATATGGTTGAATTATTTCAAAAAAAAGAGGTAATCTTAAATTACCTCTTTTTTAAACTTACTTATCTTTGTTTCGCTTCCAGAAGAACCCTGATTTTTCGTTCTCATCATTTTTGATGTTCGTTTCACCGAATGTATACGGGTTTGAAGCGTCCATTGCACCCTTTGTATAAGAGAAAGAGCCCTTTGTCTTGTTAGAAGCAGGTGCTGCCGGAGCAGAAGCCGGTTCCAACGGTGTTGTTGTATTAACCTTTGTTTCCTCTGTTTTTGGAGGCTCGTTCTTATAGATAATATTTGTTAAATCTTTTTGTTCAGGGTTTGCAAAATTGTCTATCTGCTGGGTAGCACGCGCAGCAGAGCCCGGGTCTTTGCCCAAGAAGTGCAATCTTCCAATATCATCGGTGTAGATTGTTGAATGCGCCATCGCCTGAATTGAAAGTGCAGAAATCATCGCTGTTAAACTTAAAACTACAAATAATTTTTTATTCATCGTTATTCTCCTTAAGTTGCTTTATGCCGACATTATAGCATAAAGCAACTCAAAAGAATATAGTACTTTTTTAAATTTTAAACTACTTTACATTAATCTCATTAGTTATATCTTTACCGCCGTACAAAAGTACGCTTTTTGCAAACACATAATCGTAGTTATCCTTCTCTGCCTTTTTAGCAATCTCTGACTTTATAGACTTTTCGATTGCCTCAAGACGGGAGTTGTAGTCCTTTTCCAGAGCGGATTTTTTGGTGTTAAATTCTTTTGTGTATTTTTCTTCTAACTGCACAATCTTGTTTGTGTCTGTTTCGTTTGCAATCGCGCCGCGGGCGTTAACAATAATCTTGTTGAGTTCATCCATTTTCTTGGAGTGTTCCTGCTTAAGTTGTTTTACCTGCGAAGAGTTGCTGACTATTTTCTGTAAATCGACAACAGCAATCGAATCTGCTGCCTGAGCATAGCTAGCCGCAAGAAAAAAACTAAGGACTAGAACTACTGCACTTTTCTTCTTTATTCTCATAATTTGACCTCTCTACTACACAAGTATTTATAAAGTACTTGCAGGTTTATTTCATTGCCCGGTTAGTGTTGTTCGCATGTATAATCAAAAAAATACTAATTGAAAATAAGATTTATTTAATCTAAAATATAGCTATGAGATTGTTTTTATTAATAGCATTAATAATCTTTAATCTTACCCCCGCAATAGCAGAGGAAGAAGTAAAAGAGACTTATAAACTCAACGGTCAGATTGAATACGACGACAATCCGGTTGAGACAATATATCTTGACGAAAATATTGATAAGCCAAAAGTAAACATTCCTCAGCGCACACTGACTCTGCCTGTCGGAGTGTTAAATATTACGACGAATACCAATACACCCAGGAGTGCCCTTGCAAGGGCGATGGTAAATAGAAACAGCTTAGGAGACATCCTCCCGCTTAGCGGAAGTGTGTCTGCACAGGCTGGCGGAGGTTTCAGCTACGGCTCAACCTGGGGTGAAGAACTCTCATACTCCCAGCTTGAATCAACTGCAAGTGTGTTCGTAAGATACGACTCCCAGAAGTATTTTTCCTTTGACACTGCCTTAAGGCAGTCTGCTAACAGGGGTATAGACAACCAGTACGGCACAATAAGGCTTACTCCGGAATGGCACATCACAGACAAACTTACGCTCAAGGATTCGTTCACAAATTACGTTAACATTCCAAAAAACAAGAACGAATTGGTGCTTGTGTACAACCCTGCTTTAAAAAAATACGCCGAGTCACTTAAGTTTGAGCTCGGGCTTGCCCAGTCTTATTACACGAACGGAAGGCAGAGTTCGGCTGTAAGATTTTCAACAGGATTCAAGTTGTAATTAGCGCAAAATTTTTGTATAATTAATCTATGATGCAATACGGACAACAAGCGAGAAAAAGACCCGCGAGGGTTGTAAACAAGGATAAGAAGAACAATCCGCAGCTTGACAGAAAAGCAAAATCGGCTTCTGTGAGCGGGTTTTACTATTCTTTTCTGACAATAATTCTGCTTTTGTGTCTTTTGCAGATTACAATAAGCGCTGTATTAAACATCTCCAAAATTGTTTCTTACAAGGCCAAAATCATACAGATTACCAAAACAAGAGACGCTGCAAAGGCTCTTAACGAGCAGCTCAAGGACAACATCAACAATTTTTCAAATGTTCAAGGGTTAGAAGCAATTGCGCGAAACAACCTCAAGATGTCAAGCGAGGACGAGGTGCTTGTTATAATAAACACCCCGAAAGTAGAAGAGAAAGAGACGAAACCAAAGTCAATCGGGTTCATAAAATATGATTAAAAACTTGTTGCAGGAAGGATTTACGCTAAAATCCAAAGGGCATTACAAACACGCGATAGAAGTCTTTTACAAGGCTCTGGAGTACGACAACACCAGCTCAGAGCTTTTGTTGGAAATCGCAGATTTGTATTACCTGATTGGAAACGAAGAAAGGGCGCTAAATTACATAGAGCAAATCCTTAACCAGAATCCTGCGCACATCGAAAGTTTGAAGCTATTAGAAAAAATATTCACTAAAAAAAATGCGCTTGAAGAAGCAGAGCAGACCGCCAAAAACATTTACTGCATCTCACACAGCGTCAATGATTTGGTTGAGATTTTTAAGCTTTTGAACCAGCAGGGAAAGTTTGACGAAGTCTTTGAATACAGGTTCGAAGAATCCAATAGCGCGCTTGAGCTGGAAATCGCGCGGGCTCATTATTACAAAAAAGATTTCAAGAAGGCAAAGGAAATCCTTGAAAAAGCACTCGAAGGTGATTCTACGAATCAGGACTTACTGCTTTTGCTTGCACAAACCTGTTATTCAATGAACGAGAAGGATTATTGCGTTTCTCTACTAGACAGGCTTGTAGTGGACGAGACAAATCCGGAGACATTGAATTTTGCAGGGCTTGTTGAGACCTACAGAGGTAATTACAAATGCGCAGCAGAGTATTTTAACTGCGCAATAAGGATTTCAGGCTCAAACAGCGAGTATTATTACAACCTGGCGAATGTTTATTTCAAGCAGGGCGAGACTTTGCTTGCCAAAAAGTATTACAACATGGCGATTTCCATTAGTCCTGAAAACAAGAACTATCATTTTGCGCTCGCGAATCTTTATTATTCTGAAAAGCACTACAAGCGCGCGTTAGAGGAGCTTAAGGGGAATTTCTTTGAAGCGCGGTTATTAAAGGCGGTCATTCTGTATGACACCGGATATCTGGCGCTCGCCAAAAAGGAGCTTGAAAAGCTTGCGCAGGAGCGGCCTGAAAACAGCATTATAAAGGATTACAGGGCAAGAATTGACGAGGAGTTGAGAATCAACTAAAAAACTCTGTGGTTCTGAATTTTTCGTAGAAATGATTCAGTCTGTCTCTATCATGCACATACCAGTATCCGATAAGCACTTCAAACGCTGTTGCGGGTCTGTAATCGTGCTGGATAGAGCGTCTTGCAACCGGAATCGGCAGATTTCTTCCGCGTCTTGCGAGTTCTTGTTCTTCTTCATTCAAATCCGGCATAATAAAATTGAGCATGTCTTTTTGAAAGGCAGCATTCACTCTGGCAGTCGTAATATTATGGAGCAGTTTGGAGTTAGAAGTCTTGTAAACAGTATATTCCCGAACAAAGACTTCCCATACAGCATCGCCCAGATGTGCGTAATTTCTAAGTACCATAGCTTCGTTTGTCATACCCATATTCTAACACAAGGAGAAAAATTTTATTTTCCCTCTTTACAAAAAAAATTTATTTGTTAATATAAAAAAGGAGATAATCCTCGGTAGCTCCCATAGTGAAGCGAAAGCGGAACGGGCTACAGATGTTAGAGCAGTTGCTCCGGCATTAACGGGTTATAGCCAAGCAGAGTAATCCTCAGTAGCTCAATGGCGGAGCAACCGGCTGTTAACCGGTAGGTTGTTGGTTCGAGTCCAACCTGGGGAGTTTTTTCTTTTATTCCCGGATCGTCTAGTGGCAGGACGAAAGATTCTGGCTCTTTTAACGGTGGTTCGAATCCATCTCCGGGAGATTTTTGTACAAAAAGACTCTTTAACAAGCTTGTTGAAGGGTCTTTTCAGCTTGTTGAGGAAGTTTAAGCCATTGAGATAAAAGTTCGAGACAACTTATTTCAATTTCTTATCACAGGATTGCTGTAATAAACTGAGCAAACTGGTCGGGGTAGATGGTGTGATTATTTCGGGCAATCGGCTCTGTGTGCGAGTTTGAGGGGTAGGAAATAATCAAACCATGTGAACCAAAATTACTCACTTTACTCTTTTTCTACTCAGGGCAGATGGTGTGATTATTTTGGGTAAACCCATTTTTTGAATAATAGTCTGATTTTTCGGGGTTTTTTGCTTAGGTCAAATGGTATGATTATTTTGGGCAAGTGAGTAATTTGAGTAATTTAATTTTTTATCAATAACCATAAGGGGATTAATTTAAATTTGCAGAGATGTTTTAAATATTTAAACAGGATGGAATTTCCATCCTGTTGTTTATTTTAAATTTAAAATTAGTTGTATTTCTTTAAATATCTTATCTTCAGGTATTGGTTTGATTCCAAAGGTTGTGTACCAAGATAACGGAAAAGCATTCAAATCAAAATATTTTCAGCATTGTGATTTTGAGGAGGGAGAATTTAACGGGGTGTATGCCAATTTAGGTATCCACTCCGTTTTTGCTAAACCATACAATGCAAACTCTTGAGCTAAAATAAATATAAAGAGGCACTAATAAAAGTGCCTCTTTATATTTTGAATTATTTGAAATCGTTTTATGTTGTCCAAAATCGTCAAACCATATGTCTTTTCACAATTTAACAACTATTTTGATTTTTGCAAATACTGTATTTACACGGACATTTCAAGAATGTACGGTTGAAATACGAAATTTGATACAGGACTTTTGAAATTTGTCTTGGATTATTCGGGATGTCGGCACTCTGCCGAACAAAACAATCCGGTGAATTGTTTTGTGAGAGGTACAACGACCGGCACCTTACGGGCTTGCTCGCTTACGCTCGACATCGCCCTACCGAAAATCCGCTAGTCAGAAATTTTTATAAATAAGTCAGAAATAAAATTTCAGGGAGTTTGGTAAAACTTCTTCTTTATTAATATTGATGCTAAACTGATACATAATATCACTAATTACTTAATGTTCTTCACTATGCATGTGCTGATGTTTATGTTGATGACCATGGCAATGATGATGTTCACCATTGCAGATATTTTCACTTGTTTTTAAATCATTATTCAAATACTGATTAACAATTGTTTCAATTTCTAATTCAGGGCAGCCTGCAATAATTTCAACTCCGTTTTGGGCAAAAATCGCCATTGGAGGCTCACCTATTCCTCCTGCTAAAACAATATTCACTCCAAGAGATGCTATCCAGCTTGCACTTTGGCAAGAAATTCCTTCTTCCGGTACTTTTTTTTCAATATTCAAAATTTCTTTTGTTTCTGGATTAATCTCTACAAAAGAAAAATATTCACAATGTCCAAAATGTCCACATAATTTGTTATTTTTTGACGGTATTGCTATTTTCATAGTTGTTTCCCCTTTTAATTTTTCTATATTTGATTGTAAAATTATTGCACTTTCTAAAGCCTCTGTTTCTGTCATATTATGGATTTGAGCATACTCTTTTAAAATATTTAAAACATCTTCATTAATTCTTCTGTTGAATGGGACTTTTTTCCTGCAAGTTCGTTTTCGACCTGCACATTCACGTTTGCCGCCCCAACATTTACTTTTATTAAAATTTTCTCGTTTCATGCTTGACCTCAAATCAATTTTGGCATATTATTTTGATAATGTCAATACATATTCAAGGTTAACGGAGGCTTAATGAAGGTAATTATAATAGGCGGGGGTGCTTGCGGTGCAAGTTGTGCAACAAGATTGAGAAGATTGGATGAAAATTGTGAAATAACTGTTTTAGAACGTACAAATGAAGTTTCTATCGCAAACTGTGGCTTGCCTTATTATTGCTCTGATGTAATTAACGATAGAGATAAAATCCTGGTGTCAAATCCTCAAAAATTTAAGAATATGTTTAATATTGATGTTCGATTAAATACCGAAGTAATAGATATCAATCGAGAAGAAAAATACGTTTTATCGGTCTGTGGTGAAAAATTTTATTATGATAAGCTCGTTTTGGCACAAGGAGGAAGTCCAATCATACCGCCATTGGAAGGTATAAACAATAAAAATATTTTTACAGTAAGAAGTTTGAATGATGCAGATAAAATTAAAGAGTATATACAAAAAAACAATGTTAAATCGGCAGTTGTAATAGGTGCAGGTTTTATAGGTATTGAAATGGCTGAAAATTTTGCTCATCTTGGAATTGAGACAAAAGTTGTAGAATTGGCAGAACAAATCCTTGCACCTGTTGATTATGAAATAGCTTGTTTTGCTCAGAATGAAATGAGAGCAAACGGGGTTGAGATAATTTTATCAGATGGTGTAAAAAGATTTTCCGAAAATAAAATAGAATTAAATTCGGGTCGTCACATAGATTATGACATAGCCATATTGGCAATTGGAGTTAAACCGGAAATAACATTAGCAAAAAATGCGGGTTTAGAAGTTAATCGCGGTATAAAAGTTGATGATAAAATGCAAACTAATGATGAAAATATTTTTGCAGGCGGAGATAGTGTAGAGATAAAGAGTTTTGTAGATAATAATGATGTTTTAATCCCTTTAGCGGGACCTGCTAACAGACAAGGCAGAATTATTGCAGATAATATTTATGGAATAAATTCATTATACAAAAAATCACAAGGAACATCCGTATTAAAAGTTTTTGATTATACTGTTGCGTGTACCGGTTATAATGAAAAACTTTTAAAAAGAGAAAACCTTCCTTATTGGAAAATCTTTATATTTGGAAACTCTCATGCGGGATATTATCCTGATGCAACTTCAACTTTATATAAACTTTTGTTTGATAATGATGGCAAAATATTAGGAGCACAGGCAGTTGGGCAAGAAGGTACTGAAAAAAGAATTGATGTAATTGCCTCTGTTATGAGAAACAACGGAACAATTCAAGAACTTTTGGATAGTGAATTATGCTATGCACCGCCTTATTCTTCCGCAAAAGATCCTGTAAATATTCTGGGTATGTGTGCAGATAATGTTTTAAGAGGATTTGTTAAACCTGCATTTTATGAGGATTTGCAAAACTCATTTATTATAGATGTCAGAATTGCAGAAAGCTTTAATGCTAAAACAGTAGACGGTGCTATAAATATTCCGATTGAAACATTAAGAAACAGGCTTGATGAAATACCAAAAGACAAAAAAGTTATTCTGATTTGTAATACAGGATATACAAGTTATTTGGGTTCAAGAATTCTTATTCAAAACGGATTTAATAATGTTTACTCATTTATGGGGGGCATGAAGTTGTATTCTGAAATTAAACGAGACAAAGAAGGTAAAATTGCAAAAACAAAAGCCCTTGCACAGACAGCTGTAATAGCTGCAAAAACGGATGTTATAAAAATAGATGCTTGTGGTTTGTCTTGTCCGGGACCGATTATGAAGCTTTCTGAAAACATTTCAAAACTTAATAATGGTGAAGTTATAGAAATAACGTCTACAGATAAAGGTTTTTACTCTGATGTGGAAGCCTGGTGCGATTCTACAGGAAACAGTTTGATTAATCTTAATTCAATTGATAAAAAAATAGTTGCCACCATTCAAAAAGGAGCAGGTATAAGTAAAGAGGAGAGTTCTTTTCTTCAGACAAAAAATGGACAAACCATAGTTGTATTTTCTAATGATTTAGATAAAGTTTTAGCTTCTTTTATTATTGCAAACGGAGCAAAGGCAAGCGGCAAAGATGTTACAATGTTTTTTACTTTTTGGGGATTGAATGTTCTAAGAAAAGAAAATATAAACTTAAAAAAATCATTTATTGATACAATATTTGGTTTTATGATGCCAAAAGGTGCAGAAAAATTAACTCTTTCGAAAATGAATATGGGCGGCTTAGGTTCGGCTATGATGAAATGGGTTATGAAAAACAAGAATATTTCTACACTTTCTGAATTGATTAAAAAAGCTCAGGAAAATGGAATTAAATTTATTGCTTGCAATATGTCTATGGATGTTATGGGTATAAAACAAGAAGAATTGATTGACGGGGTTGAAATCGGTGGGGTTGCAAAATATATAGCCGAAAGCAATAATGCAAATTCAAATTTATTTATTTGATTTATTTTGCCCCAAATAGTCAAACCTTCTGACCTAAGTAATCAAACCTTGTGACCTTTTACAATTGCAGGGCGGGGCTTGAAAAAAGGGAAAAACAAGGTATAATATAAGTAAGATAGTTTTGATACGGTAAATCTCGACACCGAGCCAACAGGCGACAGAGGGATAGTTCGAGTCCTCACAATCAGAACTATCTTTTTTTAATGTTTTCATATCTTTTAATATCTTTTTTTAGTTGATTTATGTTAGTAATATGAAATGTTGTAAGAAATATTTCATCATTTTTTTAAGTAGTTTTGATAACAAATTGATAAATCTTATTTTCTATCTTAAAATAGATTAAATTTATGTTATCTTTCTTTAAGATGTATTCAGCACTATTTATATATTTAGCAATATTTTTATATTCTTTAAATACTATATCCGGATGTTCAATAATATTTTTAATCATACTATCAATAGATAATTTAATAGTAGATGTTTTTGTTTTCAAGACCTGGATTTGTTCTTTCTTCAGTACGCCTACAATATAAAAGCTATTCAAATCAGCCTTGTTAAAACATTTACGCGCATAAATTATAGCTTCTTTTGTGTTTGGATATTTGTTTCTGGCTTGTTGAGTCAGACTGAAAGCTTTGTTGTAAAACTCTTCAAAGTTTTTGTATTCCATAGTTTAATGGTAGCACAAGTATACTGTCATCTAAAATATACTTAAAGATTCTATATCGCCTTATGATAAAAATCTATCAAATTTCGCGCTGCCTTTGATGCGTATCTTCCAACCATATAAATATCTTCATGCACCTTGTCAGGAATCTTTGGAACAACTTCCCTATCCATTCTCTGGCTTCTGTTATCAATAGAATCAAGTAATGACGCGTTGTTTATAATTCTTTCGTAAAACTCTAAGCTCAAATTTTTAGGAGCAAACCTTTTCAATGAATCAAGCTGCTTCGGATACATTGTCGCTGCATAGTTTTTTCGTTCGTTCAATACATTTTGCCTAAGCTCTTTTATCTGCAAGCTCTTTTCAAGCGTATCAGCCGCTAGAGCCCTGTTTTCCATCCTCAAACCTTCTAATTCGGCACGGGTACGTTCATTTGACCTATGATTTTCTACATTCAAACTAACACAGGTTGCAACAATCCCGGCTGCACCAAGTCCCATAAGTGTTTTTCCTATATTCATTGAAATTCTCCTTTTTTATTATTAAAACCTGTAAAAACTTTTTTTGCTCTTTGTTTTACAAAATGTAACACTCAGTTCCTAAACATACAAAAATATGATAAAATAAATATATGTTTACTATTTAGGTGACGCGATGAAAAAGATTTTTATTTTGGCTCTGGCACTATCAATCAATTTATTTTTTCCGGCAGGATGTTTTGCTGAAACAGTGATGTTCAACACAAAAACCTACAAATTCCACAAGCCCGGATGTGAATGGGCAAGAAAATGCACGGTCAATTGCATTAAATTAGAGAAAAAGCAGGCGATACAGCGTGGCGGCAGACCTTGCAAGGTTTGCGGGGGCTAAATTTAGAACACGCCTTTTGAGTTCAAAAACTCGCCGTAGTGTTTGTCTGCCACAAGAATATGCTGCAGAACCCATTTTTTCAAGAACACAAGAATATCAAAATGCAGCAAATGTTTGCCTGAATTGTAATCCGCTGCAAACTGCTCGATTTTATCCATAAACAATTTGTGCTGTCTTCTGTGAGCATCATAGTGCGGGTACTGATTATTGAGCAAGCAAACATCTTCTTCCATGAAATGCTCTTTTGAGTATTTAACCAGCTCATTAATGACCATGGCCAAAGCAAGGCGATCATTTTTGTCTTCCATTGTTGCGTATAATTTTTTTATAATATCAAATAGATGTCTGTGTTGTTCGTTAAATCTCTCAACCTTAACATCATATGTCTGATCCCAATTAAACGTATTCATATATTTGCTCCATCTACTTCTAACATACGATATAAATAAAATTTTTGCAACATCCTAACACTCCACCGTAATTCAGACATCCTGCGGCTTTGTCAAAAACCCCTGCTTAAAAGGAACGTTCTTGTTTACAAATCCTGTCCGGACAATATTTCTACCGAATTTTTGTTCAAGTTTGTCAAGGCTTTTGCCTAGCTGCTCGTTTTGCTCGCGTTTCGGATTCTCGTCAAACAAAAGCAGCTGCTCCTGCTCGCATGAATTAAACTCCTCGAGCACGATTCCGATACTTCTGTACAAGGTATTTGCTGAAAACATCTGCTCAAGAAGAGGAAACACTGCACGTGAGATTTCAAACTCAAAGTCTGTCGGGACTTTAAGCTGTATCTTTTCATAAAAAGTCCTGAAATCTTTTGTCTTAAGAATCAAACCCACACTTCTGCATTTGCAATTAATTCTTCTTAGTCTCGCGCAGCTTGCGTGAATATGAATCGAAAGTTCGTTTTTCAAATAATTCAAATCTGACGAAAAATCCGGAAAGGATTTTGTATCGCTTATTGATTTCGGGAGCTCTACCTCGTTGCTTATCGGAGAAACGACCACTCCAAGGAGTTCGGCTTTAATAGTAAGCCCGTTTTTTCCAAACCTTGTTTTAATCCATTTATCATCTTTCTGCACATAGTCATAGGCCGTACGGATTCCGTGTCCGCGCAGTTTCACGCCCAGTTTTCGCCCAATTCCCCAGACCTCCTGAATTTCAGTTTTCTCAAGAAGCTCGCGAATTGACGCCTTGCCAGCAATCCTAATCCTGTCTCTGGTGCTTTTTGACTTGTCTGAAGCGAGTTTTGCAAGAGTTTTGGTTCTGCTAACCCCGATAGAAACAGGGATTCCGGCCTCGTTTGCGATTCTCTCTTTGAGTTCAAGAGCGAGTTTGTAGTAATTCTTTTTATAAAGCTTTGTAAGTCCTGTAAAATCCACGAATGCTTCATCAATAGAATAGACTTCGACATTGGGGCTAAAACTTTTTAGGATGCTCATAACCGATTGCGAGATTTTTGTATAATTATAGTGGTTTGCGCTTATATAAATGCATTCCGGATATTTTTCGACAGCCTGAAACAGAGGAATACCCATTGGCACGCCTAGGAGTTTTGCCTCTCTTGAGCGTGAAATTACGCAGCCGCGCTCGCCCGATACCACGCTCACGGGGACTCCGTTGAGTTCCGGATTCAGCTTTCTTTCGCATGAGACGAAAAAGCTGTCGCAATCTATTAATGCTATGTATTTCTGGTTACTCAAACGAATAATTTACCTTTTTTTCTTTCCAGTCATAAACCTTTTTAATCGGGAGAATTTCGAGCAGCAGGCCTTCGTGGTATTTTTTGACATACCATTTATGGAAGCGCAAAACCCGTTTTATATCAGTCGTTTTGAACTTCTCAATGCGTTGTCCGCCCTTTATCTGCACCATTTTGTACAGAGTTTCTACTTCTTCTCCTGTTTGTACATCCAGCATACTAACAGTTTAGCATATCAACAAAATAAAAACTCTTACCAAAGGCAAGAGTTCAGGGATGTAGTTAGTTTTAGAGAAAGTCTAGAATCTTATCGGAATCCCGAAATTTATATAAACCCCACTGTGGTGATAAGGTCTTGGCACGTAGTAAAAATCATCGCACCAGCCTAGTCTATAATCACACTCGTAAGGATAGCGCCAATAGCTGCGCCTGGCCAACACCCCGCCGATTACGGCGCCGCCCCTGTAGTAGTGTCTGTGCGGTGGTGGAGACGGCGGGGCATAATGCCCGTGCGGCGGTCTGTGCATGCCGGCGTGTCCAGGGCCAGCTGCCACAACATGCCCATGTCCGTGTCCTCCGGGAGGGGGCGGCGGAGCCGCCTGAGCCGAATTTGTCATTGAAATTACTGCAATCAATCCAAGTAGAGATAAAACCTTTTTCATACGTACACCTCTTTCTTTTACACTGATATAACGATTTGGATTCAGATTTGTTCAAAAATAAAAAAAGTGGCGGGGGGGGGTTTTAAGAAAAAACCACAAAATAAAAAAAAAAAATAAAAAAAAAAAAAAAAAAAAAAAAAAAAAATAGAAAAAAAACA
>CATLDC010000006.1 GCA_949902595.1 uncultured Candidatus Melainabacteria bacterium | reverse complement strand
GCAGCAGGTAATGAAAGAATCTTTCTTTTATGGTGCTAACAGATTTGGAAACAATTTTATTGCTTAATACACAACTCTCTTATATTATCTTACATCTTAAAAAGCTTTACTCCTCTGATGAGGAGTTTTTTTTGTGCTACGCACGTAATAAGTTACCTTGAATGTAACACAATACCTATTGTGTTACATTATACCAGTTTGCTGGTTGAAAAGCAAGTATATCAACTATTTCAATTTTGCCATTTTCACAAACTTTCCCCTTGTAGACCCAAAACAAGCCAAAAAGCGCAAAGCCTGTAGGCCAGATACCATAAGGGCAAGACAGTCTACGTGCGTAGCACATGTAACACAATAGGTATTGAGTTACATTCACACAGAAAAGAGAGGTTTGTATGAAAAAAGGCTTCACACTTGCAGAACTACTGATTGTTCTTGGTATAACAGGAGTTATCGCTGCTGTATTACTCCCAGCTATTAACAACCTCATGCCAGACAAAACCAAAATCCTCTACCTCAAAGCCTACAATGAACTGAACAAAGATATCAATGACCTGATATCCAACAGCTCACTCTTCTCTTCCACAGTCAAAATCGGCTCCAAAGACTACGACATCAGCAAGTACCCGCTCTTGAACACCGAAAAACCTATTACGACAAAGTTTAGCGACGACAAATACTCTGGTACTAAAAAGCTTTGCAACCTCCTCGCTTTCACAATGAACTCCGATTCCAACAATAAATGTGACTCAACAAATTACCCTGATACCCCTTCCTTTGTTACCCCAAACGAGCTGAGCTGGTGGATTGTTCCCAAGGTTTATGAGACACAGGAAGGCAAAGCTAGTTACCAGACAGATATATATGTAGATGTTGACCCGTCAAAAAAATCCAAAAACTGCCATTTTTCTGAATCCTGCAAACAGCCGGACAGATTCAAATTTATTCTTGCCGCTGACGGCACCTTGATACCGGCTGATCCGATGGGTATCAAATATATTGAGACCCAGAAATCATGGTTAAAGAAGAAGTATGACGTTCAGGGTAATCTCATTGCCTCACTGGATGAGTCGGTGCTTAATTCTGTTTTTAAAGAAACACTGAATACATACAAGCCAGATAATAATGATGCCAACAAAGATAGTGAATCTGACAACAATCCCCCTGAAAATAATAATGATGATGGCGGGTTGGCTGTTGTATGCGGAGAGAATTTTGATTTTGGCGATGTATGGATAAAATACACGCCTTATCCCATTGCTAATAAAAACTTTTGCCGTGACGGTAATTACTATAAATGCAGCAAATCTCCTTTTGGTTACAGCAGTTCGCGCGGTCCCGTTGATATCAAAATAACCCTGTCAAAACCGCTTGCCAATGATTTTAGTGCCTGTATCGGGTTTTGGAATAATGTCAACCATACTAGTATGATTCTTGCCAGAAATACCTGCACCGTGAAAGCCGGTTCAACCTCCTGCATGGGAGAAGAGTTAGATACTACAACGGATTTAAATAAAATCTATGATTTTGACAGAATCTACACTTATGAGAGTTACGGCAAAACCGGCGGTAACTATACATACTATTACAGCACAGAGTACCTAAATATAAATCAGGGGTTCAATCCTGAGCTGGAAGTATATGCACGTTCAGTGCTTGAACTGCAAGACAACACCACTGCTAAATGTGTACATATAAAACAAATCGATTAATTATATCTTCACTGCCTTTTCGTGCCCCACCCCCTTTGAATATTTAACCAGCAGTCTGTACGCCGTTTCAGACTGCTTTTTGTAAGCAGAATAATTCTCATCCGATTCAGCAGAAATCGAATTAAGCATTGCACGTGCAATAACCGCGTTCTTGAAAAGCTCTTCAAGATGCGCAGGAACATTGATTGTGTCGTCTTCATCCTTTAAAGCAAATATTTCATCGCCTTCGCTGTTTTCGCCAATTGCAAGTGTTGTGTAATCAATTGTAATAATTGACTGCTCTGCTGGCACCGGATAAAAATTTATCTTGTCCTTATTAATATAAAAACTGTTAGGAATCCCTTTTTTGCTATCAAGCAGCTCCGGGTTCTTCACAAGCTTCATACAAGCAGAATTTAGCTTCACCATATAATTGCCGTAAGCATCCTGCTTAATCAATCCAACCGGCTGTTCATAAGACTTTTCACCGGGAATCGTCAAAATAATATGCGTACGCTCCCTGAAATTAAAGGGGTAGGAGTACAGAATCTCCGTAATTGCTTTGTTTAGGGCAAGAATAAGAGATTTTTCAAGTTCATCTCCAGACAAAGCATCGTTGTCATACATTGACCACTCCTGCGTTGCAGCCGTATTATATAAATCTAGTAATTTTAATGTCATAAATCTCCTTTCCGCTAAGCAGAACAAATTGCACTCACATCATATCCGGCGAACTTTCTCATATAACTTTCTACAGAAGTACCGAAAGCGTCTTTTCCAATCTCCTTACCGTTTGACTTCAGGTAAGCAGAAACAGAGCCAGCACCTTTAAGATGAGCTCCTGCAAGAAGCCCTGATTGGGTTATCTGGTACCCGTTAATAACTTTTCCAACATACTTATCAGCACCGCAGGCTTTTAAGTACCCCCACTGGCGCTTCTTGAATATTATCTGCGCATTTTCCTGAGCTTTTGGACTGTTCAAAAAGTCCTGTATTGAATGCACGCCGTCTTTTCCTGTAAAAGTCCCCGTCCAGTCGTTATTATACTTGCCGGACGGCTTTTTGTAGTACCCTGAATCTATCAGAGCAGCCTCGCCCATCTGGTATTTTCCTGCGTAGCCGTATTTATTGAAGGCTTTGTAATTCCCTCCAGACTCGCGTGCGCCGAGGTCGTTCAAAAAATCTTCCAGAGTCTTCATCGCTTCCGCTGCCTCTTCGATTTTTTATCATCCGAATCCAGGACTTTTAGAAGTATTGAATTGGGCTGCGCTTTGGTTTGTTCAACTTTAACGCTGTCTTTGAATCTTTTGCCGTTCTTTTCAACAATCTGGTAATCAGCGGGTGATTTTTCTTTGAGCTCAAGCGCTACGGCTTCCGGAAGGATGAAAACATGTCCGGTCGGAATATATTTTATTTTGTACATAACATTCCTTTCTACAAAAATCAGGGAAGAAAAATTCTTCCCTGATTCAAACCATAAAACTAGTTTACTTCTCTAACACCGGCCCATTTTGCGATTGCATAAATTGTTCCGGCAAATCCGGTTTCAAAATCCAAGTCGATAGAGCCGTCAGCTTTTTCAAAACGTGATAAGTCTTGAAGCTGAATAGCAGAAACGCCGGTCGGTAATTCAATTACAATATCACCGAGCATTGAATTTGGATAAGCATCCCCGGCTTTTACTGTTAATAAAGACTCTGCTGTAGCAGTGTTATCAATAACAATAAACAGGGAGTTGTTTTTGTTAGAAAACGCCTCTTCAATAGTGATTCCGTTAGCAACTGTAACAGATTGTTTGGTAATAGCAATATTTGCAACAGACTCTGTGTGGTCAAGAGTCGGATACTGAACATTAATAATATCTCTTGTCATAAGTTAATCCTTTCATAATTACGATTTGTCACTTGAGTTTGTAGTTGAAGCTGGCATAGTGATTGTTAAAGGCGCTTTAATTTTAGCAGTACCTAAGTAATCAGCTCTTGGGGCACCTACACCGTACAAGCCGTAACCTTTGTAGCAAGTGTTGAAGTTCTTTTCAGGAGTGTAGTAAGTTGTATTCAAATCAGAAGAGATACCACCGGCAAGAGTTTTGTCCTTAACACCGAATAGAGGATAGAAAACGCCGTCTTCAGGCTGTGCGATGTTGTTTGAAACAAGGATTTCCCAGCCGCAAAGATTACCAATGTAACCTTTTTCAAGCTGTGTTTTGCCAGATTCTGTGTATTTCAACTCATCTAACTGTCCAAGATAGAACTGGTATTCAGGCGGGATTACACAAACCATTGAACCGTCAATCCAGTTAGTGTGGCCTTTGCCGTCACCGCGCTGGAATTTAGCCTGCATGTAAGCAAAAATGTCTTTTGCAATTTGCGGTGTAAGTGTAATAGCAGAGCCGCTGTTATCTAAATAATGGCCAGCTCTTGTGTAAAGATTAGCGTAAGAAGCATCAACTGCTGCTGCAAACTGCTTGATAGCATCATTTGTGTAATCTTTTGCAAGTTCGACCTGGCCTTCCGGATTATCTTTTGAGCCTTGAAGCATTTTCTCTTCCATCTCTGATAATTCGAAGTGGAAAGCTTTACCTCTGTCGATTTTCACCTTGCAGGTAGAAAGCGTAGCTGCTTCTGCTGTAGGGAGGTTACCTCCGTCGTAATCAAACAGGGTAACAAGCCCCGGCATTGTAATATCTACTTCATCGCCTTTGTTAATGTGTTGTTTCATTTCAGAGTGAGCAAGTTTACCAATAACGAGCTCATTGTAAAAATGTTTGTTGAATGCTTTTGAAAAAGCATTGACTATCATTTGTTTTGTTGATGTCATTTTTTGTCCTTTCTTTTTAATAGTGAGGTTTGACTGTCCAAACCCTATTTACCCCTAAATCAACCTTTCCAAGAGTTCGTCTACTTCTTTAGGTGTCATTTCATCAAGGCGTTTTTTAGGAGGAGTAAGAGATGTTGAATTGTTTTTGGAGTACGTCATGGAATCAATAACCTTCTGCGTTTCAGACTTAGCAGCCCTGTCTTTTTCATGCGCAAAGATTCTTGATTCGACATATCCTTCAAGCAGGTTAATGAACTTTTCGGAATCCAGATTCTTGCCGAGTGCAAGATAAGCTTCCTTGTACATCTGCTTGAATGCAGGGTTTTGGAAATACTGCGGAGTATTGTATTTTTCTGCAGCTGCCTGTAATTCCTGTGCATCGCCTTGAAGCATGGCTTGAGCCTCCCATGCATTCACAATATTATGAAGCATGGCAGTATTCTGCCTCAGGTTCCCGAGTTCCTTTGAGCGGATTCCCTGGTATTTCTCCATCTCCTGATACGCCTTAGATAAATCTTCTACTGATTTAAACTTACCTAAGATTAGATTTGAAGGGTCCGTGGATTGTCCTTCTGTTTGAACAGAACCGCTGCTTTGCTCCAACGGGTTATCGGCGGTTTGCACCGGCTCATTGGATGTCACAGCAGTTGTTTCAGGTTGACTTTGTTCTTGTAAGAGAGTTTCTTCCATACAAAAATTCCTTTCTTGATTAGTAAAATATAATATTCCTACCTGCTTGACAGATAAGGATTAAGCATTTAAAATGGGGGTGTGTTTAGAAAAAGTATTAAAATAATAAAAGCTATTTATAATTGGTTTAAAGATAGATTCATAGTGCAAGCCTTAGTATTTCCTTTTACCTTGGTCTGGAAGGGGCTAAAAAACGTTATTAACTTGTTTTGTAAGTTTATTGTCGACGCTAAAAAGTACTATTTTACACATTTTGTTATAATTGGCTCTACAGTTATTTATTTTCTTTATGGTATTCTCTGTATTTATCTAATGTTGAGACCTGCAACAGAAGAGCCTGCCCTTCCCGTTACACCGGAACAAAGTGCTATAGAATACTGGACAGAATGGTTAGAAATAATCAGCGCAAGTGTTATTATTGCTTTTTACGCTGCATTATTAATAGGATTTCTTTTAATACCAGTAATAGAAAAACATACACTAAAGAATAATTTTCTACTTACAAACAAATCGTATGAAATATATTATAAAACGAATATAACGATTATTACTCTTTCATTCTTGTACCTTATTTGCGCGATTGCAATATGTAATGCTATGTAAGGAGCCTGATTTATGCTAAAAACTATAAAGCCCAAATTATCTCAAATTATACAATGGAGCAAAAAGAGTCATTTACTTCATATTTGGTTTATACTTTGCTTTCCTTGCCTGATAATTACAATTTTAGAGATATTTCTTACCTTGTTAATTGACCCTTTAGCATACAAAAGAAATGCGATATATGATATCTTAACTAACTTCCACTTTCCAGCTTTAATATTATTTATAATCTCCATACTGCTAAGCCTTATTGCGGTGATAATTCAATATATAAAAACAAAGAGCTTATTTGTAACAAATAGCTTTTTATTACACAATAAATATTACAGCATTTTTTATACTCTAACTTTTATTATTATTTTAGCGTTGTGGGTCTGGGTTTTAACTATATAAATCAAATTGGCAAAATAGGACACTTACCCGATTGACAGATAGGGATTAAACTTATAGAATTATTTTATGTTAAGAAAATACGTTGAAATAATAAAAAATAAGATTAGCGATTTAAACAATTTTATAACAGAAACTAAAAAATCCTATTTTTCCCATTTTGTAGTCATTGGCACTGTTGCAGTCTACTATTCTTTCTGGATTGCAATAATTATTATCTCCACAAAACTTACTTGGAAAATTTTCTTTTCTATCTTTTCAAAGGAAACCATTATTTTTTTTACGTCTAAAGAAGGCATTCTTTTTGTTATGAATGTTAACTCACTTAGTTTTCATGCAGTACTAATACTGGCATTTATCTTAATACCAGTACTAAATAAATATAAGGTTAATAACAATTTTCTCTTAACAAATAAATATTACGATTTATTTTACAAAATATGTATAGTTCTGATTGTTAGTTCAGCTCTATACAGCATCGGATTTCTGATTCTTGAACAGGTGGTTTATTATCATGCTTAAAAAAATTCTTGAAATAATAAAAAATATAATAAATATAATTATCCTATTGATAAAAAAAATTCATTTTTTTCATATTTGGTTTATTATGCTCCTTCCTTATAGCCTGATAGCTATTATGGTTTCTCTTTATTCTGTAATATTTATTCCTACGGCGCGAGTAAGCCGCGCCATAGAAAATTATTTAGCTAACTACACATATATAGAACTGTTTACATTTATAATTGCGATTCATCTTAGCATTATTGCAGTAGTAATTCAACTTATAAGTACCAGAAAGCTATTCGTCACAGACAAAACTTTGTTATACAACAAAGTTTATAACATATATTACATACTGTCCTTCATATGTATTATAGCAATAAACAAGTTTATTGGTAATAACTATTAGCAATAATAAAATATAAAGTTTATTTTTTATTATATTTTCTAAGAAATTCCTCTATCTCTTCTTTCGTATAGTGTATTGATACCGATAATAAATATCTTTTTAGTTTATCCGCCTCTTGTTGTTTATGAGCTCTATTGTTCCCATCTACAACCTGGTTATATGCTAAGGTCTTCTTAATATTTGAAGCATTATTTCCTAAGTATTCCCACCAATTATTTGTTTTAACAGGCTCGAATTTTTTATGATCCATTATAGTTTATTCAATCTTGAAGTTAATATAATTTCTAAATTTCATTTTTCTTTACCCTTCTTTCTTTTAATTAAATAGGACACTTACCCCATTGACAATATGATAATAATAGATTTAAAATAAATTCATGTTTAGAAAAAGTATTAAAATAATAAAAGCTATTTATAATTGGTTTAAAGATAGATTCATAGTGCAAGCCTTAGTTTTTCCTTTTACCTTAGCCTGGAAGGTGATTAAAAAACTTATTAAATCATTTTGTAAGTTAATTGTCGAAGCAAAAAAGTATTACTTTACACATATTGTTATTATTGGAACCACCGCTATTAACTTATTTATAAATTTAAAATTTATATTATCCATGATATTAGCCTCTGCAGCTGAAGCACAGACCAATATAGCAAGTACGGTGGACAATTCTAACATTAGAGAAACACTTGAGCTCTTTTTTGATTTTATAGCGCTTCTCGCATTGATAGAGATTATATCCTTCATTATTGCATTAATAATATCACTGCTTGTAGTACAATTTATACCTAAAAAACAAACTAATAATTGCTTTATTCTAAATAATAAATGGTATAACCTTTTCTATAAAATAAATATAGGAATTATTACCTTTTCATTTATATATTGGCTTTTCTCTAAGCCTTTACTTTTTCTTGCCCAATTTCTTTCTTAACTTGTCAAGCTCTTCCTTTGAATAATATACATAATCACTTAAGAGATAATTTTTTAACTTTTTTGCCTCCTGTTGTTGATAAGCATTATTATTGACTGGTACAAAAGCGTCTTTCAAAAGAGTTTTAAAAAAATCTTTCACATTTTCCTTTTCCAAAGGATTTTCCATTTTCATTAGTTCATAATCATGCAAATCATTAACAAAAGCAGAAGTCGAGCCGTTGGTATTTAACTTTACATTATTCAATTCTGCATTATGAATTGCCCCAAATAAAGCTCGTTTATCCTCATTTACAATCGCTGGCTTAAATTCTATGTGACCGTCTAAAGACTTATTATTTTGTAAATCTTTATAATGCTCTATTACCCATTTTTGTGTCTCTGGAGAATTTTTTACTAAGGTATGCAAACTTGAACCTATCTTAGGAATCACAACATCAACATCTTTTAATTTATTATACGCATCAGGAGAGTTCGGATCAATGTCATAAATTTTAGCTGCTTTTTTTATATACAAGTCTCTTAAGTTTTCATCTTTGATATCACCTATTTTATAAAAACTATTCTCTTCCAAGACATTTTTATTTTGTTTATCACCGTCTGCAAGTTTTGAAGCTATACCATAATAATCTAATTCAGTAAACACATCGGGTAATTTACTAGCAGCTTTTTGGAGAGCGACCTCAGGCTCAAGACCTTCATACTTTTCAATAATCTTACCTAGCTTGGATTCTTTAAATTTTTGCTTCAAAGTTGGTTTAGCATCTACAGTTCTATTAATCCCCTCCGGTAAGTCAGTTTTCCCGTACACCAACGGGAAAAGATTTTCATACTTATCAACAGACTCCGGATTCTGAACAGCAGGAGGAATATCTTTTCCTAAATCAACATTTTCCTCAACCTTACCCTCCAATACTACCGGAGAAGACTCTTCTGATGCGTCCTCTTCAGCCGAAGTTTCTTGAGACTCTTCAGAAGCTTCTTCGCCAGATTCAGACTCTGTAGTACTTTCAGCAGGCTCACTCGTCTGCTCCGGCATAGGATTGTTATTACCTTTTTCATTCTGCTCATCGTCTTCCTCCTCATCACGGCGACGTTTTTTTTTCTTCTTCTTATCAAAGTAACTACCTTCCGGAGGGGCTTGAATCCTTTCAGCTATTTCCTCCAACAAAGCCTCCCAGGTGGCTACAGCATCGGCATTATCACCATATATAATATCGTCTTCCACCTTTCTAGTGTACGGAGACTGCTCAAGCTCCTGCATAGTTGGAATCCCGATAGATTTATTCTGCGCCATAATATCTGCCTCGTTATCAAAAAGACTTGAAAGCTTCATGTTCCAGATATCATCCTCTGAAAATATTCTGTTTCTGCGGTTATTAGTGTTAATATAATTTCTAAATCTCATTTTTCTTTCCCCTTCTTTCTTTTAATGAAGTTAGTACATCAAAAATTGTAGGCTCTTTTGGAGCAGCCTCTTCCGGCTTTGAAAGATTAAGAATATCTTCCATCAGACTCTGAACCAGAGGCATGTCCAATCCAGCTGCCCCATTCTGAGCAGAAGGAACACCTTCTTGGCTATTTCCCACCTCTAAGAATCTTTCAGGATTATCTACTCCCTTTTGCTCAAAGTACCAGACAAAGATTTCCTGCATATTCAAAGGTATTACAGAGGCAAAACGCTCTACTGCCTGCACAACTAAATCAGCCTGCTCGGATTTCTGAGTCGTCATTGAAGAGTCTGAGTACATATACTTGTAATCCCCCTGACGAACAGCATCATCGACCTCAATCACTTCCTGCTTGTTCTCATGGTTCACAAAAATTGTTTCAACCCCGGATTTGAAATCAGCGCAAAGCTTTGCAACTTTTTCAACATTCGGAATTATCAAATCCTGGTTAATTGTGTCAACAAGCATTGCAAGCCTGATCATCTGACCTTGAGTTTTTGTATTAATCTCAGTTGCGGTCTTTGAAGCGGATGTCTCAACCGCACCAATCATGTTAGGGAATATGCCGGACACTTCTGCCATCAAATCGTTAAGGAAGGAGATGTCCTGCAAGAAAACATTCGGGTTGAAACTAAGCTGCTGAAAAGCCGCAGTCGGAGAAAGGTTGTCCCCGTATTCAATAATTTTACCAGGGTAAAGCTCAAGTTCGTCCTCGTCAAAAAATCCTTCCGGCGCAAGCAGCGGCGGATTTTCGTTAAGCGCTTGAAGGTTGCATGTTCTATTCATCAACTCTTCCTGGAAATGTGCAAGCGAAAGCACTGAATAAAGCGGACTTATACCGCGCTTTGTTTCAGGATCGGTAATAAAAGCACCGTAAGCAAACGGATTAATAATTCTGTCATTCTTTTCAAAAGCAACAAGATATTTACGCGCAACCACGACCGCATGCCAGTTTTTGAGCAGTGTGCCGTCCGGAAGCTTCAAATCGCCCCAGTGCTCAAGGACTTCTACTGTCGAGCCTTTGACAACATCCTGAAATAGGGAGTTAGAAGAGTTTGTTCTGTTTTTTGTATTAGCAAGCGCCTGAATCTCTTCTGCTTCGTCTTCTGTAAGCTTGTAATACTTGTTATTAATAATATCAGAAGGGGTTTTATAAGTCCTGTAAATTTTCGGGCATGAATCCCAGTTATCCATCTGGGAAGAGTCAAAAACTAAATCAGCAGGGTTTACAGGGTAAATGTATGGATTATCATAAATCTTTTTGTTATCTACCCAGTAGTTTTTGCCTTTTGAGATAGCTTCCAGAATGCGAGGGAGTTTATCAACATCCTGCATAAACAGGTTCTGGAAAAATTCAACAGGGCGCCTGTATTCTTCGTACTTTGTTTTCCAGGCCGTAAAGGAAATCAATTCACCATGAAGCAGGGCGTTATCAATAATCTGGTCGCAGGTTTTCTGGAATCCCATTTTTTCCAGAATATCCACAAGCATTGCTTTTTGTTTGTTAGAAGCGTTGTTGGAATCGTGGTTTTCGCCGGACACGTCAAACATGGAGTTTACGTTAGCGTAAGTGTTTCTCCAGATAAACGCTTTCAGGGTTTGATAAAACATAAATGTTTTGCACATCTTGATTTTGGCTTTCCATCTGCTGTTTTTATCAGAAATTGACTTGAAATCGTTTTTAAAGAAGATTTCGTTAGCCAGATTAGAAGCTTTTTCCAGATTGGATGAACGCTCTGAATTAAGCTCCGCAAATGTTGATGAAATCTTTTTTACCAATCCGTCTTTCATTTCCGGATTAAGTTTTTGTGTTGAATTATCTTTTTCAATAATGTATTCAAAAGACATAAAAATCCTTTCCGGAGCATAGCTCCTATTCTTGTAAACATTTTTTATATTGACTCCGCCATTTACCCTATTGATATTTAGGAAAATACATTGTATAATTACACAATGATTAAATACATAAAAAAGTTCTATAATTTGCTAAAGATATTAAAACGGTATCACGCTGTTCATGCTATCGTGATACTTCCTGATATCTTTTTTGCTTTTTATCTATTTTTTGTATTTTTAACAATTTTAAATGGAGGTGCAAATAACGAATTAACAGGTGCGCTTTTATTTTCAGGCTTCTTGTATATTTTAGTATTATCTTATTCTCTATATATAACAATTTTCATAGCAATTCTTAATTGTATACTGCAATGTATCAAAGGTAAAAAAATATATGTCTCCTCAAAATTTTTATTAAACAATAAGTTTTACAACGTAATATATACAATAACCCTTTTGCATTATATAACTATGATAGTATTAGTCATAATCAGTCGTGAATTATTTTGCACATATGTATTAGTAATTTTTCTAGGACCTATTTTTGGATCTGAACTAACTTTGTAGATATTCTTTTCCTATTCAGATATATATCCTATTGACTCTCTGGAAAATACATCGTATAATTATTAAATGATTAATTGCATAAAAAAATTTTATAATTGGCTAATGATATTAAAACGGTATCATGCTGTTCATGTATTCGTCATTCCCAATATTTTATATTTGTTAATATGCAATCTTTATCTGATTTGTCATTTATCTGATTTTTATCCCAGTGATTCGGACTCATGTGGTATTTTCTTTATAATGATTATATTATTTATTGCCATTAGCATTACTTATTATTCTTTTATACTTGGCATTATTATAGAAATCATTATTCTTATCAAACAAGCATTAAATAAACAAAAAATTTACGTTCAATCAAAATTTTTATTACAAAATAAAGTATATAACATATTATTTTTATGGAGTTTAATTTATATTTTACTATTCTTGTTCTCACTTGGTTTGTCTCATTTTATCTAACCGGCTTTCTTCTGTAATACCCGTCAACCTTGCTGCCATCCGAGCGGGCATAATTATCTACATAAATTAGTTCTCCGGATTTTACCCGTTTATTTAAGTTTTCTTCACTTGGAATCTCCCAGTTGTTATCAATTACATCGTCTAAAAAGCTATTCATTGCAGTTTCTTTAACTTTTTCACTAAAGTTTGCATATTCTCCGTTAGAATAAACCCTGTCTGCTTCACTCAAACGTTCTAATTCCATATTCTCAAAACGCCTTTTATCATTAGGGTTAGTAATCATTTCACCACGACGCATTTTTTCTACAATTTTTCTGGCTGCGATTTCTCCAGCGGCTTCATCACTTAACAAATCAAAGTCATCACCCAATTGATGTCTCATTTCATAAGCGACTTCACGCCCGATTGCATTGTTCCACAAATCCATGTTCCTCTCCCCAAAGGGCGCATTAGGAGTCTCATCCTCGTGCATATCACCTAACTCTTTTGCCCGCTTGCTACCCTGATACCAAGATAGGTTCCATTGCATATAAGCATGCTTAAACGCATCAGCCTCGTTGTTCCAAGAAGCATGCTCCCCGGTTCCCATTTCAAACCCATATTTGGCTTGGGCTTTTCTTGTAGCGTTGAGAATATGCTTGTTAAAAAGATCTCTTCCTGGCTTTTGGACCCAATTTTCTATATTATTCATAAAACCTCCATTTCGTGTTATAGTTAATCTATGAAAATACCTGCTTATCATAAATACTATTCTGCAAACGTCTTGATTTATACGCTTTTTATTAATATCATATTTGCCTGCTGCAATTTTTACGAAGCAACAGATTTGTGTTTTAAAATACCCTATGAAAAATTTTCTTTATACCTAAAAACTCTATTTGTTTTAAACGTATATATAATCCCAGCTATTATAATATGCGTAGTCATAGAATTTCTTTTGAGAAAATGCGGTGTTATAACCAAGCAAAACACTGTCACGATAACAAAATATTCAAAGATATTAATTTATTTTTTCGCGCTATTAGCACTTTTAGTATTCTTTGTAATATCTGCACAAGCACATTGGTCACAAATTCCATATACCCCGGAACAGCTAGAAGCACTGCGCTATGATTAACGACTTAATCCATACGACTAAACCTGTAAACCCGCTCACCAACCTTCTCAAACCCGCATTTCCTTAGACATAACGCTGATGCCTTGTTCTGCACTTCGGCATAAATGTCACATTTGAACCAATCCAGAGACATTCTCAAACACTCAAGATTCAGAGAATGCATCTTCCGGTTTGCAAACCCGTTTAAAAACAACTTCCCTTCCTCGTCTATAAAATAATAAATCGCACCTATTAGCCTGTTATCAAAGACAAACATGTAGAAAAAAGTATTGTTACAAATAAAATCAAAAGTGTTCGGGTCGTGGATTTTTGCTTGATTCTCCTCGTAAAGCTTTCGACACTGCCTCTCAAACAGACGAAAACGCGGATTTCTTGGTATAAGCACCTCTATCATATTTTCCCCTTTGATAAGCCCTCAATTATGTTGATTTCAGGCTCTGTGTTTTCAAACTTCTCATCATCCAAACCAAGGGCCAAACGCTGCCCCTTTTGGACTTTCCCGATTGCTGATATTAGAAAATCTATAGTCGCAATTGAGTTCTTCGGCATTTCCAGGTATTCAAACTCCGCGTATTTTATATCATGAGCAAACTCGTTGAGAATAAACTCCAGAACACCTAGAGTCTTGTCATAAAACTCGATATGTTTCTTGTTAACGCTTTCTCTGAGCGCTTTTGCGTCACGCTCTTTTACTTTTGGCATAAAAAACCTCATTTCATCATAATAAAAAGAAAAACCGGAAGCAGGGGAAACAATGTATAACACACAAGGAGTATGTGCGCGAGAGAGAAAGGTGAAACGAGAGCTTCCGGTTAGAAATCATAACAACAGAAAATTAGAAAGATTTGACTAATTCCTTATTTCCATAAAAATCGCAGGCATACTGTTTTACGTATTCTTTATCCTTTGATTTAACAACTTTATTTAACCCGAATTTCCATCCATAAGGCTTGGAACGGACTTTTGAGTAATTGCATTCACGCATTGAGTAATAAATCTGGTCACTTAGCGAGAGCATTAAATCATTAGCAGCCACACCTGATACTGACTCTTTGTTAACAATCCCGTCAAAGCGGAACTCGATAAGCTCTGCAACAGGCTTGTGACAAATCGGGCAAAACCCTATTGAGAGTTTTCTTGAAGAAAACAAATCATTATCGTATAAATAATAAATATCATCCGGTTTAAAGCGGCAGCAATGACGCACAAAGACCTCCTGTCCGCGCGTTTCCGGCGGAAATTCTGTTCTAACTATTACTAAATTGGGCAATACTACCCCTCATACCCTTGGAAGATTTATCCTACGCGGCAATTGCGCCTTGTTTCAAAATCGAGTACAGGTATATAATACAACTTTTTCAAAAACGACCTAAGAATTGTAAAGATTTTTTTACATCTAAACCCAAGATGTAGTATCTGACGCACTTTTGGCTTAGAATAAGTTTGAGAGAAGGGGGAAAAAATGAAAGCAATTGTTTTTGATAAAGAATTAAAATTAGACACAAACTACCCAAAGCCGGTGCCGCAAAAAGGCGAAGCCCTAATCAGAGTGACACTTGCAGGGATATGTAATACAGATTATGAAATAACCAAAGGCTACATGGGCTATGTGGGCGTACTCGGACACGAATTTGTCGGAGTTGTAGAAGAAGTCAACGGCGAAGACCAGTCACTTGTCGGCAAAAGAGTTGTTGCCGAAATAAGCTACGGCTGCAATGACCCTGATTGCGAATGGTGCGCTAAAAAGAACTACAGACACTGCCCGAACAGACACACTCTGGGCATCTGGAGAAAAGACGGATGCTTTGCTGAATACATGACCATGCCGACTAATGTCCTGTTTGAAGTGCCGGATAACGTTACTGACGAGCAAGCTGTATTTGTTGAACCGCTTGCTGCCGCTTGCGAAATCACAGAACAGCTTCATATTGAACCAACACAAAAGGTTGTTGTTCTTGGAGATGGCAAACTCGGCTTAACCACAGCACTTACGCTCAATGCGCAAAACTTTGATGTGCTTCTTGTCGGAAAACACCAGAACAAATTGGACATTGCAAAAGCACAAGGAGTTGAAGTTAAACTTCTAAACGAGTTCAAAATAGAGAAAAAATACGATGTTGTAGTAGAAGCAACAGGCTCTGCTTCAGGTTTTGAAACCTCTATGGCGCTTACAAAGCCAAGAGGAGTACTTGTTCTAAAAAGCACGGTTGCTTCAGGTAAGGAACTCAATCTTGCGCCGATTGTTATTGATGAAATAACTGTTCTAGGCTCACGCTGCGGTCAATTTGCACCGGCATTGAGGCTTTTGAAAAACAAACGCATTGATTTTAAACCGTTTATTTCAAATATTTACTCAATCGACGATGCGATTGAAGCGTTTGAAGCAAACAAATCAAAAGAAAGCATCAAAATACTTATCAGAATCTAATCATGGACAAAATTCTATCAGACAAAATCAACATTCTAAAAGCACTGGCAATCACACTAGTAGTATCGGGGCATCTTGAATTTTCAATATTCGGGATGTTTCCTCCATACTCGTTCCAGCTTGCACTGTTCTTCTTCATATCAGGCATGCTTTTTAAGGACAAGTACCTTGATAATGTAAGAGAATTTATCCAGAAGCGAGTAAAAAGCTTGCTGGTGCTCTATTTCATATACGAAGCATTCTATGCTGTAGTTACCGGAATCATTTACAAACTCACGGGCAAATTCTGGGGCATGGAATACTCGCTTAAAAACTTTTTCATCACACCGTTTCTGAACGGCCACCAATTTGACCTATCTTGCCCGATGTGGTTTGTGCCGCAATTGTTTATTACAATGCTTACATTCCTGTTCCTGCAAAGGCTTATGAGGGAAAAGAGCGAAAAAGTCAGGTTTGTCTTTTATCTTATACTCGGACTGGCTGCCATTCCGCTTTCCAAAGCATTTCCGCTGACACCTGTATTTTTGCTTGCAGTAAGAACAATGTTTTCCCTGCTCTTTGTCTACCTCGGACATTTTTACATGACAAGGATTTACGGAAACTACAATATTTTCACCCCTAAGATTCTCGGCGCTGTAATCTGTTTTCAGGCATTTTTATGGCACTTTAACCGGGATTTTGTGCCGGAACACGGAATCGGGCTAAGCTATGTGCTTGTCTGGGCAAGGTTTGACAGCCAGCTTATTGTACCAATTTTAACCAGTATTACAGGGATATGGTTCTCACTGTTCTTTGTAAACGTAACTTACGACTACATTAAAAACATAAAATTCATAAAACTTGTGGGCGAAAACACATACCACATTATGGCAAACCACCTGCTTGTAATGTTCATTATAACGGCTGCAATATTCAAGCTGAACGGGATTCCAATGAGCGAAAGAAGCGCACATGATATTTACTGGATATTTAACCCTGTACAAAACACGTACCTGTATTTTGTAATAACCATGGTTGTCACAACCCTATCCGGCGCAGGATTAAAACACCTAAAAACCAATTACGATAAGATTCCGCTCGTAAACCTCTTCAAGCGGTAGGGTGTATTCAATAATGTCCTTGACTTCCGCCTTGTATTTTTTGAGCACGGCTTTAGCGCCTTCCAGCTCCTCGAGCGCCTTTTTTGACTTGTAGGCAACAAAATATCCGTCTTTTTTCAAAAGCGGAAGCGCGTATTCACAAATCTTTGCAAGCTCTGCAACCGCGCGACTTGTTATCACGTCAAACTTGCGCCCTTTGAGATTTTCCACCCTGCCGCAAATTGTTGACAGGTTATCCAGAGCCAGAGCTTCTTTCATTCTGTTAATCGAATTGATTTTCTTTTGGATACTGTCGATACCAACGACTTTCAGCCCGCTCTTTTGCCCTTCTATTGCAACAGGTACGCACGGGAAGCCGCCGCCGCAGCCAATATCAAGAATTTCGCCAGAGGAAATGTTGTATTTTTCAAAAAACAGTTTTATGGCAAGCGAGTCATAGATGTGTTTTTCGAACAAAACCTTTTCATCATTTTTGGAAATCAAATTGAGTTTTGAGTTTTCTTCCAGAAAAACTTTTTTGTATTCAGTAAAATCGGCAGTAATTTCAAATCTATTATCCATATTTATTCTCAATCTCGTCAAAGACTTCTCTGTCCATTCTCAGCTTCATATCGTTAATCCTGCGCTCAATCATGGAAATATCAACCGAGCCTGTAAGGGTTTGGGCAATTCTTCTTGCCTTAAAGTACTCTGTGAGCGCCTTTTTGTTAAGCGACACATTGTTGTAATAAAAATCACCAAGCGCAACAGTAGCTTCCAGAACATAAAAGTCCTCGTTAATAAATTCTGCGCTCTGCTTTGCCTCAAGTAGATAATTCAGAGCCTCGTTAGCATCAATTTCCAGGTAGATTTTCGCCAGATACGCCGCAGTATAATATATTCCGTCATAATTGTTATTAGATTTTTCAATATCGTACGCTTTTTTGAAACAGTCTCTTGCGTCCGACATGTTACCGTTATCAAAATAACAGGAGCCCATATTAGAATAAGCCAGCGACTTGTACGGATTAGGCGAAGCCATTGTTATGCATTTTGTATAATACTCGAACGCTTCTTTTTCAGCATTCCTGTCATCGTTTGCGAGCGCGTATTTAAAATACAGCTCAGCAAGAGTTTCATCAGAAGTGTTCTCATCCAGAGACTCAAGAGCCTTCTGATAATACTGGTATGCCTCATCAGGGTTATCCATCGCAGAATAAATGTTTCCGAGCAAAGTACACGCATCCACCATCAAGGACTGCGGAGTATCAACAGAATAGATAACTTTCTTTATAGTCTCAACAGCACGCTCATTCTTGTACATAGCAAAATACAGTCCGGTAAGTTCATAGTAAAGGTAATTAAGGTTTATAACCTCATTGTGCTGTTTGTAGAAGGCTTCCACAAGTTCGTAGAAATGGCTTGATTTACTATAATCACCAACCTCTTTGTACAACCGCGCAAGCGCGGTTCTTGCTTCAAGAAGCGAGTGCACATCAAGATTATCAGAATCAGCAATCTTCAAATACGCCTCTATTGCATCTGTGAATTTCTTTTCCGAAGCAAGTGCCTCTGCAAGCTTGAGAGCGTCTTCTACCCCCTTTGGAGCAGTATGCTCTTCTTTGCGGGGTTCAACCTGCTCAACAGGAGCTATAGCAGGCTGTGCCGGTTCTTTTTTGCCTTCCTCAATTTCTTTAACGCATTTATTGTGATACTCAATCTCTGCTCTTAGAGCCTGTCGTGATATCATAATAGCGCGCGTTGCAACAGGTTCTTTAAGTTGTTTTTCATAAATGCTTACAATATATTTATGCAGCTTTATTTCTGTTTTGGCAGGGATTGAAATATCGATATTCTGCAAAAAATAATCCTGAACATAGACTGTTTCACCTGACATAAAAATCATGAGATTTGACTTAAGATACTCGATTGAAAATTCGTCGTAGAGTTCAAAAACAGCAAGGGCGTTCAGAGTAAGCCCATGTCTTGCAGTTCTCAAAAACCAGAAAAAGTTCCGAATCGTTGTCGGAATCAGGTTAACATAAGTCATTCCAAGGTAGGAATCAAAGCTCATTCCTGACATTGCAAATTTTTGCAGAAAATCATTGAGCGATAATTTCATAGCCTGAATAATCTTAATCGACAAAGCTGTGTAATAATAGTAGCCTCTGGTGTACTTGTAGAAATCCTCAAGAGTTGTATCACTCGCAATAATCTTATGTGCTTCAAGAAATTCTGCAAAAATGTTTTTGGTTAGAGCCTTTAGGAATATTTTCCTGTCAATCTTAATATCTCCCAGCACATTTTGAATCATTGCGCGGGTTGAGAGAACAATCTTAATGTTATTGTTCTTAATAGCTTCTGATAAAAAAGCTGTAATCAGGTTCTTATTCTCATCCAGAACATCGTCAAAGGAATGAAGGATGATAAAAAATGGCTTTTTAATAGAACTTACATACTGCAGAAACTTAACCGCCATGGTTGAGACCTTGGAATTAAGATTCACTGCAACAGATATCGGGCTTTTTTCAATAACGTCTATAAAAGAGAGCAGAATATCATCGCAAACAGTGGATTCTTTGCAGTAGTACTCAAGCTTTATAACGTCTTTGCTTAAAAACTCTGAAACGTAGTTTACAAACTGTCTTTTGCCGGTGCCGAGAAAGCCATGCACATAGAGCAAAACGCTGTCAGATGCGATAAAATCAACAGCCTTAATAATATCTGCGTAATTATTTTTGAGCAGGAACGGGTTAATTTTGTCAGAAGCCGGCAAAACTATGTTTTCTATATCAATCGAACTATCCAGAAAATTATAATCCATACAAAGATTTTAATTGATATTTAAGTAATTTGCAAATCTCTGGTATAATAAATTCAGGAGGTAACATGATTTATAAATTATTAGAACTTGGAATTGCAGCAATAGCAGCATATTTAATAGGCTCAATCCCGACCGGCTACTTAATAGTCAAAGCAAAAACCGGACAGGACATACGCACAATCGGCTCCGGCTCAACAGGTGCCACAAACGTAAAACGCGTTCTTGGCAAGAACTATTTCTTCCTTGTAATGCTCTTAGACGCACTCAAAGGCGCACTTCCTGTTGTACTTGCAAAACTCTTTGTAACAGCAGGCGCATCACTTGGCCTTGCTCCTGTAATCGCAGCTGTTGCAGTTATTATCGGGCACAGCAAGTCAATCTTCTTAGGGTTTAAAGGCGGAAAATCTGTGGCTTCAGGCGTTGGCACAATCCTCGCTCTCAACTGGATGGTCGGAGTTATTATTGCAATTGTCTGGGGAATTATAACCTACACAACAAAATACGTTTCAGTAGGTTCAATTATCGCGCTTCTAATCTCACCTTTTGTAATGTATTTTTTGCATGCTCCGATTGCTTATGTCGGGTATTGCGCACTTGGTGCAGTTTACATTGTTTATCTTCATAGAGAAAACATAAAAAGACTTATACAAGGAAATGAAAACAAAGTAAGATAATTATAGATAATAAAAAAAGACCCGCTTTTGAGAAGCGGGTCTTTTTCAATATATCTTTCTACCTGATATTTGAATAAGTCCAAGCATCAAATGTAGGTGTTTCAGAAATATTCAATTCTTTCTTCTTTTCACCTGCAGAGCAGTCATCGTGAGCAATCGGAGCATACAATCTGTTGTAGTACTCAATTACCATTCTGTCTGAATTGAAGTAAGCTTCTGAAGTTCTGATTGCTTGTCTCATCAATCTTGCCCATTCCTGTTTATTGTTGTAGTAAGTAGGAATGATTTGATTTTCGATGATATCCATCAAGCATTCATGATCTTTCCAGTGTCTTTCTTCCCAAGGCATATCGTCGTCTAATTCAGGGTATTCAACAGTGTAACCGTTGATTCCAGGGAATGTACCTTCTACTGTCCAACCATCAAATGTTGACAAGTGAAGCGCACCGTTCATGTTAGCTGACATACCTGAAGTACCAGATGCTTCGAACGGTCTTAGAGGTGTGTTCAACCAGATATCTGAACCGCGTTTTAGCATACCAGAAAGCTGTAATTCATAGCCAGGAAGAACAACAACGTTCTTCAATGTGTGTGATCTGTTCAACAATTTGTTAAACATTTCTTTACCCATAACATCATCCGGGTGGAATTTACCGGCAAAGATGATTTGAACCTTATCTTCGTCCAACAATCTGCCGATTCTGTCTTTATCCATCAAGATTAACCATGCACGTTTGTAATCAGCAAATCTTCTTGCCCATGTGATTGTTAATACGTCAGGATTGAATCTCTTACCAGCAACGTTTGCAATGTATTTGAACAACTCATCCTTCATTTCACGCTTAACATCAAGCAATTTTTGAGAATCGTTTTGAGCTTCTGCAACTCTCTTATCCTGCCAGTAGTGGAGGTTAACAGCGTTTGTAATAGCTCTAATCGGACATCTGTCTTCAACCCATTCCCACATCTTGTTAGCAACAAGACCGTGAAGCTGTGATACAGCGTTTGCGATTCTTGACATTCTCAAAGCAGCAACTGTAAGTGAGAAGTTTTCGCCACCCAATTGAATAGCTCTTTCTCTTGAAGCACCTGCGAAGAATCCGCCTTCAAGCAATGTGTCAACCCAGTGAACTTCGTTACCGGCAGCAACAGGAGTGTGAGTTGTGAATACAGTTTTTCTTCTAACTTCATCTAAGTTGCCATTGTACTGTCTTAATAATTCAAATGCAGCCGGAAGCGCATGACCTTCGTTCATGTGAACAACATCAAAGTTATAGCCAGCAGCCTGAAGTACTCTGATACCAGCCACACCAAGAACCGTTTCCTGTGCGATTCTGATTTTTTCATTTCCGTCATAAAGCTTGTGAGAAATGCTCTTAGCCCAGTCGCTGTTACCGTCAATATCAGTTGTCAACAAGTAAACAGGGCAAGTTCCGAACAATTCAGGGTTAACTTTGAAAGCTTTAACCTTAACTTTTTCACCAAAAGTGTCAACGTCAACAGTAATACCTGTGTCTTCCAGGTAATCATAATATTTTCTAATATAAGCTACTTCAACGTTGCCTGAGTGATCGATTCTCTGGTCATAATAGCCGTAAGACCATAGCATTGTTACACCTACCATAGACATCTGTAAATAACCGGCAGATAACATGTGAGATCCTGCCAAAAATCCTAAACCGCCAGAATAAGTTTTTAGCGATTGATCCATTGCTATTTCCATTGAGAAATAAGCTACGTTTGGTAATGTCATAATTTTAAACCTTTTCTTAATGTGTACTACTAAAGGACTAAACGTCCATTCAAATTATATACCAACAACATAACACATAATCAATCATTTTATAAAAAATCTAGTCCAAAAAAACTAGCTTTTCTCCCATAACCCTCACCCACAAACCGTTTCAGAAATGTTAAGAAATGTTACAATATAGTTCTTAAGGATTAGTTCTATGTGATTATAATTTTAAAGGTTTACATCTGAATTGTTTATAATATAATCTAGTTATAGAATTAAGGAGTGTATTATATGATGATTCAAGCAATTAGCGGGTATAAGGGGAATTCCTATACCTCAAAAAGGGTTAAAAATGACCCTCAACCAACAGATGTTAACTTTAAGGGCAAAGAAGCCTTGGCGAGAGCAGAGTACAACAGGTACTTTAATGCTATATCACAAGACATTATGCAAACTGGAAAAGACGCGGCAACAAAGTTCGACCAATTGTGGAAAACTTTAACTCATGTCCGATACCCTGACAATTACGCGTTGTTACCAAGTTCGGAAACAAATCGTAAAGCCAATGATCTCGCCAGGAAATTTTGCTTGTGTTTGCATGATGAAAATTTACCTTTTATAGAAAAAGTAAAGCAGTTTGCAGCAAAATGCCGCGAAGTCGGTATTCAGGATAGCATATTTCCATTTATCGTAGATAAAAACAATCAAAAGCCGCTTGTTGACGCATACAAATCGCACATTTGTTTCCTGGAACCCGGTGTTGATGAAAGTAATGCAAAGACAATAATATTCGGAGTTAACGACTCAAATAAATTATGGACTGCAACGGAAAAAGGGGTTACAACATTCCACGAAAACGGAAATGTTAAAAGAATAAAATACAATGACGATTTGGACGGAGCTAACTATTACAAGAAAAACGGAGACATCGATTGGGTAAGATCAATCTATTCAATTATAGTAAAGGAGTAAAATGCTAACTGGACCATTTTTAGACAGAAACTGGATGGGAGAAAACAAAGACTACGCAGCGTCTGACATAGTCATGCTCGGCATGCCTTTTGACGGCACTGTATCCTACAGACCGGGCTCAAGGTTTGCGCCCGAGCAGATAAGGCTTGCAAGCTGGGGCTTGGAAGAATATTCACCTTATTTTGACAAACATCTTGAGGACTGCAATTTCCATGATGCGGGAGATTTGGAATTTCCGCTCGGAAATACCGTAAAATCGCTTGACCTTATTGAAAAAAACGTCGAAGAAATCTACAGGGACGGTAAACGCGTTTTCGGAATCGGGGGCGAGCATCTTGTAACTCTTCCGGAAATCAAGGCTGTATCCAAGTTCTACGACAATCTCGCGATTGTTCATTTTGACGCGCATACAGATTTAAGGAAAGAATACTTAGGAGAAGAGCTCTCTCATTCTGCTGTCATAAGGCATTCCGGAGAAATAATCGGGTTTGAGAACCTTAAACAAATCGGAATCCGCTCTGGCATGAAAGAAGAGTTTGAATTAATGAAAAAGTACAACACTCTTATTCATGAGCACAAAGAGCTTGACTGTTTTAAAGACAAAAACATTTTTGTCACAGTGGATTTGGATGTTTTAGACACCTCAATCATGCCGGGCACAGGCACACCGGAAGTCGGCGGTTTAAGCTTTGGGGAGCTTGTCGGATGGTTCAAGTACCTGTCTAATTTTAATATAATAGGGGCTGATGTTGTAGAGCTTGCGCCGGATTACGACTCAAGCGGAGCTTCTACTGCTGTTGCAACAAAGGTTATAAGAGAGCTGCTAATGGCAATGTAAGACTTAAAAAAAGCGGGTGATTTCTTCGAAGAAATCACCCGCTTTTTTGTTACTTATAACCTAATTTTCAACTTTCTTCAAAGTCGGGAACGCAATTACGTCACGGATAGTAGGCGAGTTTGTCAGAAGCATAACCAGCCTGTCAATACCCATACCCATACCGCCTGTCGGAGCAAGCCCGTATTCAAGCGCGTTGATGTAATCCTCGTCAATTGACATTGCTTCCTCATCCCCGTTAGCTTTAGCAAGCGCCTGCGCTTCAAAACGGTGCCTCTGATCAATCGGGTCTGTCAATTCAGAGAATGCGTTCGCGATTTCCCAACCGTTTACTCTTGTCTCAAAACGCTCTGTGAGTCTGTCGTTGTCTCTGTGAACTTTTGCAAGCGGAGAAATCTCACGAGGGTAGTCAATAATGTGGATTGGCTGAATCAAAGTCGGCTCAACTTTTTCCTCGAACACAGCCTCAATTATCTGACCCCAGTTCATTTCTTCATCAACCTCTACATGCATAGATTTTGCTTTGTCAAAAGCTTCTTTTGCGGTAAAAAATTCGCCAAAATCAACACCTGTGTACTCTTTGATTGCACCAATCATAGTCTTTCTATCCCATGGCGGAGTAAGGTCGATTTCGTTTTCGCCATATTTAATCTTGGTTGTGCCAAGAACCTCCTGCGCTACATAAGCAACAAGGTTTTCAGTAAGCGCCATCATCTCATTGTAATCCACATAAGACTGATAAAGCTCAATCATTGTAAATTCAGGGTTGTGGCGTGTATCAATACCCTCGTTTCTAAAACATCTTGAAAGCTCAAAAATTTTCTCGCTCAAACCGCCAACCATAAGTCTTTTCAGGTGAAGCTCAGGCGCGATTCTAAGAGTCAAATCCATATCAAGCGCGTTGTGGTGGGTTGTAAACGGTCTTGCGTTGGCACCTGAAGCCTGTGTGTGAAGCATTGGTGTTTCAACTTCCAAAAAGCCCTGCTTTGTAAGATATTCTCTGACTTTCTGGATAATAAGACTTCTTTTTCTAAAAGTGTCTCTTGTTTTTTCGTTAACAATCAAATCCACGTATCTTTGACGGTACTTTGTTTCTGTATCAGACATTGCATGGAAAGACTTGAGCTGCTCAAGTTTCTCTTCGCTGATTTGCTTATTTGGAAGCGGAAGAAGCGATTTTGAAAGCATCTTAAAGTTTTTAGCCTTGATAGAAAGCTCTCCGCGCGGAGTTCTTCTAATTGATCCGTAGAAGCCTAAAATATCACCAATGTCCACGAGTTTAAGAGTTTTAACCATTTCAGGGTCCATGTTATCTTTGTGAGAGAAAATCTGGATTTTACCGGTTGCGTCCATAAGGTCGATAAACATACCGGAGTTTCTAACAGCCATAACACGCCCTGCTACTGAGTAGAAATCTTCTGTTTCTTCTCCGGCCGGAAGGTCTTTGTATTTAGCCTGCAGGTCTTTTGCGTCTGCGTCTTTATCAAATGAATACGGATAAGGATTGATTCCTTTGTCTGCAAGCTCTGCAAGCTTCTGGATTCTTGTTTGTCTTATTGTTTCTTTTGCCGAGATAGGCTCTTTTGTTTGTTGTGTCATTTAAATACCCTCTTTTTAAGATTACTGTAGTAATATTTTACCATAAATAATATTTGTGCAAAAATATAGTTATGAAGATAATGCCAATCATAAAGAGCGTGCAGCAGGACATAAAAACAACATCACAAAGAATCTCCCGCGCAGGCAAACAAGGGCGAAGCATAGGGGCCCGTGTATCTCAAATCCACAACAGTGGCGACATACTAACTTTTGTAAACGTAAGCCGCGGTGTGACACGCAAAATTGCAAAAGAAACAACAATTGACGATTTGCCGATTATTGCAGGCGCGATAGGCTTCCTTGTTCCGCTTCCGCTTGCAAGCCCGATTATGCTCGGGCTCGGAATTGTTGCGCAGGTTGCAGTTAAGGCAATCAGGAAAGCAAAAATTAATAAAGCTTAACAAAAAGATTTACAAAACATTTTGTATCTGGTATACTCTAAGGGTAAATAGTTTCTTAAAAGAAGAACGGTCACTCCCGTTCTTTTTTTATTAAAGGAGTAAGGAAGGAGGAATCAGCTATGAAACAAGAGATTAACAGATATGAAGTCTTAGAAAAAATCACCCCTCTTATTGAAAACACCGCTGTAAGGTACAACCTTATTCCGATTGAGATTGAGTTTGTCAAAGAGAACCACAGATGGTTTTTGAGGATTTATCTCTATTCTTACGAAAAAGACATAACCCTCGACGACTGCGAGAACGTAACACGCAGCCTCAACGACTTTCTGGATGAGCTTATCCCTGTAAAATACTACCTCGAAGTATCTTCACCGGGCTTGGAGCGCAAATTCAAATCAGACAAAGAGTTTCTCATTTTCAAGGGACGCAGAATAAGCCTTAAGCTCAAAAACCCGCTTGAAGGTGAGACAGAAAAGATTTTCAAGGGCGAAATTTTGGACTGGGATGACAAAGAAGGGCTGAAATTCTTCCGCTTTGATGACGGAGAGGAATTGCAGATTCCAAAGGAAAATATCCAGTCAGCAAAATTATATATTGATTAACAATCAAAAAGCCATGCGCCAGGCGAGTATTTTGCCTGTAGCAAACTCTAAAAACCAGTAGGCCAGACCATACAAAATACGGTGGAATAACAATACAAACTACGAAGTAAAGTAAAATAAAAGGAGACATAAACATGATTAAAATCGGAACAGCATTATTTGAAGCTTGCGAAGAGCTTGAAAGAGAGCGCGGAATATCAAAAGAGGTTTTGATTTCTTCTCTTTGCGACGCGCTTGTTGCAGCTTACAAAAAGCACATGCACGTTAAAGAAGCAGCTAATATTGAAGCAATCCTTGATGAACAAACAGGTGAAATCGGCGTTTTCAGCACAAAGACTGTTGTTGAAGAAGTAGAAGACCCTGACACCCAGATTTCTCTTGAAGACGCACAGGAAATCGATGACGAAGTTGAAGTTGATGACGAAGTAAAAATCGAAGTTACTCCGGACCAGTTCGGACGTATTGCTGCACAGTCTGCAAAACAGGTTATCACACAGAGAATCAGAGACGCTGAAAGAAACAACATCTTAAATGAGTTCCTTGAAAAGAAAGGGACTCTGACTACAGGTATTATTCAGAGAGTGGAAAACAGAAACGTTATCGTTAACATCGGAAAAACCGACGCAATCATGCCACAAAGAGAACAGATTCCACGCGAATACTACAAACCTGGTAACAGAATCAGAGTATTTGTTCTTAACGTAAAAGAAACAAACAGACTTCCTCAGGTTATTGTTTCACACGCTCATGCAGAAATCGTAAGAGAGTTGTTTGAACTTGAAGTACCGGAAATTGAAGACGGAATTGTTGAAATTAAATCAATTGCGCGTGAAGCAGGATTCAGAACAAAACTTGCCGTATGGTCAAACGACCCTGAAGTAGACTCAGTAGGGGCTTGTATCGGACCTCGCGGTTCAAGAATCCAGACTATTGTCGGCGAACTTAAGAACGAAAAAATTGATATCGTAAGATGGTCTCCGGATCCTGTTGAGTACATCGTAAACGCAATATCTCCTGCAAGAGTCGTGTCAGTTGATATTATGACTGATGATGAAGAAACAAAAGATGCGTTGGTTGTAGTACCTGATGACCAGTTGTCACTTGCAATCGGCAGAGAAGGTCAAAACGTAAGACTTGCACACCGTTTGACTGGTTGGAAGATTGATATCAAGAGCGTTTCACAGATGGAAAGTGAAGAGGCTTCAAGAGCTTCTAACTACAGCTACGCAGAAGAAGCTGAATCAGAAGAAGAACGCGCGGTTGATTCTGATGAAATCGCAGAAGAAATTGCTGAAGAAATGAATCAGCAAGAATTTGACGAAGAAGATATTCAACAAGAAGAAGTTGAAGAAGCTTCTGAAGAAGAATAAATTCAATATTTAATAAGTAAAGAGCAGACCTAATGGTCTGCTCTTTACATTTACCCCCTTTTGTCATACACTATTAAGGTTAAAAAGACTTTAAAGAGGAGATTATAATATGACAAATAGAGTTCTATTATGCATTATGGACGGTTGGGGAATCTCAACAGGTTCTGAAAAATATGACGCAACAAAACTTTCACACCCCGTGAATGTTCCAAGACTTATAAAAGAATACCCTTCTACAAAAATCCATGCTGACGGAGAACACGTAGGACTTCCGGAAGGTCAGATGGGTAACAGCGAAGTCGGACACCTTAACCTCGGTGCCGGCAGAGTCGTTTATCAGGACTTATCAAAAATCAACAGAGCAATCAAAGACGGCTCTTTCTTTAAAAACGAAAAATTCCTGGAAGCAATCGGGCATGCTAAGAAGAACAACTCTGCATTACATATTTACGGACTCGTTTCTACAGGCGGTGTTCATTCTTCTTTAGACCACCTGCTTGCATTGATTAAACTTGCTGCTGATGAAGGTCTTACAAAAGTCTATGTACACGCATTCCTTGACGGCCGTGACACACCGCCTTCAAGCGCTTGCACTTATTTACAAACAGTAGAAGACGAGCTCAAAAAATACAACCTCCCTCCAATTGCAACGGTTATCGGACGCTACTATATCATGGACAGAGATAACCGCTGGGATAGAGTTGAAAAAGGCTACAACTGCTTATTGTTTGGAGAAGGCAACCACGCTTCTTCTGCGATTGAAGCTGTTAAAAAATCTTACGAAGAAGGCGCAACAGATGAATTTGTGCTTCCTGCTGCAATAGGCGGTGAAGAAACAAGAATCCACGACAATGACGCTATTATCTTCTTCAACTACAGACCGGACAGAGCCCGTGAAATAACCAAAGCGATTAATTTTGCTGACTTTGATGGTTTCAACAGAAAGAAAGTGCTTAAAAATATTTACTACTGCACAATGACAAGCTACGAAGCAACTTTCACCTTCCCTGTTGCTTTCCCGAAAACACAGCTAGTAAACATTCTTGGAGATGTTCTGGAAGCAAACGGAGTTAATCAGTTCAGAACAGCTGAAACTGAAAAATACGCTCACGTAACGTTCTTCTTCAACGGCGGTATTGATGAGCCTCAAGCTCATGAGACAAGAAAACTGGTTGCGTCACCTAAAGTTGCAACATACGACATGCAGCCGGAGATGAGCGCTTACGAAGTTTGCGACAATGTTCTTGAAGCTATTGACAACAAGGATTACGGTTTCATTCTTGTAAACTTTGCAAACCCTGACATGGTTGGCCATACAGGCGTTATTGAAGCTGCAACCAAGGCTTGTAAAGTTGTTGACGAATGCGTAGGCAAAATCGCAGACAAATGCGTTGCAAATGGTGTTACAATGATATTAACAGCTGACCACGGAAACGCTGAAACAATGGTAGACGAGAAAACCTGCAAGCCGCAAACTGCACACACAACAAACGAAGTTCCGCTTGTTGTAATCAATGCTCCAGAAAAGGTTGAGCTCAAGGAAGACGGCGCTTTGTGCAATGTTGCACCAACAGTTCTTCAAATTATGGGCATCAAAAAGCCGGCAGAGATGGATTGCGAGAGTTTGATAAAGTAGAGAGAAACAATGACAGACGTAAAACCTTTAGACATAGATTTATCACTGAAAAAAAATAACGTAGACGAATTCTTTTTCAACCTGAGCGAAAACCCGAACGGGTTCAAGAACAAGGATTTCCGATACACTTTGAGCCTGATATACCAGCTTGTGGAAGACGAGTTTGAAGGAATCTTCCTGAGCCCGAACTCTCCTGTGCGTAACACTGATTTTCTTCTAATCAATGACGGCACAGCAGACAAGCCGCGCTTATCGTTCTTTGTAACACCTACAAACAATTTTCAGTTCTATCTTAAGTCTAAAGGCTCTATGTTCAGATTCACCTCAAAAGAAGTCAACGGACAAATCGGCTACATTATGCCTCTTGATTTAGTTCTGGACTACTTTGGCGGGTTTGGTGAAGTTGTTGACTTCTCCTCACTTACACAGACTTTTGCTTATTTTAACAAGCTTACACACTTTGTAATGAAGTTGATTGAAAAGCTCTACTTCATCCCGACCGTACACAAAACTGCGGGTGACACATCTTTCAGAATCGTGTATGAGCCGATTATCTCAAACAAAGAGTCTGCAAAGATTATTAACGAGCTTGAAAACAATCTTCCTGATGACTTGTTCATAAAAGGTGATAAGCCAAAAGGTTTTGTTGAAAGATTTGTTCGCGAGTACCTCAACTACCTGATTTACAAGTTTTTAGGAATAAAGGCTTACAGATTCAAAGACATCAAGTCCGGGCATTATATGATTAAGGATCTGGAACAAAGATGCGTGATGAAAGGCAAAGACCTTGCTGAAAACTTTGCGCAGTGGTTTGACGAACTCTACCTCGGGAAATACGACTTGATACCATATTTCAAGGTAAACAAAGTTTCTGATGATATGTTTGAACTAAAAATCCATATCAAAAACCGCAAAACAGACGAGACCATTATCCTTGACGATTTGTACCACAAAGATGAAATCTGGGGATTAGACACCGCTGACATATCAAAGATTATTGAAAAGCAATTGAACTACGCGCTCAGATATATGCCTGAATTGGAAGACCTGTTTGAAGATGAGGACAAACTTTCGCTCACATTGAACCTGAACGAGGTTTACAAAATCATTGCACAAACAGCTTATTATCTTCAAAAAGCGCAGATTGACGTTATTCTGCCGGATGAGCTTACGAATATTATTATTCCTCGTGCTTCAATCAACGCGAAGGTCAAGGCTGCACGCTCTGATGATTTGATGAACATCTTTAACACAGTATCAAGCAGCGCGATTTCATTGGACGACATTCTGGAGTTTTCTTACGAAGTCTCTCTTGGCGATGAAAAGATTTCGCTTGAAGAATTTAATAAACTCGTGAGCGAAAGCAACGGACTTATCCAATATAACGGCAAGTACATACTTGTGGACAAGGCTGAAGGCGAAAAACTTGTTGAGCAAATCAAAAACGCTAACCACAAGAAGATGACACGCCTTGAATTAATCCATGCCTCAATGTCAGGTCAGCTCCAAAACTACGATTTCAACTACGACGATGCTTACGCAAATGTTATCAAGGATTTTGCAAAGCCGGTTGAAGTCTCACAGCCGGAAGGCTTGAAAGGCGATTTAAGAGCTTACCAACAAACAGGGCTCAAATGGCTCTGGACAAATGTATCCAAGGGCTTTGGCTGCTGTATGGCAGACGATATGGGGCTTGGTAAAACAATTCAGGTAATCAGCCTTATTCTAAAACTCAAAGAAGAAAACAAACTCAAGAACCCTGTGCTTGTAATCTGCCCGACCACCCTTATGGGAAACTGGATGAAGGAAATGCAGCTTTTTGCTCCTTCGCTCAAGGTCGCGACTTACCACGGGCTTGATAGAAAACTTGATTTAAAAAACGACGTGATTCTTACAACATACGCGATTATGAGAATCGACGTTGAAGAGATGAAGAAAAACACATGGGGCATGATTATTGTTGACGAGGCTCAAAACATCAAGAACCCTGACACAGCCCAGACTCTTGCAATCAAGGCGCTCAAATCAGACATAAAGATTGCAATGACCGGTACTCCTGTAGAAAACAGGCTTACAGAGCTCTGGAGTATTTTTGATTTCATAAACAAGGGCTATCTTGGCTCGCTCAAAGAATTTCAGAAGAGCTACGCTGTGCCGATTGAGCGTTTCAAGGAAAAATCACGCGCCTCAAAGCTCAAGCTTTCTGTATCACCGTTTGTACTAAGGCGCTTGAAGACCGACAAGGGCGTAATTTCAGACCTGCCGGACAAGATGGTATTGAACGATTACTGCTACCTTGCTAAATCTCAGGCAATACTTTACGAAAAAACGCTTAACGAGATGATGGAAAAGATAAGCGGGTTTACGGGCGTAAACAGAAGGGGGAATATTTTCAAGCTAATAACTGCGCTCAAGCAGATTTGCAATCACCCTTACCAGTTCTTAAAGTCTGGTGAAACCTCAAAAGAACTTTCCGGAAAGGCTGAAAAGTGCGTTTCTCTTGTTCAGAGCATACTTGATAATGACGAAAAGACGCTTATTTTCACCCAGTACAAAGAAATGGGCGATTTGCTTACAAAAATTTTGTATGAAGAATGCGGTTCCGAGCCTTCGTTCTTCCATGGTTCATTAACCGTTCCTCAACGTGAGAACCTGATTGAGGATTTCCAGACCAACAAGGATCGCAAAGTAATGATTCTGTCATTAAAAGCCGGCGGAACAGGTTTGAACCTCACGAGTGCCACAAATGTTATCCACTATGATTTGTGGTGGAATCCTGCGGTAGAAGATCAGGCAACAGACAGAACTTACCGTATCGGGCAGGACAAGAACGTTATGGTACACAGGCTCATAACTCTTGGTACTTTTGAAGAAAAAATCGACGAAATGCTCAAATCAAAGAAAGAGTTAGCAGACCTCGCTGTTTACGAAGGCGAAAAGATTATCACCGAGCTCTCCGACCAGGAAATCTACGACATCTTCTCATTATCCGCAGGGGGGCAGGGGGTAAATGTATTTGTCGGCAGACAGATGTAGCATTACCAGTTGGTTTTAGAACTACTGGTCTGCCTCAATGGTGAGACTACTGGCTTGGAGGTTATTCTCTGCGCAGTCTTTCCACGAATCGATTCAATCTCTCCATCGCAATCTTCAAATTATCAAGCGAATACGCATAAGAGATTCTCAAAAACCCTTCTCCGCTGTTTCCAAACGCCGTACCAGGCACAGCCGCAACCTTTTCTTCCTCCAGAAACCGGGTTGCAAACTCCTCGCTTGTCATCCCAAATTCTTTAATGCAAGGGAAAACATAAAACGCGCCGTAAGGCTCAAAACAGTCTAAATTCATTTCTCTAAACGCGTTCATCAAAAACCGCCTGCGCTGGTTGTAAGCCTGACGCATCATCTTCACGTCTTCATCCCCGTTTTTGAGCGCCTCAACAGCAGCATACTGGCTTGTTGTCGGAGCGCACATAATTGCAAACTGGTGAATTTTTGTCATCTGTTTGATAATTTCTTCCGGCCCGCACGCGTAACCAAGGCGCCAGCCTGTCATGGCATAAGCCTTTGAAAACCCGTTTATAAGAACAGTGCGCTCTTTCATTTCAGGAAGAGACACTATTGAAACATGCTCACCCTTATACGTAAGCTCCGCATAAATCTCGTCAGACATCACATAAATATCATTATCAATAATAATTTTTGCGATTTTTTCCAAATCCCCCTTTTCCATAATCGCACCGGTCGGATTGTTAGGGAAAGGAAGTATCAACACTTTTGTCTTATCTGTAATTGCAGCTTCGAGCTCTTCCGGAGTTAATCTAAATTCGTTTTCAGCCTTCAAATCAATAATAACAGGTTTAGCGCCTGCTAAAACCGCGCAAGGCTCATAGGAGACATAAGAAGGCTGTGGAATAATAACCTCATCACCCGGATTACACATTGCTCTTAAGCCGATATCAATCGCTTCAGACCCGCCAACTGTAACAATCACCTCATGCATCGGGTCATAATTTACCCTTTGGGTTCTTGAAACATAACTACAAATCTCTTCTCTAAGCTCTTTCAATCCGGCGTTCGAAGTATAAAAAGTTTTGCCTTTTTCAAGCGCAAAAATCCCTTCGTCTCTGATATGCCATGGCGTGTCAAAATCCGGCTCGCCAACGCCCAGAGAAATCGCGTCTTTCATCTCGCTTACAATATCGAAGAATTTGCGGATACCGGATGGTTTAAGGCTTTTTACTGAATCTGAAAGCGGCTTTGTCATGGAGTAATAACCTCTCTTTCATCCTCTTTCTTTTTGTCAAACACAGTACCGTGGTCTTTGTACTTCTTAAGCACAAAGTGGGTCGCTGTGCTTAGTACGCTGTCAAGAGTTGAAAGCTTGTCAGAAACAAATCCTGCAATCTCTTTAAGAGTCTTTTCTTCCAGAGTTACAAGCAAATCATACCCGCCTGAAATCAGGTAAACAGCGCGCACTTCCGGATAGTTATAAATCCGCTCTGCTATCTTGTCAAAGCCCTGTCCGCGCTGTGGTGTAACCTTAACCTCAATAAGCGCAGTGACTTTTTCAATAGAGGTCTTATCCCAGTTGATAAGCGTATGGTAGCCGCAAATAACTCCTTCCGCTTCAAGTTTTGCAATCTCGTTTGCAACTTCGATTTCTTCTTTGCCAAGCAGCACTGCAAGCTCATTCACGCCAATTCTGCTGTTTTTTTCAATTATTGATAACAATTCATCTCTCATAAGCTATCCTTTTTTTGTGTTTTCCTCATCATAACACAAAGATAGGATTAATCTTGTTTTATAGCAGCTTTTAAATCTGAAGAACAAACTCCTTTTGTATACGGATAATATATTACTTTGCAGTCGACTTCCTTCAAATCGGCCTCCCATTCTTTGTATTGAGGAGTATCCAGCCAATCATCACCCACAAAAAGATAGTCAAATTTGTATTTGTTCCAGAGATATTTTTTATCAAGAGTGTTTTCCGGCACAACCACATCACAATACTTTACAGCTTTTAAAATACCTATCCTATCATTCTGTGAAAATACACCCCCCCCCCTTATTTAGCCCAACATAATCATCGCCCAGGACGCCAACAATAAGTTTGTCGCACAAATTTTTGGAATTTTCCAGCAAATTCAGGTGTCCCATATGAAGAATATCAAAACATCCTAAGGTAAATCCTATTTTTGACATAACATATCCTTTCCATACTTTTCTTCTATTGTTAAATGTTCTAATAATTTGTACTTATCTTCCTTGCATACTTTTTCAAAATCCAAATGCGAAGGATAAATTTTTATTTTTTCATAATCGTCATAGTATTCCATGAGAATATTTTTATAATTTTGAGGAACAAAAAACTTTTTACCCTCAAAAACATACTTTGTAAGCGGGAATATGTCATTGGTTCTAAAAATACGAGCCTCCGGAGCGATTGTTTCATTCCCTAAAAATACTCTTGATGTAATTTCTTTTGAACTTAATTCGCTGTTCTTTTTATTTACAAAATCATTGATATCGTAATATTCAGAATAATTTTTCCCAGACCTCTTGTATAGCAGTTCTTTGGTAGCATAATTTTCCCGCATTTTATCAGCGATTTGATTATCCGATAAACCATTTTTACAATAATAAAACGGGAATATATCAACACCCAAATAAAGCCTTTCATTCTTTTCCCAGTTTGTAAAATCAATCCATTCTTCTTCTGTTTGTGGCAAAAAATCCTTATGCAAGATTTTCCCGATATGGGACGGAACTTGCTTGAACACAAAATCAGTGCCTTTAAACTCCTCATCTACAACTGTCTGAAATCTTTCATAATCAGAAGCCATCATCGCGATATCCAAATCATCATCCCAGGGAATAAAGCCTTCATGCCTGATACTTCCAAGCAGAGTGCCGCCATCAAGCCAATACGAAATACCGTGCTTTCGGCAGATTTCATCCACCTTGCATAAAATCCCAAAATCGATTGACTGTACAATACGCAAAAAGCCCGATGCCTTAGAAACAGATTTGACATCAATCAAGCACTCTTGCAGCCGACACATTTCCTCAAGCTTACGTTCTAATTTTTTAAAGCTTCTCTTCCCATGTCTTATTCTTAATCCCAAGAGCCTTATAAGTTTTCCATCTTCCTCATTTGTTATTGAAAATATATTCTGGAGAAATTTAGTCATAGAGCTTACCTCCAAGAATATTTTTGCCAAACAATACCACGCATTTGGATTGCTTATTCCAATTTATGCTAATCAATTTCTTCCTGTAGTACTTCAACTTCCGTGAATAAAACACCCAGTCTAAACGATTCCTCAATTCCTTATAATGCTTTATGTCCTTCGAAGTTACATACTTACACCTTTTAAGACGCTCCATATCCATCTCTTTCAAAAGCCCCTCAATCTCCGGCTTGGCCAGCTTGTATGTCTTAAGAGTAAGCATTCCAAGCACAATAAAAATATAAGCCATCTCACGCTTGTGTAAACAAGCCCAGATACCGTCATCAGAAATGTTTGCACCTCTTAGCCAGTCATGGATTTCCCTGCTTCTTAAAAACGGTATTCTGTAGTCCTTCAAGTCGTCTGAATCGCAAAGATTAATCTTTCTCCAGTAATAATAAGCTTTTGGTGTGTAAACAATCTTTTCGGCAAGACACATTGTCTGCACCTGAAACGGATTGTCTGTCCAGCCCGCACCCGGAGCTTCCACAAACCTTATATGATTCTTCTCGATAAATTCTCTATTGTAAACACAACTCCATATACTCGGGTGGTAGTACAAGAATACCGGAAAATCTTTTATGTTAAATTCTGTATCCGGCATCACATCGTACTTACGAAAATCAATTTCATTAACACGCCTGTTTGCCGGAATATCGTAATTCTCAAAATAATTAGACTTAACAATGTCGGCGCCGGACTCCTCTGCAATCTTACAAAGCTCTTCATACATCTTGCACTCAATATAATCATCCGGCTCTAAAATCGCTATATACTTTCCTTTTGCGTTATTTAAGCCTACATTACAAGCAGACCCGTAACCGCCGTTAGGCTTGTCTATAACCCTGATTCTTGAATCTTTAGCAGCATATTCATTCAAAATTTTCAATGATTCATCTTTAGAGCCATCATTAACACAAATTATTTCCATTTTATCAAGCGTTTGGTTTACGACACTGTCCAGACACTCATTTAAGTATTTTTCTACATTGTAAACTGGTATAATTACAGAAATTTTTACCATATTTCCTCCTATTCATACTCGTATTCATTCAACACATTATTACTTGTGTTGAAACACACCAAATCAAGCACAAACAAAGGCTTTCAGCCCATTAAAACAAACATCCAAATAATTATAATATACATAGTCACTTTAACATATTTTAACATTTATACATATATTTTTATTTTTATGCTAATTTATTTTTAAGGAATTAAAAAGGCTCAACACAAGTAATAATGTGTTGAGTTTTTTTATCCCATTCAATCCCAAACACAAAACGGAATATACACCAACCAGCCCTGTACTCTTTTCTTTTTGGTTACTTTTTCTTTTTAGCAAAGAAAAAGTAACTGCCGATGGGGAGACTCGAACTCCCGACCTATCGATTACGAATCGATTGCTCTACCATCTGAGCCACATCGGCAAAATTCTATACAACTATTTTATTATATAGAGTCTGCTAATGCAACTCTATACACCCCACCTAATTCAACTTACCCTCTTGCGATAGTTTTATTATGTGGTACTATTTAAGAGAATCCAACTTGATGAAGGAGTACGTATCGTGAAAAAAACAAGTTTTATACTTGCAATCTTAGCTATCTTTGCGTTTAACAACGCTTGTTTTGCTACGACTCCACTTTCTACTTCAATAGAAGAAACCCAAAAAGCAGAAAGTCCTCAAGACCAGTCTTTGGCTTATTCAAACAGGGCTTCGATGAGATTTTTGAAAAAAGACATCAATGGAGCAATTGCTGATTTTGATAAAGCAATTGAACTTAATCCTAAAAACCCTGAACTCTACTTGAACAGAGGTTATATAAAACAGCTTACTAACGACTTAAAAGGCGCGCTCGCTGATTACAACAACGCGCTTTCAATCAACCCGCGCTTTGCTTTTGCCTACAATAACAGAGGGGTGTTAAAAGTTGCACTCAACGACATTCAAGGCGCGATGGATGATTACGCTAAAGCAATCGAGCTTAACGGAAAGTATTCAGACGCATTCTACAACCGCGCAAATCTAAAATATATGCTTAGTGACAACAAAGGCGCCCTTGCAGATTATGACAAAGCAATCGAGCTTAACCCTAAAGACTCTGAGGCGTACAACAACCGCGGTGTAGTTAGAAAACGCTTGAACTTCAATGTTGGTGCGCTTAGCGACTACACACAGGCGATTGCTTTGAACCCGAAGGACAGCATTGCTTATGCAAACCGCGGACGTTTGAAAAAGCTCTATTTTGACAACGAAGGCGCAGCAATCGACCTTGACCAGGCTATTGCGCTTGCTGAAACACAGAGCTTTATAAAGAACGTCAAGCCGCTTCTTTCCAACGAAAGCTACATTGCAGCGATACCAAATTCAAATGTTTTGACAACCGAGCCAATTATCGCTCAAAAAATAGAGACAAAGCCTGCGCTTCCTAAGCAGAAAGAAGAAATTCAGCAGGTTGCAGAAAACAAACCTGCGCAGTCAGCGCCTGTTGCAAAACAGGAAACTCCTAAGCAGGAAAAAGAGCTTATCGCAACAATTACGCCGGCAAAAGAAGCCAGCAAGATTGAGCCGGCTGTTACTGTCAAGCCAAAAGAAGCTGCTTCAACAAGCAGTGTGCCTTCATCAGGCACTATCAGTGCGGGAGTTGCAACAGTTCAGGCAGCTGTTAATCCGGTTATCACAACAAAGCCGGTCACAAAAACGCCTACAACCAATGTTAAGCTTGCTGAGAGCTACTACATCAGAGGGTTGCAAAAATGTGTCTTGAGAGACTTAAAGGGTGCAATTGCTGATTTGAACAAAGCAATCGAAAACAATGCAAAATACGCTGATGCTTATTATTACAGGGCTGCAATCAGAAAAGAACTCGGCGATACAGAAGGCTTTAGAAAGGATTACTCAACCGCAATCCAAATTAATCCATCTCTACAAGCGTTCAACGATGCAAACTGTTTATCACTTGTAAGAGGATAGTGTAAACTAGGATTTAATTAATCGCAAACTCGCAAAATGTCAGGTGATTTTAGATCTTTATAAAACCTGCACACTTCCATACCATTAGCAGTTGTTACGTGATTATAGAACAATAAATTGCCAAGCTCATCGTAAGCTTCTTCAATATTTGTCACAGCACCATCAGGCTCATAAATAGTTTTATGTGCAAATGGATATACATGACCATTCTGAGTTTTTTCATAAGTTGTATGCACAAGCTTTTTCGGATTAAAATCCAAATCATATATTTCTATGTCATTTGGAGAACGCCCTTCGAAATCTTTTCTTATTACAACCTGATTCTTTTCATCATAAATCACTGTCTTTTCAAAACCAATTTCAGGCTTTCTTGCAAATGAATATATAGTTTTACCATCACGGCCAATTAATCGTTTTGCAAACAGGCTTGAACGATTGGAGTCGTCATCCAAGAAATATACATCCTCGCCTCTTTTAAAGTATGAAGCAAAATTTGTTGCATACATACATTTAAATTGACTCCAAACTCCGCTACGGTAAGGTGTTAATTTATTTGGAGGATTAACAGTATTAAAATTGATAAACTCGTCATTTTTTACACGTGTAATTTTAGCCTTGCCTTCTATGTGACTCTTATACCTATTAAAAAAAGTCTCAATAGTGTCACTTTTTTGAAAAACATCTGTAACCAAAGTTTTATCAGACTTATAAATAAGCTTAGATGCCATAATATCTTTAAGTGACAAATTCTTGGTCTTCATATACTTGGAAGTAAAATTGATATTTGTTGATTGAGGTATAAGACGAACTTCCATTGCAAAACCTATTTTTATTATTCATATTCCCAATATAATATGGGGCGCCTGATGGGATTCGAACCCATGCATATCGGAACCACAATCCGAGGTCTTAACCACTTGACGACAGGCGCCATATTTCCGACAAGATTAAGTATACCAAATAAAGATTAGAAAGCAAGAGGGGGAATAAAATAAGAGTCCGGCAGAAATTCTGCCGGACTCTTATTTAAAACTTAATTAACTAGTTAATTCTCTGAAACATGTACCCGATTCCACGAGCTGTCAATATAAGCTCCGGATTCGTTGGGTCTGCTTCCAGTTTTGAACGCAATCTTGAAATGTGGACATCAACAACACGTGTGTCAATCCTGTGATCAGCAGGATAAGACCAAACATGCTGCAAAATTTCGTTCCTTGAATAAGCCTGACCTGAATTGTTTACAAGAAGCTCAAGCAAACTAAATTCCATACCAGTAAGTCTAATGCGCTCGTTCTTTCTGTAAACCTGTCTTCTTGCAGTGTCAATTTTAATTGCTCCTGTTGAAATAATATTTTTACCGCCCTTAGAGCTTACAGAAGCGCCGGATGATGAAGAAGAACCGGAAGCCGGAATGATAACATCCTTGCTTATTGTTCTTCTAAGAACAGCTTTTACACGAGCCTCAAGCTCTTTCGGGCTGAAAGGCTTGATAACATAATCGTCAGCACCGAGCTCCAAACCGGTGATTCTTTCTGAAACATCACCAAGAGCCGTTAATATAATAATAGGAACATCTGATGTACGGCGAATTTCTCTTGTAACACCGTAACCGTCCATTTTTGGCATCATAACATCCAATACCACTAAATCAGGGTTAGCCTTGTTGAATACATCAACAGCTTCTTCGCCGTCTTCTGCTGTTACAACGTCATAACCAACCATTTTAAGACGAGTTTCAAGGATTCTTCTGATACTTGCTTCGTCATCAGCTACCAAAATCTTATGACGAGTACCTTCTTCACTCATCTCTTCTTGTAATTCTTCGTTTTCAGCCATGCTACCACCTTTTATTTTTTTTAATTTCTAGACCAATTTTTACAAAAATTTAAAATTCTTAATATTAATAAATATATCTTAATACAATTTAAAGATTTTTGCAAGAACGAGGAGAATGTAAAGTTTTGTAACAAATAAATCCCTTTGTGAAATTCAATATTTTTGAAATACTTTATATATACATAGATGTAAGAATAAAACGAGGTACAAAGTATGTCAAGAATTAATTGTCACAGCGCATTTAAACACTATGAAATGTTCCACGGAAACAGAGCTTGCTGCGGTGGAAACTCATACGGCAGTGTATTTAATACTACATATAATATCAATTGTGGCGGACACAATGGTGGATTCTGGGGCGGCTTCGGAATGGGTCTTGGCGCAATGGTTGGCAACTGGTTCAGCGGCATCGCAGGCAACTTTGGTTTCGGCGGTTTTGGCGGCGGAATGGGATTCGGCTTCCCTTCATTCGGCGGCGGATACGGAAATTTTGGTAACTTCGGCGGTGGTTACAACAATAACACAAGAACTGATAACAATAAAACAACTACAGAAACAAAAGAAGTAATAAAAAATGACCCTGATTGTGCAAAAATCGCAGATATCACTGGCAAAATCAAAAACTTGGACGAAAATGCAACTAAAGAAAGTGTTCAAGGCATAATCGATGATATAGATGCTGCAATCGAGAATCTGGACTCAAACAACAAACCAGCTCAAAAAAGAACATTAGAAAACCTTAAAGTTCAAATGCAAGAAAAACTTAACACAGTAGGCAAAACACCTGCAACAACAGATAAAACTCCGGCAGCACCTGCTGCACAAACCACAACACCAGCAGCAACTCAGGCAGCTGCACCAGCAACAGCAGCTCAAGCTGACGACACAATCACAGTTGGCGGCAAACCGGTAAAAATCGCAGACCTTGCTTCTATCGACGGTCTTAAGGGTATGACAGACGCTGAATTAGCAGCTGTAACAAAACCACAGGCAGAAGCAGCGCTTGAAAAACTCGGTTACATCACAACTGATGCAGACGGAAACAAAGTTGGTCACTTATCAAACGTATACGCAGTACTTAAACTTCTTGAAAAATCAGGCGTAACAGTTGAAGTTGAAACAAGAAGCGCATCCAGCGACCAATGGGTTAAAGGACCAATCTCAAACGTAGCAAAAGACAGCGAAGGCAAACTTTCATACAACGTAAACTGCCAGGGTGTATCCGGTGCAACTCTTCAAGGCAACTACACTTTCACTGCACAGGATAAAGAAAACAAAGCTTACAAATGCGCAACTACAACAGAAGGCATCAAGGTTGCTGACATCGAAGTTAACTTCCAAGGCGAAAAACAACCTCTTATCAACAGAACAGCAAAAGCATTAGCAAAACAAGCTTAATAAAAAAGCACAAAACAAAAAACACTTCCTAAAAAAGGAAGTGTTTTTTATTTTATAAACACATACTTGCCCTCATAAGGACTTGGCTCTTCTTTCACATTATTAAGAAACTCACCAAGGTTATAATCAGAGTTGGTAATGTAGGCACCCTTATTCTTGATATTGAGTATTTCTTTAGAAGACAGAAGTTTTGTCACAATTTGTTCTGTTGTTGATTCCATTTTAGCCCCTTGTGATAACCGGTACTTGCAGTTTAACACCAAAGTTCGTGCTATTCAAGGGGGAAAGTAGAGCAAAAGTTTAAACTAAAGTTATAGAAAAATCTAACTTAATAAGAATTTAAAAAACTCAAAACCGCGTGTAATATGGTAGTGTGAAGGAATAGAAATACCCCGAACAAGCAATGACCCGTCATGCAAGCATTTGCGGACGGGCTGGTAAAACTGCGGAAAGGCTATCGCGGTTTTCATGGATGAAACATAAAAGAAAAGGAGATCACATTATGGCTTCAATCACAATCAACACTAACCTTGCGTCTTTGACGGCGCAAAGAAACCTGTCTGCGGCTACGACAGGCATGAACACAGCAATGGAAAGGTTAACAACAGGCTTCCGAATCAACTCTGGTAAAGACGACGCTGCGGGTTCTGCTGTATCTTGCTTAATGGAAGCACAAATTTCCGGTTACGATGTTGCTGTTTCAAACGCATCAATGGGCTTATCACTTCTTGATACCGCAGAAGGTGTTTTAGGTATTGTAGGTGACTACCTGCAACGTATAAGAGACTTGACCGAACAAGCAGCGAACGGTACTTATGGTACTTCTTCTATGAAGGCTATCAAAACAGAAGTTCAGCAGAGAATGGAAGAAATCAACCGTCTTTGTACAGTAATTGACTTCAACGGCATCCAGCTTCTTGATGGTACAAGCACCGCAGCAACTTCTAAAAACGGTATTAATATTCAGGTAAGTAACAATTCAGGTAAAAACAACATTATCAACTTGAAATATACAATCTTTGAATCAGCAACCATTACAGCTCTGTTTATGACAGGTAATGCTCACAGTGCTCAATATGGCAACAAAAACGGTGTAAACCAGGAATGGTATAAAAGATCTGACGGACAGGATACCTCTGCATTGGAATCAAGAGTTACCGGTAAAGAAACCACGTCAGAAGATAACAGAAATTATGCATACACTTCTGACAAAGGGTATCAGGCAACTAACAGCATAGACTACGACTGGAAAGACAACAGAGAACCGGCTGTTAACATGAACTGTATCACAGCTATTTGCGACGCTGTATACACAGATGATGCAACAGCACGTGAGTTCTTGTCATTCGTAGACGACGCGATTGAAAACGTTTCAAACAGAACCGCGCTAATCGGTGCTTACATGAACCGTGTTGAGTCTGCTGTTGATGCGATAAGTGTACAGAAGGAGAACATCGTGTCTGCAAACTCTTCAATCAAGGACGCAGACGTAGCAACAGAATCTTCAAACTACATCAAATACCAGATTCTGCAACAATCAACTGCAACACTTCTTTCTACAGCAAACCAGACACCAAGTATTGCATTGAACTTAATATAATATCTCTAAATAGTGTAGTGATGAAGCCTCCCCGAGTATCGGGGAGGCTTCTTTACTTATGCGGATTGTTTCTTCATATCCTGAAACTCATCCAATCCAATCTTCCAACTGTCCTCATACTTGAAATCCCTTGATGCGATTTCATCCGGAAGCCCTGCATGATGAATCTTTGGAAGCAGGAATTTCTCACTCATCTCAATTGGAGCAGAGATGTTGTCGTCTGAATCCTGACAGATGAATACGCCTTCTCCGTTTGGGCCGGTCTTGTATCCCACAATCGTAATCTCGTGCCCTGCAAGCCTGTTGTCGTTTTCAGGGTCAGGCCATGTGTAGCCGATAATTATGTTGTGGCCCATCTTGAGAGTGTCAAGAAGCTCTTTTTTTATTGTCGCAAAGTCTTTTTCATAACCCGTAAGACGCCCGTTTTCATCCACAATCTGGTAGGTGACAGAAGTTGTGTTCTTGTCCTCTACCACAGACTCTACGTAAGTCTTCTCAAAATCAATCAAACCGCCATCTTCCTGTGTCCAGACATTTGGCGCACGCTTGTCTGTCAGAGAATTGTAAGTCTGCTGTGAGCCGAGCTGCATGAGAGTGGACTGCATAAGAACATCAATCATTGAACGCTCGCCCTTATCACGATGATGGTTCTGTATTCTTGCTCTGATTATTGCATGCTCATCAGGCTTTAAAAGCACAGTTGCTGTTTCAAAGTCGTTTATCTGGTTCGGGGTTTTGAACTTGGTAAGAAGCCAGATTGCATCAGAAGACTTGTCAGAAAGACTGTTCATCTTGATTGTTTTCACAACCTCGTTTTTTGGAGAAGTCAACCCCTCAACCATACGGAAAAACTCCGCAGTGTGCTTTGTCGCTAAATCAAACTCAATACTCGCAGCAGGACAAGTTCCGGTGTGCATGTTATCCAAATCCCACTTGGCCTGTGCAATATCCTTCGGGTCTTCGGATAAGTTAGTAATGAGCCCGATTACCTGCCTCTTGTACTGCGCAGGTATGTCTTCACAGGTCTGCGTAATTACGTAAGGGTTCGCAAGAATGTCAAGACACTCCTGCAGAATGTTTATCTTATCAAGCCCGGGGTCGCGCTCTTCTTTCAGAATCTTGTGCAAATTATCGAGCACAGAGCTGCGGTCGTTGGAATCGTTTTTTAGCAAAAGCCCTGATTTTAAAGCAAATTCAAGCTTGTTTCTGTATTTCAAATCAAGCTCCTCTGACAACTCTTCGTACTTTTTCTTCTCCTCTTTTGTGTTGAGCCGTGTGCGCACAGTAAGTGCAGAAGTGTAGGCCTCTGCCCTGAATGCCGGAGCAGAACCCTGTTCCTTTGGTGTGGACACAGGCTTATCTGCCGGAGCCTTCTTTGTTATTCCGGGAGTTTGATAAATATTAACATTTGGGAAATTCACACTAGCCATATTAATATAAAAACATCTTTTCCCTGAAAATTGCGCTAATGTAAAGATTTATTACGCAAAAAAGCAATTTTTTATAGATTACATACTTTATATATATAACGAGGAAAACTATGAGCATTTTATCTGCAATAAAAAATTTCGCATACGAAGTTTTGGGCATTGAAAAAACCGATGCTGCATTGAATGCTGATAAAAAAAGCGAAATAAAGACACCGGTCATTGAATGCAAGACAGAAGCTCCGGAAGATATGGTAGAAATTTCTAACAAGGAGCCTGAAAACGAGAAAGCAGCGGCCAATGCAGGAGGAATGAAAAAGACGTTAGAGCTTCTGGGCACTAAGCACGGCTTTGACCTTTCCAAACTGCTCAAGGAAGGGCTGATTGAGAAAATGGCGGGCGAGTTTTCCAAGCTCACTCCCGAAGATAGAAAGAATGTGTTCAAGGCAATAGAGTTTACACTCTCAAAACTCAAAAACATTGAAATCAATTCTGATGCCAGCGAATCAGAAGTTGTTGCAGCCTTTGCAAAGCTCTACTACGAAGCTGTATCAAGCGGGGAGTTTGAAAGCTGTCAGGAATTTGATACTGCAAAAGGCGATATTAATAAAGAATTGGGAGAAGATTTTAAGGAATTAGATACTGAAACCCAGAGGGTCAAACTTAAACAGATTCGCCAAAAAGATCAGCTGCTGCTTGAGCAGGAGCTTGCCGGAGTAAAAGAATTACCAAAAATTGAGAGAACAGAGGCCGAAAACAGGATTCGCGCAAGACACCGCAGGATTCAGCGCGGACGATTCATGGATGTTGTTGTGACAAACCGCTCTGAAACAGCACTTAACTCAATGGTGATACTTAATTCTCAAGACATGGAATACGGGTTTACGTCTTTAATGGATACAAGGTGCAGCAACAGAGAAAGAACAAGAACCGCTGATATGGCGACTTACGATTTCACAAAGAGCTTGATTTCTGATTATCAGGAAGTGGGAGACGAGGTTGCACCTGAGGTGCTTCAAAACTACACTGCAACAGTTATGAACTACATGTCTTCCGACGCAGCAGAAGAGTACAAGGCAGCATACGAAGAGGACAAAAAGAATTACGAAACAGCGGTAAGCAAACAACAAAAGGGCGAAAAGCTAACAGAAAAAGAACAGGCGCTTTTGCGCACAATGAAGCCTGAATACTTTGAAGCAACAGAAAAAGCCATCACGCCTAACATAGTTGCTCAAGCTCCTGTAAAACCTGAGAAGCAGGTGGTTTATAAAGAGCCGGTTCGGACATTGAGGGTTGCAAATACTCCAAAAGAATCAGATAATGTAGTTACAAAGCAGGAGACTGTTACAAACACGGTCAAACGCACGGTTGAGAGGGCTTCAAATCCGATTGTAGTTGCAAAGCAGATTAAGTCAGTGGGTATTGTAGAAGCGATGAAAAAATATTCTCAAAAAGAGGTCATAGCAACTGTTTTAAACGACAACAACTTAAAACATCTAAGACCACAGCTCACACCGATTATCAAGTCTTGCGATATAAAAGCTTTAAAGAAAATCGCAGCTGATTGCTCTGACAGCTCCTTTGTATTCATTTGCGGCATTGTAGGCAAAGACAAGTTTGAAGAGCTTACAAAGGACAAGAAGGATTTGTGCTTTCAGGCACGGCAGCTCGTAGAAAATATGGAAGAACAGTATGCAGCTAATTAAAAACATAATCTATAACATTCTATTTATACAGGAAAAAATCCTCAGACACAGGCTCTCGCGCACAATCGGAGCAAAAAGCGTATCAAAGCGCAAGCGCAGGTTCACTAACGGCTGCATGCTCGATTTGAACACACTTGCAGAGGCTGAAAAGCAGAAGCTGGAAGCAGAGCTCACGCTCATTCTGAAAAATTCAGACTACATGCCGGAAAAAATCCTTAACTACATCGAAAAACAGGGTACAAGAGTTTTCTATCTTGCAAACGCTTCAAAAGTACTTAATCCGATTGGCGAAAATGAAGGGTTCATTTATCCTGCAAGCGGAGCAAAAGCGCTCTATCTTTCGCTATCTACTAATCAGACAGTAAGGTTCAAGACTGATGAAATGTTTGTTTTATCAAAAGGCGAGATTAATAAGTACTATTTTATATACCATTTTTACAACTGGTACGCTTTCAAGCACAACATTGCAGGCATGGATTCTGACTCCCAGGAGTTGTTAAGAAAATACCTGTTCAGCGAATCTGACACCAGCAGTTTGCAGCTTGCAGACATTTACAAGCTAAAAGACGCAATAAAGCAGGACAAAGCGTCAATCGAGTTTGTAATCAGGCTTTGCAGAAATTTTGAGGGTGCAAAGCAGGCGTTAGATAAGCTTCAAAGCGGAGGAGCAAAACTTTAGGCGAGGTAGTCCAAAATAGCTCCACCGATTTCTTCATCAGGGTCAAATCCGCAATTCTCTGGCTGGTTAATTGAGTTTTGGATAAGCATTCTTACAAGCGGGCCAAAAGCGTCAGGAATTTTTGTTTTTCTGTATATTCCGGCAAGAAAAGTCTGAACATTCGGGGATTTTGTATTGTTGTATTTTGAAAGTGCAGGGTAGAGTTTTTTGACCTCCTCAACATCAGCGCCCTCATCCAGCATGAGATTGAGCGCGTACAGGTCTTCAAGAACTTCGTCTTCGGATTTCGGGTTTTCAAGCGATGATGAGATAAGAGCAAGGTTCTTTTTAGCGCGAATCCTGTTTTCGTCAAACACGCAATAGTTTCTGTATTGATTTGGATACGATACACTGTTCATAAAAAAAGTCTATATTAAACAAAGATAAAATACAAAGCACCGGCAACAAGCGCAGGCACATAAGGTAAGTAAGTCCTGTTTTCTTCCTTATTAATCCCTTTAAGAACAGAAACAGCAAGCCACCCGCCAATTATTACAAGAATCGCCAGCATCCAGAAGTTTTGCCAGAGAGCCTTAAATACGACTATTGATAGAATAAACAGAATTGATAAAACACAGGTCAGTTTATTATTGCTTTTATACTGTCTGTAAACGAACATCGGAAATATAAAAATCATAGATGCAATAAGTGCAGCAAAGAGCACCCATCCAATCATGTGGATACCAAATATCGCGCCCAGAGCGCCTGCAACATAGGTATCAGCTTCGCCCATTGCGCGCGTACCCGCAAACAAATATCCAAGTCGTGCCACTATTTCCATCACAACAGCACCGGCAAGAGTTCCGAGTACAGAAGAAACAAGGCCTTCCACCCCGCCTGACAAAAACGCGTACAAAAGTGCAACAGTACAAATTGCAATTGCGATATTACAATCAACAATTTGCTCCTTTAAATCAGTAACAGTCATTATCAAGAAGCCTGAAACATAAAAGAGCATAAAAAGTGTTGTCCAGCTTATCCCGAATTTCAGATAAACAAGCACAAAGAGCACCATTGTCGTAATCTCAATCAGCGGGTACTGGATACTTATTTTCTCTTTGCAGAAATAGCATTTACCTCTAAGAAGAATATAAGAAAGCACAGGTATATTATGCCAAAAATAGAGTTTATTCCCGCATTTCGGGCACTTAGACGGGGGAAAGACAATGCTCTCATTACTCAAAGAGCGCAGTATGACTACGTTATAAAAACTGCCAAGGCAAAGCCCTACGAGGCACACCCAAATTAATACATAGTGAAATAAGTCCATTCTCTACACTCCGGCCGCTTCGCTCTCGTCGTCAACAAAGTCGTCTTCTACATCTTCGTTTTCAAAATCGCCGTCTGCAATCATCTTATACAGTTGGCTGAAAGCTTTTTTGAACTTTCTTGATACTGTCATCTGGGTAAGATTCAGCTTCTCTGCGATTTCTTTTTTGTTCATATCATCGTAATAGAAGAGCTTGATTAGAGTTTTTGACTCATCCGGAAGTTTTTCTATTAAATCACGCAAAACAATCTTTGTGTCAGCAATATCCAAAGAATCAGAATAGTTATCCTTTGAAAGCATTTCTTCGTAGCTTAGACTGTCTGATTCTGTTGAAAAGACCTCATCTAAAGAAACTGTTGATTTCCTTCTGTCAGCCTCTATTGCAACATTTATAGCCTTCGGGGAGACTTTTAAAACTTCAGCAACATCATCATTAGTCAAGTCGTTTAATTCCTCTAGCGTTAAAGACCTTGTAAACGAATTAATACGATAAGTGAGCTCCTGAATATGCCGCGGAACACGGATTGTATTCATTTTGTCTCTGAGATAATGCTTCATCTCACCGATTATCAAATAACCGGCGTAGATTTTAAAATTATCGTTCAAATCAACGGAATAGCTGTCAATCGCCTTCAAAAGCCCGATTGAGCCTGCCTGTACCAGATCATCAATAGGGTCATACGCACGTCTTGCAATTGTGTGGGCAATACGCTTGATAATCGGCATCATCTGGGTAACAATTAGCGCCTTAACCCTTGTACGCTTTATGCGGTTAGGGGCTGTTTGGTATTCTCTAAGCCAGTTGTTAACCAGTTCGTAAGTTTTTAAATCATCCTTTCGTTCCAGCAAAATACTAACTCCGTGTCATTACAACAAATATAGTAACACGAAAATAACGGCTTATCAATTCCAAATTGTCTCTACAGATAGAACACAAGATTTATCAAAAAATCCGCCACAAGCATGTAAACCGTTGATAAAACAGCAGCCTTTGTTGTTGATTCACCAACATCCTTTGCCCCGCCTTTTGTCTCATACCCCTGCGTTGCACAAACCAGAGCAATCAAAACTCCGAAAATAAAGCCTTTTAAAAGACTGATATAAATATCTCTTGCACTCAGCCAGAGCCATACAGAGTTGATGTACCTTGCAGGATGGAGGTGAATAGTAGCATTAGAGACCAGCATGCCGCCCAGAATCCCGACAGCTTCTGCAATAATCACCACCATCGGCACTGTAATCGCAGCAGCAAGCAGCCTAGGCGCAAAATAGTAGCCTACAGGGTCAACCTTAAGGGTCTTTATTGCATCAACCTGCGAAGTTACCTGCATGTTGGCAATTTCCGCGGAAATTGCCGTTCCTGCCCTTGCACCGATAGCAAGCGCAACAAACCCGGGCGCGATTTCTCTTATCATGACAACCGCGATTGAGCCGCCAACATAAGCTTCCGCTCCTGACATCAAAAACTGCTTGGAGACCTGAATCGCTATAACCGCAGCTGATACAAATGCTATTACAAGCGAAATTATCAATGAATCGTAGCTTATTGCTGCAGCCTGAGCAAGCACGTGAGACACTCTTGAGCGCCCGCTTATCAGATAAAGCGTGCTCTTATAAAGATTCTCCATACACTTTCCGAAAAAACTAATCATATACAGGCATGCACCAATTCTTGAATTTTTCTACTTTTCCTCTGACCACATCAAAATAAAGGTTCTGGATTTTTCTGGTAATTTCACCGGTTTTTCCGTCTCCCACCGGTCTGTGGTCAACACTCTCAACCGCCACAATCTGGGCTCCTGTTCCGCAGCAGAAGATTTCGTCCGCAATATAAAGCTCGGTTCTGTCAATTGCGCGCTCTTTTACAGGGATTCCAAGCTCTTTAGCAAGCTCAATTACAGTGTTTCTGGTAACACCCACAAGAATGTCGTCCGTTGTGTTTGAAGTCACAAGGACGCCGTTGATTACAAGGAATATATTCATGGCAGAGCCTTCTGCCACCTGACCGCAGTCAGAGAGCACGACCGCATCGTCAAACCCGCATTCATGTGCGTCGGTTTTTATAAGCGCTGCGTTTGCATAAGCACCGCTAACTTTTGCTCTTGGAGGGATTGCATTATCAGAAGTCCTTCTCCAGCTTGAGACGCACAGTTTCAAGCCGCGTTCCGAATCAAAATAATTCCCGAACGGAGTTGTAAAGATTAGGAACGAGTCTTCGTTATCAGTCAGAGTCGGGCCGACTTTTATTGACGATTTATAAAGCGTCGGGCGGATATAAGCGTCTGTTTTGTAAGCGTTTTTTCTAAGGAGTTCTTTTGTTATATTAGCGTACTCTTCAATAGAATAAGGGCTTTTCATCCACATAACTTTTGCGCTTCTAAGCAGTCGTTCGTAGTGTTCTTTTACCCTGAAAGCGTACATCTGGTCTTCTTCCGGATTATAGTAAGCCCGAATCCCTTCAAACACAGAAGTTCCATACAAAAAGGCATGGGTTCTCACAGGAATCACAGCCTTATCAGCTTCCACATACCCGCCATTTATAAAAACGTATTCCATTACAAAATCTCCTCTTAGTAAATTATACATAATTAAAAGATTAAGTTTTGTAAAATTTGTAGCAATTCTTTGGATGTTGTTGTTTTTATATAAGTATAGTGTGGAGGTAACAAATGTTTGAAGTAAATAACGGTGTTGCAAAAATCGACGGTTCCAAGGGAAAATACGACGGCAAGGTAACAGACCCGTCAGTGAGATACGGCAGAAACGCGGTTGAGAATTACTACACGTATTTAGAAAAGCCTATTGTTTCAGACACTTTTAACACCGCACCAATTCTTGATTTCGGGATGTCACCAGAAGCAGCTGATAAAAACGCAGAAAAGCTCGACAAGTTTTTGAAAGAAAACGACGAGTATCTGAACGCGCTTCCGCCACTTGAGTTTGAATACCGTTACATGCCGACTTCAAAGCTCGACACAAAAGCGCTGCTTGGCGCGGCTTACGAAGAGATGGGCAAGTCAAAAGAGCTATCAGTAGAAGAGCTTGATTCCAGATTTGCGCCGGATGAGACTTTCACATCAAGAGCTTTAGACATCAACAAAGATGGAAAAGTTGACATAGGCGAATACTCGTCAAGCATTCTTGCAGCAGACATGTTAAGCAAATCCGAGACTCCAAACCCTGCAAACATTGACGGAACAATAAACAACAAGGGGTTCAACGCTGTTCTTGCTTACACCCAAAAGAGCAAAGCAGCCGCTGCGGCCGCTTTGTACTCAAATATTTATAACACTTTCAATCTTGAAGAAGCCAAGAAGGATTTTCAGGCTGACTAGGCAATCTGAACAATCCAGCCTTCCGGCGCTTCAATTCTACCCATCTGGATTCCGGTAAGCGTGTCATAAAGCTTCTTAGTGACCTCGCCCATTTTTTCCATGCCTGACGGGAACAGGATTTCATTACCGTGGTCAACAACTTTTCCAACAGGAGAAAGCACCGCAGCAGTTCCGCAAAGCGCGCATTCTGCAAAATCTTTAACTTCGCTAAACGGAATCTCTCTTTCCTCAACCTTCAAGCCAAGGTAGTGTTCTGCAACATACATCAAAGACCTGCGTGTGATTGACGGAAGGATTGTTGAAGACTTAGGAGTCACAACGGTGTTGTCCTTTGTCACAAAAATTATATTTGCGCCACCTGTCTCCTCAACCTTGGTTCTTGTAGCAGAATCAAGGTACATGTTTTCGTTATAACCTTGATTGTGCGCATCAACAATCGCATGAAGGCTCATCGCGTAATTCAAACCAGCCTTAATATGCCCTGTTCCATGAGGAGCTGCCCTGTCAAAATCAGGCACTCTTAAGGTAATCGGCTTTGCTCCGCCCTTAAAATAAGGCCCTACAGGTGATGTAAACACCCTGAACTGAAATTCGCTTGCCGGTTTTACGCCCATAACAGGGTTTGAGCCGAACATGTAAGGTCTTATGTACAAAGATGCGCCTGAACCATAAGGAGGCACGTAATCAATGTTCTTGCGAACAGTTTCAACAACAGCCTCAACAAATCTATCTTCCGGAAAAACAGCCATCTCAAGGTATTTGCAGGTGTCAGCCATTCTTTTTGCGTTCATGTCAGGTCTGAATGTTACAACTTTGCCATCAACGGTTCTGTAAGCCTTCATGCCTTCAAAGCATGTTTGCGCGTATTGAAGAACGCATGCGCACTCGTTCATAATAATGTTTTCGTCAGTAGTAATTGTGCCTTCATCCCATTTTCCATCCTTGAAATTAGACACATAACGGTAATCCGTCTTCATATATCCAAACCCGAGATTTGCCCAGTCGATATTTTTTGCCATTTGTCTCCTCCTTAATTCCTTTTTTCATTATAGAACAAAAACGGCGGGTCGGTATAACCGACCCGCCGTTTCTTTACAAAACCTTAACTAAGATATAATATCACCGTACTCTTCCGGATTATTCAGCAAATCGTAATTAATCTCGTTTTCGTTATCCGCAATTGCAGCAGCAACCACTGCGTCAGATGTAACGTTAAGAAGAGTTCTCATCATATCAGTAATTCTTTCGATTGTAAACAGGAATGCAAACCCTGCAACCAGCTGTTCAGGGCTCAATCCCATGCCGTTAAGTACAAGCGCAATCGTGATCAAACCTGCACCCGGAATACCTGCGCATGTAGAAGACGCTACAATTGCAAGAAGCGCAATCTGGATTACAAGGAACGGAGTCAACGCAACGCCGTAAGCCTGAGTCAGAAAGATTACAGCAATTGTTTGAAGCATTGCAGTACCGTCCATGTTCAATGTTGCACCCAAAGGAAGCACGAAGCTTGAAACCTTGTGCGAAATCCCGCGCTTTTCACAGCATGCAATGGTAAGGGGCAGTGTTGCAGAAGAACTTGCAGTCCCAAATGCAACCATCATAGCCTCTGCCATTGCTGCGTAAAGCATAAGCACAGGCACTTTTGAAAATATTTTCAAGAACACAGGATATACAATAAAGAACTGGATTGCAAACCCGATTGCGAGTACGCCAAGATATTTTGAAATACTTGCAAAAATATCAAGCCCGAAAGATGAAACAGCTACCGCAGTGAGCGCGAACACACCGGGAGCTGCAAAGCACATAATCCAGTCAGTGATTTTCATTGTAGCTGCAAATATTGATTCAAAGAACCCGACAAACGGTCTGTTAATATCACCCACTTTAGAAAGCGCGATAGAGAAAATTACAGCAAACACGATAATCGGAACCATATCCCCGCTTGCAATTGATGCAAGTGGATTCTTTGGTATAAACCCGAGAATAATGTTTAGAAGATTGCCCTTTTGAGCCTCAATAGTCGCTGCAACCTGTGCCTGAATACCTGCAGCTATGTCAGAATTTATATAATGCGCAGCACCGAGACCAGGTTTCATAATCAGCGCAAGAGCTGCACCGATTGTAACTGCGATTACGGTAATAATACCGTAGTAAAAAATCATCCTTGAGCCGAGTTTGCCAATCTGTTTTCCATCCCCGACACTTGTGATACCGATTACAATAGCAGAAATAACAAGAGGTATAACCACCATTTGAATAAGCCTTATGAATACCTGCCCGACAAAGGTCAGTGTCGTCATAATAATAGGACTTGGCTCTTTATTGAGCCAGATACCTACAATCACACCGAGAATAAGTCCGGCAAAGATATGCCAGTTTCTTTTAAGGCCAAGGCCAAGTGCAATCAACACTTGCATATATAATTTCATGTATAAATCCTCTCATATACCTTTATAACTAGTCTATTTTACTATTTTTCGCAGCAAATGTAAAGGGGGTAAAGCTGGCTACCGACCATTCAGAACGCTTTCTCCAGAAATCTTCTCACCCTTAATCCTGTATTTGGCATGCTCGGATTTCATAAGATGATTATCAATTAGCGAAAACGACTCGAGATTCAGGGCATTAATACCAGTAAACTCGTTGTCTGAAAGCCTTATTGTCACAATATCTGTCAATACCTTATTATCATAAGGCGCTTTTTTAGAAAAAACTATAAGATTCCCCTCTACTGACTTTAGGGAAATATCTGCACTCGCTCCGCTAAAAGGGTTTGTAAGAGTAATCTTGTCTCCGACGCGCGTAAGGTTCCACATATCACAACTTGTTGGCTTGAATGTGCCGTAGCTGTTTGAGTCCTCTATCTTTGCAGTGACGCGCCAGCTTCCGAAAAATGCCTTTGGCACATCGTTTACAGATACACCTGCTGATAAGGTAAAGTCCTCGGCGCAAACCAGAGGCATAACAAGCATTATTAATAGTAGTAAAATTTTTCTCATAGAATTATTATAACAATTCTTCTAAAAAAGTCACTTCTGCTTATGATTTATTTTGTACTTGTTAAGCGCTAGTTTTACTATTTCAGAAACAAACTCTGTCTCTGCTTTATTCAAAGCCAGAATATTCTTTATTAACTCAGCTCTGGCAGTATTTTCTTCACCTTGGGGTAGTTTTATACAAAATTCGTCCAGAGGAATTTCCAGAATTTCACAAATGTTGAAAAAGATTGCAAGAGAAGGATAATGCACACCAGTTTCAATTTTGCTCAAATGCTTTTCACTAATGTTAGCCTTTTCAGCAAGTTCAGCCTGTGTCAATTTTCTAAGCTTTCTGTAATGCTTAACCTTTAAGCCTATAATATTTTTATCATCTATAAACATAACTAATCGTCCTCAACACTTTTTCATAAATTTTAACCGTATACTTTAATTTAAATAACACTGGAAACGGTAGATTTCGGGCTAAAGTGTTGCATGTGATTACATTTCTGAGTATCGGGCTTTTCTTTACGCCTTTATAGGTTTGTGTTATTGTTTTATTAACAAAAAATAAACGAGGGGACAATTATGGCAGAAACTAAAATTAAAATAGAAGATTTACCTACTGTTTACGATGCAAAATCAACAGAAGAAAAAATGTATAAATTCTGGGAAGACGGCGGCTATTTCAAGGCTGATGCACATTCTAACAAACCGCCTTTCACAATCGTAATTCCGCCTCCAAACGTCACAGGCGTTCTCCACATGGGACATGCGCTTGACGAAACTTTGCAAGATATACTTACCCGCTATCACAGAATGAGCGGCTACGAAGCACTCTGGATACCGGGTACAGACCACGCAGGACTTGCAACACAAAACGTTGTTGAAAAGAAATTAATGAAAGAAGGTCTCACACGCCACGATCTGGGCAGAGAAAAATTCCTCGAAAAAACATGGGAATGGACTAACCAGCATAAAGGCGCTATCTTAGACCAGATGAAACGCCTCGGTGCATCCTTTGACCGCTCAAGAGAAAGATTTACTTTTGATGAAGGCTGCTCTGAAGCTGTTAAAGAAGTTTTTGTTACTCTATATAATAAAGGTTTAATCTATAAGGGTGCTTACATCGTAAACTGGTGCCCGCGCTGCCAGTCAGCTATCTCTGATATTGAGACAGAATACGAAACAGAACAGGGACATTTGTGGGAAATCTCTTACCCGCTTGTTGGTGAATCAGGCGCAATTATTGTTGCAACCACACGTCCTGAAACAATTTTTGGAGACGTTGCTATCGCAGTACACCCTTCTGATAAAAAATATTCTGAACTTATCGGCAAAACTGTTATGATTCCGCTAAGCGGACGCCAGATTCCGATTATTGCAGACGAATACGTAGACAAGACTTTCGGAACAGGTGCTGTAAAAATCACCCCGGCACACGATCCTAACGATTACGAAGTAGGAAAGCGCCACAACCTTAACCCGATTTGGATTATTGACGAAGAAGGCAAGATGAAGGCTTGCGCAGAAGTTCCGCCTGATTATCAGGGCTTGGACAGATACGAAGCGCGTAAAAAGGTTGTTGACATGCTAAGCTACAACAACTTCCTGCTCCGTGTTAAAGACCACGAGCACAACGTAGGTAAGTGTCAGCGTTGTAACACAACAATCGAGCCGCTTCTTTCAGAGCAGTGGTTTGTAAAAATGGAGCCGCTTGCAAAAGAGGCTATCGCAGCAGTAAAAGACGGCAGAATCAAATTCATACCGGAGCGCTGGGAAAAGAACTACCTTGGCTGGATGGAAAACATCCGTGACTGGTGTATTTCGCGTCAAATCTGGTGGGGACATCAGATACCAGCTTATTACCACAAGGTAACAGGTAAAATGGTTGTTGCAAAAGAGAATCCGGATCCTGAAAACTACGTACAGGAAACAGACTGTCTTGACACCTGGTTCTCATCAGGTCTGTGGCCGTTCTCAACAATGGGATTCCCGAACTCAGAAACAGACGATTTCAAAAAGTTCTACCCGACAACCACTCTTGTAACAGGGTTTGACATTATATTCTTCTGGGTTGCAAGAATGATTACAATGGGGCTTGAATTTACCGGCAAAGCTCCGTTCTCAACCGTCTACATCCACGGGCTTATCCGTGACGAAAAAGGTCAAAAGATGTCAAAATCTAAAGGCAACACAATTGACCCTGTTGAAATCATTGACAAATACGGTTGTGACGCTTTGAGGTTTACAATGACTTCTTTATGCACTTATGGCGGTCAGGACATCAAGATTTCTGACGAGAGATTTGAGTACGGAAGAAATTTTGCCAACAAGCTCTGGAACGCTTCAAGATTTGTACTCATGAACCTTGAAGGGGTTGACGACAAGCCGATTGACAAATCTAAGTTAACTCTTGTTGACAAGTGGATTTTGAACCAGTTAAATGAAACAGCAAAAACTGTTAACGAAAACATGAAGGAATACAGAATCGGCGAAATTGCGCACACATTATACGATTTCTTCCGCAGCGAGTACTGCGACTGGTATGTAGAAATTGCAAAGATTCAGCTTCAAGATTCCGAACTCAAGGCTAACACCCAGCGTGTATTGAGATACGTGTTAGACATGTCTCTAAGAATGCTTCACCCGATTATGCCGCACATTACAGAAAGCGTATGGCAATTGATTCCGGGTCAAAAGCAGGAAAGTGCAATTATAGTATCTGAATTTCCTGTATACAAAGATGAGTTGCGTTATGAAAACGAAGCAGAAGAAATGAAGCTTGTATTTGACACAATCACATCTTTGAGAAACGTTAGACAGAGTTTCAACATCCCGACTTCTGCAACCGTAGATGTTGAAATCCGCTCAGAAGGCAGAGAAAAAGAAATCTTCAAGGCTATTGAATCATACATCCACAGGCTTGCAAAAGTTAACAACATTAGTTATGCAGGGGTAAATGAACCTATTCCTCCAAGGTCTGCAACAGCGGTTGTTTCAACTTCTAAATTGATTGTTCCGCTTGCTGATTTGATTGATTTGGAATCAGAAATCAAGCGTCAGGAAAAGAAATTAGAAAAGCTTACGAACGAAAAAAATTCGCTTTCAAGCAGAATGAAGAACGAAAAGTTCGTTGCAAATGCGCCAAAAGAGCTTGTTGAGCAAACGAATGCGCGCATTGCAGAGATTACTGCGCAGGAGGATGTAATAAAAGAGCTTATTGAATCTTTAAAATAAACAACAAAAAACTCTCCTATTTGGAGAGTTTTTTTATGGTACAATTAGTTTGGAATAAGAAAAGGAGATTTATATGAAAGAAGCTTTTGATTACATGTTCAACGACAACAAGTTTAACCAGAAAGCATTGACTTATTTTGTTCTTGCATTCTTTGGAACAATTTTTTCAAACCTTGCGGCTCTTAATGAGAAATCGCTCACAATGCCTATGTTAACGCTTGTAGGACTTATTATTATGCTGATTCCTGTAGGATATGTTGTATCCTGCATCAAAGCTCTGATTGAACAAAAAGAAAACTTTGTTTTGCCAATGTTCAACTTCAAAAACAATTTTATCCTCGGCTTTAAATTCGCAATTGCAACTCTTATACTAAGCCTTACATTCGGGCTTGCAATCGCTATTCTAGCACTTGTTATTAGTTTTGTTGCCAGCATACTAAAGGCTAAAATACTTGTTGTAATCGGAGCACTTGTTTTACTTATACCGATTTTAATCCTTGCATATTACACACTTGCACTGAACTGGATATTTGCAACTACAGAAGCATTTACATCATTCTTGCAGTTCAAAAAAGCTGCTGAACTTATCAAAAAGAACACTTCTCACTACTGGAAAAGTTTCTGGACATTCTTTGGTGTAAATTTTGCTGTTGCTATAATCACCGGCATTGTACTTACTCTATTCGGAAGAAATTTTATCGGAATGGTTATTGCAACACTAATAGCTGCGGCTCTTAGCACTTATGTGGCATTTGTAAACGCGCTTATTACTGCAAAATCAGTTGAAGCATAATTAAATATAAAACTAAGCCTAAAAAATCCGGTATGACATTACCGGATTTTTTATTATAATGTAGTTATGAACAAACGGGCAATAATAATTTTTACAATCCTAGCACTTACAAACGCTGTTTACGCCGGCTCAATTAACGCAGCAGCGTACAGAACAATGCAGGCGCAGTCTTACCGGAACAATTACAACAGACAGGTAAACAGCAAACCAATGCCTTACTGGCAGATGCAATCAAATTATTCAACCAGAAACCGCGTTGATTATTCCACCTACAACAACTCTATCAACCAGTACAACTACAACAGACAGATGTATCGGGGAAGATAATGATTAATATTGATTTTCTGACCCTCAAAGCCTTTTTGGATGAAAACCTTGATTTTCTTATTGGTGCCCGTCTGCAAAAAATTCAGCAGCCAACGAGGCGCGATTTTGTGTTCTCTTTAAGAAACAACGGCGAGAGCAGAAAATTTTACATAAACATTAACCCGCAAATGTACCACATTGCGTTTATGGAAACCGACCTCAGAGCCCTAAAAACACCGAAGCAGCCGCCAATGTTTTGCATGCTTCTAAGAAAATATCTCGAAGGCTGCCGGATATCTGACGCGCTTGTTGTGGAAAACGAAAGGATTCTTGAGCTGCATTTTGAGATTATGGACGAGTTCTCTCAAAGCCGCTCTTTGTGCCTCGCAATTGAGCTTATGGGAAAACACTCCAATGTCATTCTTTATGACAGAGAAAGCTCTGTTATTATCGGCTGCGCGCACAATGTCGGGCCTGAAAAAAGCCGATACAGAGAATTGCAGGGCGGCTTAAAGTATATTTACCCTCCGGTAGTCAATGATAGAGACAAGATTGAAAAACCTTTGTATCAGGAGCTTCAAAAGAATTACAGCGAGCCTGTTTCAATTAACAAAATGCTTGATGATTATTATTCAAGGATTCAGGACGGGGTTAATGTAAAGGGTGAGAAGTCAAAGCTTCAAGCTGTTGTTCAGCCAAAGCTCAAAAAAGTTAAGAACTCGATTGATAAGATTTCTGCGCTCCTTAAAAAGAGGGATAATACTGAAAAGTACAAGCTTTATGGCGAGCTTCTGACAGCGAATCTTTATCAGAAATGTGATTACGCAAAAGAGATAGAAGTTTTTGACTACATCAACAATCAGAACATTACAATAGAGCTTGATGAAACAAAGAGCCTTAATGAGAACGCGCAGCGGTATTACAAGCTTTACACAAAATCAAAGACAACAAAAGAGAAGTCTGTTGAGATATTGAGCGGGCTAAATATTGAGCGCGAGTATCTGGAAAACGTATTGTACAGCATTGAATCTTCAAACTCAATCGCGGAGCTTGAGGAAATCAAGTCAGAGCTCGGTGTGGACAACATTAAGCCTAAGAAGCAGGAAAAATCAGAGATTCTCAAGCTTGAAATAAAAGGTTTTGATGTTTATATCGGGCGCAACAACAAGCAGAATGATTTTATCGTATCAAAGCTTGCGCGTGATGAGGATTACTGGTTCCACACAAGGTTGTGTGCAGGCTCTCACGTCTTATTGAGGGTAAACGAAAACGAGCCGGATGATGAGGTTTTGTTTGAGTGTTGCAACCTTGCGCGCGAGCACTCATCAGCAGCACAGCCTTCAAAGGTTGGTGTGATTTACACAAAAGCAAAGTTTTTGAGAAAACCGCCTGCTGCGCCTTTAGGGTATGTGACGTATAAAAATGAGAAGGAAGTATTAATATAGAGACTGCACCCCACCCTAACCCTCCCCATCCAGGGAGGGAACGATGCTAGCTGTATACAAACGGCGGCCCGTTTTTGATTTCAAACAGAATATTGTCCGCGATGATTTTCAACTCATCTTTTGATTTGCCTCCACCCTTTTGTTTCATAAACTCCTCACACAGAGGCTCGATAGCAGACTCTTTTTTAGCCTTAAAATTACGCAGCTCGGTTGAGACAAGGCGTTTTTGGAGGTTGAGTTCAATATCAGCGTTGTACTTTTTAACCTGAACCTCTTTCACAGCCTCTGCTGCGGCTTTTCCGCCATAAGCCAGAGCGGAAATCCCTGCGATTCCGAAGAAAAGGTTCTTGAACTGCGGGTTTTTAGGGTTCATAAGCCAATCGTAAAAGAATGAGAGGTAGTCGTTTACGTGCGAAAAATACGTAATCTTGTTTCTGCCGGTTCCGCCCATCATCGGACTGACTTTTTCTGTCGCCTGATTCATGCTATCGTTTAGGTGTTTAATAAATTCAAGCTTTTCGGCCTCCGGCAGGTTCAGCTTTCTTACAACTTTTTCAACATCCTCCGGACGAGCGTAAATCGATTCCAGCATATTCTCAATCAAAAGTTTGTACGCCTCTTTGCCTGAAATGATTTCGCCGTTATGTCCCTGCAAATTGTTAAGCGGTTTTCCTGAATTAAACTCGTTTATAACATTGTCGATTCCGGTTTTTGTGTTCTTTATCCCGTTTCGAATAAACTCATCGCTCTTTCTGATATTCCTTGCAGAAAAATACCCGAGCCCGAGAATCGCAAGCAGCGTGAGTCCGCCAAACAAAAGAAGGTTGTTGTTTTTGTTTTCTGTCTCTTTTTTCTTGCCTTGAAAAGCGAGTTCTGATGAGAAAATCTTGGCTTTAGATGATAGCATACTTCTTATTATCTGGATTTTTCCGGAAAATGACTGGGTTTCAACCTCAACAAGATTTTCCTGCAAGTTTTTCTGGATATCAGCTTCTTTTTTCTTAACCCAGACTTCTTTTAGCCCGTCAATAAAGATTTTGCCCATAAACCCCATTGAGCCGAGCGTTATTACGCCAATTGAGGCAAGAATGGTTTTTCGGTTAGGAGACTGAATCATGGAAAAAATGCTCTGGTGAATTTCGTCGTTTATGCAGTGGTTTCTGGTAAGCCCGGGAAGCAAATACTCTTTTGAAGAATCAAGTTTGCCTTTAGAAAACTTTTTCATCATTGCCGTAAACCCGCCGAGCAAGCCCATCACCCCGACAGTTGCAGCGCAAAGAGGAAGAAGCGGATTTGTGTTTTTCTCCTCTTTTTCGTAAAGTTTTTGGGGTAAATCAATTTTCGTATTTGAAATTACAAGAGTATCACAGGTCTCATCAAGCGAAAGCAGCGGGTCTTTGACATAGGAGTTTACAATAATACCTTCTTTCACGTAGGTATCATTGCGTTTTTGCGTATTTGTCATGTTTTTCTGGTGTCTTGAAGATTCAAGATCCTGATTTATCTTCGGTATCATCCTTTTTCTTTTTCCAAATCTTGTGAATAATTGTTTTCAGGTTAAAAATCTTTTTATCGTCGTCGATTTTTGTATCTTCATCATCGGCATTTTGTTTCTTAAAAATCTTGAACAAGCCTTCAAGCTTCGATTTTACTGTGCTTACAAGCTCGGAAATCTTTTTTTCCACAAACGCTTTTGCTTCGCCAAAGATTGCGTTAAGCTTGTCCTGAATATCCACAAACTTCTGTTTGATTTGAGTAGCAATGTTTGGAATATTCTTCACAAAGTTTATGATTGGAACGACGATATTCTTTATTGTAAACGCAACAGGTTTTAAAATAAAGCTGTTTGAAATCTGCTGCGCAAAAACGAACATTTTTTGAGCCATCTTGTTCAGGTTTTCCTGAAATTGAAGCACTGCTTCGGCGTGTGCTTGAAGGTTCTTTTCGTGGTTTTCAAGGCGCGCTGCGCGCGCCTTCATCATTGCGCCAATCATCGCACACTGGTGATAACTCATCTCACCTGCTTTTTGCGGCCGTTCCCCAACCCTGCTTCCGCCTCCGCCGCCCATATTAGAGCAGATTGGGCAGGCTCCAGGCGGGAGCCCGTGCGGGCAGAGCCCTGCGTTCATTTTATTAACCTGTTGTACAGCGTTTGCCAATACTAAAAAACCTTCCCTATTCAGACAACGGGAAAGTTTTGCAATACTTTGACCCGAAGTATTGTTGCGGGGACATTCCCCATAAGAGTATTCCGGCTATAACGGTTGCGGCACAGTCACGGAGTTTCACCGTTGTTTCCTCGTATTTAGTTTACCTTTCAGTTATATCATAAGCAGGTTTGTAGTACAATTATTTTATGCTAGTTAGAAATTTTTATATCAGAGATATTATCAATATTGCCGGCCCGATAATCCTGGGAAATCTCGGTTTCATAATGATTGGGGTCGGAGATGTTATTGTTGCCGGAAGACACTCGACTGACACGCTTGCTGCAATAAGCATTGCAACCGCGATACTCAATTGCATTATGATGTTTGGAATCGGGATTCTGATTAGTATTTCGGCAATACTCTCAAACTACCGCGGAGCAGGCAAAGAACCGGAAAAATACTTTTACCCGTCTTTGAAGTTTGCCTCCGGCTTATCTGTAATAACCTCAATAATAATTCTTGCCTCAATCCCGCTTATTGACCTGCTCGGATTTGAAGCAAAGCTTGTTCCGCATATAAAAGAGTACTTTTTTGTGACTGCTTTTTCAATATTTGGCGCGTATCTGCACTGCATGGCAAAAGAGTTTTTGCAGGCGTTCGAAATCGTTGTGTTTCCGAATATCCTTACTGTGTTTTGTATTTTTGTGAATGTAATACTTAATATAATTTTCGTGTTCGGATTCGGCCCGATTCCGGAATTGGGAGTTATCGGACTTGCGATTGCGAGCCTTATTACACGGTATTTTATGGGAATCGTGCTTTTCTTGTACTGCTTCAAAAAAGTTAAAATCAAACACCATAAGGACAAAAATTATTACAAGGATTTGATAAAAGTCGGCATGCCGTCCTCACTTGCGGTTATGATTGAGTTTATCGGGTTCAACGCAATTACCGTAATCCTTGGCAGGATTTCCGGCATTTATGCAGCAGCGCACAACATTGTCTGCACACTTACCAGTGTATCTTTTATGGTACCGCTTGCAATCTCAAACGCAACAGCTGTCAAAGTCGGGTTTGCAAACGGAGCAAAGTATTACAAATCACTTAAGAAATACGCGTTTACAGGAATCTGGATTTGCGTTGCGTTCATGAGCTGCTCTGCAATATGCGTTGGCTTGTTCCCTGAATTTTTGATAAAACTTTTTACTGACGATAAAGAATTGATAAGCGTTTGCATACCGATTGTGTACGTGCTTTGCGCGTTTCAGGTGTTTGACGGACTGCAAGTCGCACTTGCCGGTATATTCAGAGGTATTAAGCAAACAAGTATTGTAATGATAGCAAACTTCATAGCCTACTGGCTCGTATCAATCCCGCTCGGCTGCTTACTAGGACTTAAATATAAACTCAACCTGCTCGGATTCTGGTACAGCCTCGGAGTCTCTGCTGTAATTCTGTGTACAATAATGCTAACAACACTTTTGAGAAAATTCTCTAAAATGGAGGTAACATGCCGCACTTCTTTATAGATTCAAAAAACAGGATTGACGATATTATAACAATCTCCGACGAGGAGAATTACAGACACATTGCGCGCTCGCTGCGCTCTCGCCCGGGCGAAAAACTCTTGCTGATTGACGAAAACCAGATTCAGTACGAGACAGAAATCCAGACAATCGATTCTAAAACAATCCAATGCAAGATTGAAACCTCTTACCCGTCAAAACGTGACCTGGAATTTGACCTGTACCTCGCACAATCACCTTTGAGAAGCGATGCACAGCTTACCATTATGGAAAAAGCAACCGAACTCGGTGTCCGCGCGGTGTATCCGATATTGACCGACAATTGTGCTTTAAAAGTTAACAAACGCGATAAGTGGCAAAAGGTTATGTACGAAGCATCAAAGCAGTGTGAGCGCGCAAAAATCCCGACCTGCTATGATGTGACAACATTGGACGAGGTTTTGAAGCAGGAGTTTGATAGAATAATTGTTTTTGCAGAGCGCTCAACAGAGACCAGTCTCAAAAAATTTCTGGGCGAAAATCCTGTCAAAAAAGGTGATAAGGTGCTCGTAATCATAGGTCCGGAAGGCGGATTTTCGCCCCGCGAGTTTGAATACTTCCGGAATAAAAACCTGCCGCTTGTATCACTCGGAGACTTGATTCTAAAAGCAGAAACAGCGGTTATTGTTGGATTGGGGGATATTATTTATGAATATCAGGGATGATTTTGTTCTAAAAAATTTCCACGAAGGCTATCTTGTAGGCGGTTCTTTGAGAGACTTTTTTATGGGAAAAACCACCTGCGACAGGGATATCACAATAAAAAACGCGGACTTGTTTGCGCAAAAACTCGCAAAAGAATTTGACGGAACACTTGTCACACTTGATTCGGAAAACAAAATCTACCGCGTTGTTTTAAGTGACAAAATAAATTACCTTGACATATCCGAGATGCAGGGGAATTGCATTGAAGACGACCTGAAGCGCCGTGATTTTACAATAAACGCGATTGCCTATAACCTTGCAGACGATTCGTTTGTAGACGCAACAGGCGGGCTTCAAGATTTGGAATCAAAGGTTCTTCGCCACATCAAGGACGAGAATTTTGAAGACGACCCGCTTAGGATACTAAGAGCGTTCAGGTTTTACGCAGTGACCGGATTTGAGATGACTCCGGAGCTTGAAGCTGCTCTAAAAAAATACCTTCACCTCGCGCTAAACCCTTCTCCGGAGCGGATTAGCTACGAGATTCTTAAGCTGTTTGGCGGAAAATACGCATCAAACGCGCTTCTTAAAATGGACGAAATCGGGCTTCTGGAGATGATTTTCCCGAACATAAAGGAAATGAAGCAGGTGCCTCCCAACACCCATCACCATTTAGGGCTGTTTTATCATGTAGTTGAGACTGTTAGGCAGATTGAGATTATTTACGAGGGGCTTGAAGGTGAAGAAAAAGAGCACCTCGACAGCGTTGATTTCGGAGGGTTTCCAAGAATCAACCATTTAAAACTCGCAGGTTTCTTGCACGATATCGGCAAGTTTTCAACCTGGACGTTTGAAGAAAGCGGCAGGCACCGGTTTATTAAGCATGATGATGTGGGCTCGAAGATGGTTGTTCCGATTCTCAAGCAGATGAAATTTTCCAAAAAGCAGATAGAGTACATTTCCTGTCTCATCAAAAACCACATTTACCCTTCAAACGTAATCGTTGCGCCGGATTTGAATGACAAGGTAATGATGAGATATGTTCGTAAAATGGAAAACAACGTGATTGACAACATTGTGCTAGCAAAGGCTGACCGGCTTTCAGCGCGCGGGGTTGATGTAACGCAGGAAATGGTTGACGCCAATTTGAACGGATTAAGCACGCTTCTTCGATTTTATCTGGACAAGAAATCCAGCCTCAAACCGCTGCCAAAGCTTCTTGACGGCAAAGAGATTATGGAATTGAAGGGCATTCAGCAGTCTCCGGAGCTTGGAAAGATAATAAAATCGCTACAGGAGGCTCAGCTCAACGGCGAGGTTAACACCAGAGAAGAGGCTGTTAGCTATGTTTTATCTCTAGTACCCTAGCAAATCACCGAGGGCTTTTTCGATACGGTCAGCATTATTAACGCCGCCATCATTCACAGCTGTGCATTCTTTGATATACATTTCGGTGCGTTTTTTGAACACGTTTATTTTGTCTTGCGGAATATTTTTTTTCTGCGCGTACTCAATATAGTTATTGGTGAGGAATGTTAAGTATTCACGCTTTTTATCAAGTGAGAGCGCCTTGTTATTCAAAATCCCCTGAAACAGGGTCTCATCGCGCAAGCCATTGACCTTAAGCTTTTTGTGGTTAACCAAAAACTTGCCGATTAGTTTTCGCTCATCCGGAGTCGCAGCGGTTTCGCCTTTGGTTTTTGCAAGCATCTGGTATTTTGTGCATACATCACGCACATTAACTCTGTAGATACTGTTTTTAATCAGGTTATCAATCTTTTGGGTGTCACTCCCATTAAGTTCGTTAAACAAATCATAAGCCAAAAATTCGTTATAGGAATAAGAGCCTTTCACCCCCTTGCTTCTCAATGTTTGCTCAATCTGTCCAGCCTGTTTTGTAAACGCAGGATTGTCTTTTATAGCAGCAACAAGGCTCTGGCCGGTTTGCTTTTTATAGAGTTCAGCGACCTTATTAAGTTGCGGTCCTGTCATGTTCTCGCACTCGAGCATAAGGGTTCTGACATCTTTGTTTTTAATAGCTTTCACTATTGTATTATTGATTTCAGCCGGAGTTTTAGGAGTTTGTTCGCTTTCCTGAACCCCGTAGTTTGCGCTGTTCCATATACTTCCGGAAGAAGAAGCGGCGGCCTGTGCAGAGTTTTGCGCAGGTGCTGAATAGTTAAAGATTTCCTGTTTTGAGATTCTTACCATAAATTTTCCTTATATATATAAAGTAGCATTAATTAAGATTATTGATTAGTTTTTCATAAAAGTTTACATTACTTTTGCATCTGTCTCCGTCTAATAAAAGAATTATACCCGACTGTTGTTGTCAGTTTATCAAGATTTCGCCAGAAATCATCCCAGTTACCAGAGTTTTTCGCGTTATGAATTGCATTCCAAATATTGTTTATCTCATCAGCGTAAAAAGTATACACATCGCCACCATTTTTTTCCCAGTCATAAACGAGACTATGCACATCAATGCTTCCATCTCCGTTTCTGTAATCATATATGTTTATTCCTGTACCGGGGAAATAACCCGGTTGAAGGTTTTCGTCCCTAAGAGTGTCACCACCGGAAATGTGTGGCTTATTTTGTTGTTCATTATTAGTGGTAGGCTTATCGGTCTCCTTGCCGGTTTCATCGTTCTTATCCGTAAACTTCACCACAGCCCCCTTAACATTACCTTTGTCATCATAAATAAAAGTAATTCTATACTCACTATCTTCTAAGCTTCCGAACATTTCTGTAAGGCTTATCTCAATTTGAGCCCTGAGCCTGGCCTCATTCTCTTCTGTTGGCGCAACTGTAATCTCCTTGCCGTTCCGTGTGAAAGCAAACTCATGAAAACCTGAACCAGATTCTTCGGTCTTGTTTTCACTATCTTTTGTATCATCTATAATCAGTTGAACATTCCCGCCTTCTTTCTCAACATCCACAATAGGCTCCCAATCAGGGTCACCCCAGTCAACCACAGGCGGGTTTACAGGCGCCGGCGCAACCGGCGGTACATCTCCGCCTTCCTCCGGCCTCAGACTCCCTCCTACATTCGGCGTAACACAATGCCCCTTCCTCTCAGCTTGCGCTCTCTGTATATCATAAGGCGACAACTTCCCGGCCTGACGCTCCTCCTTACTTAACTTTTCAGTACCAGAGATGATTTTATCCATCCCATCCAATATCTTCTTAATATTCCCATCCTTCTGCGCCAAACTCCTCAGAAGATTGAATAACTTTTGACCCTGCTTGCTCGTAGTCCCATATTGCTTGTATGTGTAATACTCAGCAAAAAACTCATTGAAATTGGTCAGCGCGTATAACTCGTCTTTTAGTAATTTCTTGCAATCCTTCGACGACTTTATCATATCGAATAAATCCTCAAACTCCTTCATCTGCGACTCGGAATTTTTTGTATAATCAATAGCATGACCTAATTCATGTGTAATCGTATACCCGTCTATGTTATTGACCTCAGGAGAAATTACCTCCCCCTGTTGCCTTTCCCGATAAGTCAGAGTCATTGTCTCATCGTACGTGTACATACCTGCAAACCGGTTGTTAATATCCTGAATTTGTACGTAGTGAATCTCTTTGCAAAAACTGTCTAAAACATCCGCTTTAAGCGAACCAAGCGTGTTTCCAAGATTTTCCAAAACAGAAATCGGAGGCGTGAATGAGTTAGCCCCACGTGCCCCCATAATTCCGGCATTTATTGAAAACATCTCCCCGTTTGGCAGCGTGATGTCTAAAGTTGCATTCGGATAATATACCCCGTTTTCATCACGCATTGTCAAAATGTTGGATGTGTTGTGATAGTAAAAAGAATAATTTGTAATCTTAATCGTTGCTCCGTTTGAACCCTTAACAGTAGTTACAGTCGGCTCCTTCGGAATTTCTCTGGCAGAGTTTACGATGAGCGGGTTAGTATCAGTAACACTTCTCGTCATAGCTCTCGTAACAGGAGCTTTCTCTAACTCCTCATACATGTGATTGCAGCTTGAAATGCTAAGCTTCGCTTCCAATATACGTATGATGCCGCAAATGTCATAACCGGAAGACGCCGAACCCTCTTTTAATGCCTCCGCTAACGCACTGCTGAAAATCTCGCTAAAATTCTGCGCACCTACAATATTAGCATACATATCTTTGTAATAACTCTGAGTTAACCCTATTACTTCTAACGCCTCTTGCTCGTCCTCAGTATTCTTTAACATGCAGCCAAGCCTTTCAGCAAAAGCCCCCATGGGATCTTTCTCTTTTTCAAAATCAATGCCGCTAAGCGCCTTTTCATATATTTCGTCAAAACTCGCAAATAAAGACTCGGGAACGGCTCTCATGTATTGCTCAGCATAACCTTCCTTAACCTCCGCTCTTGTATAAAAATCTTTTGTCCCCACATTTGTCGACTCCACCTTCCTCTCATGCGCCTTCGCATATGCAGTATTCAACTCCTCCGCATGCGCGTCCACACACTTGTTAAACGCCTGCCTGAAAGAACACGACAACATCGCTAAATTGTAAGAAGAATGCGCCTTCGCTATCACCGGAGTGCTCAAAACCCTCTTCCGGGCCACCTCTATAGCCCTCTCTACAAAACCTTCATCGTAATCCTCCCCCAACCTCTGCTGCAATAACTCCCTGGTATTACCGGCTAACTCGTCCAAATCCCGCTCCATAACCTCACGAAGCTTCCCCCTTGATTCCTCCATGTCCTCTATGCAACGCGGAACCCGCCTCAATAAATTCTGAGGCTTCTTCCACTCCGCATCAATAATCGTGTTGTCAACCCTGTACTCCTTTGCAATGTCTACCTCAGGCTTCTCAACCACCTCCTTCTCCACCTGCACATTGTTGTACGTCAACAAAAACTCGTTGTTCACAACAAGTGGCGATACCTCCGGACTCCTCGAAACCTGAGGCACAGGAACAGCCTCAACTGGCTTCTCCTCTTTAACAGCACCACTCTGCTTAGTTTCCTTGAGCCTGAGCGCAGCCTGTATGAGGTTGGATAGATTGCGGTTTGAGGTGAAGATGGACATGAGGATACTCCTTACCTCATGGTTTACGGCTTGGTGGAGGGAAAACTTTAGGGGGTTGGGAGAAATTGTTACAATTGGTTACAAAAAAAGACTGTCCCATCGGGACAGCCTTTTCATATTTAAAATTGAGCTTAAGCTTCAACAGGAGCTTCTTCAGCCGGAGCTGCTGCTTCCTCAGCTGCTTTTGCAGCTTCTTCTGCTTTTCTTGCTTCTTCTTCAGCCTTTTTAGCCTGTGCTTTTTTAGAAAGCTTAACTGTTTCAGACTTTTTATAGTTCAAAGAACCATCTTCGTTGCAGTTAGCAATAAGGTACTTAACTGTATCTGTAGGTTGAGCACCTTTTACAATCCAAGCTTCTGCTGCTGCTTTGTTGAGCTTCATTTCTTTTGTCTTAGGGTTGTAGTGACCGAGTTCTTCAACCGGTTTACCTTCACGTTTTGTTGTTGAATTAATAACAATAATTCTGTATGTTGGAGCCTTTTTAGCACCTAATCTTTTCAATCTGATTTTTAACATTGTCTTTTCCTTCTTTTTTAGTAACTTGCGGAGTAATTAAACTTGACTCTACTTACTCCAAGGGTTTGTAGTGAGACTTTTTACAATCTTTTCCGCACCCCTAGCCGCCTATATAGACTTAAAGAGGATATAGCCTATATATTTATAGATAACCACAAAATCAAATCATAATCAATAGGTGAAGGAAAATTCTATAACAATTTTAACAAATGAGAGCCAAAAAGGATTATGCCGACAAGAATACTAATCAGCGTGGCAAACATTACCGCACCAGCTGAAATGTCTTTTGCCATCCCGACCATTTTGGAATACCTGTTGTGGTAAATCGAATCAAGCGCAAACTCGATTGCTGTATTAAGCATTTCTGCAACTATCACAAGCCCGATTACAAACAAAAGCAGAGAAAACTCAAGCGCAGAAAAATTCAACAAAAGTGCCAGAATAACCACAAGTGCTGCTATTATCAAATGAATCCTTATATTAATCTCACTTTTAAAAACCAGCCTGAATCCTTTTCTTGCGTTCTTAAAAGTTCTGCCAAATCCCTGCGACTTAAATTTTGTCATACCCGATACTCCCCAGAGCCTTACGCTGCTCGCCTATAACAAAATTGTATTCCTCTTCGCTCTGATGGTCAAATCCTAAAAGGTGCATAAGCCCATGGCTTATCAAAAACATCAACTCCTGCTCCCTGTTCTTTGACCCGCTTATATCCCGATTCACCCCTTCCATAACCTTGTCCAGCGCAATGATTATCTCACCAAGGTTGATATCGCCGTCAAATATAAAACTGTTTTCATCATCCGCAAAAATCGCAAAAGTGATTATATCAGCAGGATAATCCTTGTCACGGTATTCTATGTTAAGTTCGTGAGTTTTAGCCGAATCGCAAAACACAATATCCAAGGTTATAGACTCGTAGTCTTTTCCGGAAAGACAACTATTCTCACCCAATGTGCTGATATAATGTTCCAGCATACGGCGGGTTCTGGTTATAACCTCTTTCTCATCAAGCTTCCAGCCATCAAAAATATTTTCCGTAAAAATATTAATTGTTGTCATTTTTTTTGTTCTCTAACTCTTTGACCTTAGATTCCAAATCCTTATCCAATGTCGGCGGGATTACAGGCGGCGGAACAAGATCGTGGTTCAGTTTGTTCTTATCCAGCTCCTGTACCAAATCATTATGATACTTGATTCTCTTGTGGTGCATACCTCTTAGCATTCTGGAGAAAGTCTCTGCAATTGTCTTTAAGTCTTTTAAAGTAAGCGGAGAATCCGAAAGCTGTCCGTCGTTGAGACGTTCCTTGATAATCTTATTGATAATTGCATCAATTTCTTCGTTGGAAGGATTTTTTGCAGCTCTAACCGCTGACTCTACAGCATCAGCAATCATAAGAATTGCAGTCTCTTTCATATTCGGCTTAGGTCCGGGATATCTGAACTGTTCTTCATTAACGTTTTCCGCTCCTTCTTCCTTAAGAGCCTCATTATAAAAGTAACTTACAAGGCTTGTTCCGTGGTGCTGCAAGATAAAGTTGTTAATGACCTGCGGCAAGTGTTCGTCTTTTGCAAGTTCAACCCCGTCTTTCGGGTGGGCTGTAATAAGCATCTTGCTAAACCTTGGAGTGCAAGACTTGTGCGGATTCTCAATACCGTAGAAAGACTGGTTTTCCACGAAAAACATCGGGCGCATGAGTTTTCCGATATCGTGGTACATTGCGCCTGCTCTTGCAAGCACAGGGTTAGCCCCAATTGCTTCTGCTGCGTTCTCACAAAGGTGGGAAACTGTTAAGCAATGGTTAAACGTCCCCGGAGCATCCTGCATAAGTTTTCTCAAAAGCGGCTGGTTATGGTCAGCAAGTTCTGCAAGTCCGTAAGGAGTCATCACCCTGAACAGGTTTTCAATAATCGGAAGCACGCCCAGAAGCAGGATGCCGCTGATTACAAAGCAGTTTATAAGGATATAACCCAAATCCTTGAAGATAAGCAGGTTATCAATATCCATCATGTATTTTTCTAAGAAATAAATCCCGCCAACAATCAAGACTCCTGCAAGAGAGATTTTTGAGCTTGTAATAAGTAAATCCGAGCGTTTTGAAAATTTCAGTTTTGAAACAGCTGTCATAACAACGGTATTTAAAAGCATAAACGCAACAACAACTTCGATATTCCAGTGCATACCAATAGAAATCAGGGCAAGCACGATTGTTGAGCCGAAAAACGCGTTTCTCGGAGTTGTAAATATTGAAAGCAAAATTGTATAAGCCGGAATCGGGATTATATAAGGCGAAAATCCTGTTGGCAGGAGCGCACAAATAAATGCAAGGAACAGAGTAAACGACGCCATAATCGACATGTATTTAGCGTTGTAATACTGTTTTTCAAAGTTTTTCTCATACTGCATAAATACAAAAGTAAAAAATGCGATGAGCACATAGAACCCGAGAATACCGCCATAGTTAACTTCCAGAACATTGTATCCGGCAGCTCTTAAAGCGTCCTGTTTGAGTTTGGTAACAGGCTCGCCTTCAAACACGATTTTCTGGCCTTTTTTGAACACAACTTCATAAGGTTTTACTGCGTTCTGGGCGTTTTTCTTTGCGATTTCTGTTGCAAACTCGTCCACCACAAGGTTTGGCACAATAACCTGATTCAAAAGACCTTCTATCAAGGCACCCTGATATCGTGGAACATTGTGCGGGAGGTTCTTTTTTATAATTGCAGAAACATTGTTGTTATCAAAGTCTCTGGATGAAATCCCTGTGCTAAGCACTGAAGAGAGTGTAATTTTTGCTTTATCAAATATCGCCTGCAAATCACTGTCGTTTGCGCGCAAAAGGAAATCTACAAGCCCCTTTTTTCCTGACTCATCAAACAGAACAGAGAGTTCTTCGACTTTGACTTCGTCGCTTACGTTTTTATCCCTGATTTTCATAACAGAGCTTTGGAGTGTTGCAAGGCTTGTTGTAATAAATTCGTCTTCTGCCTGGGTTAGGATTGGTTCAACGCCTTGAGCGACTTCTTTTTTGTGCTGTTCTGTCTTTTTGGTATCAATAATTTTGATATCTTTTTGCGCAACAATATCCTTTTTGCTTATCCCGTTTTCAATTACTTTCTGGAAAAAGTAATTCTGCGAAGAAATTGTTACGGTCATCAGAAACGTAAACAGAATAAAACACACCACATTTCTGAATTGTTTTGATGATATAAAATCTAAGAATTTAGTCATAAATTATCCTTTATAGTTCTCATTCTTTTTTACTACATAACCGCACTTTGTGCAAGCTAAGAATTGCCCTGTGCTGTCAACCGGCATGAAATTGTGCTTGCAGGTCAAAGCCTCGTCTGTAATAGTTTTGTCCTCTTCTTGATAAATATTTTCAGGATTCGCTCCGCTCCCTCTTTTGTTTTTATTAAGCCATTTTATAAAAAGTTCAACAATATACATAATAATTTGACGCACAGATTTTTTAATCAGGCTGGCGTCTTAAGTCTTTTCCCCTATATTTTGAATCCGAACGGTAAAAACTCGCTCATTTTCTTAATCTCGAGATTTCCCATCTCCTCTGTAATAATTTCGATTTCATTATCACCCTGAAACTCATACATCACCTGCCTGCAAGCCCCGCAAGGATTGCAGCTGTCAGCGTTTGGAGAATAAATTGCAACCGCAAGAATTTCTTTTTCACCCTCTGATATAGCCTTACATATCGCACATCTTTCTGCACAAATAGTCATACCAAAAGACGAGTTCTCTACATTGCAGCCTGAATAAATCTTTCCGCTAGCTGCAAGCACACCGGCTCCTACTGCGAATCGTGAAAACGGAGAGTAAGACATTTTTGATGCCTCTTTTGCCGTATCCATTAATAGTTTATAATCAATATTCATCTTCCAATTACCTGAAAATATTTTAGCACAAATACCAAAAGATAGAAAGTCAAAAGGATAGAAGGTGCTTGTATAGGTACAAAGAAGCTTATATTGTAAACATTTGTAACAAAATATTAAAGTTTTTCATAAAAATGCCGTTATACAAAATATAAAGATAAAGAAGGTATTATTTTAAATCAATGTAACACAATATGCATTGTGTTACATTAACATTTTTAATAATCTCATACATATTGTTTTTATTGATATTTAGCTATATCTGAAATATTTATTTTGGATGCGTATTTTTGTATTTTATATACTTTTTTATTTTCTGTATTGTAATATTCATGCGATTTTCCTTTCTAATGTAACACAATGCATATTATGTTACATTAGAAAGGAAGAAAACAATGGTAGATTTAAGCAAATTATCGGCGGATGTACGCAACCGTATTGAAACCATTATGGCTGGAGACGGAAAAGACAGCAAAAAAATCGACTCACGTAAGGAGTATCAGGAACTTGGCAAATTACTCAGCGGAGACGGCAAAGTAAACGGTAAACAAAAAGAAATAGTAGAAGGTATGCTGGTTGAATACGAAGATACCTTCATGGTTAGAGATGAAGTTAAACAAAGAGTAGCCGACCTTGTTAAAAACGGTGATGCTAACAGAGCAGACGACAATGCTGAAATTAATGACCTGAAAAAATACAAAAAGACAAAAGGGCTTAGCAAAGAAGAAAAAGCTTTTATCCAACGAGTCATTGACGGAAAAGAAGTTAAGACTGAAAATAAAACACCTAAAAACGAAGCTCTTGAGATTGATTCAAAAACAGAAACTCCAAAAGAAGCAAGTAAACCAGAACCTCGTATTAAAACAGAAACAATGCCATATCCAATGCCGGCAAAAAATAGCAAAGAGCAAACTACAGAGGCAGTTCCTGCACAAAAACCAACTCATTCTCCAAAACCAGGACCTATGGGACCTATGCCTGTAGCTGTATCAAACAAAAACACATCAGCACATCAGGATGGCAAAGATAATATCAATGTTAACGGAAATAACAACACTGTAATTATAAATAATGAACCACAAACGAATGAAGCAAAAGAAACTCAAAAGCCGGAGACGCCGGCTCCCAAAGCAACACAGCAGCAATTAGAAACACTTGCTAATCAAATTTTTGACGCAATAGATGGAATTGGCACAAAAGATACTCAATTGCAAAATGCTTTAAGCGAGATTACAAAAGACAACATTTTAGAGCTTTTAGAAACATATAATGCAAAACACCCTGATATGTTTGCAGCAGTTCTGGATGATTTAAGTGGCATAGATTATACCCGTGCAGTTGAAATATTCAAAAACGCTCTTTTAGAAAGAGGTGAAAATGATTCAACATTAGCTAGACTCGCAGGAAATATTGACAACGAATTAGAATCAAGCTGGCGTAGTGATGAAACAATTGTTAATAATCTCCACGAAATGGCAAGACACATTAGAAAAAAAGAACAAGAAGCATAGGGTTTAAACCGGATGAGGAAATCTTCATCCGGTTTTTAATACTCATTTACGAAGCCTATTCACCAGCTCTTTTGCATAATCCATCTTAAACACAAGATTTAACAAAGTGTAAACACCTAAACAAACAGCCATCACAACCAAGATTTTTGCCACCTCAAACACATACTTTGGAAGCGCAAATTTATCAAAACTTACGCAAATAAACCAGCACAGAGCAAACGTGAGAAGCGCTGCAACAAGCATTTTTGCAAAATTAATAAACAAAGTTTTGTAATCCAATCTGATCTTTTTATAGATAAAAAGCCCCAGAAAAACTGCGTTAAAAAGAGTCACAAACGAGGTTGAAAGCGTAATTCCGGCAATTCCCATATCAAGCTTCAATATCAAAAGCCAGTTGAGCGCAGCTTTCAGCGCAATCGAAGACATCGCAATAACAAACGGTGTCTTAGAATCATTAAACGCATAATAAACCCTTGTTATAGAGTCTCTGAAAACATACGGAAGTATTGAAAAAGACAGGAAGCACAGCGCTTCTGACACCATAACAACAGCGTTTGAATTAAACGCGCCTCTTTCAAACACAAGCGAAATCCCGTCCTGCGCAAGCAAAAGAATCAGGATTATCATTGGCATCGCAGCAAAAAACAGGACCCCGACCCCTTTGTTGAAATACGTTTTCACAGCCTCAAGATTCCCTTCTCCTGCGAGTCTTGAAAAAATCGGAAACAAAGGCACAAGAAAGGCCGTAACAAGTATTCCGACTGGAAACTGGAAAATTCTGTTCGCAAACACAACCGATGTCCATGCGCCTTCTCTCAAGGTTGAGGCAAAAAACATGTCAATATAAATACTTATCTGCCCGATTGTAGAGCTTAGAATCGCCGGAAACAAAAGCTCACAAATACTTTTAAACTGCGGGTTGTTGACAACATCAAGATTTGGCTTAATCCTGTACCCGATTTGCCTTAGCTTTGGAAACTGGATAAGAAGCTGGCACACAGCCCCGACAGTTGTTGCAAGCGCTAGCACATAGCCTGATTTATCGTTATGTACACAGGATATCACTGCAATTATCACAGCGCTCAAAACAATTGGCGAAAGATTCGGCAGAATATACTGCTTATGGCAAATCAGAAGCCCATAATATATCCCGATAATACCGCCAATCAGAATAATAGGCGACATTATTTTGAAATGCGCAGACGCCAGTGAAACAAGCTCCGGTGAGCCTGCTGAAATAATGAGCCCCATTATTTTATCTGCAAACAAAAATCCCAAGACCGCGCAGAGCGCGAAAAACAAAAATGAGACTGTCAAAAAAGTGTTATATAGTTTGTTTACAAACTCGTCCGGTTTTGAATCAAAATCCGGTATGAGTTTAGAAAAAACAGCCACAGTTGCGCTGTGGAAAGGGCCTCCGACTCCGCCCAGAATGATTATCGCAAGAGAAGGAATCTGGAGCGCATAAAAATAAGCGTCTGAAACAAGGGTTGCGCCGTAGAAATTAGCAACAACCATATCTCTTACAAACCCGATAAACTTGCTTGCAATTGTCACAAGCGCAATGAGCCACGCTGCTTTTAATACGCTTGGAGTCTCGTCCTTAATTGTTCGCTGTTGTTCCATACTTCTCAACCAATTCTACATACAAAGTAACAGCGCGTCCCTGGGTCGGAGGGTAGAACACAATTGTGTTTGCGCCATCATCAATATATCTTGAAATATCTATCCTGTAATCCTTCTGGAAAATAGTTTTCGCAACCGGAAACTCCAGAGTTTTCCCGTTTATCATAACATTAAGCTTGGATGTAGTTGCGTTTGTTATAACAAGCTGCGCACGCCCTACTGGAGCCCAGAAAGTCTGCTTAACCTCATCCCCGCATACTGTAACAGGCACTGTACCTAGATTTACGCCGGTATAATAATGCCTCAAAATATTGTAATATGGCTGCTTAAGCTTGGTTGCCATATATCCGGCACCGAACTGGCTCATCCCGACTCCGTGCCCGAATCCGCCGCCATATATATCAATATCAGTCACGTTTCCGTAGTTATCAAGCTTCTTTTCAAACACAATATTTGCACTTGGAAGCGAAACCCCGTCTTTTTGGAACACCCTTCTGATAACGAGTTCTTTTGCAACCCTGAAACATCCTTTTGAAGTCAAGATTTCAAGCTCAATGACCTTGCCGGACGCGCCGCGTTTCATAACCTTTATGTCTTTTATTTTCCCTAGCTCATCACCGGCCTTGAATGCAGGGTGCACAAATCCGGTTTTTGACTGTGCAACAAGGGTGGTTTTCAGTACATTTTCAAGCTCACCCACAGCCCAGCTTTTTTTCCATCTGTAGTAAGGTGACTCAATATCAAACGACGGAACCTTGCTTTGATAAAACTCCTTAGCCTTAGCTTCTTCTTCAAGAGTCGGAAACTCTGACTTGTCAGGCACGGCAACAAGATAAGGCTTACTAATAGACGGAAACATCTTTGTAAGCGGGTCTGAAAACGCGTAAGCATAGCTTTCCGTATACCCGCCTGCTGTTGAGCTGTAGAGCGCAAGTATAAGTTCGTTATTATGAAGCGCAACAATCCCGTCTGTTTCCATTACAGCCCGTGTCGCCAAATCCTCTTCAGTATTCACGCCAAAATATACCTGGCTTGCAACACTATCGACAACATTAAACTCTTTATACGCCTGCGTTCTCGGCGTCAGAACATAATTTCTTGCAGCAACAGCCTGTGCTTTCAGGGCTTCGAGTCCGAATCTTACAGGCATTTCGTTAGGCACAACCCCTTTCAGGTATTCCTGAACCTCAACAAGGTTAACGAGATAGAACCCTTTTTTATCCGGGCTCTGAACTATTTCAAACGCGCCATGATAAAGTGCCGGTTTGCCTTTTCTGGTTAAGTCTTTAACCCCGAGTACACCGCGAGGACAGATTATTACAAAATCCCTGATTGAGCCGGAGATACCGTTTTTCACAGAGATATCAAGTCCCGTAATCCCGTTTTTGATAGTTAATTCTGTGTTACCCTGAATATGAGAGACAACTCTGCGTGTTTCTTTATCGCAGATTTCGCACTCGGAAGTACCGTAGACAGTGACCTCCTGTCTCAGAACATTCTGGAATTTGTTATCCGTAATCCCCACTCTTACAACATTGTAATCATTTGCTGCAAAGGTCGGAGTTGCAACAAAGAACGCTGCTGCAAGCAGGAAAACTCCTGCCAATCTGCTTATTTTAATTCCCAAGTTGTACCTTCCTTGGAATCTTTCAGCACTATTCCTGCGCCGTCAAGCGCAACGCGGATTTTGTCTGCAACATCCCAGTTTTTTTCTGCTCTTGCGGTTTTTCTTCTTTCAATAATCTCATCCATTGAAGCGAAGTCTTCACCAAGAGCCTTTGACACTTCTTCCAATTTTGCCTTGAGTTCGTCTTCTGAAAGTTCAGCTTTTTCAAAAGTAAACCCGAGTGCTCCGGCAAGTTTGTGAAGCAGAGTGAATGCGTAAGGCACATCCTTGTTAGCCTTGTTTGTCAAATCAAAGAGCACTGCAAGCGCTTTTGATGTATTCAGGTCGTCGTCCATTGCTTCGACAAATTCTTTGTACTCGTCAAATTGTGTTAAATCAAGGCTTTCATCAACCGGAGTTCTCTTTGCATTAAGCATTCTCTTAACCCCGTTTGCAGCTGCTTGCAGGGCTTCGTCAGAGAACTCAACCGGCATGCGGTAGTGGTTAGTCAGGATGAAGAATCTGATTGTATTAGCGTCATAGGTTTTCAGCAAATCATCAATCGTAAGGAAATTGCCCAAAGACTTCGACATTTTTTCCTTATTAATGGTCACAAACCCGTTATGGAGCCAGTAGTTAACGAACTTGCACCCGTTAGCGCATTCAGATTGCGCGATTTCATTCTCATGGTGCGGGAAAATCAAGTCTGCTCCGCCTGCGTGGATATCAATAGTTTTACCCAGGTGTTTGCGGCTCATTGCAGAGCATTCAATATGCCAGCCCGGGCGTCCAACGCCCCATGGTGATTTGTATCCGAATTTTTCGTCTTTTTTCCAGAGCGCAAAATCAAGCGGGTCTTCTTTTAGTTCGCCGACTTCAATTCTTGCACCGCTTTCAAGCTGGTCAATCGGCTGTTTGGAAAGATATCCGTATTTAGGGAATTTTTTTACCCTGAAATACACATCCCCACCGGCTTCGTAAGCATAGCCGTTATTAATCAGGTCTTTATTAATCGCAATCATTTCTCCGAGAGTCTTGGTTGCAAACGGTTCGATATCCGGTTTCAGGTTATTAAGAGCGTTCATGCTTTCTGTAAACTTCTTATACCAGAAAGTTGAGACCTCCTCAGGAGTCTTACCCTCTTTTTCAGCCTTTTTAAGAATCTTATCGTCAACATCGGTAACGTTTCTGCAATACGTAACATCGTACCCTTTGAATTTGAGGTACCTATACAGAACATCCCACGTAATATAGCATCTTGCATGTCCGAGGTGTGCATTATCGTACACGGTCGGGCCGCATACATACATCTTTACCTTGTTTTCCTCAATCGGTTTAAATTCTTCAATCTGGTTAGTATAAGAATTATGTAATCTCATAAAAAACGCTCCCTAAAAATCATTCAAATTGATTTTATAACAAACACTTTTTGTTGTCATGTCAATGTTTGTTAAGAATTATTCTCCTGCATCATCTTAGCGTGCGCCTTGCGTGTATTAGCGTATGTGAGCATTGGAATAAATACGCCGAGGATAAACGGAGATATAATTACTGTTGAAATTACGCCAGGGAGTGAGTTCAAGCCGCGTGCAATTGTTGCAATCTTGTTCTTCTTGATATCGCCTGAACCCTTCATCAATTTTGTAATCAAATCCTTGCCGGATTTTTCGTCCATTTTTTCAATCAACGAAATAATTTTCTTGTTCTTATCACCCTTTGCAGAACCCTTTAGAGACTCGAGCTTAAAGCTGCTTTCGTTAAATACCGCGTTTGCAAACTCTGACTTAGAAAGAATTTTTTCTAAGTCTCCGCCCTTTTTGTCAACATAATTACAGAAGTTCAGCATCTTCTTCTTGGAATCTATGTTCCCGTAAAGCGCTTCCAGCTCGGCATTAGTAAGAACTTTCAAGTCACTGAACGGATTTAGCAAATCAAGAGTCTTTTTGAACCAGTTTTTGTTATCAGAAGCCTTGTTTGTCAAAATGAATCCCTGCTTGTTCTCATAAGTGTTAACAATCAGCTTTGTAAGAATAGGAACAGCAAATACAACCGACAGAGAAGAAATCGTGTCTCTTACAAGAATCTCGTTAACCTCGCTCATGTCCTTTTTGCCGTTTTTGTCAACAACTGCCCTGTCATAAGCCCTCAAGCCGCGAGGAAGAAGCAAGCCGAACAAAGAAAGGCATGCAAAAGTAGCAGGTGAGAAGTTGTAGCCTGTGTATTCAAACTCTGCCTGAATCCATTCCGGTACACGCTTGGTCAGGAATTTACCTATTTTTGCGAAAATACCGTCGGAGTTGATACCTCTACCCTTAAATGATACGTTGTTATCCTGCTTTTGCTCTTCCTGTTGTGCCTGAATCAGGTGTTTTGCACCCGGCGCAACATTTGACCTTGCGTAAATCTTAGGAAGCACAGCAAGTCCGCCAAGGGTAGCTGCAATATTTGCCCAGTTTGTCAAAAGACGCTTTGTTGCAAAATTGTTTTTGATGTTTTCAGCTGAAGCTGCATCCAGATCAGCCACACCCTTGTTATTCAAAATCGCATCATGCGAGTAATCACGCACAGCCTTTATTACATCTCCGGCTGCAAACAGGGCTTTGTCTTCACCAACCTTAAGTTTGCACAAATCATCGAGCTCTGTGGAGTTTTCTACAAGCTTATCGTTGAAAGTCGTAAGCATGTTTTTGTAAGCTTCTGCACTCGCTTTTTTGTCCTTTGAATCAAATTTTTCAAACTCTGTAAGCAGGTATTTTATTGTCTCGTCAGCCTTCTTGTCGTTAGGGATTGAGTCCTTGTAAATCTTTTCAATATTGTATTTTACAAACTCTTCTTTGAACTTTTTAGCATCGTTCTTAAGCTGCTTGTTAAACCCTGATTCAGAAACCATTGTTTTAAGATTATCACCAACCCGCTTAATCAATCTTGTGTTGGTGTTTGTTGACATGCAGAATTTTCTTGTGAACCACAGAACAGCAGGAGCAACCGCAATCATGAACGGACCGGTCATACCTTCACGCCCCAAAACTTCGAGCCCTTCCTGAACATTGTATTCGCCTGTGATTTCCTTGTCGCGGTGGAATCCTGTTAATACACGCGGAAAAGTCATACCAAGCCCGTCCTGTATCAAAAATGAGACAAGATAACCCTTGTTTTCAATCCCCTGCATAATAGCACCGGAAGCACCCAAAAGTCCCATACCAAAAGACTTGAATGCCGGGTTTTGTCTGTCATTCTGATTCTGTTTTTTAGGCTGAACGTATGAACCTATTCCTGTAATTCTCAATATTCTATCCCTACAACTTCAACTAGTGTAACACTTACACTATTATAAAGATGTATCCTATATCTGGCAAGGGCTAGTATATACGATTTTAACGAAAATTTACAATATTATTGCTTATTCGTCGATGCGCCTTCTGAAACGATGTATTCTTTCTTAATTTCCTGCGCGTCCAGAATGAAGTCGCAAAGCTCACGCACAGCGCCTCTTCCACCGTTATAAGAGGATTTGAAATTACATATTTCAAGCACTTCTTTAACCGCGTCAGCAGGGCAGCATGCGAGTCCGACTTTTTCCAGAATACAGATATCCGGAAGGTCATCGCCCATGTAAGATACGTTTTCGTAAGTCAGGTTGTATTTTGCCATCAGCTCTTCAAGTGCCGGAAGTTTGTACTGTTTGCCCTGATAGAGCTCTGTTATATTAAGGTTCTTTGCCCTGTGAGCAACTGTTCCGTTGTTTCTTGCTGTGATAATTGCTGTTATGAATCCGGATTTGTTCATCCTCACAAGTCCGTGTCCGTCTTTTACGTTAAATGTTTTATACTCGACTCCGTTTTCGTCATAAGTAACGCTTCCGTCTGTCATGACCCCGTCGCAGTCAAAAACAAGCATTTTTATCTTCTTTGCTGCATCAAGCGCGTTTTGTTTTGTCATAATAAACTCTCCTTGAAAACGATTATACCCCAAACGGATGATTTAATTCCATACTTGTAAAGAAATATAAAAAACTGACGATAACATTATTGTTAAAAGGAATATACATGCTTCAACTATTACCCTCAAGTGATATAATTACCCCCAATACCACTAATCCAAAGGACGCTGTCATTTTTATCAACAAGTACATTGACAGGTACCATTGTGAAAACATGAGCGTCGACATCTCGTTTATGAATGTCTTAGACGCCTGTTACGTATCCACAATGTGCTCAACAGCGCATTATATCAAGTACCCTGAAGGCAAGATTAACTGGAAGATATCTTCAGAGCTCGTAAGAGAGTTCAACAAGGATTTGGAACTCGGTAACGCAGATTATATCTAATCTAAAGCACTTCTATCACGTTTTTTATATCGTCAGATGTAACATTTTTCAGCGCAAGCTCTTTATGCGCAGAAGTAAGCACCTGTTTTTCTTTTAAAATAGTCAGCACTTTTAGTATCAAAGTCTGGTTTTCGCTGTCAAGAAGCGTTTCAAGCTCTTCAATGTTGTCCACAAAATCTACTGCAAAGAAGACAAAGTCACTTCCATCATACAATTCGTCGTAGAACAGGCTTTCAAGCTTGTGTTTGTTTACGCCTGACAAAAGATTGTTTACCGCTGCAACCTCGTCTTTTGTGTTTTTGTCGCAGTCAAACAGGTACTCGTCGTTTTCCAGAAGCTCCTTGAACTTGGATTTTGCAAGCATAAGAAGCACAGCAGAAGCGCTTGTGAGGTTTGAGATATACATGTTTTCAAAAATCTCAAACAGGTTATAATCAATAACCGCGCTTGCCGGAATAATTTCCGGAATCGCGTTAACAATGTGGCACAGAACGAGAATCCCTGATTCCACATCCCTGTTCAGAAGCTCTTCAACAGGGATAAGATACGGTATTTCTGATGCGATATTTTCTGAAAGCGTAGATTTCTTCATCACTTCAAGAATTTTATCCAGCTCGTCTTTCGCCTGATAATTTACCAAAAATTTAACAGCTTCGTACTGTTCAAACTCGTCTGATGAATTTAATCTTTCGAGAGCCTCGTTTTTGGAGACTTCGTCACCCATTTTTGAAAGAACTTCGATTGAGTTCATAGCAAGCGGTTCAAACTTGGAGCGCGCAGCCTGTCTCAGGAGCGGAAGCAAATCCTGAATGAGTTCTTTTTCCACAAAAGAAAAATATTTTGCAGCATAAGCTTTTTTGCTGTCGTTTTCTTCAAGAAAAATTTCCTTCATCACCGGCAGAAGTTCTACCCCGCCAAACTCGTAGAGGACTTCTGCTATCATAGTGTCGTATGAAGGAGAATAGTAGTCCAGAAAGTTCAGAAGGTTTGTGTAATTATCTTTGTTGCAGGCTTTTTGAATCCTTTTTGCCACGTTGTTTTTCACAAAATCAAACAGAAAATCGTCCTGCTTAACCAGTTTAGAAAAGAGGTTAACATCAGAGGAGTCAACAAGTGTTTTTGCAACTTCTTCATACTCAACAGGATTCTTGCCCGTGAGTTTTTTTATTAAGTCCATAATTATTAATCCAGATAAAATACAGTAACTACTTTGTGATTTTCTTCCGCGTATTCAACGGCTCTGTGAAGAGTTTTACTAGTGTGAGAAAGAAAACAGATTAACTGGTTGCAGTCATCAATAATCTCACGGTTGCATACTCTTGATGCGTCAGCAAGTGTCATCATTGCTCTGTCAGCGTGTTCAACAATGTTTGGAACACCGATAAGCTGGTCTTGCACGTCAGACGGCTGCTGACCGATAGTTTGAGGTAAAATAACTTTCAATTTATCAGGGTTTGACTTCATAGCACCGCGGATAGCTGCTGCGTTGGTACCGCAAGAACCGCCGGAAGTAATGATTGTATTGCCCTGTCTTACAAGCGCAGTGGTCAATGTTTCAATCATTTGTTGGTGAGTGATTGCAAGATTTCTTGAACCGATTATTGCAATTCTTTTTGCGGGCTGCTTGATTGTTGCAAGCTCCATAGCAAGCTCATCAACCGCATCCGGCGAACCGTCCGCAACATCCAAATCGCCTATAGGCACCATAATGGAGGGCTGTTGTTGTTCGTCGTCAATAGAATTTAGAATATCGTTCATTGTACCACCTTTTGATAAATTATATTATTGTCTTTCTCATTTTTTTTATGTATGCTGATATATAATAGCATAAAATTAGTGATTTGGGAATAGGGGAATGGAAAATATTTTACAAAACCTGAACAAGGAGCAGCTTGAGGCAGCAAAAACAACGAACGGAGCATTACTTATACTGGCAGGCGCAGGAAGCGGCAAGACCAAAGTTCTGACCTCTAGAATCGCATATATGATTCAAAACGGCGCAGTTGCCGGAAAAATCCTTGCCGTAACGTTTACAAACAAGGCTGCAAAAGAGATGAGAGAACGTCTCTCTTCAATTCTGGGCGAAAATGTTGTGAAATACATGTGGGTAGGGACTTTCCACAGTATTTGCGGCCGTATCTTAAGGCAGGATATTGAAAACTATTCATTCCAATCCGGCAAAAAACTGGACAAAAATTTTACTATTTATGACGAAACAGACTCACTTGCAATAATTAAACAAGCCATAAAAAAGATTAATCTTGACGATAAAATATACCAGCCAAAATTAATCAAGGCAGTTATTTCCAACGCAAAGAACAAGATGCAGGATGCTTATACTTTTGCAACATTTGCACGTGATTTCAAGTCACAAAATATTGCAAAAGTTTTCGAGTTTTATGAAAACGCACTTAATAACAACAACGCGATAGACTTTGACGATATGCTTATGCTCTGCGTTAAGCTTCTGGAGCAGAATCCGGAAGTCAGAAAAAAATATTACGACAAATTCCAGCACATTCTGGTCGACGAGTACCAGGACACCAACCAGGCTCAATATCAGCTTGTTAAAGCGCTTTACACAAACCTCCTTCCGGAGATTCCGGATTCAAGGTCGCTATGCGTTGTAGGTGATGTTGACCAATCAATCTACAGCTGGCGTGGTGCGGATTTCAGAATCATCATGAACTTCCAGAACGATTTTCCAAATGCAAAACTGGTTAAGCTTGAGCAGAATTACCGCTCCACAGCAAATATTCTTAACGCCGCAAACGCGATTATTGAAAACAACGAAGAGCGCGTGGACAAGGTTCTGTACTCCCAGAAAGGCGACGGGGAGAAGATTTCTCTCTACGAAGCGCAGGATGAAGGGGATGAAGCGAACTACATCGTAAAATCAATCAGAGACACTTCTGATAATTACAACCAGTTTTCTATTCTGTATAGAACAAACGCCCAGTCACGTGCTTTAGAAGAAGCCCTGATTGCGGCAGGGATTCCGTACAGAATCTACGGCGGGCTAAAGTTCTACGACCGTAAGGAAATCAAGGACGCGATTGCTTACCTCAAACTCATTTATAACAATGACGATTCGCAGTCACTCAGAAGAATCATCAATGTTCCAAAGCGCGCAATCGGCGAAACAACGCTCAAGCATTTGCAGGAATACGCTGATAAAAACGATATAAGCTTGTTTGGCGCAATTAATCAGGTTGATAGCATTGAGGCAATAAAAGCCGGCACAAGAACAAAGCTGAAAGACTTTGCGCTACTTATCGAGAAACTCAAAGAAGCGCAATCCAGATACCAGCTTCCGGAATTTTTAGGACTTGTGCTTGAAAAGAGCGGGTACTTAAGAGAGCTCCACGCATCAGGCACAGACGAGGATGTAACCAGAATCGAGAACTTGCAGGAGCTTGTTAACGTAGCAAACGAGTTTGAGCCGGAAGAAATCGACAACACTCTCGGCGAATTTCTTGCTCAGGTCTCACTTGTATCAGATATCGACGGCATGGACGAGATTGCAAACAACGTAACCCTGATGACGCTTCACGCATCCAAGGGTCTGGAATTTCCTATTGTATTCCTTGCAGGCTGCGACGAGGGGATTTTCCCGTCAGCAAGGTGCTCAAACAGCATATCTGATTTGGAAGAAGAGCGCAGACTTATGTACGTTGGTGTTACAAGGGCTGAAACAAAGCTTTACTTAACCACAGCAAAGCGCCGTCAGATGTGGGGTGAATACAAGTATTACACTCCTAGCAGGTTTTTGGAAGAGATACCTGCAAACCTTGTTGAGCAGGAAGAATCAGCGTTTTCTGATTACTCACAGAGCAGGAGCACATTCACAAGCGCGGTCAAAAAGGTTAAAAACGAAGGTTACGGAAGCAAATCAGCTTCTTCAAAATCATCGTTCACGAGTGACGGGTATGTTAAACCGTCAACAGGGTTTGGTTCAAACTTTGTTGCGCCTTCCCAGAAGTCTTCAACCGGTTTTGGCAAGGATTTTGTTGCTCCGTCTGCAAAGAAGACGACAAACGTTATCCAGCGCACTCCGAGCAGAATGATTATCAAGAAGAACCCGATAAACAAGGAGCGCGAAGAAGAAAAAATCAAAGCTTTCTTTGAAGACAATGTTATGAAGCGCAAGCTTGAGGAGAAAAAGCGCAAAGACGCCGAGCTTGCAGAGATTCAGAAAAAAGAAGAAGAGCTGAAAAACACTGCAACCCAGTATTTCTTCAATGTTGGTGAGCGCGTGTTCCACGAAAAACTCGGAATCGGGCATATTACCGATGTCATCCAGATTGGAGACAGCACAATGTACACGATTGATTTCGGAAAGCTCGGCAAGAAGGCAATGGACGCGACTTATGCGCATCTGAAAAAGTTTTAGGTAAGCTAGTCCCCCTCCAAGGTGATTAAAAAAATTTCCCCGTGAAAATACAATAAGAAGTCACAAAAAAAGGATGGGGAAAATGTTATCTAAAAATAAATTTTTATCGTTAATACTTGCACTATTACTGTTTTTCAACGTAAATTCGCCGCTTCTGCTGGCCGCTGAACAGGCAACTGCCGCGGAAAATAAAACCGATATTCAGGCTGTAGAAGCGCAAAAACCCAAGTATCCCGACTACGCCGAGATGTATGTGGGTGAGGACAAGTACGAAGGCTTCAACCGCAAGATGTTCAACCTTAACAGCAAACTTAACAAGTTTGTTGCGCGCCCCGTCCATATTCTTTGGGCTTCTGTTATGCCAAAATACGGCATGGACAGGCTGCAAAGCGCATACAATAATATTGAGTACCCCAAAAGACTTGCAAGCTGTCTTCTTCAAAAAGACGGTGAGGGGGTAAAAAACGAAACACTCAGGTTTTTAACCAATACAACCATTGGGTTGGGCGGGCTTTTTGACCCTGCTGACAAGATATTCAAAATCAAGCCGACTTCCGAAAACATGGAGCAGGCGCTTTGCAAATGCAAGATGAAGCCGGGGCCTTATCTTGTTGCGCCGGTTCTGAATGCCTGCACTCCGCGCTCACTCTGCGGTAGGGCGCTTGAAGCAGCGCTTGACCCTTCGGTTTACTTAGGAACACCTGTTACAGCAATTGTAAAATTCGGGCTAATGGTAAACAGAACTTCTTACATGCAGCCGCTTGCAAAGATGATTGAATCAACTTACGCAGACCCGTATGATATCCAAAAGAAGCTTTACGGGATAGAGAACTACATCAAGAACTCAAACCTTGATAGAAAAGACCTGCTTCAAACAGAGGCAGAGCTTGTAGAAGAAGATCAGTCCGCGCTTGCAGAAGAGATGATTGCGCAGATTGGAGACGAGGCAGCGCCAGTGGAGGAAAAAGAATCAACCCCGCTTACCATGACAGACGAATACATCACAGGCGCGGCTTCTGCGCTCGATGATTTAGAGATAATAAAAAAAGAACCGATTAAGCCGGATATCGTGCTTTCAGATTACAACCCGCAGTGTCCGGTAGTTGATTCAATGCGCACAGCGCTTTTTGACGACCCGAGCATAAACAAATCCATCTGGAACGAGCTTTCTATCTGGAACAGGAGTTTTGCAAAACGTATCAAAACCGGTTCTGTAAGCGTTGTTCCGGAGCGGGAAGCGTACAAGTACCGCTACATTCTGCAAAAAGACAAAAACGCACCGCTTGTGATACTCTATCCTTCAATCGGTGAAGGCGCAACAACGCACCACTCAACAATTTTTGCGAAAATGTTTTATGATGAAGGTTATTCAGTCATAATGCAGGGAAGCCACTTCCACTGGGAGTTTGTAAAAAGTATGCCTCAAGGCTACTGCCCGGGCGTGCCTGCGGTTGACGCTGACAACATAAAACTCGTTACCTCAAAAATCATCGACTCGCTTGAGAAAAAATACGAACGCAAGTTTGATGAAAAAGTGGTTGTCGGAACCTCGTTTGGCGCAATGGCTACGCTATTCCTTGCAGACAAGGAGAGCAAAAACAACACGCTTAACATTAGCAGGTTTATTGCGGTATCTCCGCCAATTGAGTTAACTTATGCGCTTGAGCAGCTTGATAAAAACGCAGACGAGTTTGACAAAAATTCATCGGAGGTTAAGCACAAAACCGCGGTAACAGCAGCGAAGATTTTGCAGCTTGTAAAGCTCAAGGACTCGCCGGAGTTTGAAATCGGAGCGCTTCCGTTTTCCGAAGAAGAAGGAAAGCTTATTACGACATTTATTCTGCGTCAGAAGCTTTCTGACCTGATTTTCACAATCGAGAATGTTGCAAAAGGTCAGAAGACAGAGATTTACGATGCGATAAACAACACAAGCTACAGGGATTACGTAGAAAAATATCTGCTCAAAAACGGCGAGCTTACAATGGACGATTTGCAGTATGAAACAAGCCTGTTCTCGCTTTCAGACTACCTTGCAAACAACGACAATTACAGAATTTACCACTCTTTAGACGATTATTTTACAAACAAAAGCCAGATAGAGAGGCTCAAAACCTTCTCCGGAAGCAGGCTCACCTGTCTTGATTGCGGCGCGCATTTAGGATTTCTGTACAGAAAGGAGTTTATTGAGTCTTTAAAAGCAGACATTGCCGGCAAAATGTAACAGTTCTGTAACAGTCTGATTTTATTAACCGTGGTTTATCGTATAATAACAAGACAAATAAAACAGGAGTATTATATTATGGAACTTGAAATCGGCGGCAATCCTTATCACAAATACCGCTCAAACGCATACTGGTCAAGGGTGCATCTTGACACACGCTTTAAACCTGATGCAGACGACGCACAGTCTGTTATTGACCATCTGAAAGACTGCACAGAAAACCCGACAAGAGGACTCATCGCAAGGCGCGAAGTTAAAAGGAAGCCTCGCTATACCGGATACTACGAAAGAAACAAATCAATCCTCTCAAAGATGCCGGAGGTCAAGCAACAGCACGATTTGTTAAAAAAACATTAAAAAAGCTTTACCCGAAAACCGGCAAAGCAAGAAAGGCCTTTATTGATAATCAGAATGTGTTCTTCAGGTATGTGAAACCTAAAATGGACGATTTCACAAAGGCTATTTTCAAGTTCAAACTGTTATTCAAGTAAATGACCGCGCTATTTTTATGCTAATATTAACATAAGAAATGGCGGTAGAAATTGAAATTTTATCTTAAATCAATGGGCTGCAAATCAAACCAGTTTGAAGGTCAGATTGTTGCAGAAAAGCTGGTTGAAGCCGGTTATGAAGAAGTAAAAAAGCTTGAGGATGCGGATTTTTACATCCTCAATTCCTGCTCGGTTACCCACAAGAGCGATAATGAAGCAATGTATCTTCTCCGCCATGCACACTCAGTCGGGCTTAAGACAGTTCTGACCGGCTGCATAGCGCAGATTGAGAAAGAAAAGCTGCTTAATGAGCCATATATCGACTATGTTTACGGAAACGAAGACAAGTTTGAAATAGCAGAGCACCTGAAAAATCAGGAGGATTTTGTTGTCAGAGACCTTATGGGGGCAAATGAGTTTTGTAAGGTCACATTAAACGACACCACCAAAACCCGTATTAGTCTTAAGATTCAGGACGGGTGCGACAACAGATGCTCTTACTGCATTATTCCGTACGGACGCGGGAAATCAAGGAGCGCTGATTCAGAATTTATCATAAACGAGATTAACAGGTACGTGGATCTCGGCTACAAAGAGGTTGTATTAACCGGAATCCACATAGGACTCTGGGGAAAAGAGTTTGACAGGGAAATGCTTGATTTACTAAAAGAAATCGAGAGTAAAACAGAGATTCCAAGGTACAGGTTAGGTTCTCTAAACCCACATGAAATCACCCCCCAGCTGCTTGATTTTCTTGAGGAGAGTGAGAAATTCTGTCCGCATTTTCATCTTTCCCTGCAGTCAGCCTGCAACCGGACTTTAAAGCGGATGAACAGACACTACAGTGTAGAATATTATCTTGACCAGATAGAAGACATTGTTTCCCGATTTGACAAGCCGTTTCTTGGAAGTGACATAATTGCAGGGTTTGCCGGTGAGAGTGAAGAAGATTTTAATATAACGGTTGAGAATTTGAAGAAGTCAAAGCTTTCTCAAATCCACACTTTCCCGTATTCAATACGAAAGGGCACAATTGCAGAGAAGCTTGACGGGCATTTGCCAGACAAGGTCAAAGAAGAGCGCGCCGGTATCATCAAAAAGATTTCATCTGACAAGTTTAGCGAATTTTTAGCCTCAAACATCGGGCGCGAGGAAGAGGTGCTCATTGAGAAACGTCTGTCTAAAAGAGGTAAGTACAAGGGTGTTACCAGAAACTACATCAACGTGGAGCTTGATGAGGGCGAGTTTAACACGCTCAAAAAAATTAAGCTTACGAAAGATTGTTTACTGGAAAAATAGTTTGTGATACGATTGGATATTATTGGAGTACGAAAACTATGATTACAATAAAAGACGTAGAACACGTAGCGAAATTGGCTCGCTTGGAATTAACGGAAGAAGAAAAAGAAAAGTTTACAAAGCAGTTGGGTGATGTTCTCAAGCATGTTGATGCGATGAACGAAGTTGACACATCGAATGTTGAACCAATGGCTCACGCTGTTGATTTTGTAAACGTTATGAGAGAGGACAAAGTCTTCTACGAACAAACAAAAGAAGAACTTATGAAGAACGCTCCGGATGAGGAAAACGGATTTTTCAGAGTTCCAAAAATCAATTAAAACTAAAGAGGGCTTCTTGCCCTCTTTTTTTGCAACACACGGAGTGGGCTGACACCTCACCCCAACCCTCTCCTCAAGGAGAGGGAGCTTATTTAAAGGAGTTCCAACTATGACAAAATACATTTTCATAACAGGCGGGGTTGTTAGTTCTCTGGGAAAAGGCATCATCGGAGCCTCTCTCGGAAAACTATTGAGAGCAAGAGGATTCTCTGTTGCCATCCAGAAATTTGACCCATACATAAATGTCGACCCGGGTACAATGAGCCCGTTCCAGCACGGCGAAGTATTTGTAACAGACGACGGTGCTGAAACAGACTTAGACCTTGGCCACTACGAAAGATTTATTGACACGAATTTCTCGCAGCTTAGTAACGTAACATCCGGAAGCGTTTACCAGACTGTTATCAACAAAGAGCGCCGCGGTGACTACCTTGGCGGTACAGTGCAGGTGATTCCGCACATCACAAACGAAATCAAATCACGGCTTGTAAAGGCTCAGAAATCATTTAAACCCGATTTTCAGATTATTGAAATCGGAGGAACAATCGGTGACATCGAAGGCTTGCCGTTTATTGAATCAATAAGACAGTTCAAAGCAGAAGCCGGTATTGGAAATGCGATAAACATCCACTGCACGCTGCTTCCATACCTTCCGACCTCCGGAGAGTTGAAAACAAAACCTTCGCAGCACAGTGTTCAGGTATTGAGAAGCTACGGTTTGCAGCCGGAAATCCTTGTTTGCCGTACATCAAAAGCAATCCCGAAAACAGAAAAAGACAAGCTTGCGCTTTTCTGCTCTGTTTCAAAAGAAGCGGTTATTGAATGTCGCGATATGAAAAGCATTTACGAAGTTCCGCTCGCGCTCGAAGAACAAAAGTTTGCAGATGTTGTACTAAAACTGCTTCAGGTTCCTGAACGCAAGGCTGATTTAACAAGCTGGAGAGAACTCGTTGACAGGATTAACCATCCGGAAAGAACAATCAAAATCGCAATCGCAGGAAAGTACACCAAGCTTTCTGACGCGTACATTTCAGTTGTTGAATCAATCAAGCATGCCGGATACGCAAACAACACCAAAACCGAAATTAAATGGATTAACTCCGAAGACTGCGTGGATTTAAAGCAGTGCAAAGAGCTTATGAAAGACGTTGACGGGGTTATTGTTCCGGGCGGATTTGGAATAAGAGGTATCGAAGGCAAGCTTAACGTAATTAGATACGCACGTGAAAACAATATTCCGTTCCTTGGAATCTGCCTTGGCATGCAGTGCGCGGTTATTGAATACGCAAGAAACGTTGCGGGGCTAAAAGGCGCAAACTCAATGGAGTTTGACGAAAACGCAGCACATCCTGTAATTGATTTAATGCTTGAGCAGAAGAACGTGAAGGGATACGGCGGCACAATGAGGCTCGGTGCGTATGATTGCCACCTAAAGAAAGGAACAAAAGCGCATGAGGCATACGGCGCGAACAAGATTTCCGAACGTCACAGACACCGTTATGAGGTCAACACAGACTACATCGAACAAATCAAAAAAGCAGGGCTTGTATTCTCCGGAATGTCTCCTGACGGGATGTTGTCCGAAATCGTAGAGCTTCCAAACCTTGATTGGTTTGTGGCATGCCAGTTCCATCCGGAATTTAAGTCACGTCCGGAAAGACCGCACCCGCTCTTCTTAGGGTTAATCAAAGCCGCTTTAAAATAAGGCTTTAACCCCGAGAGCAATAAGTATTAAACCTGCAAACACCTCAAGGCTTCGTGTCGGGAGGTGTTTCAGTTTACCGCCGACAAAGAATCCTAAAGCTGCGTTAATAAAGGTTATGACACCAATAAGAAGCATCGGCTTCAAAATATGGTTGCCTGAAAGCGAAAGTGTGATTCCGGCAGAGAATGCGTCAATACTTGTTGCAACTCCAAGGAGCAAAAGACATTTCAAATCGAGGCAAAGGTTCTTTTCTTTTTCCTTATCAAAAGCTTCCTTAATGAATTTCAAGCCCAGATAAGTAAAGATTGCAAACACAATAAATCCCGCGTAAGGTTCGATAAAGGATTTCACAAATCCGGTAAGGAAATACCCGATAACCGGCATGAAAGCCTGAAAGAATCCGGTAAAGGAGGCAAGCATAAGTGCATTTTTAAGCCGTTCGTGTGTAAATGTGAGCCCGTATGAAAACGAAACAACGCACGCATCGATGGATAAAGCAACTGCAAGAAGAAATATTGTGAAGTAAGACATACTTTCTCCCCTTAGAATACATCCGTTTTGATAGGGTTTTTGAATTTTGTAATACTTCCCTGGAAGAGAAGCTTAACCGAACCAACAGCGCCGTTTCTGTGTTTTGCAATAATGATTTCAGCCTCACCCTTGTTAGCAGCTTTTTCAGCCTGTTCTTCATCATCGTTAGCATTCTTGTAATACTCGTCACGATAAATAAACATTACAATATCCGCGTCTTGCTCGATAGAGCCTGATTCCCTCAAGTCAGAAAGCATAGGGCGCTTATCTGTTCTGCTTTCTACCGCACGTGACAATTGCGAAAGCGAAATAATCGGAACATTCAATTCCTTGGCAAGAATTTTCAGACCTCTTGAAATACTTGAAATCTGCTGCATACGGTCTTCACGTCCCGTTCCCTCAATCAACTGCAAATAGTCGATTACGATTAATCCGAGGTTCTTTTCAGCCATTGCAAGGCGCCTGCATTTTGCTCTCAAATCAGTAATAGTACATCCCGCAGTATCGTCAATATAAATCGGAGCTTCTGAATAACTGTTCATAGCAACCGCCAGCTTTTCCCAGTCTTTTGCCTGCATGTTACCGGTTTTCAATCTCTGCGTGTCAATTTCAGCTTCGGAGCATAAAAGACGCTGAACAAGCTGCTCCTTTGACATTTCTAACGAGAACACGGCAACAGGAACATTTGCACGCAGCGCAACATTCTGCGCAATGTTGAGCGCAAACGCTGTTTTACCCATTGCAGGACGCGCAGCAAGGATAATAAGATCGGATTTCTGCAACCCGTTTGTCATCTCATCCAAATCATAGAATCCTGTCGGAACACCTGTTAGTTTGTCTTTGTTGTTGTAGCGCTCTTCAATCTTTGCATAAGTATCATAGACAATGTCTTTGATTGGCGCCAGAGATTTTGACGCTTTTTGAGAAGCGATGTCAAATATAAGCTTTTCTGCAAGCTCTAATGATTCTTCTATCGGGTTCAAGTCATAGCCGGAAGAGACTATATCGGAGCCCGCTTGAATAAGAGAACGCTTAATCGCCTTTTCCTGTACAATTTTTGCGTAGTATTCAACGTTAGTAGTGGTAATAGTTTTGTAGCTCAAATCATTGACAAACGCACGCCCGCCAACGAGTTCCAGCTTCTGATTTATATTAAGCATGTCTGAGACTGATACAATATCAATCTTGTCTTCGCCGTTATAGAGCTGGAGCATCGCTTCATAAACATACCTGTGAGCCGGCTTGTAAAAGGATTCCGGCCTTAAGTGTTCTACAATTTTGTTCATACATGCCGGATTCACGAGAATAGCACCGAGAATCGCTTCTTCTGCATCAATGTTTTGAGGCATTAGCTGCGATAAATCTTCCGGCTGTGTTTTCTTTTTTGTTGAATAAGATGTTGGCATAACCACTCCCCTACTTATACCAGATTAGCAATAAGACAGGATTAATTCAAATGTTATTCACATGTTTTTACAAATCTTCATCTACGGAGCGGTGCTCCAGCCCAGCTGCTTAGCTGCCTGGCTTCTCAGCTGCCCCCTTACCCCTCGCGCCAAGAGCTGCCGCAATTTATATCGACAATCAGAGGCACCTTCAACGGCTGGTCTAATTCCATGGCTTTTAGAACGAGCGCTTTTACTTCTTCAAGCTCTGATTTTGGCACTTCAAACACAAGTTCGTCATGCACCTGCATAATCATTTTTGTCTTGAGCTTGCGCTTTTCAAGCTGCCTGTCGACCTCAATCATGGCCATTTTTATTAAATCAGCGGCTGAGCCTTGCAGAGGCTGGTTAATAGCTGCGCGCTGCGCAAATTCCCTTATCTGGAAGTTAGGGCTGTGAAGCTCTGCAGCAAGATAGCGCTTGCGCCCGAACATTGTTTCAACATACCCGTAGGCTGTTACAAACTCAACTTCGCGGCTCATGTAGTCTCTTACACCCGGATAAGTCTCAAAATACTTGTCGATGAAATCCTGCGCCTCGTCGTTTGAGATACCGAGATTTTTGGCAAGCCCGTATTTAGACTGACCGTAAACAATACCAAAGTTAACAGCCTTCGCGCTTCGCCTCATTTCTTTTGTCACCTTATCCAGAGGAACACCAAAGACTTTTGACGCTGTCATTGTATGCACGTCCTCGCCGGAAGTGAAAGCATGGATTAAGTTTTTATCCTCTGAAACATGCGCAAGAAGCCTCAATTCAATCTGGGAATAATCAGCAGAAAGAATGAGCGAGTTTTCTTTGTCCATAGCGCAGAAAGCAGAGCGGATTTTGTTTCCTTCTTCCGTTCTTATCGGAATGTTCTGCAAATTAGGATTGGAAGACGATAGGCGCCCTGTTACAGTAAGAGCCTGATTGTAAGTCGTATGTATTCGCCTGTCGCGCTTGCTGATAAGCGTAGGCAAAACATCCGTGTAAGTTGATTTCAGCTTGGAAAACTTTCTGTGCTGCAAAATATAGTCGCAAATCTCGTAATCCTGAGCAAGCTCTTCCAGAACCTCTGCGCTTGTTGAGCGCGATTTTTTCTTCTTGGTTTTAATATTCAAATTATCAAAAAGCTCATAAGCGACCTGACGCGGAGAATTGATATTAAACGGCTCGCCCGCAAGCTGATAGATTAAATCCTCGAGCTCAGCAAGCTTTTCGGTCATATATGAAGAAAGCTCTTTCAAGTAATCGCAATCAATAGCAACCCCGTTGTGCTCCATTTTTGCAAGCACCAGAGTGAGCGGGATTTCAATCTCGTTAACAAGCTTCTGTTCCTTCTCGTCAAGATTTTTCTGCCAGTAATCGTAGAGCTTGAATATTGTATAAACCTCATCACAAGAAGTTTTCACACCCTCATTCGGGGTTAGAATGTGGTTCAGAAAATCAAGCGCCTGCGCATCAAGCGTGTGTTTGCGATTCGGGTCTTTTACATAGCTTGCAAGCAAGACATCGTATTCCAAGCCCTTTGGAGAGTATCCGTTATTTAAAAGCAAGTGGTAATCAGATTTAGCATCGTAGCCTACTTTTTTGATTTCAGGGTTTTCAATAATTGGCTTCAAGTCCTCGATATAAGCCTCTGAAAAATAGAAGCTTTTTCCGTAGCATACAGCAGCAGATGATATCGCGCCCTCTGTTGAATAGAGCTTGATTGCAATGCGTTCTGATTTTTTAAGACTTTCAAGAATAGAATCTTTGTTGGAGTCATTGACTTCTTCATACTCAAAGTCCGTATCTTCGACCGTTTCTTTTATTGCTTGCGAAAAGAAATTTTGCTGCACAAATCCGTCCTGAGGTTTAGAAAACAGGCTCAAATTTGTTTCCGGCACAGCCTCTGCTGAATTAAACGAAGCCAAAATCTTATCAATGTTTTTGATAAAAGTATAGAACTGCATTTTTCTCAAAAACGCAGCTACCTTTTCGATTTGCGGCAGGGTAACGCATGCCGCGTTTATATCAAAATCAATATCCACATCCCGAATAATCGTTGCCAGGTCTTTTGAAAGTATTGCAATATCTTTCTGGTCACAAATCTTTTGTTTTACAGCCTTTTCAGGTATATTTTCGCAATCGGCAAGCACAGCTTCCAAATCAGGATAGCGGTTAAGAAGTTTTTGCGCAGTCTTTTCTCCGATACCCTTAATCCCCGGGATATTATCAGAAGTATCACCTCTTAAGCCTTTGTAATCAGTAACCTGATTTGGATAAACCCCGAGTTTTTCATAAACCTTATCCCAATCGTATTCAACAAGCTCGCCCTTGGACGGGATAAGGACTTTAACACAGCCGTCTTTATCAATCAGCTGGAAGCTGTCCTGATCACCGGTCAGGATAAGTATTTTATGCCCGTTTTCACAAGCGATTTTAGAAATTGTGCCGATAACGTCGTCTGCTTCAAAACCTTCTTTTGTGATAATAGGGATATCAAAAGCTTCCAAGCCTTCTGTTATCACGCCGAGCTGGCTTCTCAATGTATCCGGCATGGCTTCGCGGTTGGCTTTGTATTCTTCATATTTTTCAGTACGAAAGGTTCTTCTTCCCACATCAAATGCTACAGCAATAAAGTCAGGGTGTATTTTGGAAAGCAGGTCAAATATTGCCTTAAAGAATCCGTATACAGCCCAGGTTGGCTGGTTCTCCGAGTTTTTCATGCCGGTTCTTTCCAGTGCAAAAAACTGGCGGTATGCTAGCGCGTGTCCGTCGATTAAAATTAAGGTCTTCTTATCTGACATACAATACTCCCATCTGTTAAGTAACATTATAGCATAAGATATAAACAAGGCACTTAGCAATTTTTTTGCCTGAGATGTTTTTATATATATAGAAAGGTTTGTTATGTCCATTTCAATCAATACAAATTATTCAACACCTGCTGTTTTTAAGTCTTCTCCTAAATCGCCCAAAGCAAAGGAGAAGCCAACAGATTCGCAAAAGCTCCTAATAGGATTAGGAGCTTTCGGGCTGACAGCGCTCGGAATCCTTGCTGCAAAAGGCAAGTTCAGGAAAAAGCCAAAGAATGTCAAAGATATTATCGGAAAAGACCCCAAAGTTGAGAAGCTCACAAAAGAAGAGATGGAAAAACTGATAAAAGAATTGCAGGCAAAGACTGACAATCCGGATACAAAAGACGAGATTAGGAAGCTGGTTGAGTGCGGGGAATGGGATAAGCTGTAGATTTAATACTTAAAAATATCCTGATAACCTGTCAATACTCTAAGAATATACACTTTATCGTTTTTTGTGGAATATATTACTTCATAGTGTTTTGCAACAATGCATTCTTTTACGTCACGTTTAACAAAATTTGATTTTTTAACACCAATATCAGGAAACATCGCAATAGTATTGAATTTTTCTTCAAAAATGTCAATCATTTCAACAGCTTTACTGACGTTATCCATTGCAATAAAATCAAATATATCTTGCAAATCTTGCTCGGCAGAAGGGGTAATAATAACTTCTAACTTATGCATATTTTTCTCTTAAATCTCTGAATACTGCTGTGTTATTTCTCCCTTTGCCAGCTTCCATTTCCAGCCAGCCTTGTTCAATTTTCTCATTCAATTCATTTATTTTTTCCAAAGAGACCTTGTTATCAATAAAAGTAAACTGAATTGCAAAAGTAATTGCTTCATCCATAGAGCTAAAAGCTCCTTCTGCAATTTTGGCCTTCAAAATATTTTCAAGATTATTTGATATTGAAATGTCCATAAATAACTCCTTTATCTAATTATAACAAAATTTTCTGTATGCTTCAATAATTTAAGCGCCCTCTTTACATTTTCCCCTTTAATCCTGTATAATTGACAAAAAGGGGAGTAAAAATGTACAAACTCGGAATTATCGGTTATCCTTTAGGACACTCAATTTCTGCTGTGATTCAAAAAGCAGGTCTGGAAAGCATCGGGCTCGAAGGCTGCTACGACGTTATGGAAACAGCGCCTGAAGACTTGATTTCAAGAATCAAATACATTAAAGCTAACGGATACAACGGGTTTAATGTTACAATCCCGCTAAAAGTACCAATGTCACTGTTTTTGGACGACATTGACGACTACGCTAATATTGCAGGCTGCGTAAACACGGTTAAAGTCGGAGAAGACAGGTCTTTCTTTGGCTACAACACCGATATTTACGGGTTCAAACGAGCTATCCCCGAAGAAGTTAACCTCCATGGAAAAAACGCAAGTATTCTCGGAACCGGCGGAGCGTCAAGAGCTGCGGTTGTCGGGCTTGCAGAAAGAGGTGTAAGCGAGATTGATTTTTATACCAGAAACATCATAAACTCACGCCAGACTCTCGATTATGTGAGAGCAAAATTTCCGGAGATAAATTTCAATGTGTACCAGATTCAAAATATAAGGAGCCTTGAGAAGACTTCTATTGTCGTGAATGCAACCCCAATCGGAATGAAAGGCTTCATGGCAGACCAGATGCCGCTTGAGCGCGGAGACTTGGATAAGCTAAATCCGGAAACAGTGGTTTATGATATTGTTTACAACCCTGTTAAGACAGTGCTTGTACAGGAAGCGCAAAAACGCGGGTTGAGGACAATTGGCGGGCTGGACATGCTTATTTTTCAGGCAGAAAGAGCGATTGAAATCTGGACTGGAAGAAAACCTGATACAAAAATAATGAAAATTGCAGCCTTAGAAGCATTATAATTCTTTACTCTTTTGCATAAAAATGGTAAAATCGGTTTATGTTAAATCTATATATCACATCATCCAAAAGCAAAGATGGAAAAACTTTTTTGACAGCAGGTATAGCCGCGACAATGCAGAGCCTCGGGTATTCAACCTGCGTTTATAAACCGATTCAAACAGCAGGGATTGAATTGAACGGTTTTATGCAGTCACCTGATTTGACTTACGTAAAATCGATTGACCCGTATATTGATACGCATTTTTCTTACCTGTTTAAATCCAAGTCAGAGCCCTTAATTGCGTCAGAGCTTGAAAACGAGCCCATTGATATTGAGCTTATAAACAGCGAATACGCAAGGATTTCAAGCATGTTTGACTGCACTTTGCTTGACGGGGATTGCGGAATCCTTAGCCCGATTTCAGCAGGGTTCCAGACTGCAGATTTGATAAAAAAACTCCAGATTCCTTTGCTTTTTGTGGTGACACCGCGCGAAGACTCGATTAACGACACTTTGCTTTCGATTTACACAGCGCAGGAAAAAGGGCTTGATATCAGAGGGGTTGTGATTAACAACATAACAGAAGACTGCCCTAAATCGCTTTTGACAGCAATTCCGCGCGTCATAGAAGAATACACAAACGTAAAAATACTTGGACTTATTCCGCACCTTGAAGGCAAGTTTACTCCGGAAGACTTGATTACAAGCGTGCTCAACGGGGTCGATGTTGAAAGTATTTTCAAAGTTAAGATTGAGAAGCTGGATTTGGGTTAATGATAATTACAGCCGGAATTTACAAGGGACGAAAAATTACAGCGCCAGATGAGAGAATAACCCGCCCGACTCTTTCCAAGGTTAGAATGGGAGTGTTTAACACGCTTTATTCGATTCTCGGAGAGTTTGAAGGCAAAAGCTTCCTCGATGTTTTCGGAGGTTCGGGCGCAATGGGATTAGAAGCTCTGTCTCGAGGATTTGAGAGCGTAAAAGTTTTTGAAAAGAATCCGCAGGCAGCGAGGATTCTCAAGAAGAATTACGAAACACTAGGGCTCAAAGCCGATTTAGTAATCGGAGACAGCCTTAAGCTTCTGGAAAAAGCCGGCAGCTTTGATGTGGTATATGTTGACCCGCCTTATGCAAGCGGGATTTATGAGAATGTTTTTTCGAAAATAAAGAGCGGAATAATCATTGCAGAGCATTCTGAGCCTATATCTACCGAAGGGTTTGAGGTTATTAAGCAGAAAAATTACGGGGGAAAATTTGTAACATTTTTACAAAACTATTTGTGATAAAATTATCTTATAAGGAGTGTGATTTATGCCATTTGAATTTGAGAGGCAAAAAATAGAGGATGTAATTCTTGTAAAGCCTAAGGTTTTCGGGGATAATCGAGGGTTCTTTCTAGAATCCTATAAAAAATCAGATTTTGTAAAAAACGGGATTGATGTGGAGTTCAATCAGGACAACCACTCAAAATCCACAAAAGGCGTGCTTAGAGGGCTTCACTATCAGGCAAAACCTCACGGGCAGGCAAAGCTTGTGCGCTGCGCAAGAGGCAGGATTTATGATGTTGCCGTTGATATCAGACCAAAGTCAAAGACTTTCGGCGAATATGTGAAAGTTGAGCTGTCAGAAGATAACAAGCAGATGCTCTTTATTCCGGACGGGTTTGCACACGGATTTGTTGTATTATCTGACGAGGCAGAGCTTCTTTACAAGGCAACCGGAGAGTACGCTCCGCAGGCTGACAGAGGGATTTTGTGGTTTGATAAGGATATTAACATTGATTGGGAAATCGATTTTGAGCCGATTTTGTCAGAAAAAGACAAAATTCAGCCGTTATTAAAAGATATTAATAAAGAGGAGTTAATTTAATGAAATTACTTGTAACAGGCGGTGCAGGATTTATCGGGAGCTGTTTTGTAAGACATGTTCTGAAAAAACATCCTGACTACAAGATTATAAACCTGGACGCGCTTACTTATTGCGGGAATCTTGAAAACCTTGACGATGTCAAAAACAACCCGAACTACACTTTTGTACACGGAAATATTTGCGACAGAAAACTTGCGAGAGAATTGATTTCAGAAGTTGACTGCGTGGTAAACTTTGCTGCAGAGTCTCATGTTGATAATTCTATCAAGCACCCTGAAATCTTTGTGGAAACAAACGTTCAGGGAACATTAAACCTGTTGCAGGCTTCAAAAGAACTCGGAGTTGAGAGATATTTGCAGGTCTCAACCGACGAAGTTTACGGCACATTAGGAAAAACAGGGTATTTCTACGAAACAACCCCGCTTGCTCCTAACAGCCCGTATTCTGCAAGCAAGGCGAGCGCAGATATGCTTGTGAGAGCTTACTATGAGACTTACAAAATGCCGGTTCTGAACACAAGGTGTTCAAACAATTACGGTCCGTATCAGTATCCGGAAAAGCTTATTCCGTTCTTTATTTCAAGATTATTGAAAGACCAGAAAGTTCCTGTTTACGGTGACGGGCTTAATGTAAGAGACTGGTTATATGTATACGACCACTGCGAAGCAATTGACGTGGTACTTCACAAAGGTAAAGTTGGTGAGGTTTACAACATCGGCGGTCACAACGAAAAAACAAACATGGAGATTACCCGCCTGATACTTGATGCAATGGGCAAGGACGAAAGCTCAATCCAGTATGTAGAAGACAGGCTCGGGCATGACAGGCGTTATGCAATCAGCAACGACAAGATAACTTCAGAGCTTGGCTGGAAGCCGTCTCTAACGTTTGAGCAGGGTATAAAAATCACTATTGACTGGTATTTGAACAACCAGGAGTGGATGAAGAGTATTGAAGACAAGAAAGCGAGCCTCGTATAATGAAAGTACTAGTTACCGGAGCTAACGGAATGCTGGGGCAGGATTTGTGCCCGATATTGGAAGACGCAGGGTTTGAAGTCGTTGAAACAGATGTTGATACGCTTGATATTACAAACGAACTTATGGTGCACAGAGTAATCTCGGAAGAAAGCCCTGATTTGATTATCCATTGCGCTGCTTATACCAATGTTGATAAGGCTGAAGAAGACTTGAAAACAACTACGCTCATCAATGTTACAGGGACGGAAAACATTGCAAAAGCAGCAGCAAAAAACGATGCTGTGATGGTTTACATCTCAACAGACTACGTGTTTGACGGAACAAAAGATTCGCCTTATCTTCCGGATGACAAGCCTAATCCGCTTAACAACTACGGTTTGACCAAACTTCAAGGAGAGCTGGCTGTTCAGAAGTATTGCGACAAGTTCTACATTGCGCGCACCAGCTGGCTTTACGGACACCATGGTAAGAACTTTGTTGAGACAATGCTTAGTCTTGCAGATAAACCGGAGCTTAAGGTTGTTGACGACCAGATTGGGTGCCCGACCTGGACTGTTGAGCTTTCAAACGGCATACTTAAACTTCTTGAAAAACCTTACGGAATCTATCAGGTTTGCGGAAGCGGAAGCACAAGCTGGTACGGGTTTGCACGCGAAATTTTCAAGCAGCAGGGGCTTAATGTTAATCTAAAACCTTGCACAACAGAAGAATTTCCGCGCCCTGCAAAACGTCCGGCGTTCAGCATCATGGAAAACGGAAAGATTTGCAGAAGCTGGGAAGCAGCTCTGAGTGATTATCTTGCACTGAGACTTGAAGAAGCGGAGGTCTAATGAAGGGAATTGTTTTAGCGGGCGGAAGCGGAACACGGCTTTATCCAAGCACAATGGCTGTTTCTAAGCAGCTCCTGCCGATTTACGACAAGCCGATGATTTACTACCCGATTTCTGTACTTATGCTTGCAGGAATAAGAGAAATCCTTATAATCTCCACACCACAGGATTTGCCGAACTTCGAAAAACTCTTAGGTGACGGTTCGCAGTTCGGAGTCAAATTCTCATACAAGGTTCAGCCAAGTCCTGACGGGCTTGCACAGGCATTTATTCTAGGGGAAGAATTTATCGGGAATGATTCTGCTGCGCTTGTGCTCGGTGATAATATTTTCTACGGGCAGGGATTTTCCGGCATGCTGAAAAAAGCTGTAAAAATAGCAGAAGAAAAAGGCGAAGCAACTGTTTTCGGCTACCATGTTAAAGACCCTGAAAGATTTGGCGTGGTTGAGTTTGACAGTGAAGGCAAAGCGATTTCGATAGAAGAAAAACCGCAGAATCCAAAATCAAACTACGCAGTAACAGGGCTGTATTTTTACGACAACAAGGTGGTTGAATACGCTAAGAACCTTAAGCCGTCTGCAAGAGGCGAGCTTGAAATCACTGATTTGAACAAGATTTATCTTGAATCCGGCAAACTCAATGTTGAGCTTTTCGGCCGCGGGTTTGCATGGCTTGATACAGGAACGCACAAGTCGCTTCTGCAAGCAGGACAGTATGTTCAGACAATCGAAGAAAACCAGGGGATTAAGATTGCCTGCTTAGAAGAAGTTGCAATGCGCGTTGGGTTCTTAAGCAAAGAAGAGGCTGTTAAATCTGCTGACAGGTACAAAAACAACGAATATTTCGGGTATGTAAGAGAGTTAAGGTAATGAAAAAGAAGATAAGTATTTTGGGTTCAACTGGCTCAATCGGGCGTCAGGCACTGGAAGTAATAGAAAAATTGCAGGACAAATTTGAGATAATTGCGCTTGCAGCCGGAGGGAATACAGAACTTTTAAACGAACAGATACGAAAGTTCAAGCCAAAGTACGCTTCTGCGAGCAACTTATCCGAAATTGAAGGCGCAAAGTCTGTCTCTTTGGACGAGATTTGCTCAAACACAGAAAACGATATTATTCTTGTTGCTGTTTCAGGAAAAATCGGCTTGAGACCGACAATCACAGCAATCAACAACGGAATTGACATTGCGCTTGCAAACAAAGAGACACTTGTTATGGCAGGCGATATTGTAATGCCGCTTGCAAAAGAAAAAGGAGTAAACATTATTCCGGTCGATAGCGAGCACTGCGCAATCCACCAGTGTATCAAAGACATCTCGCAGGTGGATAAGCTTATCATTACAGCATCCGGCGGGCCGTTTTTAAGAAAATCGGTTGAGGATATGAAAAACGCGACTGTTGAACAGACTCTTGCGCATCCAAGATGGAACATGGGAAAAAAGATTACAGTAGACAGTGCAACGCTTATGAACAAGGGGTTGGAAGTAATTGAGGCTCACCACCTTTTCAACATGGACTATGACAAAATAGAAGTTGTCGTCCACCCGCAAAGCATTGTACACTCTGCAATCGAGTACGTTGACGGAAGCGTTATTGCGCAAATCGGGCTTCCGAGCATGCACATTCCTATCCAGTACGCGATTACTTATCCGGAGCGTTACGAGGGGATTAAGTCAAAAAGCTTTAGTTTTGCAGAAATCGCACGTCTAGATTTTGAAGCACCTGATGAAGACAAGTTCAAAGCCCTAAGGCTTGCATGTGAAGCAGGAAGAGTTGGAGGAAGTGCCACAGTATGCTTAAACGCATCAAATGAGGAAGCTGTTTTTGCGTTTTTGGAGGGCAAAATCAAGTTATTTGACATCATTGATTCAGTTGAGAAAATGATGGACACGCACAAAGTTATCCAGAATCCGACACTTGACGAGATTTTTGAAATTGACCGCGAAATAAGAGAAAAAACAAAAGAGCTCTTAGGCGTTTAGGCTATCTTTGAGTTCTTCTTTTTTAGCAGCAGCAACAGCCAGCGTATCGCAGCGCTCGTTGTATTCGTGTCCGGCATGACCCTTTACCCAGATAAATTCTACTTCATGCGGCTCTTTTGCCTTAAGAAGTCTTTGCCAGAGTTCAACATTCTTGACAGGGGTTTTGCCAGCTGTTTTCCAGCCTTTTTTTATCCAGCCGTCAATCCATTTGTTGTTGAAAGCATCGACAACGTATTTGCTATCCGAGTACAAAGTAACATTACAGGCTTTTTTGAGAGATTCAAGCCCGACAATAACAGCCATTAACTCCATCTGGTTGTTAGTTACACACTTATAACCTTGAGAAAGCTCTTTCTCATGCTTAATTCCGTCTTTATCAATATGGACAAGAACAGTTCCATATCCTCCCGGCCCGGGGTTTCCGCTGCAAGCACCGTCCGTATATATTTCTACTTTAATTTTATCGTCCACTGTTATGCAGCAACGCCTTTGATTTCAGAGATAAGGTATTTAGCAACCCATTCAAAGTCTTTGTTGCTGTTTGCAGCTTCTTCAAGATATTCAACAGAAGGTTCTCCGATTCTGATAAGAGTCATCGCAACAACACCGCGCTTAACGCCTCTTACAACCTGCAATTGATGAACAAGTTCCGGTACAACAGCTGTGCCTTTGTCTACCAAGATATTTTCGATTTTATTTTTAGTTGTATTATCTGCTGTTTCTAATTTACCAAGAATTTCTTCAACTGATTGCATATCTTTCTCCTTCATATTTCATTTGTTCTTTGCATGTTTATTATAGACTAAAAAATCGCCAAAACCGGATTTCTTGACATAATCTTAATATGGATGTAAAGAATGTTAATAAAGGCCTAAAGCTCAAATCTGGCAAAGACTTTGCCAATATTTTTCAAATAATCTTTAACATCAAAACACTGCTCAAGCTCTAATTCTGAAAGCTTTGACATGACTTTTCCATCTTTTAAAAGCTGCTCCTTGAAATTCCCGCCATTCAAAGCATCGAGTGCATGTTTTTGGACAATCCTGTATGCATCTTCTCTTGTGTATCCCTTCTCAACAAGTTTGAGCAGCACTTTCTGGGAATAAACCACCCCGCCAAAAGAAAAAGTATTCTTGAGCATGTTGTCTTTATGCACAACAAGATTCTGCATCACACCGTTAAATCTGTGCAGCATAAAATCCACAAGAATTAAAGAGTCAGGAAATATTATCCGCTCCGCAGAGCTGTGCGAAATATCGCGCTCATGCCAGAGGTTAATGTTTTCAAAGGCTGCGAGCATATTTGAGCGTACAACCCGTGAAAGCCCGCACAAGTTTTCGCACAAGACAGGGTTCTTTTTGTGAGGCATTGCAGAAGAGCCTTTTTGTTTGGCGCCAAACCCCTCTTCAACCTCGCGAACTTCTGTTCTCTGGAGGTGCCTGATTTCTGTTGCAAACTGTTCAATCAGGCTTGCAATTAGAGCCAGAGCAGCCATGAATTTAGCGTGCCTATCTCTTGAAATAATCTGGGTAGAAATACGCGCAGGCTTAAGTCCAAGCTCCTGGCATGTGATTTCTTCCACTTCAACAGGCAGGTTACTGTACGTTCCAACAGGCCCAGAAATCTGTCCTACGGAGATTTCTTCCAAAGCATCTTCAAAAGTCTTTTTCGCTCTTTGAACATCATCAAGCCAAGTTAGGAGTTTAAAACCAAAAATCGTAACTTCTGCCTGAATCCCGTGAGAGCGTCCCATACAAATCGTGTCTTTATGTTCCTGTGCAAGATTTTTTAGAGTACAGATAAGCTCGTTCAAATCTTGTTCAATAATTCTGGAGCTATCCACAATCTGGAGAGCAAAAGCGGTATCAATAACATCAGAGCTTGTTAATCCCATGTGGATATATTTTGCATTCTCTGCCCCGACTGATTCGTTAACTGCGGTCAAGAAAGCAATAACATCGTGTCTTACTTCGCGCTCAATTTCGTCAATTCTCTGAACTGTAAAAGAAGCCTTGTTTTTGATTTCGTTTAGGGCTTTTTCAGGAATTTGCCCGAGTTTTGCATAAGCCTCGCAAACAGCAAGTTCTACCCGAAGGTAGTATTCAAACTTTCTATCCAGGTCCCATATCTTTTTAATTTCTTCGCGCGAATATCTGTCAATCATAGTTTTTATTGTATAACAAAAAAGAAAATATTTTCACCTCACCCCATCCCTCTCCTGTAAGGAGAGGGGACGCAGCCGACAAAAAAGGAAGGCTGTTAACCTTCCTCTTTTCTCTTATGTCTACTTCTTCAAAGATTTCCAGTAGTCTTTTTCTGCCTGAATAGCGTCTTTAGTAGCCTGACGTCTTGCCTGTGCTTCTTTTTGTTGTTTTTCTAAAGCTGCCTGACGTTCAGCTTGTTGTTTTTTGTACTCAGCCTGTTTTGCTTCGTTAGCTTTTCTCTGAGCCTCAGCCTTAGCATTCATTTCTTTTTCCTTAGCTGTTACAGGTGCAAGTTTTTTGTTTACATAGCTTTCAAGTTTTGAAGAGCTTGTTGATGAAGCTGTTGAGCTTGCAGCCATTACAGAGCCTGCAAACGCAATTAATGCCAACACGGTTAATAATTTTTTCATTTCTAAACTCCTTTCTTATCTATATACGAATTTTAAAATACTTTTTTTTGTTTTTCAAGTATAATGTTTTTATGAGTGTTGAACTATTAGGCTTAAATATAGACGATTATACATTTGAAGAAGCGATTACAACAGCAAAGAGCTTTATTGACGGGCAAAAAGTCTGCCAGGTTGTTACAATCAACCCTGAAATGTATCAGAGCGCAGAACAAGACCCCAATTTTGCACAAATAATAAAAGAAGCTGAAATGGTTATTCCGGACGGCATCGGGGTTAAAATCGCAGCAAGGATTACAGGAAACTCGATAGACAGGATTCCGGGCATTGATTTTGCTAGAAGGCTGCTTCAGGAAGCCTCTGCAAACAGCATTCCTGTTGCAATCGTCGGGGCTAAAGAAGAAGTTATCACAAAAGCTGTTGAAAACCTGCAAAAACAAATAAACGGGCTTAACATAGTATATTACCACAACGGGTATTTTAATAACGACGAAGAGATTTATCATGAGCTTAAGGCAAAATCTCCCAAGTTAATACTTATAGCAATGGGCTCTCCAAGGCAAGAACAGTTCATTTACAACGCAAAAAAGATACTCAATCCTGCGCTGATGGTAGGAATTGGCGGAAGCCTTGATGTGTGGTCAGGAACAGTAAAAAGAGCGCCGAAGATTTTCCAGGTACTCGGGCTTGAATGGTTATACAGAACAGTGTGTCAGCCATCAAGGTTCAAACGAATCTTCCCGACTCTTCCGTTATTTTTATTAAAGGCTTTAAACAGCAGGGGTAAAATATAAGGAGGTTATGTATGTTAACCGAATCAGAAAAAAAAGAATTACAAAGCATAGCGGCTAAAATCAGAAGAAACATCGTCAAGATGGTTCACAACGCAAAATCAGGTCATCCGGGTGGTTCGCTTTCCGGTGCTGATATTTTAACAGTGCTTTATGAAAAATGTCTTTTCATCCCGAAAGAATGGGACAAGTGTCCGGAGTTTGAAAACAGAGACCGGTTTATCATATCAAAAGGTCATGCCTCTCCGCTTCTGTACTCAATCCTTGCACAGCATGGAATCATAGAAGAAAAAGAGCTCATGACTTTCCGTAAATACAATTCCAAGCTTCAAGGGCACCCTGCAAAAGGATACATCCCGGGGATTGAAACATCTACAGGCTCTTTAGGGCAGGGGCTTTCAATCGGCTGTGGAATGGCTTTAGCGCTTAAGCTTAAGAACAACCCTGCTCATGTTGTGGTCTATCTTGGAGACGGCGAGCTTCAGGAGGGTTCTGTGTGGGAAGCATTCATGCAGGCTGCGCATAGAAAGTTAGACAACCTTATTGCAATAATTGACAGGAACAGGCTTCAAATCGACGGTTGCACAGAAAACGTAATGGCGCTTGACCCGCTTGAGGACAAGTTAAGAGCCTTCAAATGGGAGGTTATTGAAATCAACGGGCACGACATTGAAGAAATCTATGCAGCAGTTGAGCAGGCAAAGAAGTGTGGGAAGCCTTGTGCCATAGTTGCCAACACTGTCAAAGGCAAGGGGGTTTCCTTTATGGAGAATCAGGCCGGTTGGCATGGAAAGGCTCCGAATGACGAGCAGCTTCAACTTGCGTTAAAAGAGTTAGGAGAATAAGCAATGGATATCAAGACTTGTCCTTTTACAGCAGGAAGAGAGTGCAACAGTGCTTGTCCGCTGTTTATTGCGCCGCAGGATTTGAACGAGTTTGTTGTCGCAAAGTTGTCATCAATTGGTGTGCTTGACAGAAACATTGGTGAGTGTTCGCTTAAGCTTCTTGCTTTGAGTCAGAGCAGGGCTATTTTTGAGAACACAAATACAAGGGGGTAAAGTTCGTACCCCACCCTAACCCTCCCCAGTTAGGGAGGGAATATAAAATATAAAAAAGGATTTAGAAAGTTTCTAAATCCTTTTTTTATTAAAAAAAAGGCTAACCTTTCGGCTAGCCGTAAATATCAACCAACAATTTCTTTTACTTCTGCTTGAAGATTCTTCGAATCTATCTTGATGCTTGGTCCCATTGTTGTTGTCAAGTAGATTGACTTAACATAAGTACCTTTTGCAGCTGAAGGTTTTGCTCTCAAAACCGCATCAACCAAAGTACCGTAGTTCTTAACCAAATCTTCGTTAGAGAACTGAACCTTACCGATAGGACAGTGAATCATACCCTGTTTATCAGCTCTGAATTCAACTTTACCGGCTTTAGCATCTTTAACAGCTTTTGCGATATCCAAAGTAACAGTACCTGTCTTAGGGTTTGGCATCAAGCCTTTAGGACCCAAAACTCTACCGAGTTTACCCAACATACCCATACAGTCAGGTGTTGCAATCAGGGTATCAAACTCAAACCAGCCACCAGCAATCTTGTCGATAATATCTTCTGTGCCGTAGAAATCAGCGCCTGCGTCTTTTGCTTCGTTAACCTTAGGTCCTTTAGCGATAACGCAAACACGAACTTCTTTACCAAGACCAGCCGGTAATACAACAGTTGATCTGATTTGCTGTTCAGCGTGTTTAACTTCAATACCTAATCTCATGTGGCATTCAACTGTTTCGTTGAACTTTGCAACTTCTTTAGATACTTCTTGTAATTTAACCAAAGCGTCACGACCGCTAGCCGGTTGTTGGAAATCAGCTAACAATTCTTGAAGCTTCTTTTGTTTTTTAGTTATTTTTGACATTTTTCTTTTCCTTTCATGGTGTTAGCGGACAAAAGTCCTTCCATTGTTTTATCTTCACTCCCTCTCCTTGAGGAGAGGGTTGGGGTGAGGTGTCAAGGACTTAACCTTCCTTAACTGTAACACCCATTGCTCTGCAAGAGCCTTTTATCATATTTACAGCAGCTTCCATAGAAGTAGCGTTCAAATCGTTCATCTTGATTTTTGCAATTTCTTCTAATTGAGCTCTTGTAATTTCACCAACTTTTGTTTTGTTAGGCACAGCAGAACCTTTTGGTAAGTTTAATGCCTTTTTAATCAAAACAGGAGCCGGTGGAGACTTTGTTACAAAAGTGAAACTTCTGTCTTCATATACATCGATAACAACAGGGATAATGTATCCTGCTTGAGATTCAGTTTTAGCATTGAACTGTTTGCAGAAATCCATGATGTTAACACCATGCTGACCCAAAGCCGGACCTACCGGAGGTGACGGGTTAGCTTTACCTGCCTGGATTTGCAGTTTAATTTTTCCTACTACTTTTTTTGCCATTTTGTTCTCCTTTCGTGGTACTAACGGGGGGCATCCCCTTCCACGTTTTTTACTTTACTTCGTAGATTGTGTTGTGCCTCCACGTATTTTGTTTGGTCGTAACTACTAACTTGTTTTGGAACTTCCCGGCAAAATACTGCTTGGCACCTGTGTTTTTTACTTTACTGTGTAATTTGTATTGTGCTTATAACTTTTGAATCTGTTTGTATTCCAATTCAACCGGGGTTTCACGTCCGAAGATTGAAACCATAGCTCTAAGCTTAGCTTTATCCGGATAAACTTCTGTAATATCACCCACAAACTCGGCAAACGGACCTGAAGTGATTCTGACTTTTTCACCAACCTTGATATCCATTTCGATTTTCTGAGTCTGTGCTGTTGAGCGGTGAATAATCTTCTTGATTTCGCTGTCTTTTGCAGGAATAGGTTTTTTAGCGGAACCTACAAATTTTGTTACACCTGCTGTGTGACGAACAACATACCAGCTGTCTTCGTCCATAATCATTTCTACCAAAACATAACCAGGGAAGATTTTTTCTTCTTTTTCCTGCTTTCTTCCGCTCTTAATCTGGGTAATAGTCTTTTGAGGTACTTCTACTCTAAAGATTTTATCAGCCATGTTCATGTACTCAATACGTTTTTCAAGGTTGCTCTTAACCTTGTTTTCGTACCCTGAATAAGTATGAACAATATACCAGCGTTTTTGATTCTTTTTATCAGAAGATTTTGGAGACTCTGTTTCAAAAGATTCTTCCATTATTTCTTCATTCATCATATTTTCGTCTTTTTCACTCATTATTCTTACCCTTTATGGTTGTATTGGCTGTTTTTTTAATTAAATTTTGATAACAATGCGTTGAATATAATATCCACAAAATAAATAAAAACAGTGAATATAAAAACAATCGCAACAACAAAGAATGTTTCTACCATAACCTGAGGTTTTTCCGGCCATGTAATCTTGCCCCACTCAGTTCTAACGCCTTTAAAATATGTAACGGTATTTTTCTTTGCTGTTTCTAATGTATCGTTCATTTTAATTACCTTTTACTATTGATATAAATCGCGCCCTGAAGGACTCGAACCCTCGACATCCGGTTTTGGAGACCGACGTTCTACCAACTGAACTAAGGACGCAAGAAGCAGCTGAGAAGCCAAGCAGCTGGGCAGCTAAGCAATCAGCTGACTTAAACTACTTGGTTTCCTTGTGAGTTGTATGTTTCTTACAAGTTGGACAATATTTGTTCAATTCCATTCTTTCTTTAGAATTTTTCTTGTTTTTAACAGTTGTGTAATTTCTTTCCTTGCAATCTTCACAAGCAAGAACTACCATTCTATCGTTTTTACCTTTGATACCCATTTCTAAGTTCCTTTATATTACCTTTATTGTTAATTACTGTCTGCTTTTTAAAATAGAATGTGCTAAACACATTCTTTCAAAATCGGCGTATGAATTAATCGTATTATAAACATATTTAAATTGCAAACAATTGTGAAGATTTTTGAAGCAGGTCACACTACATCTTTGAAGTAACCTCTTTCAGGTACTGTCTGATTGCCGGAGTTATCAACAAATCAGGCTCTTCAGAGCACAACTCGTCTAAAATTATCACACCCTTACGAACTTCACCCGTCGTTATATACAAAAGTCCCAGCTGGATTTTCTCATAAGGATTTTTTGTATTAGAAAACTCTTTTATCTTAGCTCCAGCCACACCGAGGTTTTTGTAGCATTCCACCAGATTCAAATAATACTTAAAATTCAGGCCGTAAAGCTTAATCGCGTCCTCAAAGCATATCCTTGCCATATCGGGATATCCGATAAAATTATAAGTCTCGCCCAGATTGTTTTTGAAAATCGCAGTCGCCTGCGTACTCGGGCTCAATTGAATTGCTATCTTAAATTCCTGAATCGCAGCGTAATAAACTCTGTCTTTGAGGTAGTTAAGCCCGACATTGTTATGAAAAAACGCGTCTTTTTCCGCATCAATAGTATATTTGTGCGGTTTTTTGTAGCCGGAGCACAAAATCATTGTGAGCATTAAAAATACGGAGATTATTTTTTTCATAAAAGATTTATTTCTAATCCTTCATATGCAAACACTGCATCATCAGATGCGTATTCTTCAGCAAGCATATCCAGCTTTTCATCATTATAGCCCGGGTCATAATGGAAGAACACCATTTTCTTTGCCCCGACCTGATGTTTGCAATCCAGAGCCATCTCAAAAGTTGAGTGGCCAAACCCTTGTTTAGGCACATAAATGCTCAAGTAGTCTTCTGTGCAGTACTGTGCGTCATGGATTAGGAGGTCACAGCCTTTTGCAAACTTAACCAGTTTCTTGTCACCGCCAGGATAGCTTTCTTTATCTGTTGCATAAACAAGTGATTTGCCTTTATAAGCTATTTTATAGATAAACACGCCGTTTTGCGGATGAGCATAAGACTTGTAGCAGGTTATCACAACATCGTCGTCGGTGTAGTCACCTTCTTTTAAGTCGTTAACTCTAATAACTTTCGGCATTTCACCGTTTTTGAAAATAATATAATTAGTTTCATTCAAATCCGTAATCTTCAAATCAGCTGCAATATCACCCAAATCAAGCGGGAATGATTTTGTAAACAGAAGTTTTGCAAGTTCCTGCTCCAGAGTTTCATTATAGTTTACCCCGCCCAGCATGCTCATTCTGGTTGAAGCAAGGTGGCATGGTCTAAAGAACGGAAACCCCTGAATATGGTCAAGATGAATATGGCTCAAAAGAATTGTGCATCTTACCGGAGTCCTGTCAGTGATTGTTGTTCCGGATTCGATGTATTTGTGCATAAGTTCGTTACCGAGGCTTATCAGGCCTGTTCCGGCGTCAAGAATAATCAAGTGTCCGCCCACACGAACTTCCACGCAGGAAGTGTTCCCGCCGTATTTCAAGAAATCCTTGTCAGCAACCGGGTAGCTGCCTCTAACCCCTCTGAATTTTATTTTAAATTCGTCCATTATATTTCCTTCCATATTATTCTTTCATAGTCAGTTCAAAACTTGCGTTTCTGTCTTTTTCGCTGCCGTAAAGCGTTTCGGTGCCCATAAGTCTTATTTTTGAGCGTTTTTGAATATCTTTAAGGTTTGTTTCTTTTAAATAAACATCCACAAGAACCTTGTTTTTGTTTGAATTGATATTAATTACCCTGAAAGCGTTGGGATAAGTCACAAGAGACGGGCATGCCACAACTAGCAGGTTATCGTCCTGTTTAATTTTTGCAGCATGGTAGTGACCTTGAAGCGCAATCACCGGTTTTTTGTGGCTTTTAAGAAGTTTTCTTACTTCATATTCGTTCAAAAGTTTGTGGTTTGAGCTTGGATAAGGTTCTATTATCGGAACATGCGAGCACACAACAATAATATCTTTTGCGTGGTTTTCCAGTTCTTGTTGAAGCCACATGAACTGTTCGTTTGAGATTTCGCCGTTAGTAGTAATTTTATAGTCAATAATAGAATCGAGGCATATTACGCGGAAGCCTTTTTTGGGTGTAAACGCGTAATAAGCGTTTTTCTGGTTCATATTATCATTGACATTTGCAAGAATTTCAATAAACTTTTTCTTGGAAAGCGGGCCGTCAATTGAGATATCGTGGTTTCCGTCGATAGCGTACCAGGGGTACATAAGGTTCTGCGCGTGGCTGGTAAATTTCTCCAGTTCGCTTATTTTTGGCTTGTTAACCAAATCACCTGTAAACATCACAAAGTCGTAAGGGCCCGATGTATTTATCTGAAAAATCACATCGTCAAGGAGTTGCGGAGATTTTTTCAGGAATTTGTAGGAAGTATTTTCTTCAAACGAAGAAAAGTGCGCGTCGCTCACCTGCGCGATTCTAAGGTTGTTATTTGCAGCAGTGCAGACCTGCGCGCCTATTGCACAGGCTATTATGATTGTCAGCACAAAGTTAACAATCTTGGAAAAGAAACTCTCTTTTTTCTCTTTCTTAAAGGACTTCCTACTCATAACAGTTGTATTAATAATAATCCATTTATAGCAGACAAGTCAACATGAAACACCACTATTATTTATGTTACGTACAATGTAACTTAATACCTATTGTGTTACATTATACCAGTTTGCTGGTTGAAAAGCAAGTATATCAACTATTTCAATTTTGCCATTTTCACAAACTTTCCCCTTGTAGGCCCAAAACAAGCAAAAAAGCGCAAAGCCTGTAGTCCTGATCCCAACGGGGCGGAGCCCCTCTACATTTCCCCCCATGTAACACAATAGGTATTGTGTTACATTAATGGTAACTTATTACGTGCGTAGCACACAAAAAAAACTCCCCATCAGAGGAGTAAAGCTTTTTAAGATGTAAGATAATATAAGAGAGTTGTATTGTGTTCTGATAGTTTAGCGATTGAGGCAGACCCGTTGTCGTAAATCCGATTTGTAGTTCCTCGATTGTCTGCCGACCATTTGTCTACGTACGTAGTACTATGCAATAAAATTGTTTCCAAATCTGTTAGCACCATAAAAGAAAGATTCCTTCATTACCTGCTGT